>JAKBJU010000028.1 GCA_021835845.1 Pseudomonadota bacterium | reverse complement strand
TCTGCTCGGGGCTCCATTGCTCATCAAGCCGATCTTGCGCAAACTGCCATGTTTGCGCATCGATTCGTCGAGCATTGATTGCTCGTCGGTCCTCGGCAAACTGATGCGCCTGCCTGGGCCGATAACCGCGTCTACCTCGGTTACGGGTCAATTCTCGGCAAATCGTCGAAGGGCTTCGTTCCAGCACGTTGGCAATCTCGCTTTGCGTATGTCCTGCTTTCTTCAAGGCGTAAATCTGGTATCGTTCTTCTCGGGTGAGGTGTGTGTAGTTCATCTTTTGCAATTTCGACTGGCCGGTCAAAAAAGCATCGATGCTATCGCATCCCACCCTCCTGACCTGCAATTACTCAAAATTGCACTTCATCCTTGAATCCGCCCACTAAGGAAATTGGCCTCAGGCACTATTTTCACTCCGCTTTTCCGGAGCCTGCGCTTGTCGAGTCCTGTAAGGACGCTTCCTGCACGACATGATGTTCGCGCTCGATTTCACGCCGGAATGGTTCCGGGATGAGCGCCCAGTCGACTATGTCCACGAGGATGGGCAGGTCGCTCTCGTTCAAGGCCCCCTTGAGCTGCATCAGGGCGGGCTGGGGAGCGGCGAGATCGGACGGATTGCGCAAGACGAGATCGATGTCGCTTGCGGGATGCGATTGTCCCGTGACTCGGCTGCCGTAGCACCATACTTCCGCGCTCGGGACATATTGGGACAGGAGGCGCAATATTGTCTCGGCATCCTTCCGTCGCAGATCAAGCATCGGTTCCGCCCAGTTTTTCGCGCAGAACGGATTCCAGTGCGCGCGCATCCGAAACGAATCCGGGCATCAGGACGAGGGTTTGCTTGGCGAAGGATTCGCCGTAGTCGTGAGCCGTGTCGTTGCGGTTGTCGCGATAGAGAAACCAGCGTTCGACCGCATCCACCGAAAGCAGGCCGTGCCTGGCCGCATGGCGCAATACGTCCTTGTAGGTGAATTCATCCACGGTTTTGGGGATGCCGCCGTAAGCCTTGATCGCCTTGCGCAACAGCTTGCCGCTTGTCTCAAGCGTGAGTTCGAATCCTTTCACGACTGCATTTCTGAATACTTCGTATTCGATGCTGTCAGGTTCTGCGCGCGCCAGCAGGGCGAGGGAGGATTCGAGCGTCTGGATGCAGCGCAGCAGATGATCCGTATTGAGTGACATCATTTTCTTGTTTCAAGCTCATACGATTTGCGAATTATACGCCCGTATGACAATCGGCGGAACTTGCCTGAAGTGCATGCATTTGCTAGCCTATGCATAGGCATAGGCCTGTGGAGGTTTGTTATGCAAGGTGAAAGACATGTCAGGCTTTTCAAGAATGGACGGAATCAGGCGTTGAGGATTCCGCGCGAATTCGAACTGCCCGGAAACGAGGCCATCCTTCGCAAGGAGGGGGATAGGCTGATCGTCGAGCCTATGCGGAAGAACTCGCTCCTTGCCGTGCTCGCCGAATGGGAGCCTCTGCAGGGGGAGCTCCCTGAAATAAAGGATTTTCCGCCCGAGCCCGTGGATCTTTAGGATGCCGGGTTATCTGCTCGACACCAATATTCTTTCCGATCTGATCAAGCATCCGGCAGGTGTCGCTGCCCGGAGGATCGGCTTGGCAGGGGAAGAGGCGGTCTGCACCAGCATCGTTGTCGCATGCGAGTTGCGTTACGGCGCGGCCAAAAAGGGATCGCTTCGCTTGACTGGCAAGATAGAGCAGCTTCTGTCTGCGATCGAAATTCTTCCTTTGGAGCAGGATGCCGATCTCAAATATGGCGAGATTCGATGCGCCCTGGAGAAGACGGGCAAGACGATCGGGGCGAACGATCTGATGATCGCAGCGCATGCTCTGGCCGAAGAACTGACCTTGGTGACTGACAACGTGGCCGAGTTTTCCAGGGTAACAGGGCTCAGGATCGAGAATTGGCTGGAGCCTATTTAGGCTCCCAGTTGCTGCGGGTTTTTCGAGCTTCCGAAAAGATTTTCTCGAGCATTCCCACATCCTTGTCCTGGAGCGCTCCCCTGATGACATCGAGCTCCTTCATGTAGCGGTCGAGTTCAATGATCAATGCATCCCGGTTGGCGAGGCAGATGTCGCGCCACATTTCCGGGGAGCTTGCCGCGATCCGGGTGAAATCCCTGAACCCGGAGGCTGCATGCGAGAGCAGCAGGTCGCGGTTTTCCCGGCTGGCGATGTCGTGGACCAGGGCGAACGAGAGCAGGTGGGGAAGATGGCTCACCGCGGCGAAAACTTCGTCGTGCTCTTCCGGAGTCATTTCGGAAACGGATGCGCCGCAGGCTTCCCAGGCCTTCCTCGCTCTTTCAACGGATGCGGCAGGATTTTCGGGAAGCGGGGTCAGGACGACCTTCCTGCCTTCGAAAAGATCGGCCGTTGCGGCGGAAGGGCCGCTCTTTTCTCCTCCGGCGATCGGATGGGCGGGAACGAACTGCGCCGATTTTTCCCCCAGGAACTGAGCGAGTTTCGCCACATCTCCCTTCGTGCTTCCCGCATCCGTGACCAGGGCGCATCTGCCGAGAAGGGGAGAAATGCGCTTCAGGATATCTTCCATCTGTCCGACAGGCACGGCGAGCAGGACGATGTCGGCATCCTTCAGGTCTTCGTCCATTCCCGTCCTGTCTATGATGCCGAGCTTCTTCGCCTCTTCGAGCGTTTTTTCACTTCTGCCGAATCCGACCGCTTCGCGGACCATCCCGGCTTTTTTCAGTGCGAGGGAAAAGGAGCCGCCGATCAGTCCCACCCCGAATATGACGAGCTTCAATGCATCAGCTTTCATGGAGAAGATTCCCGTCCTTGCCGAAAACCCTCACGGAAACGGGGATGCCTTGTCTCACGCTCGCCGTCACCACGCAGAAGTCCTCGAACTGCAGGAGGCACCTGTCGGTATGCTCGTAATCCTCGGGAAGCTTTATTTCGACGTCTATCTGGCCTATCCTGAGCCGTCCCTTCTCGTTCCTGACCAGGATCCCCGAGGCTTTCGTCTTCATCCCCTCGACTTCGTTCCCGAATTTCTTCAGGCAGAAAACCAGGCTCGCAGAGAGGCAGTTCGCAACCGCCGAGGCGAGCATTTTCGATGCGTTGGGTCCTGATCCTTTTCCCAGGGGAGGGGGCTCGTCGACCAGAAGATCGGAATTGCCGAAATCGGCCCTGAACCGGTAGTCTTCTTCCTGATCCAGCGTGACCGAGAAGGCGCCTTCCATGGGGAAGCTCAGAGGTCCCGGCCTATCGCCTGCGCGATCAGCTTCAGTGTCCCCATCAGGTTCTTCAGCTCCTGGGGATTCAGTGCCTGATCCGCGTCGCACCAGGCCTCGCAGGGATTGGGGTGCATCTCGACCAAGAGCCCGTCCGCGCCTGCCGCAATCGCAGCCCTGGACAGCGCGGGGACCATCCAGGCCTTGCCTCCCGCGTGCGAAGGATCGACGATCACGGGAAGATGGGTCTCCTTCTTCAATACCGGTATCGCGGTCACATCCAGCACATTGCGGTAGTAGGTTTCGAAGGTTCTTATGCCGCGCTCGCAGAAGATGATTTTGTGGTTGCCGCCGGCTGCGATGTATTCGGCTGACATCAGCCATTCGGAAATGGTGGCCGACATGCCGCGCTTCAGGATCACCGGGGTGTCGATCCTGCCGACTTCCTTCAAGAGATCGAAATTCTGCATGTTGCGGGTGCCGATCTGGATCACGTCCACCCCGCGCTCGAGGAAGGTGTCGAGCATCCGGACGTCCATCAGTTCCGTCACGATGGGGAGATTGTGCCTTTTCGCCGCCCGGTCGAACATGTCGAGTCCCTCTACCCCCTTTCCCTGGAAGGCGTAGGGGCTGGTTCTCGGCTTGAAGGCGCCGCCGCGCATCAATCTGCAGCCCGCATCGGAAACGTATTGGGCGGAAAGATCCATCTGCTCCTGGGTTTCGACCGAGCAGGGCCCGGCGATGATCTGGACCGTCTTGCCGCCCAGCGGAATTCCCCCGATGTCGATCACCGTGTCGAGAGGGTGGGATTCGCGCGAGACGATCTTGTACTGCTTGGCGATATGCATCGCCGATTCCACGCCGGGAAGCGGGGTGAACATCTCCGGATCGAGCTTGCGCTCGTCGCCGATCGCGCCGATCACCGTGCGCTCGATGCCGCGAGAAATGTTGGCCTGCAACCCGGCCGCTTCCAGTTTTTTGACTACCGCGCCGATTTCGGCTTCGGTGACTTCCCTGCCCATCACTATGATCATTTCACTTCCTCAATCGCCTGCTGCAATGCAGATAAAAATTTTTCGTTCTCGTGCTCCAGCCCGATGCTGACCCTGAGGTGCTCGGGCATGGCGTATCCTGCTATGGGGCGCACGATCACGCCCAGCCTCAGCAGCTTCTGGAAAATGCCCTGCGCATGTCCCACCCTGAAGCTCAGGAAATTCCCGAAGGAGGGAATGTATTCGAGCCCGAGCCTTTCCAGCCCTTCCCTGATTTGGATCATGCCGGAAAGGTTCACCGCACGGCTCTTGTCGAGGAAAGCCGTGTCGGAAAGCGCCGCGATCGCAGCAGCCTGGGCGATGCTGTTGACATTGAAGGGCTGCCTCACCCGGTTCATCATGTCCGCGAGATTCGGATGGGCCGCCGCGAATCCCACCCTCAGCCCGGCAAGTCCGTAGGCCTTGGAAAAGGTGCGGGTGACGATGAGGTTGGGAAATTCGCGAAGCCATGCCATGCTGTCCGAAGCGGACCCGGAAGGCAGGTATTCGTCGTAGGCTTCGTCGAGAACGACGAGCACGGAAGCGGGGAGCAGCTTGAGGAAGGATGCGAGCTCCTCCTTCTGAAGCAGGGTTCCCGTGGGGTTGTTGGGATTCGCGATGAACACCATCCTGGTGTCGTCTTCGAGCTTCGAGAACATCGCATCGAGATCATGCCCCCAGTCTTTGGCCTGAACCTCGATTCCGCGGGCGCCCACCGCCTGCACTGCAAGGGCATAGACGGCGAAGGCGTGCTGCGAGAATGCAGCCGAGCGCCCGGGTTCGAGAAAGGCGCGAGCCGCAAGTTCGAGAAGATCGTTCGAGCCGTTGCCGAGAACGATGGATTCGGCTGGAATGCCGTAGCGGTCGGAAATCGCCGCCTTCAGCTCGAAGCCGTTTCCGTCCGGATAGCGCGATGCATCGAGCAGCGCCTGTCCTGCCGCTTCGAGCGCCTTCGGGCTCGTCCCGAGGGGGTTCTCGTTCGATGCCAGCTTCACGATGTCCCCGATCCCGAGCTCGCGCTCCAGTTCAGAGATGGGTTTCCCCGGCGCATAGGGGAAAATGGCGCGGATATGGGAAGGCGTGATTTCGCAGATGTCGATGTCCATGATTCTCAGGCCGCCGCAGGATAGGAGCCGAATATCTTGAGAAAGGAAGCGGCTGCCCCGATTTCTTCTAGGGCACGGGCCACCTCGGGGTCCTGCTGGTGCCCTTCGATGTCGACGAAGAAGGCGTATTCCCAGAGCCCGGTTCCGGCGGGGCGGGACTCGAATCTGGTCATGCTGACATCATGGTTCGCGAAAGGGGCGAGCAGGTCGTGCACGGCACCCGGCCTGTTTCTGGCCGAAAAGACCAGGGAGGTCTTGTCCCGGCCCGAAGGCGCGGCATCCTCCCGGCCCATCACCAGAAAGCGCGTGGTGTTGTCGGGCTCGTCCTCGATGTTTCTGGCGAGAACGGGAAGCCGGTACATTTCGGCTGCAATTTCGCCCGCTATGGCGCCGGCTTTCTCGTCGAGGGAGGCAAGCCTCGCCCCTTCCGCATTGCTCGACACTTCCAGCCTGGGAATACCCGGCAGATGCTGGTTGAGCCATTCGTGGCACTGGGAGAGCGACTGGGCATGGGAATAGATTCTTTCGATTTTTCCGATGTCCCGTCCAAGGAGGTTCTGGTGCACCCTCAGCAGCACCTCGCTGCAGATCTTGAGCGGGGATTTCAGCAGCAGATCGAGCGTCCTCGGAATCGAGCCGCCCTTGGTGTTCTCGACGGGAACCACGGCATAGTCCGCATTCCCGGATTCGACGGCCCTGAAAATGTCGTCTATCGAGGCGCACGGGATCGTTTTCGCGGCATGGCCGAAATGCTTGATTGCGGCCTGCTGGGAGAAGGTGCCTTCAGGCCCGAGATAGGCGATCCTGAGTCCTTCTTCCAGCGCCCTGCAGGCCGATATGATTTCCACGAAGAGTCCGGAAACGGCTTCGTCGGAAAGCGGGCCCGGATTCTTCTCCCGCAGCCTTCTCAATACCTGGGCTTCGCGCTCCGGCCTGTAGATCGCGCCGTTCTTGATGTGTCCGATTTCCCTGGCGTGCGCGGCGCGGCGGCTGACGAGGTCGAGAATTTCGAGATCGATGGCGTCGATCGATGCCCTGAGCGCCTTGAGGGATTCTTCGCTCATCTCGATTTCAGGTCCCTGACTCTCACGACGCCCGGGATCGCTGCGATTTTCCGGATCAAGGCCTCCGGCGCAGGGGAGTCGATGTCGGCGAGGGTATAGGCGATTTCTCCGCGCGACTTGTTCGACATGTTGTGAATGTTGATGCCGCCGGCCGCGAATGCAGTCGATATCTGTCCCAGCATGTTGGGCACGTTGGCGTTCACGATCGCTATCCTGTAGTCGGATTCCCTGGGCATTTCGATGTTGGGGAAATTCACCGTGTTCAGGATGTTGCCGTTTTCCAGGTAATCGATGATCTGGTTCGAGACCATGACCGCGCAATTGTCTTCGGCTTCACGGGTCGATGCGCCGAGATGGGGGAGCGCGACGATTCCTTCCCTGTGGGCGAGCTTTTCGCCCGGAAAGTCGCAGATGTAGGATTTGATCTTTTTCGACTGGACCGCCTCGATCACGGCATCCTCGTCGACTATGCCTTCCCTGGCGAAATTGAGCAGGATCGCGCCGTCCTTCATGACGGCGATGCGCTTCGAATCGATCAGGTTCTTCGTCGAATCGAGCAGCGGGATGTGCAGGGAGACGAAGTCGCTTCCCTTCAGCAGGTCTTCCACGCTGTGCGCTCTCGCCACCTGGGAGGGCAGGCTCCATGCCGCATCGACCGTGATCTCCGGATCGTATCCCCTGACCTTCATGCCCAGCCGTATGGCGGCATCCGCGACCAGCCTGCCGATCGCGCCGAGTCCGATGATGCCGAGCGTGTGCCCGGGAAGTTCGGCGCCCGCGAAGGCCTTCTTGCCTTCTTCGACCTGCCTGCTTATGTCTTCCCCGGAAAGGTTCTCGGCGAATCTTATGGCGGGAATCAGGTTCCTCGCCCCCATCAGCATCGCCGCGAGCACGAGTTCCTTCACCGCATTGGCGTTCGCTCCCGGGGTGTTGAAGACGGGAATGCCGCGCGTCGTCATTTTCGCCACCGGGATGTTGTTGGTGCCCGCACCGGCTCGTCCTATCGCGAGCACCGATTCCGGGATTGTCATGTCGTGCATCTTGAAGGAGCGCAGCAATATCGCATCCGGAGACTCGGTTTTCGGCCCGACCTGGTAGCGCGAATCGGGGAACCGCGCGAGGCCCAGGGGCGAAATCGAATTGAGGGTGAGAATTTTCAGCCGATCAGGCATGCTCGAATTCCCGCATGTATTTGACCAGCGCCTTCACCCCTTCCAGGGGCATCGCGTTGTATATCGAGGCGCGCATGCCGCCCACCGAGCGGTGCCCCTTGAGCTGCACCATGTTCCTCGCCTTCGCCCCTTTCAGGAATTCATCGTCTCTGGAAGGATCCTTCAGGGTGAAGGGAACGTTCATCCTGGAGCGGTTTTCCACAGCCACCGGGCTCACGAAAAAGCCGCTCTTGTCGAGATAGTCGTAGAGGAGATTCGCCTTCTCGATGTTGCGCTTTTCCATGGCTTCCAGGCCGCCGGTCTGCTTCAGCCACTTGAAGACCAGCCCTGCTATGTAGATGGCATAGGTCGGAGGGGTGTTGTACATCGAATCGTTGTCGGCATGGATCTTGTAGTCCAGCATCGCCGGAATGCCGGCAACCGGATTGCCGATCAGGTCTTCGCGGACGATCACGATGGTCAGTCCGGCAGGCCCTATGTTCTTCTGCGCGCCGGCATAGATCAGTCCGAACCTGGATACGTCTATCCTGCGCGAGAGGATGTTGGAAGACATGTCGGCCACCAGGGGCACGTCGCCCGTATCCGGAATCCAGTTGAATTCCACGCCGCCTATCGTCTCGTTGGGGGTGTAATGGACATAGGCCGCGTCAGAATCGAGCTTCAGTTCCTTCGGCGCATAGGTGAAGTTCCGGTCTTCCGAGCTTGCCGCCACGTTCACCGTGCAATATTTCTTCGCCTCGGAGATGGCTTTCTTGGACCATTCCCCGGTATTCACATAATCCGCCGATTTCTTTCCCCTCAGGAGATTCATCGGAACCATGGAAAACTGGGCGGAAGCGCCTCCCTGGAGGAACAGCACCTTGTAGTTGGCAGGAATGGAGAGCAGTTCGCGCAGGTCGGTTTCGGCCTCCTCGGCGATGCCCATGAATTCCTTGCCGCGGTGCGACATTTCCATGACCGACATGCCGCTTCCCCGCCAGTCGATCATCTCGGCCTGGGCGATTTGCAGGACTTCCTCGGGCAATACCGCCGGCCCAGCGCTGAAATTGTAGACCCTCATTCCTCTTCCTCCGTTTCGACAACCTTTTCAAGACCCGCCAGCTTTTCGTCGGCGCCGAGGTTGATCAGGGTGACGCCTTGGGTGGAGCGGCTCATTTCCCTGATTTCCGCAACGCGCGTCCTGATCAGCACGCCGCCTGTCGTGATGAGCATGATTTCGTCGGATTCCTCGACCAGGGTCGCGGCGACGACGCGCCCGTTGCGTTCGGAAGTCTGGATCGCGATCATGCCCTGGGTGCCTCGTCCGTGCCTCGTGTATTCGACGATGGAGGTGCGCTTGCCGTAGCCGTTTTCGGTTGCGGTGAGCACGGACTGCTTCTCGTCTTCGGCTGCCAGCAGGGAGATCACCCGGCTTCCCGCGGGAAGCTTCATTCCCCTCACGCCGCGCGCGCCGCGGCCCATCGGCCTCACGTCGTTCTCATCGAAGCGCACGGCCTTCCCCGAATCGGAGAACAGCATGATGTCGTGACGGCCGCAGGTGATGACCACGCCGATCAGGAAATCGTCCTCGTTCAGGTCGATGGCGATGATTCCGGTGGAGCGCGGGCGGGAGAATTCGGAAAGCGGGGTCTTCTTGACCGTGCCCGAGGACGTAGCCATGAACACGAAATGATCCTCGGCGAAGGACTTCACCGGCAATATGGCATTGATCTTCTCGTTCTCGGCGAGCGGGAGCAGGTTGACTATGGGTTTGCCGCGGCTCACCCGGCTTCCCTGCGGCACTTCGTAGACCTTGATCCAGTAGACCCGCCCGAGGCTCGAGAAGCACAGGATGTAGTCATGGCTGTTGGCGATGAAAAGCCGGTCTATGAAATCGTCTTCCTTGGTCGCCGCAGCCTGCTTGCCGCGCCCGCCGCGCCGTTGCGCGCGGTAGTCGTCGAGCGGCTGGCTCTTCATGTAGCCGCTGTGCGAGAGCGTCACGACGAGATCTGCCGGGGTGATGAGGTCTTCCAGGCTGAGGTCGAATGCCTGGGCGACGATCTCGCTCCTTCGCTTGTCGCCGAACTGGTTCTTGATCTCGGCAAGTTCGTTCGCGATGATTTCGTTGACCCGGGATGCCTTGGAAAGGATGTCGATGAGATCGGCGATTTTTTCCATGACTTCGCCGTATTCGGAGACGATCTTGTCCTGCTCCAGCCCGGTGAGGCGCTGCAGCCTGAGTTCGAGAATGGCCTGGGACTGGGTCTCGGAAAGATAATAGCCCTGCTCCTTCAGGCCGAATTCGGGCGCGAGCCCGTCCGGGCGGGAATCGAGTGCGCGGGAGAGCATCTCTTCGACCAGCTTCGAGCGCCACGGCTTCTTCATCAGCTCCTCGCGGGCGATCGCCGGCGACGGGGATGCCTTGATCAGGGCGATGATTTCGTCCACGTTGGAGAGAGCGACTGCGAGCCCTTCGAGAATGTGCCCCCGGTCTCTCGCCTTCTTCAGCTCGAAAACGTTGCGCCGCGTCACCACCTCGAACCTGTGGCGCAGGAAGGCTTCCAGGATCTGCTTGAGGTTGAGGAGCCTGGGCTGGTTGTCGACCAGCGCCACGAAGTTCATGCCGAAGGTGTCCTGGAGCTGAGTCTGCTTGAACAGGTTGTTCAGCACCACTTCCGGCATTTCCCCGCGCTTGAGCTCGATCACGACGCGCATCCCGGACCGGTCGGATTCGTCCCTCAGGTCGGAAATGCCCTCGATCCGCTTCTCGCGCACCAGTTCGGCGATCTTTTCCAGCAGGTTCTTCTTGTTGACCTGGTAGGGGAGCTCGTCGACGATGATCGCTTCCCGGTTTTCCATTTCCTCGAAATGGGTCCTCGCGCGCATCACGACGCGGCCGCGCCCGGTCCTGTAGCCTTCCTTGACTCCGGCAGTGCCGTACACGATGCCTGCGGTGGGGAAGTCGGGGCCGGGGACGATATCGATGAGCTCGTCTATCGTGATTTCGGGGTTGGCGAGCAGCGCAAGGCAGGCGTCGACGACTTCGGAAAGGTTGTGCGGCGGAATGTTGGTCGCCATCCCGACCGCGATGCCGGAAGAGCCGTTGATCAGCAGGTTGGGAATCTTCGCGGGCAGCACCAGCGGTTCGAGTTCGGAGCCGTCGTAGTTGGGGCCGAAGTCGACCGTTTCCTTTTCGAGATCGGCCAGGAGTTCGTGGCCTATCCTCGCCATCCGGATTTCGGTGTAGCGCATCGCCGCGGCATTGTCGCCGTCGACCGAGCCGAAATTGCCCTGGCCATCCACCAGCACGTAGCGCAGGGAGAAATCCTGCGCCATCCTGACGATGGTGTCGTAGACTGCCGTGTCGCCATGGGGATGATATTTACCGATCACGTCGCCGACGATGCGGGCGGATTTCTTGTAGGGCTTGTTCCAGTCGTTGGAAAGTTCGTGCATGGCATAGAGCACCCGGCGGTGGACCGGCTTCAGGCCGTCCCTCACGTCCGGAAGGGCCCTTCCCACGATCACGCTCATCGCGTAATCGAGATAGGAGTGGCGCATTTCCTCTTCTAGGCTGACTGGCAGGGTTTCTTTTGCGAATTGTTCCATCGATTATAGGATCGCCGCTTGGCTGCAGAAGATCTTGATTTGTTAAGTTTCGGGATTGTTTTAATCCCCGATTTTAACATCAGACGGGGCAAATTGCATGCACGTTTTTTTATGTTATGATGGCCGCATTACGTGTTGGTAAATGGCCCCCTTCTGGGGCTTTTTTGCATTCATGCCCGAACAGATCGATTTGCTGATAGATGCGAGATGGGTGGTGCCCGTCGAGCCCGATGGCGCCCTGGAGAACCACTCGGTCGCAGTCGATGCGGGAAGGGTGGTCGCGATCCTGCCGAGCGTCGATGCGCACCGCATCTATTCGCCCGGCCGCCGCCAGGTTCTCGGGCGCCATGCGCTCATTCCGGGTCTCGTCAACCTGCATACCCATGCCGCGATGTCGCTGATGCGCGGCATGGCGGACGACCTTCCCCTGATGAAATGGCTTTCCGAGCATATCTGGCCCGCGGAGAAGCTGCATCTGGGCCGCGAATTCGTTTACGACGGCACCCGGCTCGCCTGCTCGGAAATGATGAAGGGCGGGACCACCACCTTCAACGACATGTATTTCTTCCCCGATGCGGCGGCCAAGGCCGTTCTGGAATCCGGGATGCGCGCAGCGCTCGGCATGGTGGTGATGGATTTCGCGACGCCCTATGCGAGCGACTGCGACGACTACATCGGCAAGGGGCTGGCAGCCCGCGACGAATTCGGCTCGAATCCGAATCTGTCCTTCTTCTTCGCTCCCCATGCCCCCTACACGGTGGGAGACAGATCCTTCTCGAAAATCCTGACCTATGCCGGGGAGCTGGATCTGCCGGTCCACATCCATCTGAGCGAGACGCAGGACGAGGTGAGGGAAAGCCTGGCGCAGCACAACATGAGCCCGGTCTCGCGCCTCGCCCGGCTCGGCCTGCTGGGGCCGAATCTCATCGCGGTGCACATGGTTCATGCGGGACCGGCGGAGATCGGGATGCTGGCTGCGCAGGGCTGCCATGTCGCGCATTGCCCGGGCTCCAACCTCAAGCTTGCCAGCGGTTTCGCGCCGGTCACGGGAATGATCGATGCGGGAGTCAATGTCGGGCTGGGAACGGACGGGGCGGCGAGCAACAACCGCTCCGACATGTTCGCGGAGATGCGCCTTGCGGCGCTGCTCGCCAAGGGGCAAAGCGGCAAGGCGGAATCCCTGCCGGCCGCTTTCGCGCTCAGGATGGCGACCCTGAACGGCGCGAAGGCGCTCGGGATGGATCGCGAGATCGGCTCGCTCGTTCCGGGAAAGCTGGCCGACATGGTCGCGGTCGATATGGGCGGGTGCGAGCTCTCCCCGGTCTACGACCCGGTTTCCCATCTCGTCTATTGCGCGGGAAGGGAGCATGTCAGCCATGTCTGGGTGGGCGGCGAGATGCGGGTTGACGAAGGGGAATTCGTATCGCTGGAGGAGGCTGCGCTGACATCGAAGGCGGCCTGGTGGAAGGAAAGAATTGCATCTGTCAGAGGAAATTGAAATGAACGTGGATCAGATCGAGATCGAGAAATTCAGCCACAATGCGCATCACTGGTGGGACAGGAACGGGGAATTCAAGCCGCTCCACGACATCAATCCGCTGCGCCTCGATTACATCGACAGGAACGCCTCCCTTGCCGGGAAGACGGTGCTGGATGTGGGCTGCGGGGGCGGCATACTTTCGGAATCGATGGCAGGAAGGGGCGCGAAGGTGACGGGAATAGACATGGGCGAAAAGGCGCTCAATGTCGCGAAGCTGCATCTTTTCGAGAGCGCCCTGGAAGTCGAATATTTGAGGATTCCCGCCGAGGATTTCGCCAAAGAGCGCCCCGGGCATTACGACATCGTGACCTGCATGGAAATGCTCGAGCATGTCCCCGATCCGCAGGGGATCGTGAAGGCCTGCGCCGATCTCGTGAAGCCCGGCGGGCACATTTTCTTCTCTACCCTCAACCGCAATGCCAAGTCCTATCTCTATGCGGTTCTGGGCGCGGAATACCTGCTCAGCCTGCTGCCCAGGGGAACGCACGACTATGCCAAATTCATCAAGCCTTCCGAGCTCGCCCATTTCTGCAGGAATGCGCATCTTGAAGTCGAGGATCTCGTCGGCATGAAATATGACCCCTTCCACAAGACCTATTCCCTCGGGCGGGATGTCGACGTCAATTACATCCTCTGGTGCAGGGCTTGAGCGCGGCTCTTTTCGACCTGGACGGGACGCTTGCCGACACCGCACCGGACCTGGGGCTTGCCCTCAATGCCCTGAGGGTCCGGGCGGGTCTTGCCGAGCTTTCCCTGGAATCGATCCGGCCCCAGGCTTCCAACGGGGTGCGGGGCCTTCTGGGCCTCGGGTTCGGGATCGGGCCGGAAGACGATGCCTTCGCAGGGCTCAGGGAAGATTTTCTCGACATTTACAGGGCGAACCTCTGCAACAGGACCCGCCTTTTCGATGGCGTCTCCGAGCTTCTCGCTGAGATCGCGAAAAGGGGCATTCCCTGGGGAATCGTCACCAACAAGCCGATGAGATTCACCCTGCCCCTGGTGGATGCGCTCGGGCTGGATGCCGGGGTGGTCGTGGGGGGGGACAGTTGCAGGCACCAGAAGCCGCATCCCGAGCCGCTGCTCCATGCCGCCGGAAAGCTGGGCATCCCCCCTTCCGGCTGCGTCTATCTCGGGGACGACAGGCGGGACACCCAGGCGAGCCTTGCCGCGGGCATGACTTCCATCGTGGCGAACTACGGCTATCTCGGGGATGGGGACGCGGGGAGCTGGGGAGCGCAGGGCGGGATAGACCATCCCATGGAGCTCCTGAAGTATCTCGATTGAACTTGCGCCGCTTTTCCAGGTCTATTTCCATGACCGCCGCTATGCTATAGTGACGGTTCACGAAAACCGGGGGCGACCTGGTTTCGACGTGGGTTGCAAAGCAGCGTGGGGCATACCGAGGACCAGTCACCTCGTTAAAAGCTGGAAACCAATAGTCGCAAACGACGAAACTTACGCACTGGCCGCTTAAGGCCTAGCCTCCACACCGGCAGTCCATGGGCCGGACCCGCAAGGGTAGTGGAGTCATTTACATGGGATCGCGCCTTGCAGGGTCGCTTTGCAGGGGGTTAAACGATAGGCGACTCGCCCGAAGCAAGCCTGTTCGGCTGGCGTGCCAGGGTCAAATACAATAAACCGGACTAAGTATGTAGAACTGCCTGTAGAGGGCTTGCGGACGCGGGTTCGATTCCCGCCGCCTCCACCA
>JAKBJU010000017.1 GCA_021835845.1 Pseudomonadota bacterium | reverse complement strand
AGCCGGCAGCACGAAGCCGAACCAGGCGAGCTGTATGGGTTTCCTGCCGAAATGCCCCATGTCAGCGTAGAGCGCTTCCGCCCCTGTCAGCGCCAACACCACTCCACCCAGGGAAAGAAAGCCGATTTCCGGGTTTTTCTCCAGGAAAAGCAGGCCGTGCATGGGATTGAATGCGCCCAGCACATGCGGCTCGGACAGGATGCTCCGGATGCCGAACAGCGCCAGCACCAGAAACCAGAGGCACATGATCGGGCCAAAAAGCGCCCCCACGCTCGCAGTTCCCCTGCGCTGGAAGAAAAACAGAGCGAACAATATCACGAGCGTCATCGGGATGACATAGCTTTTGAAGAGCGGACTCGCCACCTGCAACCCCTCGACTGCGGACAGGACCGAGATGGCCGGCGTGATGACGCCATCGCCGTAAAACAGCGCAGCGCCGAACAGCCCCAGCATCAGGATGGTCGCGCGCTGCCTGCCAGATTTCCTCAACTTGCCGAGAACCAGGGAGAGCAGCGCCATGATGCCGCCTTCTCCCTTGTTGTCGGCGTGCATGATGAATACCACGTATTTGAGGGAAACCACGATCATCAGCGCCCAGAAGATCAGGGAAAGGATGCCGAGGATGTTTTCCTGGTCCAGCGGGACAGGGTGAACCCCGGCTGTGAATATCGTGTTCAGGGTATAGAGCGGACTGGTTCCGATGTCGCCGTAAACTATGCCCAGCGCGGCAAGAGAAAGAGTGAAGAGGCCGGACTTGCCATTTTTTTCCATGCTTTGAGGAACCGCTCCAAGAAACGTCGGCCAAGGATAGCCGATATGGCAGGACCGATCAACCGCAAACGTTGCGCCTAAAGCCCTTTTCTGCGGTGCTTCAATTGCATAATCCCGTTCAGATCCCGGAATGCGGCAGCCAGATCCGCCTCGATCTTTGCATATTCCTGCGCCGTGACGCGGTTCTTCATGGTTTCATCGATCTTTCTTTTCTCGTCCCTGAGCCTGCCTTCGCTCATTTCATCCTCGGCGATGGCAAGGTCGGAAAGGATGGTCACTCGCCTCGGCTGCACTTCCAGCATGCCGCTGGAGACGTAGATGACTTCCTCGTCGCTCCGGTCGGGAAGCCTCAAGCGCACAATTCCGGCACGAAGCCGCGCGATCATGGGGGCATGCCCGGGATAGATGCCGACTTCCCCCAGCTCGGCGGGGGCAACCACGAATTCGGCAAGGCCCGAAAAAATGGAGCTCTCTATGCTGACGATGTCCACCTGAACGGTCATTGCCATATGCGGGTACTCCTTTCAAACAGCCGACGCGCCGGCAATGATCTCCGTGATTTCCTCGGTGATCGCAGTTTGCCTCGCCTTGTGGTAAATCTGCTTCAGTTCATCCATGACATGGCCTGCATTGTCCGATGCCGCCTTCATCGCGACCATGCGCGCGCCTTGCTCGGATGCCATGTTTTCTGCCACGGCAAGATAGATCTGCGACTCGATATAGCGCCGCAGCATCTCGTCCACAATGGTTTTCGGATCGGGCTCGTAAATGTAGTCCCAATAGCCCGACGGACTGCCGAGACTTTCTCCCTTGAGAGGCAGGATCTGTTCCATGACAGGCTGGTGGAGGATGGTGTTGACAAAGCGCGTGTAGCAGATGAAAACCGCATCCAGGTGACCTTCCCGGTATGCCTGAAGGAGCTTTCTCGAAGGTCCGGCGAGCTGTTCCATGCGCGGCGTATCCCCCAGGCCGACCGCGCTGGATACGATAGCGGCATTCATGCGCCTCATGAAGCTGAGGCCGATCGCCCCCAGGGCGCAGACCTCCAGATCGATTTTATGTTCTGCCCAGCCCTTCATATGCCCGATCGCGAGACGCAAAGCATTGCTGTTCAGTGCTCCGCACATCCCCTTGTCGGATGTGACGAGCAGCAAGCCTATGCGGCGGACATTTTCCCGAACCGCCAGATAGGGGGACTTGTATTCCGGGTGGGCATGGCTCATGTGCGCCGAAACGTTGCGGATTATTTCGCCGTAGGGACGGGCGGCAATCATGCAGTCGCGCACCTTGCGGATTTTGGACTGCGCCACCATTTCCATGGCATGAGTGAGCTTCTGCAGGTTCTGCACGGTGCCGATCTTGCCACGAATTTCCTGTAAGCTCGCCATGCTCCCCTTCTCCCTGCGACGGGTGATGCTTATTCGATGTTCTGGATCTGCTCGCGCATCTGCTCGATCAGCACCTTGATTTCCATGGCAATTCTGGACACTTCGAGATCGACCGATTTCGACCCCAGGGTATTCGCCTCGCGGTTGAGCTCCTGCATCAAAAAATCCAGTCGTTTTCCGGCCACCCCGCCCTTTTCGAGTATCCGCGCCATTTCGTCGAGATGCGCGGCGAGGCGCGACAGCTCCTCGTCGACGTCGATCTTGCCTGCGAAGAGCGTCAATTCCTGCCTGATGCGCTCATCGTCAAGGTCGACCATTGCCGCCTTCAGGCGCGAAACCAGCTTCTCCTGAAAGGAGGCGATCAGTTCCGGTATCCGCGGAGAAACCAGTGCGATCTTCTTTCTGATCTCAGCCATGCGCGAGAGCAGGATGGCCTTCAATTTTTCTCCTTCACGTCTTCTCGTTGCGGAAAAATCGGCCATGGCGACATCCAGCAATTCGCCCACTTCCCTTTGAGCGTCTTCCCGGGAAAAGGTTTCCTTCCCGAAAATGCCCGGCCACTTCAGGATTTCCGCGACGGAAAGTGTGGCAGCATCGGGAATCTTTTCCCTGACCTGCCGGTTCAGCCCGGCAAGCTTTGCCAGCACCGCGTCGTCGATATTCCTGCAGGTCTCGCGCTCTTCCGAGGCATTGACGCTCAGCCTGCAATCGACCTTTCCCCTGCTCAATTCCGAGGCCAGCTTCTCGCGAATCGCGGGCTCGAGAAACTTCAGCTCGTCGGGAAGACGGAACTGGACGTCGAGATAGCGGTGGTTGAGGGAACGTATTTCGAGAAGGATCGAGCCGATCTCCGTTTCCCTGGAGACGGACGCAAATCCGGTCATGCTGGCAATCATGGGCGAAAAAATCTCACGTAAAATGCCAGTATAAATGAAAACCGCGACACGAGCAGGGATGTTCCCTGTCAAGCCCCATCCATCCGGCTTCAGGAAATCGTGCCTGATCCGCAGGATTTTTATATACTGTTCGCGGCAAGTCGCCAACTATAACAATCAATTCGGGGGGATCATGCACAAACAGAACATCGCCATCATCGGCCTGGGAAGAATAGGATCGGCTTTTCTGGGCGCCATGCTGCAAAAGAAGCAGAGCATCAATCTGGCCTGCGTCGCAGAGCGCATGGATACGCCAGCCAAATCGCAGGCCGCCTCGGCAGGCATCGGGGTCGTCTCGCTGGATGAAATCGTCGCCATGGGCAATGCGATCGACATCATCTTCGACCTGACCGGCATTCCCGACGTGCGCAGGGAACTGCGCGAAAAACTCCTCGCCTCGAACAACAGCCACACGATCATTGCATCCGAGACCATTGTCAGGCTGATCTGGTCGCTGGTCTCGGACGCCGATCTGCCGGAAATCGCCGGGCGCAAGACCGGTTATTGATGCCGCCTGCGCAAAATTGTTCAGGGGTTCCTCAGAACCCCTGAACAGGGGGCATCATATCGACGGGATTGCCTCAGCCCAGGCCTGCTGAAAGGTCCTTGATGATGTCTTCGGCGGACTCCAGCCCCACTGCGAGGCGCAGCAGCCCCTCGCCTATTCCGGCGGCTTCCCTCGCCTCGGGGGAAATCCGCCCGTGGGTGGTGGTCGCGGGATGGGTGATGGTGGTTTTCGTGTCGCCGAGATTCGCGGTGATGGAAATCATCCGGGTCGAATCGACAATCTTCCATGCAGCCTCCCGCCCCCCTTCCACTTCGAAGGAAACGATCGCACCGCCCGTTTTCTGCTGCCTCAAGGCAAGATCGTGCTGCGGATGGGAGGGAAGGCCGGGATAATAGACCCGCCTGATTCTCGGCTGGGCTTCGAGCCAGGTCGCGACTTCCAGCGCGGCTTTCGACTGCGCATCCATCCTGACCTTCAAGGTCTCGATCCCCTTGAGAAAAACCCAGGCATTGAATGCGCTCATCGTGGGACCTGCGGTTCTCAGGAAATTTCGGACGCCCTCCATGAGCTCAGCGCTTCCCAGTACCGCACCTCCCAGTACGCGCCCCTGACCGTCCAGGTACTTGGTCGCGGAATGGATCACGATGTCCGCGCCGAGTTCCAGCGGCTTCTGGATGGCTGGCGTGCAGAAGCAGTTGTCCACGGCGAGCTTCGCCCCGGCATTCGTTGCCAGAGCCGAAAGCGCCGAAATGTCGGAGAGTTCCATCAGCGGATTGGACGGGGTCTCGACGAAAAAAAGCCTGGTGTTGGGCAGGCAGGCCTTCTCCCATTCGGAGACGTCGGCTCCTGAGACGAAGGTGGTCTCGATGCCGAAGCGCTTCAGGATGTTGCCGAAGAGCTGAACGGTCGAGCCGAAGATGCTCCGGGAAGAGACGATATGATCCCCCGCACTCAGCAGCCCCATGACGCAGGAGAGAATCGCCGACATGCCGGAGGCGGTCGCAATGCAAGCTTCCGCGCCCTCGAGGGCGGCGAGGCGCTCCTGAAAAGCAGTGACCGTGGGATTGGTGAAACGGGCATAGATGTTTCCGGGCTCTTCCCCCTTGAACCGGGCCGCAGCCTGCGCTGCGCTCTCGAAAACGAAGCTGGAGGTAAGATAAAGCGCCTCCGAATGCTCCATGAACTGGCTGCGGTGGATGCCTGATCGCACCGCGAGCGTTTCGAAATCGAACTCTTCTTCCATGTCACCTCTCCTCGGCGCTCACCAGATTGAGATCGAGCTGAGTGCTCGTCGATTCGGATTCCTGAACCTTTTTTCCGTCGCGCTGGGATTCGATGCTGGCAAGATAACTGGCCGTCACATCCCCGGTGATATAGTGACCGTCGAAGCAGGAGCTCTCGAAATTGCAGACTCCGGGATTGACCTGCCTCACGCTCTTCTTGAGCGATTCGATATCCTGGTAGATCACCCTGTCAGCGCCGATCTCCCGGCAAATTTCCTCGTCGGTGCGCCCGGTTGCGATCAGCTCGCTCCTCGTCGGCATGTCGATCCCGTAGACGTTTGGAAAGCGCACCGGCGGCGCTGCGGATGCGAAATAGACTTTCAGCGCACCAGCTTCCCTCGCCATCTGGACGATCTCGCGACTGGTCGTGCCGCGCACGATGGAATCGTCGACCAGCATCACGTTCTTTCCCTTGAACTCCACGCCTATGGCATTGAGCTTCTGCCTGACGGATTTCTTGCGCATCGCCTGGCCCGGCATGATGAAGGTGCGCCCGATATAGCGGTTCTTGACGAAACCTTCCCTGAAATCGATCCCCAGCCTGTTGGCGAGCTGCAATGCGCTCGGACGGCTCGAATCCGGAATGGGGATCACGACATCGATGTCGATATCCTCCATCGCCCGAATCTTGTCCGCGAGATTTTCTCCCATGCGCAGGCGCGATTCGTACACCGATATCCCGTCGATGACCGAATCGGGCCTCGCGAGATACACGTACTCGAAAATGCAGGGATAGTGAGAAACCTGTTCCGCGCAGGACTTGCTGTAGAAATTCCCATCGATGTCGATGAAGATCGCCTCGCCTGGCGCGACATCCCGAATCAGCCTGAATCCCAGGGTGTCGAGCGCAACGCTTTCGGAAGCCACCAGATATTCGACGCCTTCCTTCGCCTCGTTCTTCCCGAAAACCAGCGGCCTGATGCCATGGGGGTCGCGGAAGGCGAGCAATCCGTAGCCTGCGATCATCACCACCACGGCATAGGCCCCCCTGCACCTTCTGTGCACGCCGGAAACTGCGGAAAAGATGATGTCGGGATCGAGATCGTAGTTGAGCGAGCATTCCTGGAGTTCGTGGGCGAGCACGTTGAGCAGCACTTCAGAGTCTGAATTCGTGTTCACATGGCGCAGATCCTGTCTGAACAGTTCTTCCTTGAGCTCTTCGGCATTGGTCAGATTGCCATTGTGTCCGAGCACGATGCCGAAAGGCGAATTGACGTAGAAGGGCTGCGCTTCGGCAGAAGATTCGGAAGAACCCGCAGTCGGATATCTGACGTGGCCGATGCCCATGTTGCCCACCAGGGAACGCATGTTGCGCGTCCTGAACACGTCGCGCACCAGACCGTTTCCCTTGTGCATGTGGAACACGCTGCCTTCGCTGGTCGCAATTCCCGCGGCATCCTGTCCGCGGTGCTGCAATACCAGCAAGCCGTCGTACAGCACCTGATTGACGGGCGATTTTGCGACAATGCCTAAAATTCCACACATATTCGATTCACCTGTAGTTTGATTTCCCGCCATCGAAGCGGACATGCTTCGAGATGCTGCCGGGAAGCCACGACCCTGCAATGACGCCTCCCGTCTCCAGCACTCCGCGAAGCTGGGCATGCTTCCACAGCGAACTTTCCGGAATGGCAGTCATTCCAGACAGCAGCACCAGCACCAGCACGATCAGCACGCCTCTCGCCAGGCCGAATGCGGAACCGAGCAGCCCGTCCACCCAGCCGAGCCCGGCGCGCTTCACGATTCCCGACAAGAGCCTGGCGGCAAGCGCCGCCGCGATCAGCACGCCCAGAAAGATCGCAGTAAAGGCAATCAGCATGCGCAGCGGCGCGCCCGATATCGCCTGAGGCAGCATGCCCGAGAACGCAGGCGAAAACATCTCCGCACCCCAGAAGGCGAGAATCCATGCCAAAAGCGACAAGACCTCCCGCACGAAGCCGCGCATCACGCCCAGGAGCACGGAAACTGCCAGAATCAGCAATACAGCGTAGTCGATCGCCGTCATGAGCTATTTGGCTTTGACGACTCCATCCAGCTTCAATTTCGCGATCTTCCCATGCGCAGCATCCGCCGCAGCCCGGCTGGCATAGGGCCCCGCGTACACCCGCATCTTGCCTCCAGCAGATTCCACCGAGGTTTTGATGCCAGAAGCCGAAAGCTTCGCCCTGAGATCCTTGACATTCGCGGCATTCGAGAACACGCCGAGCTGGACCACATAGGCCTGGCTTTCAGGCTTCTTTGCTTGCTTTGCGGGAAGTTTCGGCTGGACCGGCTTCTGCGGCGCGGGTTGCTGCGGCTTTTGCAGCGCGGCCACGGGCGCCGACACAGGCGCCGCTACCGGAGCCGGCGCAGAGACGGGCTGAATTTCGGGCTGGAAAGGGGATGCAGTCTTTTCGTCAGGAATCTGGATCTGGACGTTGCCAACGGGCTTCGCCTGGTCGTCGAAAACCATGGGCAAGAAGATGGCAGCCAGGACCGCCAGCGCAATCGCACCGACCAGCCTCCTTCTTGCACGCTTCCTGAGCTGGATTTCCTCTTCGGAAACACTCTGTTTCGCCATGTCCTCTAGCTCCGCTGTCCGGGCGTGTTCGATCTCATGAAATCGGCAACCGTGTAAAACGAACCGAAGACGACAATTCTATCATTTTCGGCTGCAGTCGCACAGGCATGATCCCGCGCTTCTCCGACCGAGGAAAAAGCCTTCACGACGCACCCGGCGGGAAAGGCGCGCCGAAGCCTTTCGATATCCGCGCCCCTCGGCGCATCCAGCCCCGCGATCAGCCATTCGTCGATGCCTGCCTGCATCGCGCTCACCACACCCTCGATATCCTTGTCGGCGAGCATGCCGAAAATGGCGACTGTTTTCCCATTGCAGGGCAGATCGACAAGGTTTGCCGCGAGCATTCCGGCCGCCTGGGGATTGTGCGCGACATCCAGAACGGCCATGGGCTTTCCCGGAAGAATCTGGAAGCGCCCCGGCAATTTCAGATTCGAGAGCCCTTCGGCAATCGCATTTGCCTCGACACCGAGGTTCAATGCATCCAGCGCGGCAAGCGCTGCGGAAGCGTTCGAGAGCTGGAAAGCCCCCCTCAATGCCGGAAAAGGCAGGTGCCTTCTCGAAATCCCGGGCCCGCGATAATCCCATGAATCTTCATTCCGGGAAAAACCGAAATCGGCGCCTATCCTGAGAAGCTTCGCACCGACTTCCCGTGCATGATTCAGAACCGAATGCGGCGCATCGAAATCGGCGCAGACTGCGGGTTTTCCTCCCCTGAAAATACCCGCCTTCTCGAAACCGATCTCATCCCTGGTATTCCCCAGATACTCCATGTGATCGTAATCGATCCCGGTGATCACCGCGCAATCGGCATCGAAGAGGTTGACGGCATCCAGCCTTCCGCCAAGCCCCACCTCGAGTATCGCGACATCGACTTTCTCGTCGGCGAAAAGCCGGACGGCAGCCAGGGTGGAAAACTCGAAATAGGTGAGGCTCGCGCCTTCCCTCGCCTGCTCCACCCTGGAAAAGGCCATGGCGATCGCTTCATCGTCCGCTTCCCCCCCGGATATCCTGATGCGCTCGTTGAACCGCACCAGGTGGGGCGAAGTGTAGCACCCCACCCTGTACCCGGATTGCCGCAGAATGGCTTCCAGCATGGCGCATGCGGAGCCTTTGCCGTTCGTTCCGGCTACCGTGACAATGGGAAACTCAGGATAGAGCCCCATGCGCCTGCGCACCGGCTCCAGGCGGTCCAGTCCCATTTCTATGGTTTTCGGATGAATCTGCTCGATGTAATCGAGCCAGGACGCGAGGGAATCAGGCATTCACTGCAGGCTGCTTCATCATGAGCGTGACGAGGCTGACCAGCTTGTCGCGCATTTGCCTTCTGTCCACGATCATGTCGATTGCACCGTGCTCGAGCAGAAATTCCGCGCGCTGGAATCCTTCAGGGAGCACTTCGCGCACCGTCTGCTCGATCACTCTGGGTCCTGCGAAGCCGATGAGCGCGCCTGGCTCGGCGATCACCACATCCCCTATCATCGCGAAGCTCGCCGACACGCCGCCCATGGTGGGGTCGGTCAGAACGGAGATGAAGGGCAGCCCCTCTCCCGCAAGGCGGGTGAGCGCGGCAGTGGTCTTGGCCATCTGCATCAATGAAAGCAGGCCTTCCTGCATCCTCGCTCCGCCGCTCGCGCTGAACACGACGAAAGGCATTTTCTGCTCGATCGCGACTTCAACGCCTCTGACGAAACGCTCCCCGACCACGGAGCCCATCGACCCCCCCATGAACTTGAATTCGAATGCGGCGGCAACCAGCGGCACGGTGTTGATGCTTCCGGCCATCACGATCAACGCATCGTCCTCGCCGGTTTCCTCCTGCGCCGCCTTGAGCCTGTCGGGATAGCGCTTGCCGTCCTTGAACTTGAGGCTGTCCAGCGGCCTGATTTCCATTCCGATCTCGTAGCGATGCTCGGGGTCGAGCAGGAGTTCCAGCCTGGTCCTTGCGCCCAGCCTGTTGTGGAAATTGCATTTCGGGCAAACGTTCAGGTTGTTTTCAAGATCGGAGTAATAAAGCACGGCCTCGCAGCTCGCGCATTTGCTCCACAGCCCCTCAGGGACGATCTTTCTGGTGTCACTCTCTTCCTTGCGCTTGATCTTTGGCGGCAGCAGTTTTTCAAACCAGCTCATGTGGGTTCCCTTTTCCCGTCTATCGCGTTGCGCATCGCGGCCACGAATGCCGAAACGTTCCTCGCAACGGATTCCTTGTCCGAATTTTCGATTTCCTGCACGATCCGGCTGCCTATCACCACCCCGTCAGCGATTCCCGATGCGGATCTTGCGGTTTGTTCGTCGCGGATACCGAAACCGACGCAGACAGGCAGGTCGATTTCCTTCCTGATTGCCGCGACCCTCGCCTCGATTTCCGAAAAATCGAGATGGGTCGCGCCAGTCACGCCTTTCAACGAGACATAATAGACATAGCCCGATGCAAATTTGGCAATCTTTCCGATGCGCTCCTTCGAGGTGGTGGGAGAGAGCAGGAAAATCGGCTCGATCCCCTCGGCGGAGAGCGCCTCCAGCAATTCCCCCGCTTCCTCCGGCGGGCAGTCGACGGTCAGCACTCCATCCACACCCGCCCGCTTCGCCTCATGGGCGAATTTGCCGTAACCCATGGCTTCGAAAGGATTCAAATAGCCCATCAGCACCACCGGCGTATGCTCGTCCCGCTTCCTGAATTCGAGCACCATCCCGAGGATGCCTTTCAGCGAAGTGCCCGATTTCAGCGCCCTTTCGGAAGCGCGCTGGATCACCTGACCGTCCGACATGGGGTCTGAGAATGGAACGCCGAGCTCGATGATGTCCGCCCCCGCATCCACCAGCGCATGCATCAGGGAGACCGTCATGGCGGGATGCGGGTCGCCCGCAGTGATGAAGGGAATCAGGGCCTTCCTGCCCAGCCCATTTAAGTGGCCGAATGTCGATTCAATGCGTGACATAGTTATTCTTCGATAAAGTAATCGGAATCGACCCGCTTGATTTCATAAGTTGCAATGGTCGAAACCGCAAGATTGTAGTCAATTATCAATTGTGCAAGTAACTCGCCAAAAATCCAGCAGCGGCAACATCAGCGTCTGAAAATCGGGAATAGCCATATCAAGCAAACATCAATCGGTGACCCTTGGGTTCAGGCACAAGATCGCCTGATTCCTGAGCAGTTTCGATCCACAGGAGGACAGCCTGCTTGGCATTCATCAGCGCATCTTCCTGCGTATTCCCATGCGCCATGCACCCCGGAAGTTCAGGGACAT
This sequence comes from Pseudomonadota bacterium, assembly GCA_021835845.1. Taxonomy (GTDB): domain Bacteria; phylum Pseudomonadota; class Gammaproteobacteria; order Burkholderiales; family JABEVD01; genus JABEVD01. The sequence continues at coordinate 44,895 of JAKBJU010000017.1, read as the reverse complement.
CCGCGACAAACACCTGATCTTCGTCGCTCCAGTAAATAATAATTTCATACTTTTGCATGCTTCAATCTCCCAAGCGATACTTCAGTATCACGGCGCGAACCTGTCTAACCTGATATACCTTGGCCTGAGCACCATCCTTCTGCAAATTAATCAATTCGGCCACTCCGGGTTTCTTGAAAACATGGTGGCTGTCGCGAGTTTTCCTTTCAAATCCCAGGGAGCACAACAAGCCGCACAAATCTTCAAACGCGGTATTGCTGTCCGAGGTGCCGCGCAATATCTGAAGCAGAAGCTTCTGTTGTTTTCCCATTCTACAGCTTGATCCCCGCATGCTGTGCGACGGTGTTGATGTCCTTGTCGCCCCGCCCCGAGAGATTGACGAGAAGCAGCTGGTCCTTGTCCATCGCCGGGGCGATCTTCGCCGCATGGGCAAGCGCATGGCTCGATTCCAGGGCCGGGATGATTCCCTCATACCGGCAAAGCGCATGAAACGCTTCCAGCGCCTCGCTGTCCGTAACCGCAGCGTAATCGGCGCGTCCCGTGTCCTTGAGCCAGGCGTGCTCCGGCCCCACCCCGGGATAATCGAGTCCGGCGGAAATCGAATGCGTGTCCGAGATCTGGCCGTTCTCGTCCTGCATCAGATAGGTCCGATTGCCGTGCAGCACCCCGGGCTTTCCTGCGCAAAGCGGGGCGGCATGCCTGCCGGTTTCGATGCCGTCTCCTGCCGCCTCGACTCCCGTCATGCGCACGGACTCGTCCCCGATATAGGGATAAAACAGGCCGATTGCATTCGAGCCCCCTCCCACGCAGGCGATCAGTCTGTCCGGCTGCCTGCCGAAGGACTCCATCATCTGGATTTTCGCTTCCCTGCCGATCACGGATTGGAAATCCCTGACCATCATGGGATAGGGATGGGGGCCTGCAACCGTGCCGATGATGTAGAAAGTGCTTTCAACGTTGGTCACCCAGTCGCGCATCGCTTCGTTCATCGCATCCTTCAGCGTTTTCGATCCGCTCTCGACCGGAACCACTGTGGCGCCCAGAAGCTTCATCCTGAAAACGTTCGGCGCCTGGCGCCTGACGTCCTCCGCCCCCATGTAAACCACGCATTCCATGCCGTAGCGCGCCGCCACCGTCGCCGTCGCCACGCCATGCTGGCCCGCACCGGTTTCAGCGATCACCCGCTTCTTGCCCATGCGCCGGGCGAGCATCGCCTGGCCTATGGTGTTGTTCACCTTGTGCGCGCCGGTATGGTTGAGATCCTCCCTTTTCAGGAGGATCTGCGCCCCGCCAAGATGCTCCGACCAGCGCCTGGCATGATAGATCGGGCTCGGACGGCCGACGTAATGCTTGAGCTCATGCTCGAATTCCGCCATGAAGTCGGGATCGTTCCTGTAGCGCGCGTAAACCGCGCGCAATTCCTCGATGGCTTCCATCAATGTCTCGCCGACAAAGATGCCGCCGTACGGGCCGAAATGGCCTCGGCTGTCCGGAAAATCATACATCAGCTTTTCTCACTCCTTGCATGAAAGCAGCAATCCTGGCCGCATCCTTGATCCCTTTGGAAGATTCCACCCCGCTGCTCACATCCACCGCCCATGGATCGACCCGCATGATCGCATCGGCCACGTTGCCGGGATCGAGCCCTCCAGAGAGTATCAGGGGCAAAGGCAGATTGCCCGGAATCAGGTCCCAGTCGAACACCTGTCCGGTTCCGCCGCGTGAGCCTTCGACAAAGGCATCCAGCAAAATCCCCTTGGCTGACGGATAGCCGGCTGCGTATTGTACCAAATCGAGACCGGGTTTGACTCTCGCCGCCTTGATATAGGGCACGGAAAAGCTGCTGCAGAAGGGCTCGGGCTCGTCGCCATGGAACTGGAGCAGGTCGAGATGGAGACTTGAAAGCACTTTCTCGACCTCGCCCCGACCGGGATTCACGAAAAGACCCACCGCGCTGATAAAGGGCGGAAGCGCCTTCGCGATCTCGATCGCCCGATCCAAGTCGACATGGCGCGGGCTCTTTTCGTAGAAGACTAGCCCTATTGCATGAACGCCGGCATGGGCTGCCGCCAGCGCATCCTGAACCCGGGTGATTCCGCATATCTTGACCGGCTTCATGCTCTCCCCAAAAAATTTTGCGTCCCGAAATCGGCAGGCTCTGGCAGGCCCCATTTCGGATCATAGCCCACTTCGGCAAGATAAAGGCCGCAGGGCGAAAACGTCGGAGCGGCCAGGGTTCTGTTTCGGGAAGCGAGCAATTCGCCCATCCATCCCGGCCCGAATTTTCCCATGCCGACAAAAACCAGGCTCCCCACGATGTTTCTCACCATGTGGTGCAAGAAGGCATTGGCGCTGATATCGAAAACGAAGAGCCGACCGTGCCTTTCGATGCGGATCTCGCGAAGCTCCCGAATGGGCGAATTCGCCTGACATTCCGCAGCCCGGAAGGCGCTGAAATCGTGTTCGCCGAGCAGATGATCCGCCCCCTCCCGCATGCTTTCGAGATCGAGCATCTGGTGGCACCAGCCGACCTTGCCGCTGGAAAGACCCGGGCGAACGGGATGATTGAGCAGAAGGTAGCGGTATCTGCGATAAAGGGCGCAATGCCTTGCGTGAAATTCTTCCCCGACGAAACTCGCCCAGATCACGGCAATGCCTTCCGGCAGAAGGCTGTTGACGCCCCGCACCCAGGCCTGGAGCGGCCTGTTCGCATCGGTATCGAAATGCGCCACCTGCGCCAGGGCATGCACGCCCTTGTCGGTTCTTCCGGCGGCTGAAATCCCGGTCTTTTTCCCGGCTATGCCTGAGACTGCAGCTTCGACCGCATCCTGGAGCGTGCAGCCGAAAGGCTGGCTCTGCCAGCCATGGAAACTGCTCCCATCGTATTCGATTCCAATTGCGATTCTCACAACGCCAATACGGTAACGAGCGCGAGGAAAGCCGCTCCATCGCGCATCCTGAAAGGGTAAAGGGGAAGCTTGAGGCTGGCCAGCGGATGCTCTACATCCCGAAAAGCATCGAAAATCCGCTCCCTCCAGTCGCCTTGCCCCCGCTCTCCAGCATAATGCAGGGTGAGCAGCAGTCTCACCGCGATGCGCTCGACATCGAACCAGCGCCTAAAGGGCAGCAACAGCGCATAGATCCCGCTCAGCATTTCTTCCCTGGAAGTCGATCCCTGCAGGAATGCCAGCAGGGCAATCGTCAGGACGATACGCCAGGCCTGGATACCGCCGGAGACAACCCCCTCGAAAGTCGGCCCACCCATTGCCGGAAAGAAGCATTCGCCAGGCGTCTCGAAAGCATAAATCGCCAAGAGGGACAGCAGGATCCAGCGTATCCTGCGCAATAGCCTGAAAAACAGCCTGTTGCCCTGGAGGATCAGCAGAACTGCCAGAGCGAGGCTCAGAACCGCGAGCAGGCGCGGGCCAGAGACAAAGGCATATGCGGCAAGCGAAATCCAGAGCAGTATCCTGGTCGCGGGGTGCAGTGCAAAGCAATCGCGCATGCCTTCAAGGCTTCGGAAGGCTGTCGAGCATGGCCTTCGCCATGGCCTTCTGATCCGAATCACCTTCGGTCATCACTTCTTCCAGAATTTCCCGCGCCCCCTCCTGGTCGCCCATCTCCTGGTAGACCTTGGCAAGATCGAGCTTGGTGGCAACCTCATACCAGCTCTGGTCCTTGGGTACGGCCATCTCGCCGGGCTCTTCCCCCAGATGAAGATCGACATCCGGCAAAGGCATTTCCGGCTGTTTTGGCTTGCCCCCGGTCTCCACAAGAGAGGGAATCTCGGAAAGATCGAAAGAAGCTCCGGAAAGCGCTGCTGCTTCCTCCCTGGCTTCTGGTGCAGCATCTGCAGCAGGTTCTTCTTCGGCAGCTTCGGCTGGCGCTTCCAGCATCGAAGAAAGATCGAAATCGACCATTCCCGCTTCCTCGGGTCCGGCCTCCCCTTCCGCTCCAGCATCTGCAGCGGGTTCTGTTTCGGCCGGCGCTTCCATCATCGAAGAAAGATCGAAGTCGACCATTCCCGCTTCCTCGGGCGCTTCTCCAGCGGCTTCCTCAGACGCTGCTTCGGCAGTTTCGGCCGGCGCTTCCATCATCGCAGAAAGATCGAAATCGACCATTCCCGCTTCCTCGGGCGCTTCTCCAGCGGCTTCCTCAGACGCTGCTTCGGCAGTTTCGGCTGGCGCCTCCATCATCGAAGAAAGATCGAAGTCGACCACCCCCGCTTCCTCGGGCGCTTCTCCAGCGGCTTCCTCAGGCGCTGCTTCGGCAGTTTCGGCTGGCGCCTCCATCATCGAAGAAAGATCGAAGTCGACCACCCCCGCTTCCTCGGGCCCGGCCTGCTCTTGCGCTCCAGCATCTGCAGCGGGCTCTGCTTCGGCAGTTTCGGCTGGCGCTTCTTCGATGCCGAGATCGAAATCCAGGCTTTCAGGCTCGGCCCTTTCGATCGCAGCAGGAGTTGCCGCTTCATGCGCCTTCACCGCTCCGCCGTAAAGCGGGTTTTCCGGATCCGCCACAAAGCCGATTTCCATCGCCCTTTCCCAGATTTCATGGGAGGGTTCGGCAACCTGCAGCTTGCGCGCAGCAACTTCGAGCTTGTCCTTCTCGCCGCTTGCAGCATGCACTTTCATGAGAAGCAACAGCGCATCGAAATTTCCAGGACTGGACTGCAGCACGCCTTCCAGAATCGCCTCCGCCTGGTCGTAGCGGCGATAGGAAATGTAAAGCTGTGCCTCTTCGAGAGGATCGGCTTCCATGGCGACCTCAGGCTGAGCTTCCTCAGCCTTCGCTGCCGGCGGCTCCGGCTCAGGATGCATCTTCTCGCGCCCGGAAAACTCGGGCATGACCTGTTCAAAGCTCTTCTTCCGCCTGCGCAAGACCAGGATTGCCGCGCCTGCAATGCCAAGCACCGCCCCGCCTGCAGCGCCGAGCAGTACCGGATTTGCCATGATGTCGTCGATGAGGGAAGTTTCGGCCGGAGCTCTGACGACTGCCAGCGGGGCGCTCGCCCTGGCGAGCGCCTTGTTCTTCAAGTCGAGCAACTTCTTCATTTCCTGGATGTTCTTTTCGAGCATCAGGATGCGTTCGCTCGCATCGTTCAGGGTCTTGACCTGCGCCGCCCTGGCTTCCTCAGCGGCAGTCGGTGAAGACGCGTCCCCCTTCGACAACTTCAGCACTTCCTGGGCCTGCGGGGCGACCGGTTTTTTCTCGACTGCCGCAGTGATCTTTCCAGAAACGCTGCGCTTCAGATCTTCCTTGCGTTCGGCTGCAAAGGACGCCAGCTTCTGGCGATAGGCATTCCAGTCGGCAGCCTGGAGCTGAACGACTTTCTCGGCATCGCCTTTTCCTATTGCGGCAATTTCCTCGCTCCCCGGAATGCGGAGAATCGTGCCTGCATCGAGGCGATTCATGTTGTTCCCGGAAAATGCATCGCCGTTGGCCCGATAGAGCGCAACAAGCATCTGCTCGAGCGTAACGCCTGCCGGTTTGGTCGCCATGGCAATCCCGCTCAGCGTATCCCCCTTCTTCACCGGCCCGTATTTGCCGGAGGGGGTTGCGGGGGCAGCCGTCTTGGGCTGTTCCGCCTGCTTTTCCAAGAGCTTGGGCTGCTCCAGATGGCGTTCCGGCAGGGCAACGGGGGGGGATACTGCAGGAGCCTTGGCGGATTCCGCCGGGTCGAACAGCAGGGTGTATTCGCGCTCGATCCGCCCGGAAGACGAAGAGAGCGAAATCAGCACATCCAGAAAGGGATCGTTCACGACCCCGGAAGAAGACAGCTTGATGTAAGGATTGCCGTCCGGACGGGTGGCTATGCTGAGCTTGACGTCGGCAAGCAGCGGGTTGTATTCAATGCCTGCCTGCCTGAATGCGTCCGGAGTTGCAATGTGCGCTTCCAGAGACTCCAGCTCCCCTGCCTTCATCGAAACCAGATTGATTTCCGCCTTGAGGGGCTGCCCCAACGGAGACATGACCTTCAGTTCGCCAAGACCGGCCGCCATGGAAAAGCAGGGCAGCAGGAAGGCAAGCAGCACGACTTTAAGCATCGGTCTTATCATGAACGTGGCCTTCGCCTGGAATATGGATATTCGGCCTGAAATGGCACCTTATTATCGCTTAATCAAGATATTTTTCAATCAAAATCTCCGCGATCTGTACGCTGTTGAGTGCAGCGCCTTTCCTGACATTGTCGCTGACGACCCACAGATCGAGTCCCATCGGATGGGAAATGTCATCGCGTATCCTTCCCACGAAAACAGGGTCGCGTCCCGCCGCATCGATCGCCGGGGTCGGATAGCCGCCCGGCTTCCTCTCGTCCATGACGACAATTCCGGGAGATTTTTTCAGCAATTCCGTCGCATCGGCGGCGCTGATCTTCTTCCTCGTCTCGATATGAACCGCTTCCGAATGGCCATAGAACACCGGAACCCTGACCGCTGTCGGGTTCACCCTGATCGAATCGTCTTCCATGATCTTGCGGGTTTCCCAGACCATCTTCATTTCCTCCTTGGTGTAACCGTTGTCGAGGAAAACGTCGATGTGGGGAAGCACGTTGAAGGCGATGCGCTTGGGATAAACCTCGCAGACGGCTTCCTTCTGGCTGAAAAGCGCCGTGGTTTGGCTGGCGAGCTCCTCTATCGCTTCCTTTCCCGTTCCGGATACGGCCTGATAGGTCGCGACATTGATCCGCTCTATCCCGACGGCATCATGGATCGGCTTCAGCGCGACCAGCATTTGTATCGTCGAGCAGTTGGGATTGGCGATGATGCCGCGATTCTTGTAACGGCTTATGGCGTGCGGATTTACCTCGGGAACGACGAGCGGAATGTCGTCCTCGTAGCGGAAATGGGCGGTGTTGTCGATCACGACGCAGCCCGCAGCCGCAGCCCTGGGGGCATATTCCGCTGAAACGCTGCCGCCGGCGGAAAAGAGGCCGATTTTCGCCTTCGAGAAGTCGAAATCGGCGACATCGAGCACCGTCACATCGCGCCCATTGAAGCGCACCTTGCTGCCGGCGGAACGGCTTGATGCGAGCGGGTAGATTTCCCCTACCGGAAATTTGCGCTCCTCCAGAATGGAAAGCATCGTCTCTCCGACCGCGCCTGTTGCGCCCAGAACGGCCACATCGTATTTCTTGCTCATCGACATTAATCCTCTAAATCAAAGTCTTGCTGCAACAGCATCGCCCATTTCCCGCGTCCCGACCTTGCGCATCCCTTCCTGATGGATATCGGAAGTGCGCAAGCCTTCGGCAAGCGTCTTCTTGACCGCATTTTCTATCCTTGCGGCCGCAGCCTCGTTGCCGAAGGTATGGCGCATCATCATCGCAACCGAAAGAATGGTCGCAAGCGGATTGGCGATGTTCTGTCCCGCGATATCCGGGGCGGAACCGTGAATCGGCTCGTACAGCCCCTTGCCATGCGCATCCAGGGATGCGGAAGGAAGCATGCCTATCGAGCCCGTCAGCATGGAAGCTTCGTCAGAAAGAATGTCCCCGAACATGTTCCCGGTCAGGATCACGTCGAACTGCTTGGGGTTCCTGACGAGCTGCATGGCGGCATTGTCGACATACATGTGGGAAAGCTCGATTTCGGGATAGTTCTTCGCGACCTCCATGACCACTTCGCGCCAGAGCACGCTGGTCTCCAGCACGTTCGCCTTGTCGACGGAGCAGAGCCGCTTCCCGCGCTTCATGGCCGTCCCGAAACCGACATGGGCTATCCTGGCGATTTCGGACTCGCTGTAGAGCATGGTATCAAAGCCTTCGCGCTCGCCGTCCGGAGTCCGCCGCAATCCCCTGGGCTGGCCGAAATAAATGTCCCCGGTGAGTTCCCTCAGGATCATGATGTCTAGGCCGGCGACCACTTCTGGCTTCAGGGAGGATGCGCTCGCAAGCTCGGGATAGAGCACGGCAGGGCGCAGATTCGCAAACAGGCCGAGTTCCTTCCTGATCCTCAGAAGCCCCTGCTCCGGCCGCATGGGTCTCGGCAGGCTGTCGTAGCGGTACCCGCCGACCGCGCCCAGAAGCACCGCATCGGCATCTATCGCGAGCTTCGAAGTTGCAGCCGGATAGGGGTCTCCCGCAGCATCGTAACCCGCGCCGCCTATGTCCCCGTATTCGAGCTCGATCTTCAGGCCGTCTTTGGCGAGGACATCCAAAACCTTGACAGCCTGCGCGACGATCTCAGGCCCTATGCCGTCTCCCGGCAATACTGCGATTTTCATTTTTCATTCCCGATAAAAAGCCAGGGCTGCGCCCCTCTGTACCTGTCTTCGAATGCCCTGATTTCGTCGCCGTGAACCAGCGTAAGGCCGATGTCGTCGAGTCCCTCGATCAGGCAGTGTTTCCTGAAAGCATCGACCTCGAACCCGATTCTCTCCCCGGAAGGCGTCACCACGACCTGCTTTTCGAGGTCAATGGCGAGCCTGTAGCCTTCATTTCCGAAGGTTTCATGGAAAAGTCCGTCGACAGTCTTCGCATCGAGGACGATGGGAAGCAGGCCGTTCTTGAAGCAGTTGTTGTAGAAGATGTCGGCAAAAGACGGCGCGATGATCGCCCTGAATCCGTAATCTTCGAGCGCCCAGGGGGCATGCTCGCGGGACGAGCCGCAGCCGAAATTCTCGCGGCAGAGCAGGATCTGCGCGCCGCGATAGCGCGGAGCATTCAGCACGAAATCGGGATTCGGCTTGCGCCTGCTGTTGTCCATCCCGGGTTCGCCGTGATCCAGATAGCGCCATTCGTCGAACAGGTTAGGCCCGAAACCGCTGCGCCTTATCGACTTCAGAAACTGCTTCGGGATGATCGCATCGGTATCGACATTGGGCCGATCCAATGGCACCACCAGGCCGTCGAGATAACCGAATGGCTTCATGGCAGCCTCCCGGGGTCGACGAAGTGTCCCGCGATCGCCGCGGCAGCCGCAAGCTCAGGACTCACGAGATGGGTGCGCCCGCCCTGCCCCTGTCTTCCCTCGAAATTCCTGTTGGAAGTGGAAGCGCAGCGCTCTCCCAGAGAGAGCCTGTCGTCATTCATGGCAAGGCACATGGAGCAGCCCGGCTCGCGCCACTCGAACCCCGCTTCCTGGAAAATCCTGTCCAGCCCTTCCTTCTCGGCCTGGCGCTTGACCAGTCCGGAGCCAGGGACGACCATGGCAAGCCTGATGTTCTTCGCGACATGCCGCCCTTTCACAACGCCGGCTGCCGCCCTCAGATCCTCTATCCTGGAATTGGTGCAGGAGCCGATAAAAATCTTGTCCACGACAATTTCTTCGATCTTCTGGTTGGGAGAAAGGCCCATGTAGGCGAGCGCCCGCTCCATGCCCTGACGCTTGACGGGATCGGAAAAATGCTTCGGATCCGGAACCGCGCCGTCGATCGCAACCACCATTTCTGGGGAGGTTCCCCAAGTCACCTGCGGCCTGATCTCTGCCGCATCGATCGTGACCGTCGCATCGAAATGCGCACCCTCGTCGCTTTTCAGGGTCCGCCAGTAACTGCAGGCCGCTTCCCAAAGCTCGCCCTGCGGCGAAAAAGGCCTCCCCCTTAAATACTCGATGGTTTTTTCGTCGACTGCGACCATGCCCGCCCTCGCGCCCGCCTCGATGGCCATGTTGCACAGCGTCATCCGCCCTTCCATGCTGAGCGCGCTGACAGCGCTTCCCGAAAACTCGATGGCGTACCCGGTGCCGCCGGCCGTGCCGATTCTGCCGATGACGTAAAGCGCGATGTCCTTCGCGGTCACCCCCCTGCCGAGCTCTCCCTCGACCGCAATGCGCATGGATTTCGATTTCTTGCCCAGAAGACACTGGGTGGCGAGCACATGCTCGACTTCGGAGGTGCCTATCCCGAATGCGAGCGCAGCGAAAGCGCCGTGCGTGCTGGTATGCGAATCGCCGCAGACCACCGTCATGCCGGGAAGCGTCGCTCCCTGCTCCGGCCCCACGACATGCACGATGCCCTGGCGCAAGTCATTCATCCTGAATTCGAGGATGCCGTAATCTTCGCAGTTCGAATCCAGCGTCTCGACCTGGAGACGGGACACGGCATCCCTGATGCCGCCTTCGCGGCCCGTGGTCGGCACGTTGTGATCAGCGACCGCAAGAACGGACCCGGTCCTCCACGGTTTCCTTCCGGCAAGGCGCAGCCCTTCGAATGCCTGCGGGCTCGTCACCTCGTGCACGAGATGCCTGTCGATGTACAGCAGGGCCGTGCCATCCTTCTCCTCCCGGACGACATGGCTGCCCCATAATTTGTCATAAAGATTTAGCGCTTCCATGGCGCGAATTATCGCATAATTGCCGGTTTGCCGACAGGGGCACGCTTTCCTGCTCCGGAAATCGGGACTAGAATCGGGTTTTTGATCGAGGCATCATGGCAATGCGCAAACTGGCTTTCTTCATGATCCTGCTCGCCACCCTCTCGGGATGCGGCGAGAAAAAGCAGGATTCCTACGCCACCCCTCCGAGGGATCTTTCCGGCGTCGATTACGGCAGGGATTTCCATCTCACCGATTTCGACGGGCGAGCAAGGCAGCTTTCAGACTTCAGGGGGAAAGTCGTGGTGCTTTTCTTCGGCTATACCCATTGCCCCGACGTCTGCCCGACCACGCTCTCCGATCTTGCCACGGCCAGGAAGAAAATGGGCAAAGACGCAGAAAAAGTCCAGGTGCTCTTCGTCACGGTCGATCCGGAAAGGGATACCCCGAAGATCCTGAAGCAGTTCGTTCCCTCGTTCGACCCGACTTTTCTCGGTCTTTACGGCGATGCCCGGGAGACGAAAAAGGCAGCGGACGAATTCCATGTCTTCTACCAGAAAGTCCAGATCGAGGACGACATGAAGAATTATGCGATGGACCACACGGCGGGCTGCTTCGTATTCGACCCCAGGGGCAAGCTGCGCACCTACATGCCGTACGGGGAAAAACCTGAAGCCATGGCGCAGGACATGGAGAACCTGCTCAAGTCCTGATGGCCGACAGAATCCCCTGAAGTATCGCAGCCGGCTCCGGCGGGCAGCCTGGAACTTCCACATCGACCGGGATAACGCTCGATACGCCTCCCTTGCAGGCATAGTTTTTCCTGCGGCAGAACGCCCCGCCGTTTTTTCCGCAATCGCCGATGGCCGCAACCAGCCTGGGTTCGGGCATTGCATCATAGGTGCGCCGCAATGCCGCTTCCATATGTTTGGATACGGGCCCTGTCACGAGAAGCATGTCGGCATGCCGGGGACTTGCCACGAATCCCATCCCGAGTCCTTCCAGCCTGTAATAGGGATTGTTGAGGGCATGAATTTCGAGCTCGCAGCCATTGCATGAACCGGCATCGACATGGCGGATGGCGAGCGCATTGCCCAGCGCGGTCGGGGCTTCCCCGCACTGCGGCATGGACACCCTGAGCGAGGCATCGGGAGGAAGCTCCCTTTCTGTCTTGATGCCGTTCCTGAGTATTTCCCTGAGAATCCGGTACATTCACCCCCCCCTAGCCACAGAATAGCCGATCGCATTCTTGCCGCTCTTCTTGATCGAATACATCAGCTCGTCCGCCATGCCGACCAGGCGCTTCGCATCGAATGCAGCGCCTTCGCAAACCAGCACGCCTATCGAAAACGTGACCGGCCAGCGGTGCCTTTCCATCTCCAGCAAAAGCCCTTCCCGCAGCTTGGGAAACACCTGTCTCGCCTCGTTCCCGTCCATTTCGGGCAGAAGCAGGGCGAATTCGTCCCCGCCCAGCCTCGCAATGCTGTCCGTTTCGCGCAGCCCCTCCCTGAGGGAAGCAACCACGCTGCGCAGGGTGTCGTCCCCGGCCGCATGCCCGAACCTGTCGTTGACCTCCTTGAAATTGTCGAGATCGATATAGGCGATGGCGAAGGGATGCCTGTACCTTCTGGACCTCGCGATCTCCATTTCAAGCAATTCGTAATAGGCGCGCAGGCTCGCGGCTCCGGTCAGATAGTCGATTCTCGCCAGGTCCTTTTCCTTTTCGATCTCTCCCTTGAGGGCATCCAGAAGCCACACCACGATCGCAAAAACGCATACCCTGATGGCAAAATTCAGGTAGGGAATGTAAGCCCTGGGATAGGGAGCGTGGCTCGAATCGACAAACACCCAGAATCCTGCCGCGACCAGCGAAACCAGCATGCCGGCGGGTTTTCCGAAAACCCAGGTCACGAGGGCGATGGGCGCAAGATAGAACAGCGAGAAGGTGACCTCCCGGCCCACCATGTAGTCGGCAATGCCGACCAGGGCGAGAAGCAAGGAAGCGGCTCCCAGAGCCATGGGGCGATTTTTCAGGAGCCTCGTCATAGATCGTGCCCGCTGTAGCTCAGATTGAAGGACTTGTTGATCAGGGGAAAATCCGCAACGATGTTCCCGATCACCGCAAATTCCAGCACCGGCCAGTTCTGCCACGATGGATCGTGGGCATGGGCGCGCCTGATGACGCCTTTCTCGACTTCGAGGGTCACAAGCACTTCTCCCCTGAAGCCCTCGACCCAGCCCGCCCCGAATCCGGAGCATTCTGGAATTTCCCCTGCGGTTTCGCCTTCCGGCATCATTTCCAGCATCGCGCGGATCAGCCGCAGGGATTCGAGAATTTCGTCGAACCTGACCGAAACGCGCGCCGCGACATCCCCGCCGTGATGGGTCGCCATGGAGACGCCGAGCCTGTCGTAAGGGGCATAGGGGTGATCCTCCCTGAGGTCGGAAACGTTCCTGCTCGCCCTGCCGGCAAGCCCGGTTAGCCCGAGCCTCGCGGCAAGGCCGGACTCCACTTTTCCAGTCGCGAGAAACCTGTCCTGCAGGCCGGTATGATCGGCGTAGATTTCCCTGAGAACGAGCACTTTTTCCCTGACGGCAGCGCACTCGGCGAAAATCGCCTCCCCGGCTTTCGCATCGATATCCACCGACACTCCGCCGGGAACGATGATGTCCATCAGCAAGCGATGGCCGAAATGCGCCTTGCTGGTGCGCAGCATGTCCTCGCGGATGACGGAAAACTGCGCGAGGCCAAAGGAAAATCCCGCATCGTTGCCGAGCGCACCGAGATCCGCGAGATGATTGGCGATGCGCTCCCGCTCGAGCAAAATCCCGCGCAACAAACTCGCCCTCGTCGAAACCGTTACCCCGCAGAGTGCTTCAAGCGCCATGGCATAAGCCCAGGAATAGGCGACCGTGCTGTCCCCGCTTATCCTCGCTGCAAGCTTCGCGCCCTCTCTCGGCGTCAAGCCCTCGAAAGCCTTCTCTATCCCCTTGTGCTTGTAGCCCAGGCGCTCTTCCAGCCTCAGCACCTTTTCCCCCACTACCTGGAAGCGGAAGTGGCCCGGCTCGATGATCCCGGCATGCACAGGGCCGACTGCGATCTCGTGCACCCCCTCTCCCTCGACGGAAACAAAGCGATAGCTCTCTTCTTCGCACACGAAATCGGCCGAAGGATCGTAACTCTTCCGCAATGGGAAAGGCGGCCAGAGTCCGTGGGAAAGCCAGGGTCTTTCGCCTTCCTCTCCGCATCTTACGCCCAGCATGTCGTGAACCGCGCGCTGCATCCTTGCCGCGCAGGGAAAAATGTCGGCGAGACTTTCGAATTTTCCGTCCGCGGCACTGCACCGCAATATCAGCATCCCTTCGGAAAAAACGCAGGCTGCGAAAACCGAAACGCCTTTCCCCGCTTCGCTTCCCCAGATCGAGACCAGCCTCCCCCCCTGATCCGAGCAGGCTTGCGCCATTTTTCTCCAGGATGCCCCTTCCGCCTCCACGGTCCATATCGGGGCAGCGCATGCCATTTTGACCATGCCCTCGAAATTCATGCCGTTCATCCTATCAGCCTCGCCGCTTCACTGTACCACCTGGCAAGGTAAGGTGGAATATAGAGCCCGAGAAGCAACGCCATGGCAAGGTGCAGCAGTATTGGCAGGGATGCCTGCGCATGGGGAAGCTCCTTTCCTGCGCCCTCCCCCCACACCATGGACTGGACCTTGCCGAATATCGAAGCGAAAGCGACGCCGAGGGCGACCAGGAGCACCGGGGTCGACCAGGGATGACTCTGCATCGCATGGGTCAGAATCAGGAATTCGCTAGCAAAGACCCCGAAAGGCGGCATGCCGAGGATGGCGAGCGCACCGAGCATCAGCCCCCAGCCGATTGCGGGAAGCCTGACCAATCCCCTGATCGCCTCCATCGTCTGCGTGCCTGAATGCTGCACGGCATGTCCCACGGAGAAGAAGATCGCCGACTTGGTAAGGGAATGGACTGTCATGTGCAGCAGGCCGGCGAAATTCGCGCCAATGCCGAACGCGAAAGTCATGAGCCCCATGTGTTCGATGGAGGAATAGCCGAAAAGGCGCTTGATGTCCTTCTGCCGCCACAGCAGGAAGGCTGCGGTCAGCACCGTGATCAGGCCGAAGCCGATCATGAGATCATCCGCGAAGCGGTTGTGCAGCGCCCCTTCCACGAGGATCTTGCAGCGCACCACTGCATACAGCGCCACATTCAGGAGCAGCCCGGATAGCACCGCGGAAACCGGGGTCGGGCCTTCGGCATGGGCATCCGGCAGCCAGCTGTGCAGGGGGACGAGCCCCACCTTGGTGCCGTATCCGACGAGGAGGAAAACGAAGGCAATGGAAAGAACGGTGGGCTCCAGAGCCCCTTTGGCAGCATCGAGATGCGTCCAGAGCAGCGCCGTCCCCCCTGCGCCCAGCACTTTCTCGGAGGCGAAATAGATCAGGATCGTGCCGAAAAGCGCCTGGGCGATGCCGACCCCGCACAGGATGAAATACTTCCATGCCGCTTCCAGGCTCGCCCGCGTCCTGTAGAGGCTCACCAGAAGGACAGTGGCGAGTGTCGCCCCTTCCATCGCAACCCACAGTATGCCGAGATTGTTGGTGGTGAGCGCAAGCAGCATGGTGAAGCAGAAAATCTGGTACATGCTGTGATAGAGGCGGAGCTGGTAATTCGAAAGGGCGCTCAACAGCGCTTCGTTCCTCATGTAGGGTCTTGAGAACAGGGTCGTGGTAAAGGCGACGAACGCGGTCAGCACCACCAGGAAAACGTTGAATGAATCGATGAAGAACTGCTCGCTCAGGACGACCATGGGGCCCGAGACGAGAACTTTCCATGCCAGCAGGGTAGTTGCGATGAAGGTGCAGAAACTCACCATGGAATTGAGTTCCGGCGCCCATTTTTCGTGCCCCCATAACGCCAGAAGCGCGCCGCCTGCAAGCGGCAAACCCAGAACGGCCAGCATTTCCATCATTCCTCTTCCGCCTTCTCCAGATGCCTGAGATCCAGGCTTTCGAATTTCTCCCTGATCTGGAAGAAAAACACGCCCAGGATCAACACCCCCACCAGAACGTCGAGCGCAACCCCGAGCTCCACCACCATCGGCATGCCGTAGGTCGTGCTGGTCGCAGCGAAGAACAGCCCGTTTTCCATGGAAAGGAAGCCGACCACCTGGGATATGGCCTTGCTCCTCGTGATCATCATCAAGAGCGAAAGCAGCACGCAAGCCATCGCGATGCCGATGGTGCTTCTCGTGATCGTTCCGGCGAGGTGGGAAATCGGCAAGGCGAGATTGAAGGCGACGATCACGATGAATATCCCGACCAGCATGGTGGACGGTATGTTGATCAGCGTCTCCACATCCCACTCGACATTGAGCTGCCTGATCATGCGAAAGAGTATCCATGGCAGGATCACGACCTTGAGGGAAAAGGTCAGCAGGGCGGAATAGTAGAGATGGTTCTGGTTCGTGGTCGAGGCGATCACGGCGGTGCTCACGGCGAGGGTCATGCCCTGCACCATGAACAGCCTGATGAGGGAGCGGATGCGCCGCTGCGAAAGCATGGCGAAGGCGAGCAGCAGCATGATGGATGCCAGCAGGTTGATGAACTGGCTGGACAATGACATTCAGGCCCCCAGCAGAAAGTGGACGAGCATGCCGAGCACCCCGAAAAGGAAGGCCGTTCCCATGAACTCGGGCGCCCTGAAAATGCGCTGCTTCGCCATCACCGTTTCGATCACGGCGAGCCCGAAGCCTGCGACGAGCAGCTTGGCTATCAGAATCGGCAACGCAAAAGCCATGCCGAGCCAGTCTGCCGCCTGTGCGATTCCCCAGGGAGCGAACAGCGCGATGCCCATCGCGACATAGGCGAACAGCTTGATGCTGCTCGCCCATTCCACCAGCGCGAGGTGGCGCGCGGAATATTCGAGAGTCATCGCCTCGTGGATCATCGTGAGTTCAAGATGGCTCGCCGGATTGTCAACGGGAATGCGCGCATTCTCGGCGAGCAGGACCATCAGGAAGGCGACTCCCGTGAAGGCCAGGCTGGGATAGATCCCGAAATGGCGATGGGCGAGGGTTTCGACGATCACCGTGAGGGAAGTCGACTGGCTGATCAGGGAGGCGGTGAACAGCACCATCAGGAGCGCGGGCTCGGCCAGAAATCCGACCAGCATTTCGCGCCTTGCGCCCATGCCGCCGAATGCGGTGCCGATGTCCATGGCTGCGAGCGATATGAATATCCTGGCGAGCGCAAAAACCCCCACCAGCGCGATGGCATCCGCAGCCTCCGAAAAACCGAGATCGGTCGCAAGCGAAGGCACTATCGCAGCAGCAAGGCACATGGCCCCGAAAAGAATGTAGGGAACGATCCTGAAGAGTGGCGATGCGCCTTCCGCGATCACCGCATCCTTCTGGAAAAGCTTGCGCAGCTTCCGGTAGGGCTGGCCGATTCCAGGCCCCTGCCTGTTCTGCAGCCAGGCCCTGCACTGGTTCACCCAGCCGAGCAGCAAGGGGGCGAGCAGCACCGTCAGGAAGAGCTGCAGAAACTGGGCGAAAAGTCCGAAGGCACTCATTGCATGAAAAGAAGCAAAGCGATCAGGGTCACGAAATTGTAGAGCAGGTAAACCAGTATCCTCCCCTGCTGTATCTTGCCGAAAAGATTCGCGACGTATTCCACCATTTTGCCGAAAGGCAGGTAGAGCGAGTGCCAGATGCGGTCTTCGGTTTTCGCGCTGTATTTCGGCTTGGCATCGAACGGGGAAGGCAGTTCCCGCTCCATCTTGAAGAAGGGGTCGAAGATCTGCCGGATCGGCTGTCCGAATCCTTCGGATGTGTCCTGCATGCGCGAATTCCAGACGGAATAGCCGCAGTTCCAGGGCATCATTCTCCTCACTCTGCCGTGGTAGAGGCGCCTGACCATCAAGAATGAAAGCAGCGTCGCGCCGCAAGTCACGCTCAGAAAAAGGAGGGGGCTGTAGCTCGCACGCGCAGGCGATATCGGGGACAGGAAAAGCCAGCTTCCCTTGTCTGCGGCAAGGCTGGAGCCGACCAGAAGCATCGAGGCCCCGGAAAGATGATCGACCACGAAAGAGGGCACGAGGCCGAGCAGGATGCAGCCTCCGGCAAGCCATGACAGCCCCGCCCGCTCCCATTTCCCTGCGCTGTGCGCATCATGCAGCTTCTCTTCCCTCGGCTGCCCGAGGAAAACGATGCCGTAGAATTTGACCATCACATAGCCCGCTGCAGCGCCGGTGAGGACCAGGGCAGCAGCGGCGACGGGGATCAGCATGTTGAGGTAGGAATGCGGCAATCCCGGAGTGAACAGGAAGGCCTGGAGCAGCAGCCACTCCGAGACGAAACCGTTCAGGGGAGGCAATCCCGCGATGGCGAGCGCGCCGATCAGGGCGCTCCAGGCGACCCAGGGCATGGTGCGGATCAGGCCGCCCAGCTTGCCGAGATTCCGCTCCCCGGTCGCATGCAGCACCGAGCCCGTGCACAGGAATAGCAGGCTCTTGAAGAAGGCATGGTTCAGGCAGTGGTAGAGCGTCGCGACGAGGGCCAGCGCGGCGAGCGAATTCATGGCATAGGCCTTGAAAATGACCGCAAGCCCCATGCCGACGAAAACGATCCCGATGTTCTCGACGGAAGAATAGGCGAGGAGCCGCTTCATGTCGCTCTGCACCGCGCTGAAAATCGCCCCGAAAAGGGCGGTGGCCAGCCCGATGCCGAGAATCAATGCGCCCCACCACCACAGCTGCAGGTGCAGCAGGTCGAACACCGCGCGCAGCAGGCCGTAAATCGCGGTCTTCAGCATCACCCCGCTCATCAATGCGGAAACCGGGGAAGGCGCGGCGGGGTGGGCTTCAGGCAGCCAGACATGGAGCGGCAGCATGCCGGCCTTGGCGCCGAATCCGAAAAGCGCCAGCAGGAAGGCGAATGTCGCATGAAGATCGGTGAGATGGGCCTTGCGCATCGCATCGAAGCTGTAGTCTCCGCCCATGGAGCCGAAATAGAGCAGGATGCCGAGAGCACCGAGATGCGCCATGAGAAGGTAAAGGAATCCCGCGCGCCTGATCTCGGGAATCCTGTGGTCGGTGGTCACCAGGAAATAGGAGGACAAGGCCATGGCTTCCCATGAAATCATGAACAGGAAGGCATCGTCCGCGAGCAGCACGAAGGCCATGGCGGCGAGAAAAACGTGATACTGCAGGCACAGGGGGCCGATGTGCTTTTCGTCGTTCTTGAAATAGCCCGCGGAATAAATCGAGACGCCGAAGGCGGCGCAGCCCAGGATGAACAGAAAGAAGGCCGAAAGGGAATCCAGCCTCAGGTGGAAGGGAAGACCGGGAAGGCCGAGAAGGGATATGGCGGTCTCCACGCCCCGGGAAGAAAATGCGGCTGCCGCGACGAGCAGGCCCGCAAGCGCACCCGCAGGGAAAACCGCATTTCTGACGAAGGCGGGGTTCTTCCTTGCTGCCAGGCCGACCAATCCCAGCGCGATCCAGAGAAGCGCAGCGGAGACTATCAGGTCGATCGGCAGCAGGTTCATTTCAGGTGTCGGTCCTCCCTCATTTCACCTTCATCCCCGCTGCGGCGCCCTCGTCCGGGCTCAGGATGAAAAGGTCCTTCCCGTCCCCTGCCGCGAGCACCATGCCCTCCGACACGCCGAACTTCATCTTTCTCGGGGCGAGATTCGCCACCATCACGGTATGCCTTCCCACCAGTTCTTCGGGCGCGTAGGCCGACTTGATGCCGGCGAAAACGGTGCGCGTACCCGTGCCGATGTCGAGGGTGAGCTTCAGGAGCTTCTCCGCCCCTTCCACATGCTCGGCATTCGCGATTTTCGCGATCCTCAGGTCGATCTTCGAAAAATCCTCTATCGAAATGGTATCGAATATCGGCTGGTGATGCACCTGGGATTCGGCGTGCCGGGCGGGTGAATGCTCGACAGGCTTCAGGCTCTCCCTGTTGGCCTCGACCATGGCTTCGACATTTTTAGGGTCGAGCCGGGCCATGAGGTGGGTGTATTCGTTGATTCTGTGAGCACCCAGCAGCGTCTTTGCGTCTGCCCACACGAGGGGCGGAATGTTCAGGAAGCGCTCCGCTTCCCCGGCAAGCTTGGGCAGGACGGGCTTCAGGTAAATCGTCAGCATCCTAAAAAGATTAAGGCTATAGCTGCAAACCCAATGGAGATCCTTTTCTTTTGCAGGATCCTTAGCCATCTCCCAAGGCGCCCAATCGTTTACATACACGTTGGCCCTATCAGCCAAGCGCATAATGTTGCTTATCGCCGCACTATATTTTCTGTCCTCATAAAATTCTGAAATGGTTTGCGCCCAAGTGGCAAACTCTTCCAGAAGGCCAGTACGCCGAGGATTTTGAAGATCATATTTAAGCCGGGGAAGTCTCAGCCGACCATCTTCAATTATCTGTTCGATAGTTGATGGAATTTCGGCACAGAGCATCCCGTCGAAACGCTTGGTGATGAACCCCGCGCAGCGGCTCGCGATGTTGACGTATTTGCCGATCAAATCCGAATTCACCTTGGCGACGAAATCCTCGAGATTGAGGTCGATGTCTTCCATCGTGCCGTTGAGCTTGGATGCATAATAGTAGCGCAGGTATTCGGTATTCCTGACGTGATCCACGTAGCTTCTCGCGGTGATGAAGGTGCCGCGGGATTTGGACATCTTCTCCCCGTTCACGGTCAGAAAGCCGTGGGCGAAAAGCTTCGTCGGCGTCCTGAACCCGGCATGCTCCAGCATCGCGGGCCAGAAGAGCGCGTGAAAATACAGGATGTCCTTGCCGATGAAATGGTAGAGCTCGGCAGTCGAGCCTTTTTTCCAGAATTCGTCGAAATCGATGCCGCGCTCCCCGCACAGCTTCATGAAGCTGCCCATGTAGCCCACCGGGGCGTCAAGCCAGACGTAGAAGTATTTTCCCGGCGCATCGGGAATCTCGAACCCGAAATAGGGGGCATCCCTTGAGATGTCCCAATCGGAGAGCTCCCCCTTGAGCCATTCCTGCATCTTGTTGGAGGCTTCGGGCTGCAGCGTGCCTTTCGTGGTCCATTCCTTCAGGAACTGCTGGCATCTGGCATCCGACAGCCTGAAGAAGTAATGCTCGGATGAGCGCAGTTCGGGTTTCGCGCCAGAAACCGCGGAATAGGGATTCCTGAGCTCCGACGGCGTGTAGGCCGCGCCGCAGACTTCGCAATTGTCGCCGTACTGGTCCTTTGCGCCGCATTTCGGGCACTCTCCCTTGATGAAGCGGTCGGGGAGGAACATTTCCTTCACGGGATCGTAATACTGTTCGATGGTTTTCGACTCGATCAGGTTTGCGGCTTTCAGTTTGCCGTAGATGGAACAGGCGAATTGCCGGGTTTCCTCGGAATTGGTCGATCCGTAATGGTCGAAATTCACGTGGAAAGCGGAAAAATCGTCGAAATGCTCCAGCCATACCCGGGCGATCAATTCTTCCGGGGGGATGCCCTCCTTCTCCGCGCGCAGCATGATGGGCGTGCCGTGGGTGTCGTCCGCGCAGACGTAATGGCATTCGTGTCCTTGCATTTTCTGGAAGCGCACCCATATGTCGGTCTGGATGTATTCGACGAGATGGCCGAGGTGGATGCTGCCGTTGGCATAAGGCAGTGCTGAAGTGACGAGAAGCTTTCTTTTCATGTCTGGCGATAATCCTTGTTTTCCCATCATTCTAACGCCTGGCGCGCCGCAATGCATTAAAACCCCTCGATTGACGTGGTATGCACCGCGAAAAATATTGTTTAAACTAGATTGATTACAGGGTCCCAGAGGAATCGAAATGGCAGTTTCAGAAGAAATGGTGAAGGCAGCGCTGAAGGAGGTCGTCGACCCCAACACGCACAAGGATTTCGCATCGAGCAAGTCTGCCAGGAACATCAAAATCGAGGGAAGCGACATCTCCCTCGACATCCTGCTCGACTATCCGGCGAAGAGCGTCCTGGGCGAAATCGAGAATCTGGTGTCGCAGAAGCTCGCAGCCCTTCCGGGCGCGGGCAAGGTTTCGGTCAGGGTTTCGAGCAGGATCATCGCCCATTCGGTGCAGCGCGGAGTCAAGCTGATCCCCGGCATCAAGAACATCATCGCGGTGGCCTCGGGCAAGGGGGGCGTCGGCAAATCGACGACTGCAGTCAATCTCGCACTCGCCCTCTCCGAAGAAGGCGCGAAGGTCGGCATCCTGGATGCCGACATCTACGGACCTTCGCAGCCTGCCATGCTCGGCATCCACGGCCAGCCCGAATCGCTGGACGGCAAAAAGATGGAACCCATGACGGGCCACGGCATCCAGGCGATGTCCATCGGCTTCCTGGTCGACGTGGAAGCCCCGATGGTCTGGCGAGGGCCCATGGTCACCCAGGCACTGGAGCAGCTCCTGAACGACACCAACTGGCATGACCTCGATTACCTCGTCATCGACCTGCCGCCGGGAACCGGAGACGTCCAGCTCACCCTCGCCCAGAAGGTTCCCCTGACCGGCGCCGTCATCGTCACCACCCCACAGGACATCGCGCTGCTCGACGCGAGAAAGGGACTCAGGATGTTCGAGAAGGTCGGCGTCCCGATCCTCGGCATCGTCGAAAACATGAGCACGCACATCTGCTCCAGCTGCGGGCATGAAGAACCCATCTTCGGGGCCGGTGGCGGAGAAAAGATGTGCCGGGACTACGAAGTCGAATTCCTCGGAGCGCTGCCGCTCGACATCCATATCCGCGAGCAGGCCGACTCGGGCAACCCGACCGTGGTCGCCGATCGGGCGGGCAAGATCAGCGCCATCTACAAGAGCATAGCGAGGCGCGTAGCCTACAAGGTATCGGATCTCGCGCAAGACCATTCCGCGGCATTCCCGAAAATCGTCATCCAGAACACCTAAATCATGAGCATAAAATCGGACAAATGGATCCGCCGCATGGCGGAAGAGCACGGCATGATCGAGCCTTTCGTGCCGAACCAGATCAAGGAATCCGAAGGCAAGAGGATCGTCTCCTACGGCACGTCGAGCTACGGCTACGACATCCGCTGCTCCGACGAGTTCAAGCTCTTCACCAACCTCAACACGACGATCGTCGACCCCAAGAACTTCGACCCCAATTCCTTCGTCGACTTCAAGGGAGATGTGTGCATCATCCCGCCCAATTCCTTCGCTCTGGCAAGGACCGTGGAATACTTCAGGATACCGAGGAACGTGCTCACCATTTGCCTCGGCAAGTCCACCTATGCCCGCTGCGGCATCATCGTCAACGTGACGCCCTTCGAGCCGGAATGGGAAGGCTACGTGACGCTCGAATTCTCCAATACCACCCCCCTCCCCGCCAAAATCTACGCGAACGAGGGGGTGGCCCAGGTGATCTTCTTCGAATCCGACGAGGTCTGCGAAACCTCGTACCGCGACCGGGGCGGGAAATACCAGGGGCAGCACGGCGTCACCCTGCCAAAAATATAAATGCAACAGACGTTGCTTGTTTGCAACATTCCGCATTGATTTTCACGTAATCGATCCTATACTCGAAGCAGCTTCAACGCATCGTGCGAAAAGCTTCATTGCGAAAGGATCCATCATGAAACTCAACTCGATCATTTCAATGGGCGTCGTCGCAGGCGCCGCCCTTTTTGCCGCGCAGGCTCAAGCAGAAGGATGGTATGTCGGCGCAGACGCGGGCCGGTCCAGCACCGGAACGGTTTATCCCGGATTGAACATGACGAACTCCACGGATACCGTTGGCGGTGTTTTCCTCGGCTACCAGTTCAACCAGAACTGGGGCGTCGAAGGGTTCTACAGCGGCGCCGGAAAATTTTCTGCCGCGAGCGGTGCAACCACCGTTACAGGAAAAACCGACGTATACGGCCTGGACCTGACCGGCACCCTGCCCCTGGCGGACGCATTCAGCCTGTACGGCAGGCTGGGCTACGCCAATGCCAAGACCAGCGCATCCTCAAGCCCGGTCGCCTACACCGGCTCGAATCGCAGCGCCGCGACATACGGCCTGGGCGGGGAATATGACTTCACCCCTCAGGTCGGAGCCCGCCTGGGCTGGGATCGCTATGGCGCAGCCGTTTCCAATGCCGGGGTCACGAACAATTTCAACATCAATGTCTGGTCTGTTGGCATTCTCTATAAATTCTAGATTTATCAATATCTTGGAAACCCGCCTCGCTCGATGCGGGTTTTTTTATGCGCAAAAGCATTTTTTAAGATTTTTGGGCGTATAATCGCGCATTTTCAGTTTTCCCGCAGGAGGTCATCATGACAAGCAAGAGTCACCCTTTCGAGTGCCGCGACACGATCAATCTGCACATCCCGGTAACGTAGCGTTTTTTGGAGAAAGCCATGCCCGCCACCGTCCTCAAAAAAGAACCGTATTCCAATACCCAGTCCGAAGTCAGCCTCGATTTCGAACAAGTCAAAAAAAAGCTCGAAAAGGGCTACGACAAGCCTTTTCTGATCCTCGATTCCAGCATCGTCAGAATCAAGGCCAGACGCTTCAAGCAGGCCATGCCGCGCGTCGCTCCCCATTTCGCCGTGAAATCCAACCCCGACCCCAGGGTGCTGAAGCTCCTGATCGAGGAAGGCGTCGGATTCGAAATCGCATCGATCGCCGAACTCGATCTTCTGCTGGGCCTCGGCGTGGCGGCACCGGAAATCTATTACAGCAATCCGGTGAAGTCCAGGCATTACCTCGAATATGCGGCCAAGAAAGGCGTCGAGTGGTATGTCCTCGACAGCCTGGAAGAGCTGCGCAAGATTTTCAGCGTCAAGAAGGATGCGAAGCTCTACCTCAGGGTGGACACTTCCAATATCGGCAGCGACTGGCCTTTGGGCGGAAAATTCGGGGCCTACGCTCCCGAAGTCGACGAGATCATCCTTGAGGCCGCGAAACTCGGAGCCGACCTTGCCGGCGTGACCTTTCATGTCGGGTCGCAGTGCCGCAACCCGGAGAACTGGCGCATCGGCATCAGGCGCGCAAAGGAAGTGTTCGAGGCCATGAGGCAGGCGGGCCTCAATCCGCGCCTTCTGAATCTCGGCGGGGGCTACCCCGTCCAGCATGTGAAGCCCATACCCTCGATCGAGGACATCGGCAACATCGTCAACGAATCGATAGCCGACCTGCCGCAGGACATGCGCATCATGGCAGAGCCCGGACGATACCTCGTTTCCGATGCAGGCTATTTCGTCTGCCGCGTGATCGGCACCGCAACCCGAGCCGACAAGCGCTGGGCTTACTGGGATGCAGGCATGTTCGGCGGCATCATCGAGACGACGGAAGGATTGCGCTATCAGATCGAAACCGACAGGCACGGCAGGCTGATTCCCTGGTCTGTGGCAGGCCCCACCTGCGACTCAGTGGACATCATCATGAAGGAAGAAATGCTGCCAGAGGACCTGCAGGAAGGGGATTTCATCTACATCAGGAACGCAGGGGCCTACACCACGGCCTACGCCAGCAACTTCAACGGCTTTCCGCTTCCTGACGTGATCGTGATCTGAAAACCGGGGGCCCTAGCTTTCCCGCAGCCCGCTCACCCAGGCGAGGGCTGCGGATTGCGCGACATTCAGTTCGTGAAGAGTCATTCCGGGGAAGGATTCAAGTACGTCTCCGGCATGCGGCTCCTCATTTCCTTCCATGGTTTTGACAAGGCGCAGCAGGTTGCCCAGCGCGCCGTCATGCCGGGTGAGCGCCGCCTTCACTTCCTGATCGATTTCGATCAGGGCGAGGATCTCATCGAAGGGCATTCCGAGCAAGGCGTCCAAAAGGGACATGATCCCGGTCATGAATGCATTCTCCTCGGAATCCGGGCCGCATGTTTTCGGGGATAGCAGTTCCATGATCTTGCCGCGTGTGGCTGCGAGCTGGAGAAGCGGGTTCGGATAGGGCGCACCAGAACTCGTGTAAAGCAGAAGCTGCGCCCACCTCTGAAGCTGCCGGCGCCCGAGAAGCGCAACGGCGCGATTGAGGGAGGCGACTTTCTCCCTTGCGGCAATCGCTGCCGAATTGACTATCCTAAGGAGATTGTAGCTGAGCAGAGGATCCTCCTTCAGGATATCCTCGATCTCGCGGATGTCGGCGTCCCCATTCAGTTTCTCCACCAATCTCAGCAGCACCATTTCGGAATGTGACATTCGCTTCCCGGTGATGATTTGCGGTTTGGCAAAATGGTAGCCCTGGAACAAATGGAATCCGTGTTCAAGGCAAAACCTGAATTCCTCGAAAGTTTCCACCTTTTCCGCGAGCAGCTTCACCGGCCATTTCCGGAGCTTGGCAACGAGTTGAGCGAGTGCTGCCGAATCCAGGACAGAAATGTCTATCTTGACGATGTCTATATGCTCCATTACTGACTCGGTATCGCCACGGCACTCTGTCAGATCGTCAAGAGCAAGCGTGAACCCCAGCGATTTCAGATGGCTGCAACGCGCTATCACCTCAGAATTGAGCGGAACCGTCTCCAGTATTTCCAGAACGACCTGGGATTTGGGCACGAATTCGATGACATCGCTCATCAATAGCGCCTCATCGACATTGATGAACCCCTGGCAGTCGCCCAAGGCCTGATCGACGCCAAGTTCATTGAACACGTGAGTGATGACGGTGGCCGAGGCGAGAAAACCGTCCGAAGATCCAAAACTGTTTTCCTGGCTGGAACGGAAAAGCAGTTCGAAAGCCACCAGATTCCGGTCCCTGTCGAGAATCGGCTGACGCCCCAGAAACAAGTTGTCTGCCAGCATTTGCTTGGTTTTCCCTGTGGAAAAACAGCCCGTCCTAAAGCAGCTTCCCCCCCTCGATCATCTGCTGATGAAGGAAGCTTCCTATCGCCAGTTTGGACTTCGCATCGATTTCCAGAAATTGCATTCCGTGAGAAAAAAATTTGCTTTCCCCCTTGGCCGCATTTACGGAACGGATCACGACAGAAGCCTCGATGGAGGACTCGACGCCCAATGGGCTGATGTGGAAAGTCAGATTCAGCACTTTCCCGGGTTCGCCCAGTTCATGAGGGGATAGCGCCTGAATGCCGTCAATGCTCAAGTTCGATACCACACAAGGCTTGGACTCGTGGGAAATGGGCTCGGTCACGGAAGCTGCGATCTTGGTCTGGACTCTCAGCGCCTTTCGGATCGTCATCACGCCGCCGACCACTTCGGGGTAGGAGAGATGCAGGTAATCGAAAGGCATCTTGCAAATTTTCAGGACGGCGCTCGTGAACCAGAATGCGTGAATTCCTGAAAAAACGCTGAGCGTGAGTTCATCTCCTTCGCGCAAGGGCAGCGGCAGCACGCCGCGTATCGGAAGGGTGGTCATCACGCTGACATTCTCGCGATAACCCACCAGCCTCACCAAATGCTTCTCTTCCCCCAAAGCGGGCGGCGGGGCCATTTGCAGCTTCTCGCCTACCTTCAGGTTCATGTCGGAGAATTTGCAGCTTCCGGAATTTTGTTTTTGCGCCTGTTCCTGCATCCTCTGCCCACATCAAGATTTACGTGAAATCGAGACAATCCTAATACACATATTAACAACAAGGCTACTCCGCATTCAGCCACTTTTTCATGAAAAATAATTTAATATTTCGGAATGACGGGGCATGCCCAGCTGATTCCATCGAATGACAGAAAGTCTCAGATTCTGTCGTAAACTGCGAAATCGAATGCCATCCCGTTCTCCGAAGCATGCTTCTCGCGCGAAATTTCGCGCCATTTCCCGGCATCGATTTCGGGGAAATGGGCATCCCCTTCGAATTCGCTCTGGATTTCGGTGAGATAGATCCGGTTCGCAAGCCCGATGGCTTGCCGGTAAAGATCGCCTCCGCCGATGAAGAATATCTCTTCGCTATCCCCGCACAGGGCAATCGCCTCCGGAATCGAAGCGGCGGCTTTCACGCCGGGAAAATCGAAACCCCTGTTCCGCGAGATGACGACAGAAGTTCTTCCAGGCAAGGGCTTGCCTATCGACTCGAAGGTTCTTCTTCCCATCAGGATGGGATGCCCCATGGTCAGTTGCCTGAAGTGCTTCAGGTCTTCCGGCAAATGCCAGGGCAGCGCATTGTTGCATCCTATGACGCGGTTTTTTGCCATTGCGGCGATGATGGAGATTCGCATAGCGTTCAAGGTGGATTAGAATAGGCCATTTTAAACTTCCTGACATATTTGTTGTCATTAAAGTTTCGAACTCGAGGATAGCACGGAGAATTTGATGTCTTTCATGAAAATGCTGGGTTGCCTTGCCCTACCGCTTGCCGTGATCGGATGCACTCCGGGAAAGCAGGCCGCCCCCAATCAGGCCCCGCAAGGCGTGCAAAGCGTGCCCGCGCCGCTGGTCACCCTGCCCGATTTCTCTTCGCTCGTCGCCAAGGAGGGCCCGGCCGTCGTCAACATCAGCTCCACCAAGATCGTGCATGACTCCGACACCGACCCATCCTCGCAGGACTCCCAGGACAACGATCCTTTCTACGATTTCTTCCACCGCTTCATGCCGAATCAGCCCCAGGCGCCGCATGACTATGCATCGAAATCGCTGGGTTCCGGCTTCATCATCAGCCACGACGGCTACATTCTGACCAATGCCCATGTGATCGACGACAGCGACGAAGTCACCGTCAAGCTCACCGACAAGCGCGAATTCAGGGCAAAGGTGATCGGTTCGGACAAACGCGCCGACATCGCCCTGATCAAGATCAGGGCGAAAGACCTGCCCATCGTTCCGATCGGCGACCCTTCGACGCTGAAGGTGGGCGAATGGGTGCTCGCCATAGGCTCCCCCTTCGGCTTCGACAACAGCGTCACTTCAGGAATCGTCAGCGCCAAGGGCAGAAGTTTGCCGGACGAGAATTACGTTCCCTTCATCCAGACCGACGTCCCCATCAATCCCGGAAATTCTGGAGGCCCGCTTTTCAACATGAAAGGCGAAGTGGTCGGCATCAATTCGCAGATCTACAGCCGCACCGGGGGCTACATGGGCCTTTCCTTCGCGATCCCGATTGATGTCGCCATGAATATCAGCAACCAGCTGCGCGAGAACGGCAAGGTCAGCCGCGGCAAGATCGGCGTGGAAATCCAGGAACTGAACCAGGATCTCGCCAAGTCCTTCGGCATGAAGGATGCGAACGGCGCACTCGTCGCCTCGGTCGAAAAGGGTGGGCCTGCGGACCGGGCAGGAATCCGCTCCGGGGATGTCATCATCGGATTCGACGGCAAGGCGGTCGGGAGCTCTACCGAGCTGCCCGCGCTGGTCGGAGCGACAAAACCGGGGACAAGGGCATCCGTCAGGATCTGGCGGGACGGGGCCGAACAGGATCTCGAGGTGACGGTGGGAGAACTCTCGTCGAGCACTTCCCCCGCAGCAGAACAGCCGCAGAGGCTTTCCATAGACAGGATCGGCCTCGGGCTGAAGAATCTCGACGCTGACCAGAAGAGCGCGGCGGGGGTCGACCATGGCATCCTGATCGTCAAGGTGCGCGGCGCACTCATGCAGTCTCTGCTCGCGGAAGACGACATCATCCTGGCGATGAATCACACCGATATCACCAGCGTCGACCAGTTCAACGACCTGCTTTCCAGGATTCCGAGGGGACAGACGGTCGCGCTTCTGGTCAAGCGCGGCAGCAGCTCGATCTACATCCCAATCAAGGTGAACTAGGGCCTGTTAACACTTATCCGGTGGGATGCGTTGCGGCAAGATGCCGATGGATACAAGGCGCGCGGCGCAGCGAATGGTTGCGCCCTTCGCAAGACGCGCAACGCAGTTGACGCAGCATATTGCCGCAACCCGAAGGGAACGGTTGAATCAGGCGCATTGCCGCGTTCCTCGCGGCTTGTTTGGAATAACCAAACCGCGCCGCTCCGGCCTTGCCCTGTCACCTGATTCATCACGTTCGCACGCATCGGTCAAGTGTTAACAGGCCCTAGCCTTCCGCAGGCGCTAGCCTCGCCCGATCGAGGCGAGGTAGCGCCTGCGGTAGTCGTGCAGCTTCTTCTGCGCAAGGCCCAGCATCGTATCCGGCGGATAATTCCCGGAAGAATCGATCTCTCCCGCATCGAGTCCGCCAAGCAAAGCCATGCCCTCCACGGCATGATCTATGGCATGGAGGTGGAATTCGCCGCGCTCCACTGCGTCAAGCACGCGCCGGGAAAGCATCAGATGCCGCCTGTTGCGCGACGGGATGACGACCCCTTGCGTGCCATCCAGCCCAAAAGCCTCGCAAAGCCCGAAGAAACCCTCGATTTTCTCGTTGATGCCGCCCACGGGCATGACCTCCCCGTGCAGGTCGATTGCGCCGGTCACGGCGACCGCCCGAGACAGAGGGCATCCGGAAAGGCTTGAAAGCAGGGCGAGCAATTCGGCCAGGGAAGCGGAATCCCCCTCCACGCCGCCGTATTCCTGCTCGAACACCAGGGATGCATTCAGGCTCAGGGGCGAGATATGGGAGAAAAGCGATCCCAGATAGGATTCAAGAATGAAAACCCCCTTGTCGTGGTTGGGTCCGGAGAGCTCGACCTCCCGCTCGATATTGAGCACGCCTCCCCTGCCTGAAATGGCATTGGCGGTGACCCTTACCGGAAAACCGAAGCGGTAGTCCCCGAGATCGATGAAAGTGAGCCCGTTGACCTGCCCGATCCGCTTGCCGCTCAAGTCGATCACCAGCTCCCCCCTGGCCACCGCATCCCTGAGCTCCTGCTCGGGATAATTGTGCCGCGCCCTGCGTATCTCGAGCGCCTCTTCGACATCGGCAGCCTCGACCCGCTTCCCGCCCCGCGCGAGGCAAAGGGCGGCGCTTTCGAGCACCAGCATCTCGAGCTGAAAGAATCTTGCGCTCAGCATTTCACGGTCGCCCATTCTCCGGTGCGCATCCTCCAGAAGAAGCGCTGCTGCGGCGTTCGAGAAATGCGGCAGCCCATGCTCGCAGGCGACGCTGGCTATCAGGACGGACGCAGCCAAATGCGTCTTTGCATTCCCCGGTATGCCCTCGGCGAAGTCGACCTTCACCCTGAAATGGCGCATGAAGTCCGGATCGCTTTCCTCCAGTTCATAATACTGCTCGCGCGAGCCGATCAGGACGATCCTGACTTTCAGCTCGACCGGCTCGGGTTCGAGCGACACTGCGGAAATGGCGGTATAGGCCATGCCCGGCTCCTCGATGTGAGCCAGGCCGCTCCTCAGAAAGCGCCTCAGCTTTTCCCACATCCAGGGATCCCTGAGCAGATCGTCGACATGCAGCATCAGAAAGCCGCCATTCGCCCTGAAAAGGCTTCCCGCCCGGATGCGGGTGAAGTCGGTGACGAGCACGTCGTTTTCGACCTGGTAATCGATGCTGCCGAACAGCGTGCGGAACTGGGGATTGTCCTCGACCAGGACGGGCGCGCCCACGGAATCGGAATTGTCGACCAGAATGTTGAGCTTGCAGCACGAGAGCCACTCTTCGCGCTCTTCCCTGTCGGCAGCTTCGTCGAAAAGAGACAGGTTGTCGAGCAGGTTCGAAACCAGCTTTTCGGCAAACCCGGAAAACCTGCCCGGATCCTTCATCCATTTCTCGGCCCGCCTGAGCTTTTCGACTTCCCTGACGATGACTGGCCTTGCCGCATCGATCCGCAGATCATGCAGCGCCTCGTTCATGACCTTCTCTTCCGGATGCATCGCCTCCAGAAATTCCTGTATTTCCTTCCTCAGCGATTCCTCGGCAAGGTCGAGTTCCTGCCGCCTGCCGGAGGGAAGCGCAAGGACGGCCTCCTCGAGCATGACTTGCCCCTTTTCATCGAGCGCGGTGAACACGAGGCGCCCTTCCTCGCGCTTCAGGGCGAAATGGCGCTGCTCCGCGAATTCGGAAAGCTTCCTGTAGGCCGATGCCTCTTTCTGCCTGTATTTTTTCAGTATCCTGTCGCTGGCAAGCTTGAAAGGCTGGCTCGATAGCGCGCGTGGCACTTCCTTCTGCAGGGCTTCGACGAATTCGGCGAGAACTTGCTTCAGCTCCCTCCCCCTGCCGGCGTCGAGCCAAAGATGGAGGGGCCGCTCCGGCACGTCGAAATTGTGGAAAAAGCAAAGATCGGGGGCAGTCGGCCTTTTTCTGGCCTCGTCCCGGAGCAGCTGCTTCATCAGCGAATAGCGTCCGCTCCCGCCCGCCCCGAGAACGAAAAGGTTGTAGTCGGAATGGGGCAGGGAGAGGCCGAAACGCGCAGCTTTTTCCGCCCTTTCCTGACCTATCCAGGGCAGCGCCTTTCCGGCCAGCTCGGAAGTGTCGGAAAACCCGAGCGTCCCAGGATCGATGGAAAGCCTGAGTTCCGCAGGATTCAGCCTATGGATGCCCATGGCTAGTCGGAAAGCTTGAGCGCAATCGAGGCAAGACGCCTGCCGAGCGCAAGGCAGAGCTTTCGCTCCTCCACGGAAAGCTCCCTGTCGTTCTGGATACCAGAAACGTGGCTTGCGCCGTAAGGCGTCCCGCCGGAGGCCGTGGCAGCGAGCTCGGGCTCGGAATAGGGCAATCCCAGAATCATCATGCCGTGATGAAGCAGCGGCACCATCATCGAAATCAGTGTCGCTTCCTGTCCGCCATGCTGGGTGCCGCTCGAAGTGAACAGTCCGGCCGGCTTTCCCGTCAGCGCGCCCCTGATCCAGAGCGGCGTGGTGCCGTCCCAGAAGTGCTTCATCGGGGCAGCCATGTTGCCGAAATAGGAAGGCGAACCCAGCGCGAGCCCGGCGCATGACTCCAGGTCGGAAAGCTCGGCATAGGGCGCCCCCTCGTCCGGAATCCCGCTTTCGACCGACTCGCACACCGTGGACACACCGGGAACGGTTCTGAGCCTTGCCGTCACGTTCGGCACGCTTTCCACCCCCCTCGCGATCAGATGGGCCATTTCCCGAACCGAGCGGTCGCGACTGTAAAACAGGACGAGAATTTCTTTCATTTTCGACACCCGATGTGGATTCATCGCTATTATATAGGAAGCCCGTAACCGCATGCCTTCATGGATATCAAAAAGACCGCCGCCTTCGCGCGATTGTTCGCAGCGCGCTTCAGCGAGGAGCGCTGCCTTCAGGCGGCGGGCAGCCTCACGTTCACGACGCTGCTGTCCCTGGTGCCCATCGTCACCATCGCCCTGACGCTGGTTTCGGCCTTCCCGGTATTCTCGACCATGACGGCCCATGTCAAGGCCTTCGTTTTCTCCAACCTGGTTCCCGAATCCTCGGCCAGGATCCTTACCTTCTACATGGGCCAGTTCACCGAAAATGCCGCCAGGCTGACCACGCTGGGCGTCGCCTTCCTGGTATTAACCGCCCTCACCCTGATGCTCACCATAGACCATGTCTTCAACACGATCTGGCGCATCTCCAGAAAGCGCACCCTGATCCACAGGATTCTCATCTATTGGGGAATGCTCACGATAGGCCCGATCCTGATCGGCGGCAGCCTCTCGATCACGTCCTGGCTGCTCGGCCGCTCCGTCCAGTTTTCGCTCGGCATCCTTTTCCTGAAGATCGTCCCGGCCCTGCTCACCATACTGGCCATGAGCCTGCTCTACCTCATCGTCCCGAACACTGCCGTGCCGAAGCGCCACGCCTTTCTGGGCGGGGCGCTCGCGGGCATCGCATTCGAACTGATGAAAGTCGGCTTCGGCTGGTACATCACGCACTTCACCACCTACAAGCTCGTCTATGGCGCCTTCGCCAGCATTCCGGTCTTTCTGCTCTGGATCTACCTTTCCTGGCTGATCATGCTCTCCGGCGCGCTCTTTACCGCTTCCCTGCCGCTTTACGAACAGGCCTCCTGGAATCTAAAGACCTTCCCGGGGAAACGTTTCCACGACACCCTCAAGATACTGGAAGCGCTCCATTCAGCGCATCAGTCCGGCGATGCGCTGGAAGCGGACAGCCTGCACAGAATGCTCAGACTCGATCTGGATGTTGTCGAATCCATCCTCGACGATCTGTCGCTTCACGGCATCGCGAAAGAATCTTCAGAGGGCTGGGTTCTCGGCAGGGATGCCGGAAACATACGCCTCTCCGAAATCTACCGCATGACCGTTTTCGATCCAGCCATCCCGTCTTCCTTCATGCCTCACGGCAAGCTTTCCGGCATCATCGAAAACGAGCTGAACATTTCCCTGAAGGCCGCGCTGGGAAAACCCTGAGCGGGCCGCGCGGCAAAACCTTCCTGCATGTCCTGGGCACCCCGATCGGGCATGCCGTGCCCCGATTTGATGCATTTCCAGGCATAGCTCCGCCAAAACCTTCGGATTTTCCGGGCATGGATATTGCTAAATTTTTGTTTAACTTTCCCTCACTGTCCATGATCATGCGCAACAAACTCAGCCTGAATTCGGCAATACCGGTCGATCCTTCCCGGATACTGGATACGCTGGTGAACAATCTCGAAGGCATGGTCTATCGCTGCAGGCAGGATGCCAGCTGGACCATGCTTTTCGTCAGCCAGGGCTGCGTTGCTCTGACCGGATATGCTCCGGAAGATCTGATCGGAAACGCGCATGTCTCCTACGAAGAAATCACCCACCCCGAAGACAGGCTGCGGGTTCGCCAGGACATCGAAAATGCCGTATCGAATGGACAGCGCTTTTCGGTCCACTACCGCATCATCACCAGCCATGGGCAGGTCAAATGGGTTCACGAACGCGGGATAGGCGTACTCGACGAACTCGGCAAGCCCGTGATCGAAGGGTTCGTAGAAGACGAGAGCGCAAACAAGGAAACGCTGCATGCGCTGCAAAACGCCGAGCACTACTACCGCAACCTGGTGGAGAACGTTTCGATAGGCATCTTCCAGACCTCCATGGATGGCCATTACCTTGCCGCCAATCCCGCTCTCGCGAGAATCTACGGCTATGCCACGCACGCGGAACTGATCCATGCCCTTTCCGACATCGGACGCCAGCTCTATGTCGATGAAAATCGCCGCAACGAATTCAGGCATCAGATGCAGCTGCACGGAGAAGTGGTCAATTTCGAGTCCGAGGTATACCGGCGCGACGGCAGCAAGATCTGGATCTCCGAAAATGCGCATGTGGTGCGCAATGTCAGCGGGGAATTCGTCTGCTACGAAGGCACCGTGCACGACATCACCGAGCACAAGCTCCACCAGACCCTGCTCGAGCGGCAGGCAAACTACGACATGCTCACCGGCCTGCTCAACCGCAACCTGCTGCACCAGATGCTGGAGCAGAGCATCGCCCATGCCGGGCGCCTGGGCTATTTTCTCGCGGTGGTCTTCGTCGACCTCGACAACTTCAAGTTCATCAACGACAGCCTGGGCCATGCCGCAGGAGACAGCCTGCTGGTCGAAGTGGCCTCCAGGCTGCGCAACTGCCTGCGCACCAGCGACGTGGTGGTGAGGCAGGGCGGCGACGAATTCGTTCTGGTATTGAACGACCATTACCGCATCGGCTCCATCGTTTCCCTGCTGAGGCGCATTCTTAACGAGATCGGCAGGCCGGTGATGCTTGCCGGGCGGGAATTCCAGGTCGGGGCGAGCCTCGGCACGGCCATATTCCCCCAGGACGGCGGCGACGCAATGAACCTGCTCAAGCATGCGGACGCAGCGATGTATGCCGCGAAAGCCAAGGGCCGCAACAATTTCCAGTTCTATACCAGCGAACTCAACAAGGTGGCTGACGAAAGGCTGAATCTGGAGAACGCGATGCGCATCGCGCTGGAGCAGGATGAATTCGAGGTGTTCTTCCAGCCCAAGGTCGACGCTTCCCGGCGCATCGTCGGCATCGAGGCGCTGGCACGCTGGAACAGTTCGGATTGGGGAAGCATCTCGCCGGAGCGTTTCATTCCCATCGCGGAAGAAACCGGATTGATCGTTCCCCTGACCGAGCTCGTGCTGCAGAAAGCATTCACCGCCACTGCGCGATGGAACGCCAAGCTGGAGGCGCCATTGAAAATCGCGGTGAATCTGTCTCCAAAACTTTTTCTGGGGGAAGACCTCGTGCGCCGCATCGAGAACCAGAGGCAGCTCTCCGGGCTCGATCCCTGCTGCATCGAGCTGGAAATCACAGAGAGCGTTTTGCTGGGCGATGGCGAACGCACCCTGCGCATCCTGCACGAACTCAAGGCGCTCGGCATGACCCTCGCCATGGACGATTTCGGCACGGGCTATTCCTCGCTCAGCTACCTGCGCCGCTTCCCGCTCGACATCATCAAGATCGACCGCTCGCTGGTCACCGGCGTGGAGCACGAGGAGGAGGTCGCCAAGATCGCCCGCGCAGCGATTTCGCTCGGGAAAAGCCTGGGCAAGGTGGTGGTGGCGGAAGGCGTGGAAAACCAGGCTCAATTCGATTTCCTGAGCCACCAGGGCTGCCACGAATTCCAGGGATACCTGATCGCAAAACCGCTTTCAGGCCATGCGCTCACAATATTGCTTCAGGAGGAATTCAGACGGCAAGATGCCCTTCCCGAAAGTCGCTGAGCGCCTGATAGATCTCTTCCCGGGTATTCATCACGAAGGGGCCGTACTGCACGATGGGCTCATTGAGTGGCCTGCCCGCGACCAGGATCGCCCTGGCGGGGCCTCCCGCCTTCAGGACAACCCCATCCCCTTCGTTGGAGAGGACGGCCATGCGCTTTTCCCCCAGCCTTTTTCCGCCTATCTCGATCCCTCCCCGATAAACGCAGACGAAGGCATTGTGGGTGGCGGGGAAGACCGCATGAAATACGCTTTCCCCCGGAAGATCGATATCGAGATACAGGGGTTCGGTATCCTCGCGAAAAACCGCGCCGGAAACGCCGTTGCTCCTTCCCGCGATCACCCGCACGGCGACCCCGCCAGGGGCGACATAGGAAGGGATTTCCCGGCTTGGAATGTCCCGATACCAAGGGGGAATCATCTTCTTGTGCGAAGGCAGGTTGAGCCAGAGCTGGAAGCCTTCCATCAGCCCGTCCTGCTGCTCGGGTATCTCGGAGTGGATCACGCCGCGGCCTGCGGTCATCCACTGCACTCCGCCGTTCTCGAGCAGCCCTTCGTGGCCTGCGCTGTCCCTGTGGCGCATGCGCCCGGCGAGCATGTAGGTTATGGTTTCGAAGCCGCGATGCGGATGGTCTGGAAAGCCGGCGATATAGTCGTCGGGATTGTCGCTGCCGAAATTGTCCAGCATCAGGAAGGGATCGAGCCGCTTCTGCAGTTCCTGACCCATCAGCCGGGTCAGCCTGACCCCCGCGCCGTCGCTGGTTTCAGAGCCGCTCACGATGCGTTCGATCTGCCTGGACGCTTTTACCGCTTCGAATGCCTGCTCCATTATCATTCCTCCTCCGATGAAGCCATGCTACAGGCCGGGAGGGACGGGATAAAGACCAATTCCGGACACATCCAATCCCGAATTTTGGGACAATCAGCGCGCCTGCGCAAAATCCTGACGGTAGGCCCATCGTCCTCTCCAGGCGCTCGCCACCCGCTGGGGATAGTCGGGCAGCCCCAGGCTGCCGTTGTATCTTCCGAGCGCCCTGAAAAGATCCCCTCTTTCGACATCGAGGTAATAGCGCAAGATGGTGCAGCCATAGCGCAGATTGGTTCGCAGCTGGAAAAGGTCCTGATCCCTGGTTCCGATTTCCGAAACCCAGAAGGGCATTACCTGCATGTAGCCCCTCGCACCCACGCTGGATACGGCATACTTGTTGAAATTGCTCTCGACCTGGATCAGGGCGAGCACGAGCTGGGGATCGAGTCCCGCCCGGCTCGCCTCGTACTGCACCGTCTTCAGGAAGTCGATGCGGCTCGACCTGTCCGGCATGCGCTTTTCCAGCCGCTTCGACATCTCGGCAAGCCAGGCGACGCCTTCCTCCTCCGTGCCGAAGACCATGTGCGGGCTCGACATGTCGCTCACCGACTGCTGCAATACCGCCCTCACGCTCGCCGACAGGACTTCGCCCGCCTGCCCTGCGGCGAAGGCAGAGGAAGCGAAGGCCGCCAGCAGGAGGATCAGGGCGCGCATAGCCTTTCTTTCATGAATTGCACGGCATCGGCGAGAGCGATGCCGCGCGCCGCGTCATCCCGCCTTCCCTGGTATTCCACCTTCTTGTCCGCGAGTCCGCGCTCTCCCACCACGATCCTGTGGGGGATGCCGACGAGCTCCATGTCGGCGAACATCACGCCGGGGCGCTCGTCCCGATCGTCGAAAAGCACGTCGATCCCGGATTCGAGCAGCTCTGCATAGAGCTTTTCCGCCGCTTCCCTCACGGCATCGCTCTTTTTCATGCCGATCGGCACGATCGCGACCTGGAACGGAGCGATCGCCTCCGGAAAGCAGACCCCCTTCTCGTCATGGTTCTGCTCGATGGCCGCGGCCACGATCCGGGAAACCCCGATGCCGTAGCATCCCATTTCCATGATCCTGGCCTGCCCCGATTCGTCGAGGAAGGAAGCTTGAAGCTTCTCGGAATACTTCGTCCTCAATTGGAAGATGTGCCCGACCTCGATCCCCCTGCAGATCTCGAGCCTCCCCTTCCCGTCGGGGCTCGGGTCTCCCTCGACGACGTTCCTGATGTCCTCGATGCGGTCCGGCTCGGGAAGATCGCGGCCGAAATTGACTCCTTTTAGATGGAATCCGTTCTCGTTCGCCCCGCACACGAAGTCCGACATGACGGCGACAGCCCTGTCCGCGATCACGGTCATGTTCTGGCGCGGTTTCACAGGGCCGATATAGCCGGGGCGGCATCCCATGAAACGCTCGACCTCTTCCTCGGAGGCGAAGCGAAAATCCCCCAATATCTTTTTTGCCTTTATTTCGTTGAGTTCGTGGTCCCCTCGAAGCAAAAGCAAGGTGAAGCAACCTTCCCCATCCATCACCGCCAGTGACTTGACCACTTGATGGGGAGAAACACCCAGGAACGCGCTGACTTCCTCTATCGATTTCGCGCCCGGAGTCGCCACCCTGGCCATTTCCTGGGAGGCATCCGCGCGCTTGCCGGAAGGCAGGGCCTCGGCGAGCTCGACGTTCGCCGCGTAGTCCGAATCCGGGCAGAACGCGATCGCATCTTCGCCCGAATCCGCCAGGACGTGGAATTCGTGGGAGCCGGTTCCGCCTATCGAACCCGTATCCGCGGCCACGGCCCTGAACCTGAGCCCGAGCCTTTCGAAAATCCTGCAGTAGCTTGCGTGCATGACCTTGTAGGTCTCCTCGAGGCTCGCAAAGTCGGCATGGAAGGAATAGGCATCCTTCATCACGAATTCCCTGGCGCGCATCACGCCGAAGCGGGGGCGTATCTCGTCCCTGAATTTCGTCTGGATCTGGTAGAAGTTGAGCGGAAGCTGCCTGTAGCTTTTCACCTCGCGCCGGGCGATGTCGGTGATCACCTCCTCGTGGGTCGGTCCGAAGCAGAAGTCGCGCTGATGCCTGTCCTTGAGGCGCAGCAGTTCCGCGCCGTAGAATTCCCAGCGCTCGGATTCCTGCCAGAGCTCGGCGGGCTGCACCGCCGGCATCAGGAGTTCGAGCGCCCCCGACGCATTCATTTCCTCACGCACCACCGCCTCCACCTTGCGCAGCACCCTGAGCCCCATCGGCATCCAGGAGTAGAGGCCGCTTGCAAGCCTTCTGATGAGCCCCGCTCTCAGCATCAGCCTGTGGCTGACCAGCTCCGCTTCCGAAGGCGCTTCCTTGAGGGTGGATATGAAGAATCGCGAAGTTCGCATGACGCCTTTCCATGAT
The DNA here is from genome assembly GCA_021835845.1 of Pseudomonadota bacterium. Classification (GTDB taxonomy): domain Bacteria; phylum Pseudomonadota; class Gammaproteobacteria; order Burkholderiales; family JABEVD01; genus JABEVD01. Next base: position 5,956 of record JAKBJU010000017.1, on the reverse strand, counting down.
TTGAAGAGTAGCCTATTTTATCCGAACCGGGCCGTTTTGAAGAAAATTCTTCATGCCTTTCATTCCGCTACGAAATGTGAAAGAATTGTGATAATTAGGAATTGAACGGGGCCAAGCATGATCGACCGTGACGGATACCGCCCCAATGTCGGCATCATTCTGTGCAATGCGAAGAATGAAGTGTTCTGGGGCAAGCGGATAAGGCAGCATTCATGGCAGTTCCCGCAGGGCGGGATCAAGCACGGGGAGACGCCCGAACAGGCCATGTACCGGGAACTGATGGAAGAAGTCGGTCTCGCCCCGCAGCATGTCAGGATACTGGGAAGAACGCGCGAATGGCTGCGCTACGAAGTGCCTTCGAACTGGGTAAGGCGCGAATGGAGCAGCAATTACAAGGGGCAGAAGCAGATCTGGTTCCTGCTGAGGCTGGTGGGGCGCGACTGCGACGTCTGCCTGCGCTCGTCCGAGCATCCCGAATTCGACGCCTGGCGCTGGAGCCAGTACTGGGTGCCACTGAATTCGGTGATCGAATTCAAGCGCGAAGTCTACAAGCAGGCGCTGGAAGAGCTGTCACGCTTCCTGCATTCCCCCCCGAAGCAGGAAGAAGAAAGCAGAATCGCGGGCTAGCCCGCGGCTCTGCGCCTTCAGAGCAGCACCAGATTGTCCCGGTGGATGAGCTCGGGCTCGTCGACGTAGCCCAGCACTGACTCGATCTCCCGGCTCGCATGGCGCATGATCCTTCTCGCCTCGGGCGAGCTGTAGTTGCAGAATCCGCGCGCGATCTCTGCCCCCTTTTCGTCGACGCAGCGCACCAGTTCCCCGCGCTCGAATTCCCCGGAAACCCCGCAGACTCCGATCGGAAGCAGGCTCTTCCCCTCTTCCTTCAATGCCTTCGCCGCCCCTGCGTCGAGAAGCAGCTCCCCTTTCACCTGGAGATGGTCGGCGAGCCATTGCTTCCTCGCGACCAGGGCCATGGTCTTCGCCTTGAGATGCGTGCCGAGGATTTCCCCTGCGGCGAGGCGCAGCAGCACGTCCTTCTCGCGCCCCGAAGCGATGACGGTATGCGCACCGCTTCTTGCCGCGCGCCTGGCCGCCAGTATCTTGGTCAGCATGCCGCCGCGGCCTATGTCCGACCCCGCCCCACCCGCCATGGCCTCCAGAGCAGGGTCTCCCGCTTCGCCGAAATTGAGCAGCTTCGCATCCGGATGCTTCCTCGGGTCGGCGGTGAAGAGCCCTTCCTGGTCGGTCAGGATCACGAGGGAGTCGGCCTCGATCAGGTTGGTGACGAGCGCCCCGAGGGTATCGTTGTCGCCGAACTTGATCTCGTCGGTCACGACGGTGTCGTTCTCGTTGATGATGGGAACCACGCCCAGCTTGAGCAGGGTGCTCAGCGTGGATCTGGCATTGAGGTAGCGTGTCCGGTCGGCGAGATCCTCGTGGGTCAGAAGCACCTGGGAAGTGAGTATCCCGTATCTCGAAAAGCAGCTCTCGTAGACCTGGACCAGCCCCATCTGCCCGACCGCAGCTGCTGCCTGGAGTTCGTGCACGGCATGCGGGCGCTTCTTCCATCCCAGCCTTTTCATCCCCTCGGCGACGGCGCCGCTCGAAACCAGGACGACCTCGATTCCCCTTTCCCTGATTCCGGCGATCTGGGTGGCCCAGCCGTCGAGCGCGGCATTGTCGAGCCCCTGCCCCTGATTGGTGACGAGGCTGCTTCCCACCTTGACGACGATGCGCTTCGCGCCTTCGAGAACGGATTTCATGCTTCCTCTTCCAGCGGCTCGGATGCTTCCCTTTTCAGGCTCGCCAGGTAATCCATGATCGCATAGGTGAGCTGCCTGCACCCCTCCCCGGTCAGCGCGGAAATCGGAAAAACGGGGCCGGACCAGCCGAATGCCTCGATGAATTGCGCGATCCTCTCCTTGCGGACGGCGTCGTTCAGCCTGTCCACCTTGTTGATGACGAGCCATCTCGGCTTCTCGTAAAGCGCTTCGTCGTACTTCTTCAGCTCCTCCACGATCGCGAGCGCATCCTTCACCGGATCGGCCTCCTCGTCGAAAGGCGCGATGTCGACCAGATGGAGCAGCAGGCGGTTGCGCGCGAGATGCCTCAGGAAGCGGTGTCCGAGCCCGGCGCCTTCTGCCGCCCCTTCGATCAGCCCCGGAATGTCGGCGACGACGAAGCTCCTCTGCTCGTCCACCCGGACCACGCCGAGATTGGGGGCGAGCGTGGTGAAGGGATAGTCGGCGACCTTGGGGCGGGCTGCGGAGACGGCCCGGATGAAAGTGGACTTTCCCGCATTGGGCATGCCGAGCAGGCCCACGTCGGCCAGCACCTTCAGTTCCAGCTTCAGCTTGAATTCCTGCCCGAGCTTGCCCGGGGTGCACTGGCGCGGCGAGCGGTTGGTGCTCGACTTGAAGTGGAGGTTCCCGAGCCCGCCATCCCCGCCCCTGGCGAGCAAGGCTTCCTGCCCGTCGTGCGCAAGGTCGGCGAGAACCTCCCCCGTTTCGAAATCGGTGATCACCGTCCCGACCGGCATCCTCAGGCGGATGTCGTCCGCGCTCTTGCCGTAGCAGTCGGAGCCCCTGCCGTTCTCGCCGTTCTTCGCGCGGTGCATCCTGGCAAAGCGGTAGTCGACCAGGGTGTTGATGTTGTTGTCAGCCACGGCAAAAACGCTGCCGCCCCTGCCGCCGTCGCCGCCGTCGGGCCCTCCCTTCGGGATGTACTTCTCGCGCCGGAAACTGGCGGAGCCGTTTCCACCGCGCCCGGCGAATACTTCTATGACCGCTTCGTCTATGAATTTCATTTTGGGTTGCGCAAGTTAAAAAGCCCGTCACCGATCAGGGGACGGGCTTTCATTCGGGCGATGCGTCTGATCAGACGAGCGGGACAATGCTGACGATCTTGCGCCTGTCCGGCCCCTTGACGGCGAAGTTGACATGCCCGTCCACTTTCGCGAAAAGGGTATGATCCTTGCCCATTCCGACGTTTTCCCCGGCATGGAGGCGGGTACCGCGCTGACGCACGATGATGCTCCCAGCCGGGACCACCTCGCCGCCGTAACGCTTCACGCCGAGACGTTTGGAATGCGAATCGCGGCCGTTCCTCGAACTTCCGCCAGCTTTCTTGTGTGCCATGTTCTCTCCTTGCGAATCAGGCCGAAATGCCGTCGATGCGGATCTCGGTATAATTCTGACGATGTCCCTGGGACTTGCGATAGTGCTTGCGGCGGCGCATCTTGAAGATGTGCACCTTTTCGCCGCGCCCGTGCCCGATCACCGTCGCCTTCACGCTGGCGCTCGCGAGAACGGGGGTGCCCATGGAAATCTTGTCGCCGTCGGCGACCATCAAAACCTGGTCGAGCACATATTCGCTACCGATGTCTGCAGGTATCTGTTCTATCTTGATTTTTTCGCCGATGGCAACGCGGTACTGCTTGCCTCCGGTTTTTATGACCGCATACATATCCAACTCCTTGATGAATCGAATCGCGGATTATACACTCCGCCAGCCGGAAGGTCAAAGCCGGTTTTCCGGGAGCGGGCCGGGCTTGACACGGGAAGCTGCGGGTCAATAACATAACGTGTTTCACACAACTTCAGGCTAACCGTGTCGATCGAGTCAATCAGGAATTTCATAGCGGAAGACATGTTGGCAGTCGACAGGGTGATCCGGTCCCGCCTCGATTCCGAAGTGGCGCTGATCCGCCAGGTAAGCGAATACATCATCGGCAATGGGGGAAAGCGCCTGAGGCCGATCCTCGTGCTCCTCTCTTCCGGCGCCTTCGGCCACAATGGCCAGGCCCGCTTCGAGCTCGCGGCGACCATAGAATTCATCCATACCGCGACCCTGCTCCATGACGACGTCGTCGACACCTCGGATCAGCGGCGCGGCAAGGCCACCGCCAACGCCCTTTTCGGCAATGCCGCGAGCGTCCTGGTCGGCGACTTCCTCTATTCGCGCGCCTTCCAGATGATGGTGGGGGCGGGCGTCATGGAAGTGATGCGCACCGTGGCGGATGCGACCAACATCATCGCGGAAGGGGAAGTGCTGCAGCTCCTCAACTGCCACAATGCGGACATCGACGAGGAAAGCTATCTCAAGGTGATCCGCTACAAGACGGCCAAGCTTTTCGAAGCCGCATCCAGGCTGGGCGCCATCCTGGGCAATGCGAATCGCGCGGACATCGAGGCGATGTCCGCCTACGGCATGCACCTCGGCACCGCGTTCCAGCTGATAGACGACGTGCTCGACTATTCCGGCGACATGAACGATACCGGGAAGAACCTCGGCGACGACCTCATCGAGGGCAAGCCCACCCTGCCGCTGATCCGCGCCCTGGAGCGCGGCACGCCCGACCAGGCGAAACTCATCCGCAGCGCGATCGAGAACGGCGGGATAGAGGAATTCGAGGCGATCCTCGCCGCGATGAAGGAAACCGACGCACTGGAATACGCCAGGGGCCGCGCAAAGAGCGAAGCCGAACTTGCCTGCCGGGCGATATCCGGCATCCCGGATTCCAAGTTCAAGGAATCCCTGATACAATTGGCCGATTTCGCTGCAACGCGGAATTATTGAGCATGCGGGGTGTAGCTCAGCCTGGTAGAGTACTGCGTTCGGGACGCAGGAGCCGGAGGTTCGAATCCTCTCACCCCGACCAGGAATACTATACGAAACAGCAAGATAACCGCACTCCTGCGGTGCATTGTCGCAATAAATCAGTTTTTTGCGACAATTTTGCGACAAATTTGAATTTCGTATTATTTCGCGGTTTTTCCTGATTTGTAGCTATACGTTGTTCCCAACATTTCAGGAGCAACCATGGCAACAATTATCAACCGTTCCCCCTTCGCGGTTTCCGTTCGCAACCACCGAGAGCTGTACCAGGAATTCCCCGTCTTCAAGAAGAGCAAGGCGGATGCGTATGCCGCAGAACTCGTTCGCCAAGGCTACAAACCACATCTCAAGCAACTCGAGAACGCTTTCCAGGTCCTCGCACGCAACAAAGGCTTTAAAAACTTCAGAGCCACCTTTGATTCTCGTGAGGAAGCTGAGAAGACATTAAAGGAGCTGGAAGCCAAAAGAGCTTTGTCGGTTTTCAGGGATTACGCTGTGGCAACACGCCATACCTTAGCTGGCGTAATGCAGCGCTATATATTAGAAGTCTGCCCGAAACACAAAGGAGCGGAATCCGAGACATATCGACTCAATCGCATGATCCGCGACGAAACCTTCGTGCACAAGAAAATGGCCGAAATCTCGACCGAAGATATCGTTGATTTCATCAACGATAGGCTAACCGAAGTCGCGCCCTCCACGGTTGACCGTGACATCGACCTCATCGGTCAGGTCATCAATTATGCGGACAAGGTATGGAAGATTGCCGCCAGTGAAAACCCGATGAAGGGCGTACCCCGCCCGAAGTACTTTAATGAAAGGGATAGGCGACTGCAAGGCGATGAGGAAGCACGCCTGCTCAAGGCGGCACGCGAAGACGAAAACCCGTACATCGAACCTATTATTATTGTCGCGCTTCATACCGCAATGAGGCGTGGAGAAATATTGAGCCTGAAATGGCGCAACATCGATTTTGAAGCACGGACCGCCCTGCTCCCAGATACCAAAAACGGTAGGAGTCGCAAAGTGCCGCTCACGACACAGGTGATTCAGATCCTGAAATCCCTGCCGCGTAGTGATGATGCAGTTTTTCCGATCACGGCCAACGCGCTTAAAATGGCTTGGACCCGTCGCATTCTTGTTCGGGCAGGCATCGAAGATCTGCATTTCCATGATTTGCGGCATGAGTCCACCAGCCGGTTGGCGGAAAGTGGGAGGGTGTCCGGAATTTTGTGTAAACGGGATTTCGGTTCAACGCTGAGGCATCCGCTCCTCGAACTGGATGGTAAACCTGTTTAGAGCGGCTTTCCAGTCCCTGATCGGCATGCCCCATTTCTTG
>JAKBJU010000001.1 GCA_021835845.1 Pseudomonadota bacterium | reverse complement strand
TCATGGGGAGCCTTCAGGAAGCCATCGCGCCCTTCATGCGGCTCGACGAAACCCTGGGTCTGCTGCTCGAAGAGCGCAGAAAGCAGTGGCAGCAGAACGAAAAGAATCTGCTCCAGGTCATGCTCGAATTCGACCAGATTTCCTCCGAGCTCGGCGGCACCCTGATCGAGAAGGATCTCCTGGAGCGGCAGAGCAATGTCCTGGAAAGCATCATCCTTTCCCATGAAAAGGTGACCCAGTGGAAGGAATTCATTCAGGAAATTCTCTCCAGTTTCCATTCCATCTTCCCTTTCAATTTCTTCTTCATCTCATTTGCGGAAGAAAATAATCTTTCACTTTACATCTACTACCTCAACAATTACTCGGAAGAAATCAGAACGGCAGCGCGAATGAGGTTGTCCCGGGACATGATTGCAAGTCTTGGGCTGCCGGACGATACGCCGCTCGACATCGAGGAATTCCAGGTCGTGGATAACGATTGCCGCGGTACGGTGAACGAAATCAACCTGATCACGGTTTCGGTTCCTGCTCTGGAAGTGGTGAATCTGGCCGGCCTGCTCGGAGTTGCCTACGGTTCCGCTCAGCAGCTGACTGCGCAGGAGGAAAGCGTGATCCGCTCCATCCTGTCGGTGATGGTGATGGTGGTGGGGTCGAGCAAGGCATTGAGCCGGACCCTGTCCGAACTCGAATACTATTCCACCCACGACCCCCTGACCGGGTTGCACAACCGCCGCTACTTCAACGAAATGCTGGAATACGAGGTGGGCCGCTCGGAGCGGCACAACCATGAATTCACCGTGCTCATGCTGGATCTCGACGACTTCAAGGATGTCAACGACACTTACGGCCATCCCTGCGGTGATTCGGTTCTCAAGCAGATAGCCGAGACCATGCATGCCATCATGCGCAAGGGGGATCTCGCGACCCGCATCGGCGGAGACGAGTTCGCCATTCTCCTGACCGAAACGGGGAGAGACGGGGCGATGGTGGTGGCGGAGAAATTGAGGACGGAATTGCGCGAAATTTCCTTCGAAAGTGCTGATGGAAAGACGTTTCACGTCACCACCTCCATCGGCCTGATCACCTTTCCAGGGGATGCGCAAAACGTCTCGGATTTGATGTCGGGAGTGGATATCGGCCTTTACCGCGCCAAGGAAATGGGCAAGGACGGGATCGCCACGCTGGAGTCGGCGAAGGATCATATCCAGATTGGCCGCAGCACCCGGGATCATGCCGAGAAGCTCCGGGATGCCCTGAAGGACGAAAGGATCGTTCCCTACTACCAGCCCATTTTCGACTGCAGGAGCGGCAAGATCTGGGCCTTTGAGACGCTGGCAAGGCTCGTCGAGCCGAACGGGGAAACCCTGTCTGCGGGCATGTTCATCGAAACGATAGAGAAATACGGGCTGGGGCGGGAGCTCGACCGGGCCATCATACGCCAGGCCCTGGCAGCCATGAGAGGCCGCATGGAGGCAGGCGATGAGCCGCCCCGCCTCTTCATCAATCTCTCGGCCCAGGAAATCCAGGGCAGGGGAATACTCGGCTTTGCCGAGCAGCTGTGCATCGAAATGGACATTCCTCCCAGTGCGATCGTGTTCGAAATCCTGGAGCGGGATGCCATCGGCGACATGACCCACATGCGCAGGTTCCTTTCCAACCTGAGGGAGAAGGGGTTTTCCTTTGCCCTGGACGATTTCGGCAGCGGCTACAATTCCTTCCATTACCTCCGGGAACTGCATTTCGATTACGTGAAGCTGGATGGCGCTTTCGTGAGGAACATACTGAATTCAAAGGTCGATCACATCCTGGTGCGCAACCTGAGCCATATGTGTCGGGAACTCGGCATTCTGACGATAGCGGAATTTGTCGAATCGCAGGAAATTCTTCAGGCTCTGCAAGAAATGGGGATCGATTTTGTCCAGGGATTCCATCTCGGCATTCCGTTGCCGGGATTGAATTCTTCGGGCTGAGGCTGCCCTGCCGGGTCGAAAAAACACCATAACATCCAAACGAGGTATGCATGAAAATCAATCTTCCTGTCACCCAGATCGAGCGGCCTTTTCCCAAGGGCACGCGCATCGTTTCCAAGACCGATCTCAAGGGAATCACCACCTATGTGAACGACGGCTTCGTCGAAATGAGCGGGTTCACGAGAGAGGAGCTGATCGGGAAGAATCATAATGTCGTGCGCCATCCCGACATGCCGCCGCAGGCTTTCAAATGGCTGTGGGACACGCTGAAAGCCGGGCTGCCCTGGCGCGGCATTGTCAAGAATCGCTGCAAGAACGGCGACCATTACTGGGTCAATGCGCTCGTCGTGCCCGTGCTCAGCAAGGGAAGCATAGTGGGATACATGTCCGTCAGGCGGGCCCCCACGAGACAGCAGGTCGAAGAGGCCGAGGCGCTTTACAGAAAACTGAATGAAACGAAGGCGCCCATAGGCTCCAAATGGGATCGCTTCAAGTTCAGGAATCTTTCGCTGCAGACCAAGCTCCAGATCCTGATCCAGAGCACGCTTCTCGTGGTTCTGACGGCAGGCCAGCTTTGGCTTGCGCACAGCTTCAAAAGCGAGACCATGCAGTCGGCTCGTGACCATGCAGTCGATGTCGCCAACTCGCTGATCGACGGGGCGAACATGCTGATGGAAACGGGAACGATAAGCGATGTGGAAAACAGGAAACTGTTGCTCAAGAAGATCGCATCCAGCGGCCACATCAAATCGCTGCGTCTGGTGCGCGCTCAGCAGGTGGTGAACCAGTTCGGCCCGGGATTGCCCGAGGAACATGTCAGGGACGATATCGAGCGCAATGCGATCGACACGAAAACCAGCTATTTCAAACTGACCCGGGATAGCGAAGGCAATCCGGTATATCGGGCGGTCGTTCCCTACATCGTGAGCCACAATTTTCACGGCACGGACTGCCTGAATTGCCATCAGGTCCAGGTCGGTAGCGTGAACGGTGCATCCGACATCCTGATCGACCTGAAACCGAATTTCGAAAGGTTGCGCAGCATCCAGCTCAAGCTGATCGGCGGGCAGATCGTGCTCCAGATCTTCCTGCTCATTTTCATCGGGCGCTGCATCGATATTTTCGTCAAGCGTCCCCTGAATTCCGCGATGAGGCAATTCGAGGCGCTCATGGAAGGCGATCTCGATCCGCCGATCGATATTTCAGGACGAGACGAAATGGGGAAACTGCTTTGCGAGCTCCAGACCATGCAGGCCTACGTCCAGGTGATGCTCGACGAAATGGAATTGTCCGCTTCCTTCATCGTGGAACGCAGCAACAGCCTCAATACGCAGATCGTGCGCGTTGCCGAGCATTCGAAGGAGCAGCAGGAGCATGTGCAGGAGATCGCCAGCACCATGGAGGAATTCAGCCAGTCGGTGACTGAAGTCGCCCATGCGGCAACCGATTCCGCCAATTCGGCTACCAACTCCCAGGTCATCATCGACGAGAGCAACAGGAGAATGGCGGAAAGCGTGGCGTCCACTTCGCGTGTCGTCGAAGCCGTGCAAACCTCCAGCAAGACCATCGACGAACTCAAGGACGCGATCCAGAAAATAGGCAGCATCACCAGGGTCATCAAGGAGATTGCCGAGCAAACCAATCTCCTCGCCCTGAATGCCGCCATCGAGGCTGCGCGGGCGGGAGAGCAGGGAAGGGGCTTTGCCGTGGTGGCGGACGAGGTGAGAAAGCTTGCCGAGAGGACGAGTGCGAGCACGGCCGATATCACCGACATGGTTGGAAACATCCATTCGGTGACCGAGGCTGCAGTCGTTTCGATGAACCAGGCCGTGGAAGAGGTCGAGAAGGGCATTGTCTATACCAGGGAGAACGAAGCGAGCCTGCAAAAGATCATGGAAACGAGCCGGGAGGTCACCCGCAGGGCGCAGGACATTGCAGATGCATCGAAGGAGCAATCCCTGGCGAGCGAAGATGTCGCAAGGAGCCTCGCGCAAATATCCGATCTGGTGGACAACAACGCCCTCGCCGCGGAAGATGCGAAAAAGGCTTCCGATGAGCTCACCAGAACATCGATCGAATTGAAAACAATGGTCCAGCACTTCGAGGTTCATTCATTGTAATGGCAATCAAATGCGGCGGGGTGGCCCTGTCGGACTGCCCGTGAATCCATTGGCGTGGTGGGACAGGCTGGGTGTGCAGTGGAAACTGCACATCCTGATTCAGGGTACCCTCATCCTGATATTCCTGGTTTCGCAGCAATGGGTTGTGCAACGGTTCGAATCCCAGGAGGGGAACGAGGTGCGTTCCCAGGCATTCGGAATTGCCGACGGACTGATCAACGGCATGAACATGCTGATGGTAACCGGCAAGATCGGCAATCCCGCGAATCGCCTGCTGCTGCTGAAGAAAATGAGCGATTCCCCGGGGGTTGTGGGGTTGCGCATCGTCAGAGCCAAGCAGGTATCTGATCAGTTCGGTCCGGGATTGCCTTCCGAACAGGCTGTGGATAATCTTGACAGGGAAGCCATTGAAAGCAGGAAGCCGGTTTTCCTGCGGACCCAGTCGGAAAACGGAAAACCTCTGCTCCGGGCTGTCATCCCGTACATCGTCAGCGAAAATTTCCGCGGCACGAATTGCCTGATGTGCCATCACGTCAAGGTAGGAAGCGTGAACGGGGCGGCCAGCATCACCATCGATCTTACGAAGGAAGAATCGAGAATCCAGCAAATCAGAAGGCTGCTCTGGACGGGCAACATCGCCTTTCAGATCGGACTGTCGATCGTCATCGCCCTGTTCACCCGAATAGTCATCGTCCGGGACATCGAGCAGCCCAGCCAGAAGCTCCAGGCCACGATGCTGAAAATCCGCAGGGAAGGCGATTTGTCGCTGCGCGCGGAAATCGACGGGAAATACAAGAACATCGACCAAATGGCGGAAACGTTCAACCTCTTCGTCGAAAATCTGGAGGAGGCGACCAAAGATCTGATGCTTTTTGCCGAGGTCATCAAGAACACCGAAGAGGCCATTATCATTTCGGATGCGAACAATATCATCGTTTCGGTCAACCGGGCCTTCGTCAGGATCACGGGATATTCCGAAGTGGAAGTCATCGGGAAAAATCCGCGGCTGCTGAGTTCGGGGCGTCAGGACAAAGAGTTTTACCAGGCCATGTGGCAATCCATCAAGGAAACCGGACACTGGCAGGGGGAAATATGGAACCGGCGCAAATCCGGTGAAATCTACCCGGAATGGCTTTCGATCAGCACCGTGAAGAGCAGCCGTAACGAGATCATGCGCCATGTCGCCATATTCATGGACATCACCAAGCGCAAGGAAGTGGAGCAGCGCATCCACTTGCTGGCCTACTACGATCCGCTGACCAACCTGCCGAACCGGGTGCTGTTCGGAGACAGGCTGGGACAGGCGCTTGCAGCTTCCAGGCGAGGGGGGGAAAAAGTTGCCCTGTTTTTCCTCGACCTCGACAGGTTCAAAAGCATCAACGACTCGCTCGGCCATGCCGCAGGCGACTTGCTGCTGCAGTCCGTGGCCGACAGATTGAAATTGTGCATCAGGGAAATGGACAGCATTTGCCGTCAGGGCGGCGACGAATTCATGATTATGCTGCCCGGAATTGAAAAAAGGGACGATGTGGCTGTCATTGCGCAAAAGATCATTGCGGCGATGTCCGAGCCGCATCATGTCGATGGCCGCAACTTGATTGTTTCCTTCAGCATCGGCATCAGCATTTATCCTGACGATGCCGACAATTCCGAGGACTTGATCCAGTATGCCGATGCTGCGATGTATCATGCCAAGGAGCGTGGCCGCAACAATTTCCAGTTCTTCACTCCCGACATGAATGCAGAGGCTCTTGATCTGCTTTCCCTGGAGGCCGATCTCAGGCGGGCGATGGCGAATCGCGAGCTGATGATCCATTACCAGCCGCAGATCGACAACGCGACAGGCGATATAGTCGGCGTCGAAGCCCTGGCCCGCTGGCTTCATCCCGAAAGAGGTTTCGTCCCGCCTTCCCGATTCGTTTCGATCGCGGAAGAAAGCGGGCTCATCGGCCAGCTTGGCGAATGGGTGTTGCGTACGGCCTGTGCCCAGAACAAGCAATGGCAGGATGAGGGGCTCGTCAAAATCCCGGTCGCAGTCAATCTGTCCGCGCTGCAGTTCCATCAGAAGGATCTCGTGGAAATGATTGTCGGGATTTTGCATGAAACCGGGCTTGAGCCACGCTATCTCGAGCTTGAATTGACCGAGGGAATCATCATGAAAAATGCCGAATCGACGATTGCGACGCTCAATGCATTGAAGCAAGCGGGGATCATGCTCTCGATCGACGATTTCGGTACGGGATACTCGAGCCTGAGCTACCTGAAGCGCTTTCCAATCGACAAGCTGAAAATCGACCAGTCGTTCATCAGCGATATTGCCACCAACGAAGACGATGCCATGATTACCACGACAATCATCAGCATGGGACACAACCTGAGGCTCAGGGTAATTGCCGAAGGGGTCGAAACCGAAGAGCAGATCGGCTTCCTGAGGGAGCATCAATGCGATGAAACGCAGGGCTATTATGTGAGCACGCCGCTCTCTCCCGAGGAGTTCGCCGATTTCATCAAGTTCAGGCGGACCTGAATCTCCGAAAGCGCCGCACCAGAACAGTGCGCAAATGGCTTGGTCAGGTGCAAGCTGTAGATCGTCATTTCATGAGAACTGAACCGATTCAAAAGGCTATGATTCTGGCATGACTGTTGCAAGAGATGCCCTGTATCATTAAATCGGGGTTCTCATGAGAAAACGTTTGCCAGCAAAGCAGGCCACTGATATCGGCTATCTCTCCAAGTTCATGAGCGGGCTGCACTGGGATCAGGAAAAGTTGCGTGAAATCCAGTCCGTTTACGACAACCTGACGCTGCTCGGGCAATTGTTGTGTGCAGGCACTGACATCACCGTCATGCGTACCGATTTCAACAATCTGGCCGGCGTGCTGCTCGACCAGTTGGCCCGGGAGCTTCGCAAGAAAGCTGTGCTCAGCCTGAGGTCGAATGCGCGCGTTGCGATAGACATTCTGATCAGGAATCTGTTCGAGCGCACGGCGGATATCGGTTTTCTTGCGACCGATGCGGACATCCGCGATTATGCCGAAGCGTACGAGCGCGATCCTTCTGCGGCCCGCGATACGGCACGTCTTGCTTCTCTCAAGGCGCGTTTCGGGGAGTATGTGCGCAAGTATTCCGTGTATCACAACATCATTTTGCTGGCCCCGGACGGCAAGGTGCTGGTGCAGCTCGACGGGGACGGGACGGGAAGGATTTCCCAGGATCCCCTGGTCGAGGCTTCCCTGACCACCAACCAGCAGTATGTCGAGACCTTCAGGGAAACGGACCTGCTTCCGGGAGAAGCTTCTCCGCTTATTTACTCCTACAGGGTGATGTCGGAAGATGGCAGCCGTCCCGTCGGCGTGCTTTGCCTTTGCTTCCGATTCCAGGACGAATGCCTGCGCATCTTCCGGAATCTGGTCAGCGAAGACGACTGGACTGTGGTCACCATACTCGACGAGGAAGGGCGCATCATTGCCAGCAGCGACATTTATCAGTTCCCCGTGGGAGCGCGGGTGGAGCGCGCAGTAGGCGACGAATGCAGCATCGTACGCTTTGCAGGCAGGGAATATCTCGCGACGACTCAGCAAACGCAGGGCTATCAGGGTTACATGGGGCCTGGCTGGACTGGGCATGCGCTCGCTCCGCTCAACCACGCCTTCGACATGGCGCTTGCGCATGAACTGGAGCAGGTGCCCGAAAGCCTGCTCGAAGGGGTGCTGGAAACGGCTACCCTGTTTTCTGCCGAATTGCGCGATATTCCGGTGCGGGCAGCCAGCATCCAGCGCGAACTCAACCGGGCAGTCTGGAACGGGAATGTCTGGCTATCAAGGGACAATTATGCCCTGAATGCTTCCTTCGCCAAGGTGCTGCTCTGGGAGATCGGCAGCACGGGAGTCAAGACGAGGAACGTCTTCAGTCAGTCCACTACCAACCTTTACGAAACGGTGGTTTCCTCCGTGCTTTACGACTGCTCCTCAATGGCGGCGCTCGCCATGGACATCATGGACAGGAATCTCTACGAGCGGGCCAACGACTGCCGCTGGTGGGCGCTCACCAGCGCTTTCGGCGAAGTGCTCTCGAAGGGTACGCCAGCGGATGGCAGGGAGCGCCTCGCGGACACCCTCAAAGGCATCAACGGATTGTATACCGTATATTCCAACCTGATCATATTCGATTCTGCAGCGAAAATTGTGGCGGTATCCAACCCGGCCTACAACGATCTCGTCGGACAAACCCTGCAGGCCGATTGGGTGCGGACGACGCTGGGATTGCCGGATACCCAGAGCTATTGCGTTTCTGCCTTCGAGCCCAGCCATCTTTACGGCAATCGCCATACCTACGTCTATGCCGCTGCGATCAGGGAGAAAGGCCCTTCTGTCGGGGGGGTTGCCATTGTGTTCGATTCCACCCCCCAGTTTTCAGCAATGCTGCAGGACGCGTTGCCGAGAAGCGAGAACGGGGCGATAGTCGAAGGAGCTTTCGCAATTTTCGCCGAACGGGACGGGAGGGTCATTGCCAGCACCGACGAGAATCTGGTGCCGGGGATGAAGCTCGATATCGGCCGCGAATTCTTTAGCCTCGAGCAGGGGGAAGGGCGCGCCAACATCATCGAGTACCGGGGCCGCTATTATGCCGTGGGATCGCGCATGTCTTCCGGCTACAGGGAATACAAGAGCGAAATCGACTCGTATCGCAACGAAGTGGTTGCGCTGGTTTTCGTTCCATTGTCGCAACGGGTGATTCTGCCGGAAGAGCGGCATTCCCTGCGCTCCATGGCAAAGGACAGTTACTCGATTCGCCGCGCAGAGGGGGAGAAAACGGTCGAAATTGCTACTTTCTATATCGGAAGCGGTTGGTATGGCATAAGATCGGATTGCGTGATCGAGGCGATAGACAGCCAGTTGGTTACGCCCATTCCGGGAATGCCTGCCTGGGTCAAGGGCTGCATCCTGTATCAGGATCAGGCCATCACGATATTCGATCTTTCCGGCTTTCTGCAGGGAGCGTGTCCTCCATCGAAAGCGGGGCAGATCGTGGTGGTCAAGGTGCCCGAGCAGCGAGCGAGCTTCGGCATCCTGGTGGACGAGCTGGGCGATATTCCTGAGATCGCCTCTTCCCGCATAGAGCCGGTTCCGGAGATGATGTTCGGCGGAGGATCTTTGACCGAAAGCCTGGTCAAGCCGCATGCTGAAGACGTGGAAAAGCGCATCCTGATCATTCTCTCTGCAGAGAATATCAGGCGGCGTCTTTCCAGCCTGAATCTTGCCGGGGACGCCCTTCCCGAGCGGGTACTGGTCGGGGAACTCGAGGTCAGGTCGAGATGAGATCGAGGCAGAGGTCCCGAATCATGATTTCCTCGTCAGCCGGAACGACAAGGACTGGCCTGGAATCCGGCTCTGAAATCCTCAGGCGGCCAGCCTGGTTGGCATCCTCATTGAGCGAGAACCCCAGGAATTCCAGGGGGGCGATTATTTCGCTGCGGATTTCGGGGGCATGTTCCCCTATGCCGCCGCTGAAGACGAGCGCATCGACTCCCCCGGCTTTTGCGGCGAGCGCCCCGATCGCCGCGCGCACCGAGCGGCAGAAATATGCTACGGCGAAGCGGGCATGGCGGCTTTCGCTTGCGAGCAGATCGGTCATTTCCGGGCTTTCCCCGTTCGAGAGGGCAAGGAGGCCCATTTCGTGATAGACGGCTTTTTCGAGCGCCTCTTCATCTAGCCTGCGTGAAAGCTCGAGCATTGCGCCGGGGTCGAGGTCCCCGCTTCTCGTGCCCATGACGATGCCCCCCGCAGGCGAAAAACCCATGGTGGTGTCGACCGACTGCAGATTTCGCATCAAACAAAGGCTCGCCCCGCTTCCCAGATGGGCCGCGATGACCCTGCCCCTGGCTGCTTCTCCGAGGATTTCCGGGAGCTTGCTGGCGACATGGGCGTAATTCAGACCGTGGAAGCCGTATCTGCGCAGCCCGAATTTCTCGGGTATCGGAAGGCGCCTGGATAATTCCGGCATTCCTGCATGGAAGGCGGTATCGAAGCAGGCAATTTGGGGGACGCCGAAACTCGAGCAAAGATCGATCCCCAGCAGGTTCCCGGGGAGATGGAGCGGGGCGAGCGGGATCAGGTTCTCGAGCCGGGCCCTTTCTTGCTCATCTACCCGCCTTGCTGGTTCGGCGATATCGCCGCCGTGCACGATGCGGTGCCCGATCAGATCCGGCGCCCTTCCGATTTCCCGCATGAGTGCATCGAAAGCGGCCTGCTGGCCGTCGAGGTGCTCGTACCTGAAATCCCTGCGGTCATCCTTTGTGAACAGGCTGGCTTTCAGGGAGGACGAGCCGCTGTTGACCGTGAGAACGCTCAATAGGGCCATGTCCACTCGGCGATTTCCGGCATGTCTTCGCCATGCTTCTCGATGTATTCTTTGTGCTCGACCAGCCTGTCGCGCATTTTCTGCCTGATATGGGGCGCCTTCTGGTGCAGGGAAGGAACCCTGTCCATGGCATCCATGACGAGATGGAAGCGGTCCAGGTCGTTGAGCACGGTCATGTCGAAGGGCGTGGTGGTGGTTCCTTCCTCCTTGTAGCCCCTGGCATGGATGTTGGCGCTGTTTTTCCGCCTGTAGGTGAGGCGGTGGATGAGCCATGGATAGCCGTGATAGGCGAAGATGACCGGTTTGTCCGGGGTGAAGAGAGAAAGAAAATCTTTTTCGGACAGGCCGTGGGGATGTTCTTCCCTGGGCTGCAGGGTCATGAGGTCGACCACGTTGACGACCCGGATTCTGAGTTCAGGGGCGGATTGCCTCAATATGTCGACTGCAGCCAGGGTTTCGAGCGTTGGAACGTCCCCGCAGCAGGCCATCACCAGATCCGGTTCGGCATCCCCGTCGTTCGAGGCCCATTCCCAAATGCCGATGCCTGCCGAAACATGCTTGATGGCCGCATCCATGTCCAGCCACTGCGGGGCGGGCTGCTTTCCGGCCACGATGACGTTGACGTAATTGCGGCTTTTCAGGCAATGATCGGTCACCGAGAGCAGGGTGTTCGCATCCGGGGGGAGATACACCCTGATCACGTCGGATTTCTTGTTTACCACATGGTCGATGAAGCCGGGATCCTGATGCGAGAAGCCGTTGTGATCCTGGCGCCAGACATGGGAAGTGAGCAGGTAATTGAGCGAAGCGATGGGGCGCCGCCAGGGGATCTCGCTGCTGGTGGTCTTCAGCCACTTGGCATGCTGGTTGAACATGGAGTCGACGAGATGAATGAAGGCCTCGTAGCAGGAGAAGAATCCATGCCTCCCCGTCAGCAGGTACCCTTCCAGCCAGCCCTGGCAGGTATGCTCCGAGAGGATTTCCATCACCCGCCCGCTCTTCGCGAGGTGGTCGTCGTAGTCGTAAATTTCCAGCATCCAGCTTCTGGGGCTCGCATCCAGCACCGCGCCAAGCCTGTTCGATGCCGTCTCGTCGGGGCCGAAAAGGCGGAAATTGTCAGCGTTTTTCTTCATCACGTCGCGTAGCAGATAACCCATCACCCGGGTGGCTTCGGCGATGCTCCCGCCGGGTTTTTCCACCTTGACGCCATAATCCCTGAAATCCGGCATCCTGAGTTCCTTGAGCAGCATCCCGCCGTTCGCATGCGGGTTGGCCCCCATGCGCTTCTCGCCCTTGGGAGAAAGTTCGGCAAGCTCGGGGACAAGCCTTCCCGCCCCGTCGAACAGTTCTTCCGGCCTGTAGGACTTCATCCAGGATTCCAGGAGCTTGACATGCTCCGGCTTTTCCTTCATTTCGGAAAAGGGAACCTGGTGGGATCGCCAGAAGCCTTCCGTCTTCAGTCCGTCCACCTCCTTGGGGCCTGTCCAACCCTTGGGGGAGCGCAATATGATCATGGGCCAGAGAGGCCTCGATGTGATGCCTTCCTGCCTTGCCTTCTGCTGAATCGCCCTGATTTCGGAAATGATGCCATCCACCGTTGCGGCCATTTTGCGGTGCATTTCCTCGGGATCGGACCCTTCGACGAAATGAGGCCGGTAACCATAGCCCTTGAACAGGTTGTCCAGCTCGTCATGGGAGATGCGCGAAAGGAGGGTGGGGTTGGCGATCTTGTAGCCGTTGAGATGCAGTATCGGCAGAACCGCGCCGTCCGTCTTCGGGTTGAGGAACTTGTTCGAGTGCCAGGATGCGGCCATGGGGCCGGTTTCGGCCTCTCCATCGCCCACCACGCAGCAGGCAATGAGGTCGGGGTTGTCGAAAACGGCGCCATAGGCATGGGAGATCGCATAGCCGAGCTCCCCCCCTTCGTGGATCGATCCCGGGGTTTCCGGCGCCGCATGGCTGGGGATGCCGCCGGGGAAGGAGAATTGCCTGAAAAGCTTCTTCATGCCTTCCTCGTCACGGGAAATGTTCGGGTAGAATTCGCTGTAGCTGCCTTCGAGATAGGTGTTGGCCACCAGCGCGGGTCCGCCATGTCCAGGGCCTGCCAGGTAGATCATGTCGAGATCGTGTCTCTTGATCGCCCGGTTCATGTGCACGTAAATGAAGTTGAGCCCCGGCGTCGTTCCCCAATGGCCGAGAAGTCTCGGCTTGACATGGTCTATTGCGAGCGGAGCTTTAAGGAGAGGGTTGTCGTAGAGATAGATCTGGCCCACTGAAAGATAATTCGCGGCGCGCCAGTAGGCATTCATTTGGTCGACTTCTTCCTGGGTCAGAGCGTCTTGCATGCGGGATCCTGTTCTCGGTTTGGTATACATTCTATTCTAGGAATAATGACACTAAAGCAACAGGTTCAAAACCCATTCGAATAAGCGCGCCTTCACATCCCCTATTCGGAGCCGGATGCTGTAAAGAGCAGTTCCTCATCGATCAGGCGGATTGACGCTTCGATCGAGCCGAACAGATCGTCGCTGCTGTCGTCCCAGATCAACCCCAGTCTCCGGCAAGAGGCTTCCGAAAGGCCGTAGACATGGGATTGGCTGCACCGGGTCAGATCCAGGGCATTGCTGATTACTTCGGCCACATGCACTACGTCCGCATAAGGATTCTCGTTTGCTCCGTCCGGATCTCCATAATGCCGGATTGCTTCGCAGATCTGGACGGGCAGCGACCAGATCTCTCCCAGCCAGCTTCCGATCACCGCATGATCCACCCCGAAGCGCTCCCGTTCGATCTGGCTGGGCGGCAAGGTTCCAGAATCCTTCTTCATATCCAGAATCTCGCGATAGGCTTCCGGTTCGAAGCGAAAGAGCCAGAGCTTGCCGACGTTGTGCAATATTCCGGCTATCAGTGCGGTATCGGTCGAGAGTTTTGCGAAAGCGGCAACATGCTGGGCGCATATTCCGGTAACCAGGCTGCGCGCCCAGAATTCTTCGGGCATGCCGGCTTCCGAAGCATCCTTGAAGTGATTGGCCATTGCGGCCAGAATTACCATCTTCTGCAGCTTCGCAACCCCAACCAGCGAAGTGGCCTTGTACAGGTCCTTGATTTGCAGGTCATGCTGCACATGGGTGGCCGCCCGGTTGGCCATCGAGAATACGCGGCCGGTCAAGACCGGATCGTGACCGACATGCCTCACCAGAGAGTTGAAATTGAAATTCGGATCGTCGATCGTCTGCAGGATTTCGCTGATGATGCGAGGAAATACCGGGAGCAATTGACAGGTCTCGAGTACTTTTTCGCGCGAAATGTCCATTGCGATTTTACCTGCCAAGATAGGAACGGACCCGGTTGAAGAAAGCGGCCATTCCCGGCTGGGAAAGGTCGCATGTTTCGAAGATTTTCCCGAGCCTTGATTCCAGGTTGTCCAAATCGGCGGCGATTTGCGTTTCGGTGCGCTCGTCCGGGAGCCGGACGCAAATGATTTCAGCGTGATGCGAGACGAGCTGCCGGATATTGTCTTCTGTCAGCGCGTGTCCTTCGGGCAGGACATACCGCAGCATGCGCCTTTCCGCCACCGCGAGCGGCTTGGCGAGCACCATGTTAGGCGCGATCTCTCCAATCGACAGATAAGTGGGGCGCATCCTGCTCGACAAAATGGCTATCCTCGATTCTGGCTGGCGGGCTCCGGAAACTTGATGCCGAAGCGTGAATAACTGATTTTTAACATTTTTGTGATCGGGTTGCAACAAGGACAGAGAAGCTGCGGGTTTTGCCGTGAATGTTTCTGATGCCGGGCCCTGAGTGCGGAGCCCAAATCGACTTTGACAATATCAGGGTTACTCATTAGAATAGGCGGTTTCGCTCCGGAGGGGTTCCCGAGCGGTCAAAGGGATCAGACTGTAAATCTGACGGCTCTGCCTTCGAAGGTTCGAATCCTTCCCCCTCCACCAGAATTAGTTTGAATGGATTTGCGGGTGTAGCTCAATGGTAGAGCAGAAGCCTTCCAAGCTTACGACGAGGGTTCGATTCCCTTCACCCGCTCCAGTTTGTGAGAGGGTTTGCCCATGTAGCTCAGTGGTAGAGCACTCCCTTGGTAAGGGAGAGGTCACCAGTTCAATCCTGGTCATGGGCTCCAGATTTTGTAGTACCAACTTTGATGTCAAGAGGAAATCATCATGGCAAAGAGCAAGTTTGAGCGGACGAAGCCGCACGTAAACGTAGGAACGATTGGTCACGTTGACCACGGCAAGACGACGCTGACGGCGGCGATCACGTCGGTTCTGACGAAGAAGTTTGGCGGCGAGGCGAAGAGCTACGACCAGATTGATTCTGCGCCTGAAGAGCGCGCGCGGGGGATCACGATCAACACGGCGCACGTGGAATACGAGACGGTGAAGCGGCACTATGCGCACGTTGACTGCCCTGGGCACGCCGACTACGTGAAGAACATGATCACGGGTGCTGCGCAGATGGACGGTGCGATTCTGGTGGTGTCGGCTGCGGACGGCCCGATGCCGCAGACGCGCGAGCACATTCTGCTGGCGCGCCAGGTTGGTGTTCCGTACATCGTGGTGTACATGAACAAGGCGGATATGGTCGACGATCCGGAGCTGCTGGAGCTGGTCGAGATGGAGATCAGGGAGCTGCTGTCGAAGTACGATTTCCCCGGGGACGACACCCCGATCATCACGGGCTCCGCGCTGAAGGCGCTGCAGGGAGACCAGTCGGATATCGGCGAGCCCTCGATTTTCAAGCTGGCCGAAGCGCTGGACAGCTATATTCCTGATCCGCAGCGTGCGGTTGACGGGGCGTTCCTGATGCCTGTTGAAGACGTTTTCTCGATTTCCGGACGCGGCACGGTGGTGACGGGGCGTGTCGAGCGCGGGATCATCAAGGTTGGCGACGAGGTTGAGATCGTCGGGATTCGTCCGACGCAGAAGACCACGTGTACCGGCGTCGAGATGTTCAGGAAGCTGCTTGACCAGGGTCAGGCGGGTGACAACGTTGGGGTGCTGCTGCGCGGCACGAAGCGCGAGGAAGTGGAGCGCGGCCAGGTTCTGGCCAAGCCCGGTTCGATCACGCCGCACACCAAGTTCACGGCCGAGATCTATGTGCTGTCGAAGGATGAAGGGGGTCGTCATACGCCTTTCTTCAACGGCTATCGTCCGCAGTTCTTTTTCAGGACGACCGACGTGACGGGTTCGATCGATCTGCCGGAAGGCACTGAGATGGTGATGCCGGGTGACAACGTGTCGGTGACGGTGTCCTTGATTGCGCCGGTTGCGATGGAAGAAGGTCTGCGTTTTGCGATCCGCGAAGGCGGCCGTACCGTGGGCGCAGGCGTCGTCGCCAAGGTCATCCAGTAAAGGTTTTTAGTTAGGCCAGTAGCTCAATTGGCAGAGCGTCGGTCTCCAAAACCGAAGGTTGGGGGTTCGAAGCCCTCCTGGCCTGCCAGAATAACGGCGGTGCAGTCGTTTTGCGCCGCCTGGCGGTATTTTAGGATATATGGCGGATAAGATAAAACTCGGGCTGGCTGCCCTGTTGGTGATTGCAGGGATTGCCGGTTTTTACCTGTTGCAGGGCAGCGCCATGGTGCTTCGCGTGGTGTCTGTTCTCGCGGGGCTGGCGGTCGCTGTTGCCGTTGCATGGCTCTCCGAGCCTGGCAGGCGTTTCGCCCAGTTCGGCAGGGAGTCCGTGGTCGAGGCCCAGAAGGTGGTCTGGCCGAGCCGCAAGGAAACGTTGCAGACAACGGGCGTAGTGGTGGCTTTCGTGGTGGTCATGGCGATTTTCCTGTGGCTGGTCGATGCGGCTTTGATGTCTGCCGTAAAGTTATTAATGGGCAGGGGGGATTGATGGCTAAGCGCTGGTATGTTGTCCATGCCTATTCGGGCTTCGAGAAAAGCGTGATGCGTGCGCTGCAGGAAAGGATCGAGCGCGCCGGGATGGGGGACAAGTTCGGAAAGATCCTGGTTCCTGTCGAAGAGGTGGTCGAGATGAAGGGCGGGCAGAAGAACATAAGCGAGCGCAAGTTCTTTCCCGGCTATGTCCTGGTCGAGATGGAAATGACAGACGATACGTGGCATCTCGTCAAGAACACGAACAAGGTGACCGGATTCGTGGGCGGCAGCGCGATGAAGCCCACGCCGATCAGCGAGAAGGAAGTCGAGAATATCCTCAGGCAGATGCAGGAGGGTGTGGAAAAGCCGAGGCCCAAGGTGTTGTTCGAGGTCGGCGAATCCGTCCGGGTCAAGGAAGGCCCTTTCACGGATTTCCATGGCGTCGTGGAGGATGTCAATTACGACAAGAGCAAGCTGCGCGTTTCGGTTACGATTTTCGGGCGGGCGACCCCCGTCGAGTTGGGATTCGGTCAGGTCGAAAAGACCTGATTATTACCGGGGAGCCTGAAAACAGGCGCTATCACCCATTTTATAGGAGCTTCAAATGGCAAAGAAAGTCGTCGGCTATGTCAAGCTGCAGGTGCCTGCAGGCAAAGCCAACCCGAGCCCGCCCATAGGTCCTGCGCTGGGTCAGCGCGGCCTCAACATCATGGAATTCTGCAAGGCCTTCAATGCTGCGACCCAAGGCATGGAAGTGGGGCTGCCGATTCCTGTCGTGATCACCGCCTATGCGGACAAGAGCTTCACCTTCGTGATGAAGACGCCGCCCGCGACGATCCTCATCAAGAAGGCGGCCGGAATCAAGTCGGGCAGCGCAAGGCCGCATACCGACAAGGTCGGCAAGCTGACCCGGGCGCAAGCCGAGGAAATCGCCAAGACCAAGATGCCTGATCTGACCGCTGCCGACATGGACGCGGCTGTCAGGACGATCGCAGGTTCCGCCCGCAGCATGGGTATCGAAGTGGAGGGAGTGTGACATGGCGCAATTGTCCAAACGCGTGAAGGCGGCACGCTCCAGAATCGACCGCACCAAAGTTTATAGCCTTGACGAGGCGCTGAAGCTCGCCAAGGAAAATGCGACGGCCAAGTTCGACGAATCGATCGATATCGCCATCAATCTCGGCATCGATGCGCGCAAGTCGGACCAGCTGGTCAGAGGTTCCGTGGTCCTGCCCAGGGGTACGGGCAAGACCGTCAGGGTTGCCGTCTTCGCCCAGGGCGACAAGGCCAAGGATGCACTCGCGGCCGGCGCCGACGTGGTCGGGTTCGACGATTTGGCCGAATCGATCAAGGCGGGCAACATCGACTTCGACGTGGCAATCGCAAGTCCCGATGCGATGCGCATCGTGGGTGCGCTCGGACAGATTCTGGGTCCCAGGGGCTTGATGCCCAATCCCAAGGTGGGGACGGTGACCCCTGACGTGGCTGCTGCAGTGAAGAACGCCAAGGCAGGCCAGGTGCAGTACCGGACGGACAAGGGCGGCATCGTGCAGTGCACGATAGGCCGCGCTTCCTTCGAGGTGGACGCGCTGCTTGAAAACCTGCGCGCGCTGGTCGATGCCTTGAACAAGGCCAGGCCCGCAGCGGCGAAAGGCGTTTACCTGAAGAAAATTTCGGTCTCCAGCACCATGGGTGCGGGGATCAGGGTCGATCAATCGAGCGTGCTGGCGCAATAGTAAAGACTTTGGGCCCTGCCACCTGCAAGGGTGACGGGGATTGTCAAAGACCGTAGGAATCTTCGGATTCAAACAGCAGGCAACTGCATCCTACGCAGATGGTGTACCCCAACAGGCTGCGCATTTGGCTCCTGATTTGAGGTCGCTGTAAAACGGTCCGGGGCGCGTGTTTTGCAAACCGGAATACCCTAAACGCAATTTTAAGGGGATGGACCTTGGGTCTCAACATAGAAGAGAAGAAAGCGGTTGTCGCAGAGGTGAGCGGCCAGGTGGCCAAAGCCAATGCGATCGTCGTTGCAGAGTATCGCGGTCTCGGAGTCGGGGAAATGACCGAATTGCGCGCGAAAGCACGCAGTGCGGGCATTTACTTCCGGGTTCTGAAGAACACGCTGGTTCGCCGCGCCGTTGCGGAGACGCCTTATGCCGGCCTTGCCGAGCATATGGTGGGGCCGCTCGCCTACGGCATCGGGTCAGACCCCGTTGCTGTGGCGAAGGTGCTCAGCGATTTCGCCAAATCGAACGAAAAGTTCGCCATCAAGGCTGGAGCGATGGCCGGTCAGGTTCTGACCGCCAAGGATGTCGCGACTCTGGCCAACATGCCGAGCCGTGAGGAATTGCTGGCGAAGTTGCTGGGAACCATGCAGGCGCCCGTCGCGAAATTTGTTCAGACGCTCAACGAAGTGCCTGCCAAATTCGTGCGCGGACTCGCTGCCGTGCGTGATCAAAAAGAGGCTGCTTAATTTATCAACGGGGTTCTTGCCCCATTCCATATCACAGTAGGAGAAAATCATGGCAATAGCCAAAGCTGACATTCTGGACGCAATCGCAGGCATGACCGTACTCGAGTTGTCCGAACTCATCAAGGAAATGGAAGCCAAGTTCGGCGTGTCCGCAGCCGCGGCTGCGGTCGCCGTTGCAGCGCCTGCAGCAGGCGGCGGTGCAGCTGCAGCAGCAGCTGAAGAGCAGACCGAATTCACCGTCATCCTGAAGAGTGCCGGCGAGAACAAGGTCAACACCATCAAGGTGGTTCGCACCATCACCGGTCTCGGCCTCAAGGAAGCCAAGGATCTGGTCGACGGCGCGCCGAAGCCTGTCAAGGAAGGCGTTTCCAAGGCGGATGCCGATGCAATCGCCAAGCAGCTGACCGAAGCTGGCGCGACTTGCGAAATCAAGTAATAGCAGCGCATGGAAAAGGCTGGCGGTTTTCCGTCAGCCTTTTGCCGCTTTTGGAAACCCCTGGAAGCCAGAAGTCAGGAGATGCAACCAATGAGTCGGAGGCCCTGTCTTAGACTATGATTGTTCTACCGTCTTCTTACTCCTGTCTTTTATCCCTGTCCCCTGTTGTGGAGATGTCATGAGCTATTCTTTTACCGAGAAAAAACGCATCCGCAAGAGCTTCGCCAAAAGGGCGAGCGTTTTGCAGATTCCATCCCTGCTCGCAATGCAGCTTGATTCTTACTACGGATTCCTTCAGGCTGACGTCCCGCCACACGAAAGAAAGAACGAAGGGCTTCAGGCCGCATTCACTTCGATATTCCCCATCGTCAGCCATTCCGGCAATGCCAAGCTCGATTTCGTCAGCTATTATCTGGGCACGCCGCCTTTCGACGTCAAGGAATGCCAGCAGCGCGGTTTGACCTTTGCTGCGCCCCTTAGAGCCCGCGTCAGGCTCACCATCATGGACAAGGAAGCCTCCAAGCCGACTGTCAAGGAAGTCAAGGAGCAGGAAGTCTACATGGGTGAAATCCCGCTGATGACCACCACCGGATCGTTCGTGATCAACGGCACCGAACGGGTCATCGTTTCCCAGTTGCACCGCTCTCCCGGCGTGTTTTTCGAGCATGACAGGGGCAAGACGCATTCTTCCGGCAAGCTGCTGTTTTCCGCGAGGATCATTCCTTATCGCGGCTCCTGGCTGGACTTCGAATTCGATCCCAAGGACTATCTCTATTTCCGCGTCGACCGTAGAAGGAAGATGCCGGTCACGACGCTGCTGAAGGCGATCGGCTATGCACCCGAGCAGATCCTGTCCGAATTCTTCATCAACGACACCTTCCATATCGACAAGAAGCATGTCGAGTTCGAGCTCATTCCCGACCGTCTGCGCGGGGAAATCGCACGTTTCGACATCGTGACCAAGGCTGGCAAGACCATCGTCGCCAGGGACAAGCGCATCACCGTCAAGCACATTCGCGAAATGCAGGAAGCCGGCATAGACAAGCTGGCCGTTCCGGACGAATTCCTGATCGGCCGCGTGCTTGCCGGCAACGTGATCGACAAGGATAGCGGCGAAATCGTCGCTTTCGCCAACGACGAAATCACGGAAGAAGTCCTTGTCAGGCTGAGGGAAGCGAAAGTCGGCTCGATCAAGACGCTCTACACCAATGATCTCGATCAGGGCGCCTACATTTCTCAGACGCTGCGAGTGGACGACACTGCAGACCAGATGGCGGCCCAGGTTGCGATTTACCGCATGATGCGGCCGGGCGAACCGCCCACCGAAGAAGCGGTCAAGGCGCTTTTCGACGGCCTGTTCTACAGCGAGGAGCGCTATGACCTCTCTCCCGTCGGGCGCATGAAATTCAATCGCCGTATCGGCAGGCCCGAACTCACCGGCCCCGGCACGCTCTCCAACGACGACATCGTCGCCGTGATCAAGATCCTGGTCGAGCTCCGCAACGGGCGCGGCGAGATCGACGACATCGACC
This sequence comes from Pseudomonadota bacterium, assembly GCA_021835845.1. GTDB lineage: Bacteria > Pseudomonadota > Gammaproteobacteria > Burkholderiales > JABEVD01 > JABEVD01. Next base: position 207,004 of record JAKBJU010000001.1, on the reverse strand, counting down.
ATCTCGGCAATCGCCGTGTGCGCTCGGTGGGCGAGCTCGCCGAAAACCAGTTCAGGTCCGGCCTCGTCAGGGTGGAGCGCGCAGTCAAGGAACGGCTCTCCCAGGCCGAATCCGAGAACCTGATGCCGCACGATCTGATCAATGCCAAGCCGGTTTCTGCTGCGATCAAGGAATTCTTCGGCTCCAGCCAGCTTTCGCAGTTCATGGATCAGACCAATCCGCTGTCCGAGATCACCCACAAGCGCCGCGTCTCCGCGCTGGGGCCAGGGGGGCTCACGCGGGAGCGTGCAGGTTTCGAGGTGCGCGACGTGCATCCCACCCACTACGGCAGGGTCTGCCCGATCGAAACTCCCGAAGGCCCGAACATCGGCCTCATCAATTCGCTCGCGCTTTACGCGAGGACGAACGAGTACGGCTTCCTGGAGACGCCCTACCGCAAGGTGGAAAACGGCCGGGTGACCGACAGGATCGAATACCTTTCGGCGATCGAGGAAGGTCAGTACATGATCGCCCAGGCGAACACCGAAGTCGGCAGCGACGGGCGTTTCACCAGCGATATCGTGTCGGCCCGCTACAAAAACGAATTCACGCTGTCCGCCCCGGACAAGATCGAATACATGGACGTGGCGCCTGCCCAAATCGTCTCGGTCGCAGCTTCCCTGATCCCGTTCCTTGAGCATGACGACGCCAACCGTGCGTTGATGGGTTCGAACATGCAGCGTCAGGCCGTTCCCTGCCTCAGGGCGGAGAAGCCTCTGGTCGGGACGGGGATCGAGCGTACCGTGGCGGTCGATTCGGGCACTGCGGTGCAGGCCTTGCGCGGCGGGGTGGTGGATTACATCGATGCGGGCAGGATCGTGGTCAGGGTCAACGATTCTGAAACACGTGCGGGCGAAGTGGGGGTGGATATCTACAACCTCATCAAGTACACCCGATCGAACCAGAATACCAACATCAACCAGAGGCCGCTGGTGAAGCGCGGCGACATGATCGCGAAAGACGACGTGATCGCAGACGGTGCCTCCACCGATACCGGCGAACTGGCGCTCGGGCAGAACCTGCTGGTCGCCTTCATGCCCTGGAACGGCTACAACTACGAGGATTCCATCCTGATCTCGGAGCGCATCGTCGCGGAAGACCGCTTCACTTCGATCCACATCGAGGAGCTTTCGGTAGTGGCGCGCGACACCAAGCTGGGACCCGAGGAAATCACCCGCGACATCTCCAACCTTTCGGAGACCATGCTGGGGAGGCTGGACGATTCGGGTATTGTCTATATCGGCGCGGAAGTCGATGTGGGCGACGTGCTGGTGGGCAAGGTGACGCCCAAGGGCGAGACCCAGCTGACTCCGGAAGAGAAGCTGCTGCGCGCGATCTTCGGCGAGAAGGCCTCCGACGTCAAGGATACCAGCTTGCGGGTTCCCGCTGGCATGTCCGGCACCGTGATCGACGTTCAGGTGTTCACGCGGGACGGCATCGAGCGCGATGCGCGCGCCCAGCAGATCATCGACGACGAGCTGAACCGCTACAAGAAGGATCTCGCCGACCAGATGCGCATCGTCGAGGCCGATGCCTTCCAGCGTATCGGGCGCCTGATCGTGGGACAGACCGTCAATGGCGGGCCCAAGAAGCTGGCCAAGGGTGCAAAGGTCACGAAGGAATATCTCGAATCCATCGAGCATCACCACTGGTTCGACATTCGCCTCTCCGACGAGACGGCGAGCCGCCAGCTGGAGCAGATCCAGGAAAGCCTGGCCCAGAAGCGTCTCGATTTCGATGCGGCATTCGAGGAAAAGAAGAAGAAGCTCACCAGCGGCGACGAGCTGCCCGCCGGCGTGCAGAAGATGGTGAAGGTTTACATCGCCGTCAAGCGCCGCCTGCAGCCTGGCGACAAGATGGCAGGACGCCACGGCAACAAGGGTGTGATTTCCAGGATCGTTCCGGTCGAGGACATGCCCTACAGCGCCGACGGCACCCCCATGGACGTCGTGCTGAACCCGCTCGGCGTGCCTTCCCGGATGAACGTCGGGCAGATTCTCGAGACCCATCTCGGTTGGGCTGCGAAGGGACTCGGCAAGAAGATCGGCGACATGCTTGCCGCTCAGGCGAAGATCGGCGAAATGCGCGATTTCCTGAACAAGATCTACAACAGCAGCGGCAAGCCGGAAGACATCGATTCGCTTACCGACGGTGAAGTGCTCGAACTGTGCAGGAACCTGAAGGAGGGCGTGCCTTTCGCGACGCCGGTCTTCGACGGGGCGGTCGAGGACGAGATCAAGGCCATGCTGGAACTTGCTGGATTCCCGCGTTCCGGGCAGATCCATCTGCACGACGGCAGGACCGGGGAAGCGTTCGATCGACCCGTTACCGTGGGCTACATGCATGTGCTGAAGCTGCACCACCTCGTCGACGACAAGATGCATGCGCGTTCCACGGGCCCCTACAGCCTGGTGACGCAGCAGCCTCTGGGCGGCAAGGCGCAGTTCGGCGGACAGCGCTTCGGGGAGATGGAAGTCTGGGCGCTGGAAGCGTATGGCGCCTCTTACACCCTACAGGAAATGCTGACCGTCAAGTCGGACGACGTCAACGGCAGGACCAAGGTTTACGAGAACATCGTCAAGGGCGAACACAAGATCGAGGCCGGCATGCCGGAATCGTTCAACGTGCTGGTGAAGGAAATCAGGTCGCTCGGTATCGACATGGAACTCGACCGCTATTGAGTTGAATTTGGGATTGTAGTATGGCCGGAAGCCAAAACTGGAGGTTTTCATGAAAGCATTGCTGGATTTGTTCAAACAGGTGACGCAGGAAGAGGAATTCGATTCGATCAAGATCGGGCTCGCCTCCCCGGACAAGATCAGGTCCTGGTCCTACGGCGAAGTCAGGAAGCCGGAGACGATCAACTACCGCACCTTCAAGCCCGAACGCGACGGTCTGTTCTGCGCCAAGATTTTCGGTCCGATCAAGGATTACGAGTGCCTGTGCGGGAAATACAAGCGCCTCAAGCATCGCGGCGTGATCTGCGAAAAGTGCGGCGTTGAAGTCACGCTTTCCAAGGTGAGGCGCGAAAGGATGGGGCATATCGAGCTCGCCAGCCCGGTCGCCCATATCTGGTTCCTGAAGTCGCTGCCGTCCCGCCTCGGAATGGTGCTCGACATGACCCTGCGGGACATCGAGCGGGTGCTCTATTTCGAAGCCTATGTGGTTACCGATCCGGGACTCACGCCGCTTTCCCGCTGCCAGCTCCTCACCGAAGAGGATTACCTCAACAAGCTCGAGGAATATGGCGACGAATTTTCCGCGAGCATGGGCGCCGAGGGCATACGCGCCCTGCTGGGGAATCTCGATCTGAATGCCGAGATCGACACCTTGCGCTCGGAACTCGCCGCAACCGGGTCCGATGCCAAGATCAAGAAGATCTCCAAGCGCCTGAAAGTGATGGAAGCCTTCGCCAGGACCGGGATGAAGCCTGACTGGATGATTCTGGAAGTGCTCCCCGTGCTTCCCCCCGAACTGCGCCCTCTGGTGCCGCTCGACGGCGGACGCTTCGCAACTTCCGACCTCAACGACCTGTACCGCCGCGTGATCAACAGGAATAACCGCTTGAAGCGTCTGCTCGAACTGAAAGCGCCGGAAATCATCGTCAGGAACGAGAAGCGCATGCTGCAGGAAGCCGTCGATTCCCTGCTCGACAACGGTCGCCGCGGCAAGGCGATGACCGGTGCCAACAAGCGGCCGCTGAAGTCGCTCGCCGACATGATCAAGGGCAAGGGCGGGCGCTTCCGCCAGAACCTGCTCGGCAAGCGCGTCGACTATTCGGGACGTTCCGTCATCGTGGTCGGCCCGCAGCTCAAGCTGCACCAGTGCGGTCTGCCGAAAAAGATGGCGCTCGAACTCTTCAAGCCCTTCATCTTCCACAAGCTCGAAACCCTCGGGCTTGCCACCACGATCAAGGCCGCCAAGCGTCTCGTCGAACAGGAAGTGCCGGAAGTGTGGGACATTCTGGAAGACGTGATCCGAGAGCATCCGGTATTGCTCAACCGTGCGCCGACACTGCACAGGCTGGGCATCCAGGCTTTCGAGCCGATCCTGATCGAAGGCAAGGCGATCCAGCTTCACCCGCTGGTTTGCGCGGCGTTCAACGCCGACTTCGACGGCGACCAGATGGCCGTTCACGTTCCGCTGTCGCTCGAAGCGCAGATGGAATGCCGCACCCTGATGCTCGCCAGCAACAACGTGCTGTTCCCTTCGAACGGCGAGCCTTCCATCGTTCCCTCCCAGGACATCGTGCTGGGTCTTTACTACGCGACCCGCGCCAAGATCGGCGCGAAGGGCGAGGGGATGCATTTTTCGGACGTGGGCGAGGTGCTGCGCGCCTATGAATCGCGCCAGGTCGAGCTGAATGCGAACATCGTGGTGAGGATTCCCGAGGTAGTGAAAAACGAGGCTGGAGAGAAGGTGTCCAGAATCACGCGCTACGAAACCACGGTCGGGCGTGCGCTGCTTTCTGAGATTCTCCCCGAAGGCCTTCCCTTTTCCGCGATCAATCGGGCGCTCAAGAAGAAGGAAATCTCCAAGCTCATCAACAACGCCTTCAGGAACTGCGGCCTGCGCCTGACCGTCATTTTCGCCGACAAGCTGATGCAAAGCGGCTTCACCCTCGCCACGCGCGCAGGGCTTTCGATCTGCGTCGACGACATGCAGGTGCCGGTGCAAAAGGATGCTCTGATCGAGGCGGCTGAAAACGAAGTGAAGGAAATCGAGGCACAGTACACCTCCGGTCTCGTGACCCAGGGCGAGCGCTACAACAAGGTGGTCGACATCTGGGGCAGGGCGGGCGACATGGTTGCGAAAGCGATGATGGAGCAGCTCGGCTCCGAGCCCGTCATGGAAGACAAGGACGGCAAGCTGGTGCAAAGGCTGGATGAAAATGGCAAGGGGGTTTCCCAGGAATCCTTCAATTCCATTTACATGATGGCGGATTCGGGTGCGCGCGGTTCCGCTGCGCAGATCCGCCAGCTCGCCGGCATGCGCGGCCTCATGGCCAAGCCCGACGGCTCGATCATCGAGACGCCGATCACCGCGAACTTCAGGGAAGGACTCAACGTTCTGCAGTACTTCATTTCGACGCACGGTGCGCGCAAGGGCCTGGCCGACACGGCATTGAAAACTGCGAATTCTGGCTATCTCACCAGGCGCCTGGTCGACGTGACGCAGGATCTCGTCGTCACCGAAATCGACTGTGGCACCACCCAGGGCGTTCCGATGAAGGCGCTCGTCGAAGGCGGCGAGGTGGTCGAGGCATTGCGCGAGCGCATCCTGGGAAGGGTGGCTGCGCTCGACATCGTCGATCCGGAAACCAATGCAACCCTGATCGAGGCCGGTACCCTGCTGGACGAAGACAAAGCGGATCTGGTGGAGGCGAAGGGCGTGGACGAAGTCAAGGTGCGCACGCCGCTCACCTGCGACACCCGCTACGGATTGTGCGCCAAGTGCTACGGACGCGATCTGGGCCGCGGCCAGCTTGTCAATGTGGGGGAAGCTGTCGGCGTCATCGCAGCGCAGTCTATCGGCGAGCCCGGAACCCAGCTCACCATGCGTACCTTCCACATCGGCGGTGCGGCTTCCCGCGCTGCAGTGGTGAGCCAGATCGAATCCAAGTCGAGCGGTTTTGCGCATTTCACGCCCGCCCTGAGAATGGTCACCAACGGCCGAGGGGAGCAGATCGTGATTTCGCGAAGCGGCGAAGTGATCATCCAGGATGAAAACGGCCGCGAACGCGAGCGCCACAAGGTGCCCTACGGCTCGACCTTGCTGGCCAAGGAGAAGGCTGCGATCAAGGCAGGCCAGATTCTCGCCAGCTGGGATCCGCATACCCGCCCCATCATCACCGAATATGGCGGCATCGTGCGCTTCGAGAACATCGAGGAAGGCGTTACCGTGGCCAAGCAGATCGACGACGTGACCGGGCTTTCCACGCTCGTCGTGATCGATCCGAAGCGGCGCGGCGCGGCGCAGTCGAAAGGTCTGCGCCCATTGGTGAAGCTGCTCGACGAGAAGGGGCAGGAAGTCAAGATCGCCGGAACCGATCTTCCCGTCAGCATCACGCTGCAGATCGGATCGATCATCACGGTGAAGGACGGGCAGCCGGTTTCGGTGGGCGAGGTTCTGGCGAGGATTCCGCAGGAATCCAGCAAGACGCGCGACATCACCGGCGGTTTGCCGCGCGTGGCTGAGCTTTTCGAAGCGCGCTCGCCCAAGGACGCGGGGGTTCTGGCGGAAGTCACCGGAACGGTTTCCTTCGGCAAGGATACCAAGGGCAAGCAGCGCCTCGTGATCACCGATCTCGACGGCGTGGCGCACGAGTATCTGATTCCGAAGGAAAAGCATGTCACCGCGCATGATGGTCAGGTCGTCAACAAGGGCGAGATGATCGTCGACGGTCCGGCGGATCCGCACGACATCCTGAGGCTGCTCGGGGTGGAAGCGCTCGCGCTCTACATCACCGACGAAGTGCAGGACGTCTACAGGCTGCAGGGCGTCAAGATCAACGACAAGCACATCAACGTCATCGTGCGTCAGATGCTGCGCCGCGTCGTGATCAACGATGCCGGGGACACCCGCTTCATTCAGGGCGAACAGGTGGAACGCGCCGACGTGCTCGAGGAAAATTCGAGAGTCACTGCAGAAGGCAAGAATCCGGCTACTTACGACTACATGTTGCTCGGCATCACCAAGGCTTCCCTGTCTACGGATTCCTTCATTTCCGCGGCATCCTTCCAGGAAACCACGCGCGTGCTCACCGAAGCTGCGATCATGGGCAAGCGCGACGACCTGAGAGGGCTCAAGGAAAATGTGATCGTCGGAAGGCTGATCCCGGCAGGTTCCGGACTTGCCTACCACAACACGCGGCGCAGGCAGCGTGCCGGGCTTGACATGGCTGAAGGGCGCGAGATTCTTGACGCGGAAAAGCTCTTCGCAGAGGAGCAGGATGCTTGACATATCCTGCATAACACCATAAAATCCACAATCTTTTTAGCTGCGGCTAAGGTTGATTTGATTGGGACGGCTCAGGCCGTCCCGGTTTTTTAGGAATAAACGATGCCAACGATAAATCAGTTAGTGCGCAACCCCCGTAAAGAGAAGCGCGTGAAGAGCAAGGTGCCTGCTCTGGAGAATTGCCCGCAAAAAAGGGGCGTCTGCACCCGCGTGTACACGACCACGCCGAAGAAGCCGAACTCGGCGCTGCGGAAGGTTGCTCGTGTGCGCCTGACCAACGGCTTCGAAGTTTCGAGCTACATCGGCGGCGAAGGCCACAACCTCCAGGAACACTCGGTGGTTCTGATCCGCGGCGGCCGTGTCAAGGATCTCCCGGGCGTTCGCTATCATATGGTGCGCGGCAGCCTGGATACTGCCGGCGTGAAGGACCGCAAGCAGGCTCGCTCCAAGTACGGCGCGAAGCGTCCGAAGGGCGCGTGAGCCATTTAATTGAATCGAGGATGATATGCCAAGACGTAGAGAAGTACCAAAACGATTGATTCTGCCGGATCCCAAGTTCGGGAGCCAGGATTTAGCCAAGTTCGTCAACGTGCTGATGCAGGACGGCAAGAAGTCGGTTGCCGAGCGCATCATTTATGGCGCGCTGGATCAGGTTTCGAAAAAGGGCGGCAAGGATCCCGTAGAGGTGTTTCTCCAGGCGCTGTCGAACGTCAAGCCTCTGGTCGAGGTGAAGAGTCGCCGCGTGGGCGGTGCCAACTATCAGGTTCCGGTCGAAGTGCGCGCGTCGCGCCGTACCGCGCTGGCCATGAGGTGGCTGAAGGATGCAGCGAGAAAGCGCGGGGAAAAATCGATGGGTGCGAGGCTCGCCGGGGAATTGCTGGATGCGGCTGAAAACCGCGGCGGCGCAGTGAAAAAGCGCGAGGAAGTGCATCGCATGGCGGAAGCCAACAAGGCATTCTCGCATTTCAGGTTTTGATGGCCGTCAGGCATGATCTAAGGGTATATTGTGGCACGTAAAACACCTATTGAGCGTTATCGTAACATCGGCATCAGTGCGCATATCGATGCCGGCAAGACGACGACCACCGAACGCATCCTGTATTACACCGGCGTATCGCACAAGATCGGCGAAGTGCACGACGGCGCTGCGACCATGGACTGGATGGAACAGGAACAGGAGCGCGGCATCACCATCACTTCTGCTGCGACCACCTGCTTCTGGAAGGGCATGGACGGAAATCGCCCCGAGCATCGCATCAACATCATCGATACCCCCGGGCACGTCGACTTCACCATCGAGGTCGAGCGCTCCATGCGCGTGCTGGATGGCGCTTGCATGGTCTACTGTGCGGTGGGCGGCGTTCAGCCCCAGTCCGAAACGGTGTGGCGCCAGGCCAACAAATACAAGGTTCCGAGGCTTGCGTTCGTCAACAAGATGGACCGCTCGGGCGCGAACTTCTTCAAGGTTTACGACCAGATGCGCACCCGCCTGAAGGCGAACCCGATCCCCATTCAGATCCCGATTGGCGCCGAAGACAAGTTCGAGGGGGTGGTTGACCTCATTACGATGAAGGCAATCTACTGGGACGAGGCGTCCCAGGGCATGAAGTTCGAGTTGCGCGAGATTCCTGCCGAGCTCAAGGAGCTCGCCCGGGAATGGCGCGAAAAGATGGTCGAGACTGCTGCCGAAGCTTCCGAGGAATTGATGAACAAGTATCTCGAGGAGGGCGACCTTTCCGAAGCCGAGATCAAGGGAGCTTTGAGGGCGCGCACCATTGCAAGCGAAATCGTGCCGATGATGTGCGGTTCCGCGTTCAAGAACAAGGGCGTCCAGGCGATGCTGGATGCGGTTCTCGACTACATGCCGGCTCCGGTGGACATTCCCGCGATCAAGGGCGAAATGGAAGATGGTTCCGAGGGCGAGCGTCACGCCAGCGATGACGAGCCTTTCTCGGGCCTCGCGTTCAAGATCATGACCGATCCTTTCGTCGGCCAGCTGATTTTCTTCCGCGTCTATTCGGGCGTGGTGAATTCCGGCGACACCATTTACAACCCGGTGAAGGGCAGGAAGGAGCGCATCGGCCGTATCCTGCAGATGCATGCGAACCAGCGCGAGGAAATCAAGGAAGTTCGCGCCGGCGACATCGCGGCTGCGGTGGGCCTCAAGGAGGCGACCACCGGCGATACGCTGTGCGATCCGGGCAAAATCATCACCCTGGAGCGCATGGTTTTCCCCGAGCCCGTGATTCACGTGGCTGTTGAGCCCAAGACCAAGAGCGACCAGGAAAAGATGGGCATTGCGCTGAATCGTCTGGCCCAGGAAGATCCTTCCTTCCGCGTCAGGACCGACGAGGAGTCCGGGCAGACCATCATCTCCGGCATGGGCGAGTTGCACCTCGAAATCCTGGTCGACCGGATGAAGCGAGAATTCGGGGTGGAAGCCAATGTCGGGGCGCCCCAGGTGGCTTACCGCGAAGCGATCAAGAAGGCCGTCGAGGTCGAAGGCAAGTTCGTCAAGCAGTCCGGCGGCCGCGGCCAGTACGGGCATGTCTGGATCAAGATGGAACCGAACGAGGCGGGCAAGGGCTTCGAATTCGTCGACATGATCAAGGGGGGGACCGTTCCCCGCGAATACATCCCTGCAGTCGAGAAGGGCCTGATCGATACGCTGCCGAACGGCGTGATCGCGGGCTTCCCCGTGGTCGATGTGAAGGTGACGCTTTTCGACGGCTCCTACCATGACGTCGACTCGAACGAGAATGCGTTCAAGATGGCGGCATCCATGGCGTTCAAGGACGGCATGAGGAAAGCCAATCCTGTCCTGCTCGAGCCGATGATGGCGGTTGAAGTGGAAACCCCGGAAGAATATACCGGCACGGTGATGGGCGATCTTTCTTCCCGTCGCGGCATGGTTCAGGGCATGGACGATATGCCCGGCGGCGGCAAGGTAGTCAAAGCAGAAGTGCCGCTCGCGGAAATGTTCGGGTATTCCACGTCGCTGCGTTCCGCAACCCAGGGGCGCGCTACCTATACCATGGAATTCAAGCATTACAGCGAAGCGCCGAAGAATGTGGCGGAAGCCGTCGTCAGCAAAAAGTGATATTAATTTAATTGGAGCCCGCAGGGCGTAACCAGAGGAAATCATCATGGCAAAGAGCAAGTTTGAGCGGACGAAGCCGCACGTAAACGTAGGAACGATTGGTCACGTTGACCACGGCAAGACGACGCTGACGGCGGCGATCACGTCGGTTCTGACGAAGAAGTTTGGCGGCGAGGCGAAGAGCTACGACCAGATTGATTCTGCGCCTGAAGAGCGCGCGCGGGGGATCACGATCAACACGGCGCACGTGGAATACGAGACGGTGAAGCGGCACTATGCGCACGTTGACTGCCCTGGGCACGCCGACTACGTGAAGAACATGATCACGGGTGCTGCGCAGATGGACGGTGCGATTCTGGTGGTGTCGGCTGCGGACGGCCCGATGCCGCAGACGCGCGAGCACATTCTGCTGGCGCGCCAGGTTGGTGTTCCGTACATCGTGGTGTACATGAACAAGGCGGATATGGTCGACGATCCGGAGCTGCTGGAGCTGGTCGAGATGGAGATCAGGGAGCTGCTGTCGAAGTACGATTTCCCCGGGGACGACACCCCGATCATCACGGGCTCCGCGCTGAAGGCGCTGCAGGGAGACCAGTCGGATATCGGCGAGCCCTCGATTTTCAAGCTGGCCGAAGCGCTGGACAGCTATATTCCTGATCCGCAGCGTGCGGTTGACGGGGCGTTCCTGATGCCTGTTGAAGACGTTTTCTCGATTTCCGGACGCGGCACGGTGGTGACGGGGCGTGTCGAGCGCGGGATCATCAAGGTTGGCGACGAGGTTGAGATCGTCGGGATTCGTCCGACGCAGAAGACCACGTGTACCGGCGTCGAGATGTTCAGGAAGCTGCTTGACCAGGGTCAGGCGGGTGACAACGTTGGGGTGCTGCTGCGCGGCACGAAGCGCGAGGAAGTGGAGCGCGGCCAGGTTCTGGCCAAGCCCGGTTCGATCACGCCGCACACCAAGTTCACGGCCGAGATCTATGTGCTGTCGAAGGATGAAGGGGGTCGTCATACGCCTTTCTTCAACGGCTATCGTCCGCAGTTCTTTTTCAGGACGACCGACGTGACGGGTTCGATCGATCTGCCGGAAGGCACTGAGATGGTGATGCCGGGTGACAACGTGTCGGTGACGGTGTCCTTGATTGCGCCGGTTGCGATGGAAGAAGGTCTGCGTTTTGCGATCCGCGAAGGCGGCCGCACCGTGGGCGCAGGCGTCGTCGCCAAGGTCATCCAGTAAAAACCGGAATATACTATTATGCAAAGCCAGAAAATCAGGATCCGTCTCAAGGCCTTCGATTACCGTCTGATCGATCAGTCGGCATTGGAGATCGTCGATACGGCCAAGCGCACCGGCGCCGTGGTCAAGGGCCCCGTTCCCTTGCCTACCAAAATCGAGCGTTTCGACGTGCTGCGTTCGCCCCATGTCAACAAGACATCGCGCGACCAGTACGAAATCAGGACGCATCTGAGGCTGATGGATATCATCGACCCGACCGACAAGACGGTCGATGCGTTGATGAAGCTCGATCTGCCTGCTGGCGTGGACGTGGAAATCAAGCTGTAAGGAATTCGGGGCATTTTCCCCGTTTGATGCCGGTCAATCGTAACCGGCTGTTTTAGAGGATAATAATTATGAGCTTAGGACTTGTCGGTCGCAAGATCGGCATGACCCGCATTTTCACCGAAGAAGGCGCGAGCCTTCCCGTGACGGTGCTGGACATGTCCGACAATCGCGTTACCCAGATCAAGAACGACGGAACGGACGGCTACAATGCCGTTCAGGTTACCTATGGCACGCGCCGTGCAAGCCGCGTGAACAAGGCTACGGCAGGCCATTGCGCCAAGGCCGGAGTCGAGTCAGGTTCCGTTTTCAAGGAATTCCGCCTGGAGTCGGCACCGAGCCTCCAGCCCGGAGAGAAAATCAGCGTGGAGATTTTCTCGGTCGGGCAGATGGTCGATGTGACCGGAACTTCGAAGGGCAAGGGTTTTTCGGGCCCGATCAAGCGTCACAATTTCTCGTCGAACCGCGCCAGCCACGGCAATTCGCGTTCGCACAACAGCCCCGGGTCGATCGGCATGGCGCAGGATCCCGGTCGCGTCTTCCCCGGCAAGAAAATGGCCGGCCAGTATGGCAATGTCAAGAAAACGGTGCAGAATCTCGAGGTTCTGAGAATAGACACCGAGCGCCAGCTCCTGCTCATCAAGGGCGCGCTTCCGGGATGGAACGGCGGCACGGTGATCGTACGTCCAAGCGTTAAGGCAGGTGCATGATGGAACTGAAACTGATAGACGAAAAAGGCAAGGCTTCCAAGGTTGCGGCTTCCGACACTCTGTTCGGGCGCGATTACAACGAAGCCCTGGTTCACCAGATAGTCACCGCTTACATGGCCAACGCCAGGAGCGCCAACCGTGCCCAGAAGGGGCGTTCGGATGTCGCCAAGTCGACCAAGAAGCCGTTCCGCCAGAAAGGCACCGGACGCGCCCGCGCCGGTATGGCATCCAGCCCTCTGTGGCGCGGAGGCGGCAAGATTTTCCCGAACAGCCCGGAGGAGAACTTCGGTCACAAGGTGAACAGGAAGATGTACCGTGCGGGGATCTGCACTATCCTTTCCCAGCTGGTTCGCGAAGACAGGCTTTCGGTCATCGACAAGCTGAGCCTGGAAACCCCGAAAACCAAGGAGCTGGTTTCCAAGCTCAAGGGGATGGGGCTGGAGCAGGTGATGATCGTGACCGACAGCTTCGACGAAAACCTCTACCTGTCTTCCCGCAACCTGCCGAACGTTTATGTCGTGGAAGCGCAATATGCCGATCCTGTCAGCCTTGTTCGTTCGCCAACCGTGCTGATGACGAAGGGCGCAGTGGCCAAGATTGAGGAGATGATGGCATGAGTGGAATGAACAAGGAACGTCTGATGCAGGTGCTGCTCGCGCCGGTGATCTCCGAAAAGAGCACCCATGTCGCCGACAAGCACGAGCAGATCATCTTCAAGGTTGCTACCGATGCGACCAAGATCGAGGTCAAGTCTGCGGTCGAACTGATGTTCAACGTCAAGGTCGACTCCGTGCAGATGCTGAACGTCAAGGGCAAATCCAAACGCTTCGGCCGCTTCATGGGAAGCCGCAAGGACTGGAAGAAGGCTTACGTCTCGCTGCAGCCCGGGCAGGAAATCAACTTTGCGGCCGGCGAGAGCTGAGGATAAGGATCGAATATGGCACTGATTAAAGTAAAACCGACGTCTCCCGGCCGCAGGGCCGTGATCCAGGTGAAAACCCCGGGTTTGCACAAGGGGGCTCCTCTTGCGAAGCTCGTCGAGAAGCAGTCGAAGACGGCCGGCCGCAACAATAACGGCCACATCACGACGCGCCACATGGGCGGCGGACACAAGCAGCATTACCGGATTGTCGATTTCAGACGGAACAAGGACGGCATTCCCGCGAAGGTCGAGCGGCTGGAATACGACCCGAACAGGAGTGCGCACATTGCATTGCTGTGCTATGCGGACGGCGAGCGCCGTTACATCATCGCTCCCAAGGGCATGACCGAAGGCACGATTCTGCTGAACGGACCGGAAGCGCCGATCAAGCCCGGCAATTGCCTGGCGCTGAGGCACATCCCTGTCGGATCGACGGTTCACTGTGTCGAGATGCTTCCCGGAAAAGGCGCGCAGCTGGCCCGTTCCGCCGGCACTTCGGTGCAGCTTCTGGCGAGGGAAGGCAGCTATGCCCAGTTGAGGCTGCGCTCCGGCGAAATCCGCAAGGTTCACGTGGACTGCCGCGCTACCCTTGGCGAAGTTAGCAACGAAGAGCATTCGCTGCGTTCGATAGGCAAGGCCGGCGCCAACCGCTGGAGAGGCATCAGGCCGACGGTGCGCGGCGTGGCGATGAATCCGATCGACCATCCGCACGGCGGCGGCGAAGGAAAGACTGCTGCCGGACGCGATCCGGTCAGCCCCTGGGGTGTTCCTGCGAAGGGCTATCGTACCCGCAGCAACAAGCGCACTTCGGGCATGATTGTCCGCAGTCGTCACAAGAGATAAGAGGTAGCATATGGCACGTTCCGTAAAAAAAGGCCCATTTGTCGATGCCCATCTGATCAAGAAGGTGGAAACGGTCAGGGCGACCAACGACAAGCGTCCGATCAAGACATGGTCGCGCCGTTCGACAGTCCTGCCGGACTTCGTCGGACTCACGATCGCCGTTCACAACGGCAAGCAGCATATTCCGGTCTACATTTCCGAGAATATGGTCGGCCACAAGCTCGGCGAGTTTTCGCTGACCCGCACTTTCAAGGGTCATGCCGCCGACAAGAAAGCCAAGAAATAGGAGCCCGAGATGAAAACTTCTGCAATATTGCGCGGCGTGAGACTGTCTGCTCAGAAGGGCAGGCTGGTCGCTGACCAGATCAGGGGGCTGCCTGTCGACAAGGCGCTCAATCTGCTTGCTTTCAGCCCGAAGAAGGGTGCGGCCATTATCCGCAAGGTGCTTGAGTCGGCGATTGCGAATGCCGAACACAACGAGGGTGCCGATATCGACGAACTGAAGGTATCGGAAATCCTGGTCGACGAAGGCACCACGCTGAAGCGGTTCACCGCAAGGGCGAAGGGGCGCGGCAACAGGATCAGCAAGCGCACCTGCCACATTCAGGTCACTGTGGGCATTTGATGCCCTTTATAAAGGATAGGTAATGGGTCAGAAAATTCATCCGACAGGATTTCGGTTATCCGTACTGAAAAACTGGTCGTCCAAATGGTACGCCAACAGCAAGAAGTTTCCTTCCATGCTGCTCGAAGACATCCAGGTCAGGGAATTCCTCGGCAAGAAGCTTGCTCACGCATCGGTCGGCAAGATCGTCATCGAACGTCCCGCCAAGAATGCGCGCATAACGATTTACAGCTCGCGGCCCGGCATCGTGATCGGAAAGAAGGGCGAAGACATCGAAGTGCTGAAGGCGCAACTGCAGAAAATGATGGGCGTTCCGGTGCATATCAACATCGAGGAAATCAGGAAGCCTGAAATCGATGCCAAGCTGATCGCGGACAGCATTGCCCAGCAGCTGGAGAAGCGGATCATGTTCCGTCGTGCAATGAAGCGCGCCATGACGAATGCAATGCGCCTTGGCGCACAGGGCATCAAGATCATGAGCGCCGGGCGCCTGAACGGCATCGAAATCGCCAGGCGCGAGTGGTACAGGGAAGGGCGCGTGCCGCTGCATACCCTGCGCGCGGATATCGATTATGGCGTATCCGAAGCCAAGACCACCTATGGGGTGATCGGCGTCAAGGTATGGGTTTACAAGGGCGAGGCGAGCAGGATTGAAGCGCCTGCCGCCCAGCCAGCAGAGCCGGAAAAGAAGGCCAGGAAAACAGGAGTGAAAAATGCTGCAGCCGTCTAGAACGAAATTCCGTAAACAGCAGAAGGGCCGCAATACCGGCGTTGCGACAAGAGGCGCCAAGGTGTCCTTCGGCGAGTTCGGCCTGAAGGCTGTCGAGCGCGGCCGCCTGACTGCGCGCCAGATCGAGGCGGCGCGTCGCGCCATGACCCGTCACATCAAGCGGGGTGGGCGCATCTGGATCAGGATCTTCCCGGACAAGCCGATCTCCAAGAAGCCGGCTGAAGTGCGTATGGGTAACGGCAAGGGCAGTCCGGAGTACTGGGTCGCCGAGATTCAGCCAGGCAAGGTGTTGTACGAAATGGAAGGCGTGGACGAAGCGATCGCAAGGGAAGCTTTCAGGCTTGCCGCTGCCAAGTTGCCGATTTCCACGACATTTGTCGTTCGTCAGGTAGGATAAGGCCATGAAAGCAAGCGAATTGAGGCAAAAGGACAAGGACGGGTTGAACGATGAGCTGCTGGATCTGCTGAAGACGCAGTTCGGTCTGCGCATGCAGCTTTCGACCCAGCAACTTGCGAACTATAGTCAAATGAAAAAAGTGCGCAGGGACATCGCGCGCGTTCGGACCGTCATGAAAGAGAAGGCTGGCCAGTCATGAGTGAACTCAACGAATTGAAGCGTACGCTGACAGGCGCAGTCGTCAGCGACAAGATGGACAAGACGGTGACCGTTCTGGTGGAGCGCAGGGTGAAGCATCCCCTTTACGGCAAGATCGTCAAGCGCAGCAAGAAATATCATGCGCACGACGAGAACAACGAATTCCACACCGGCGATATCGTCGTGATCGAGGAATGCCGTCCGCTCTCCAGGACGAAAAGCTGGCGCGTGTCCAAGCTGGTGGAAAAGGCGCGCACTGTTTAATCTTGCAATGCCGGGGGATAGGCGATATAATCCCCCTCTTTTGTGTTCAGCCAAAACGGCGACCTGACCCGGACGGGATCCAATACTGGTCGACAAAGCGGCCTTGTTGCCGTGGTCGGGATAAGTTGGAGTGTGAAAAATGATACAAATGCAATCCAGGCTCGATGTGGCCGACAACACCGGTGCGCGTTCGGTGATGTGCATCAAGGTGGTGGGCGGTTCCAAGCGCCGTTATGCGGGCATTGGCGACATCATCAAGGTGAGCATCAAGGATGCCGCTCCCCGTGGGCGCGTCAAGAAGGGCGAAGTCTACAATGCAGTGGTGGTCAGGACCGCGAGCGGCGTGCGCCGCCCGGACGGTTCGCTGATCCGCTTCGACGGCAATGCCGCGGTGCTGCTGAACAACAAGTTCGAGCCGATCGGGACGCGCATTTTCGGCCCCGTGACCCGCGAACTCAGGAACGAGCGGTTCATGAAGATCGTGTCCCTTGCACCTGAAGTGCTTTGAGGGCTGCCGTACAGGCTTGGATAGGAGAATTTATGCGCAAGATCAGAAAGAGCGATGACGTGATCGTCATCGCGGGCAAGGACAAGGGCAAGCGCGGCGCTGTGCTGCGGGTGGTCGACGAGGAGCACGTGATCGTCACCGGCGTGAACCAGGTCAGGAAGCACGTCAAGCCCAACCCGGCCAAGAATGAGCAGGGCGGTATCGTCGACAAGGAAATGCCGATCCATGTTTCCAATATCGCGATCTTCAATCCCGCGACCAAGGCGGGTGACAGGGTTGGGGTCAAGGTGCTGGAAGACGGACGCAGGGTCCGTTATTTCAAATCGAACGGCGAAGTGATCGGAGCGTAAGGATGGCTCGTTTAAAGGATTTTTACAGAGAAACGGTGGTTCGCGAATTGACGAACCAGTTCGGCTACAAGTCGGTCATGGAAGTGCCGAGGATCGAGAAGATCACCCTCAACATGGGGGTCGGGGAGGCCGTTGCCGACAAGAAGGTGATGGATTTCGCCGTCGGCGACATGCAGAAAATCGCCGGACAGAAGCCTGTCGTCACTAAATCGAAGAAGTCGATCGCCGGATTCAAGATCCGCGAAGGCTATCCGGTGGGCTGCAAGGTGACCCTGCGCAACGTCAGGATGTACGAATTCCTGGATCGTCTGATTTCGATCGCGATTCCGCGAATCCGCGATTTTCGCGGCATTTCCGGAAAATCCTTCGACGGCCGCGGTAATTACAACATGGGCGTCAAGGAACAGATCATTTTTCCCGAAATCGAGTACGACAAGATCGACGCGTTGCGTGGCATGAACATCACCATCACCACCACCGCGAAAACAGACGAAGAGGCGCGCGCGCTGCTGGCCGCCTTCAAATTTCCATTCAAGAATTGAGGTAGACAATGGCCAAACTTGCTTTGATCAACCGCGAAAAGAAGCGCCGCGACACGGTGGCGAAATTCGCTGCCAAGCGCGCCGAACTGAATTCGATCATCAACAACATGAGCCTGGACGAGGAAGCGCGTCATGCCGCGCGTCTCGCTCTGCAGGCGCTGCCCAGGAACTCCAGCCCGGTCAGGCTGCGCAATCGCTGCGCGCTGACGGGAAGGGGCCGCGGGGTATACAGCAAGTTCGGTCTGGGGCGAATCAAGCTGCGCGAAACCATCATGCGCGGCGAAGTTCCGGGCGTGGTCAAGGCGAGCTGGTAGGAGACTATTACATATGAGTATGAGCGATCCCATCTCCGATATGCTGACGCGTATCAGGAATGCGCAAATGGCTGAAAAGCCGACGGTATCCATTCCCTCTTCCAAGCTCAAGGTGTCGATCGCCAAGGTGCTGCTCGACGAGGGCTACATCGGCGGATACAAGGTGGCCGGGAGCGAAGCCAAGCCTTCCCTGGATATCGAGTTGAAATATTATGCGGGACGTCCCGTGATCGAGAAGATCGAGCGGGTCAGTCGGCCCGGCCTGCGCACTTACAAGGGGCATGCCGATATTCCCAGCGTGATGAACGGTCTGGGGGTTGCGATTGTCTCGACTTCCAGGGGCGTGATGACCGATCGCAAGGCTCGTGCCTCCGGCATCGGCGGCGAAGTGCTGTGCATTGTTGCGTAAGGATGAAACATGTCTCGAGTAGCTAAAAATCCGGTCGTCGTGCCGAAAAACGTAGAAGTTTCCCTGTCGGTCGGTAAGATCGCCGTGAAGGGCCCGCTGGGCTCCCTGTCCCAGGATTATCCCGATTATGTGAGCGTGGAGTCCGAAGGCGAGCTGCTGCATTGCAAGGCGGCGAACGATTCCGCTCAGTCCCATGCAATGTCGGGAACGCTGAGAGCCCTAGTCGCGAACATGGTGAAGGGCGTGTCTTCCGGCTTCGAGAAGAAGCTGACCCTGGTCGGCGTGGGCTATCGCGCCCAGGCTGCAGGGGATACCCTGAATCTGACTCTGGGATTCTCGCACCCGGTTGCATACAAGATGCCCGCGGGCGTGAAGGTGGAAACCCCGACGCAAACCGAAATCCTGCTCAAGGGTGCCGACAAGCAGAAGGTCGGACAGGTGGCCGCGGAAATTCGCGCTTACCGCAGCCCAGAGCCGTACAAGGGCAAGGGTGTGCGCTATGCCGACGAGGTCGTGATCCTCAAGGAAACCAAGAAGAAATAGTCGTTTTAATATTTAAGGACTGGAAATGATCAACTTTGACGCGCGTCAGCGCAGAGCACGCAAAACCCGTGCCAAAATTGCTGAGCAAAGAGCGACCCGCTTGTCGATCCATCGGAGCAATTCGCATATTTATGCCCAGATCATCGATGCGAGCGGAGCAAAAGTTCTGGTCAGCGCCTCGACTCTGGAGCCCGAAGTTCGCAAGGAATTGAAAAACGGCGGGAATGTCGCTGCGGCTGCGGCGATTGGCAAGCGAATCGCCGAGAAGGCGAAGCAGGCAGGTATCGAAACGGTTGCCTTCGACCGTTCCGGATTTAAGTATCACGGTCGTATCAAGGCGCTGGCTGATGCCGCGCGCGAGAACGGTCTCGTGTTTTGATCGGGGTTAGATAATGGCGAAAATGCAGGCTAAAGTACAACAGGCTGAGGAGCGCGGCGACGGTCTCAGGGAAAAGATGATCAGCGTCAATCGCGTGACCAAGGTTGTAAAGGGCGGGCGTATTCTCGGCTTTGCCGCGCTCACCGTGGTCGGCGACGGCGATGGCGGCGTGGGTATGGGCAAGGGAAAATCGCGCGAGGTGCCGGTTGCAGTGCAAAAGGCGATGGACGAAGCGCGCCGCAAAATGGTCAAGATCGATCTGAAGAATGGCACCTTGCATCATGCCGTGATCGGTCGCCACGGCGCCGCCAAGGTTTACATGCAGCCTGCCTCGGAAGGTACCGGAATCATCGCGGGCGGCCCGATGCGCGCCATCTTCGAAGTAATGGGCGTGACCAACGTGCTGGCGAAATGCATCGGCTCGACCAATCCCTACAACATGGTCAGGGCGACGCTGAACGGCCTGCAGGCGATGAACTCGCCTTCGGAAATCGCAGCGAAGCGCGGCAAGAGCGTAGAAGAAATTTTGGGGCAATAATCATGGCAAAGGCTAAAAAAGCGGAACCCAAGAAAATCAGCGTTACGCTGGTGAAAAGCGTGATCGGAACCAAGGAGTCGCATCGCGCCTGCGTGCGCGGCCTGGGGCTCCGCCGCATGAACCATACCGTGGTTGTCGACGACACTCCTGCGAATCGCGGCATGATCGACAAGGTGAATTATCTAGTGAAGTGCGAGGCTTAAGATGCAATTGAACGACATCAAACCTGCAGCAGGGTCCAAGCATGCAAAGCGCAGGGTGGGCCGGGGAATCGGCTGCGGCCTGGGCAAAACGGCAGGGCGCGGGCACAAGGGACAGAAATCCCGGTCCGGCGGCTTTCACAAGGTCGGTTTCGAAGGCGGTCAGATGCCCCTGCAAAGGCGCCTGCCGAAGCGCGGCTTCGTTTCCCTGACGGCGGGAAGCACGGCGGAAGTGAGGCTTTCCGATCTGGAGAAGATGCCTGTCGAAACGATCGACCTGCTGCTTCTTAAGAAGTCCGGCATCGTTGCGCACGATGCGCTCCACGCCAAGGTGATCGCTTCCGGCGCCATCACCAAAGCTGTCAAGCTTCAGGGGCTTGCCGCGACCAAGGGTGCGAAGGCGGCGATCGAGGCTGCCGGCGGATCGGTAGAGGCCTGATTTGGCGAACCCTGCGCAAGCGTCTTCGGCGAAATACGGCGACCTGAACAAGCGCCTGATTTTCCTGCTGGGGGCATTGATCGTCTACCGGATCGGGGCGCATATTCCGGTTCCCGGAATCGACGCGAACGTCCTGTCCGATCTTTTCAAGAGCCAGCAGGGCGGCATCCTCGGCATGTTCAACATGTTTTCCGGTGGCGCGCTTTCCAGGTTCACGATTTTCGCGCTGGGGATCATGCCCTACATTTCCGCCTCGATCATATTGCAGCTCGGGGCAGTGGTGGTTCCTCAGCTCGAGCAGCTGAAGAAGGAAGGCGAAAGCGGGCGCAAGAAAATCACGCAGTACACGAGATACGGCACGCTGGGCCTTGCCGTATTCCAGGCGATAGGGATATCGGTTGCGCTCGAAGGGCAGCCGGGGCTCGTTCCCGATCCCGGCTTTCTGTTCAGGATCACCACCGTGATCACGCTGGTGACGGGAACGATGTTTCTGATGTGGCTGGGCGAGCAGATCACCGAGCGCGGCATAGGCAACGGCATTTCGATGATCATATTCAGCGGCATCGCTGCGGGCTTGCCGCATGCCATCGGTGGAACGCTCGAGCTTGCGCGCACCGGCGCATTCTCGATTCCTATGGTGCTGGTGTTGCTGGTCGGCGTGGTGGCAGTGACCGCCCTGGTGGTGTTCGTCGAACGCGGACAGCGTAAGATACTGGTGAATTACGCGAAGAGGCAGGTTGGGAGGAAGGTGTACGGCGGGCAGAGCTCGCATCTTCCGTTGAAGCTGAACATGGCAGGGGTGATTCCGCCGATATTCGCTTCCTCGATCATTCTTTTTCCCGCTACGGTGGCGGGATGGTTCGGCAGCCACAAGTCGCTTTTATGGCTTTCCGACATCAAGGATGCGCTCTCTCCGGGGCAGCCCGTCTATGTGCTGCTGTACGCCAGTGCGATCATCTTTTTCTGCTTCTTCTATACGGCGCTCGTCTTCAATCCGAAGGAGACGGCGGACAACTTGAAGAAGAGCGGCGCATTCGTCCCCGGAATCAGGCCGGGGGAGCAGACCGCGCGATACATAGAGCGCATCATGATGCGTCTCACGCTGATCGGCGCACTGTACATCACGCTGGTCTGCTTGCTGCCGGAATTCCTGATCGTGAAGTGGAACGTGCCCTTCTATTTCGGCGGCACATCGCTTCTGATCATCGTGGTCGTGACCATGGACTTCATGGCGCAGGTTCAGGCCTACATGATGTCGAACCAGTATGAAAGCCTGCTGAAGAAGGCCAGTTTCAAGGGCGGCGCGTAACATGGCGAAGGAAGAAACGATCCAGATGCAGGGGGAGATACTCGAAACCCTCCCCAATGCGACTTTCCGCGTGAAGCTGGAAAACGGGCATGTGGTTCTGGGGCATATTTCGGGCAAGATGAGGATGCATTACATCCGCATATTGCCCGGGGACAAGGTCACCTGTGAGATGACCCCCTATGACCTGAGCCGAGTGAGAATCACATTTAGAGCGAAGTAACAGGAGAAGAAAATGAGAGTTCAGGCATCGGTGAAAAAGATTTGCCGGAATTGCAAGATCATCCGCCGCAACCGGGTGGTGCGCGTCATTTGCACCGACCGCAGGCACAAGCAACGTCAGGGCTGATTGAGTTTCGATCGGTTCTGGTGTTATAATTATCAATTTTTCTAAGTTGGAGTGAACGAATGGCCCGGATAGCAGGGGTTAACATTCCGAATCATCAGCACGCTGAAATCGCGTTGACCGCGATCTACGGTGTTGGTCGCACTCGGGCACGTCAAATTTGCGCTGCGGCAGGGATCAGCACCTCGACCAAGATCAAGGATCTGAGCGAGGCCGAGGTCGAAAAGCTGCGCGATCAGGTGGCGCATATCACGGTGGAAGGCGATCTTCGCCGCGAAGTGTCCATGAATATCAAGCGCCTGATGGATCTGGGTTGCTATCGCGGCCTCCGTCACAGGCGCGGGCTTCCCGTTCGCGGGCAGCGCACCAGGACCAATGCCAGGACCCGCAAGGGGCCGCGCAAGTCGATGCGCGCTAAATAATCAGGGGAACCGATATGGCAAAAACTAATACCAGGGTGCGCAAGAAGGTCAAGAAGAACGTTTCGGAAGGCATTGCGCATATCCACGCCTCCTTTAACAACACCATCGTCACGATCACCGACCGCCAGGGCAATGCGCTTTCCTGGGCTACTTCGGGAAGCGGCGGTTTCAAGGGTTCCAGGAAGAGCACGCCATTCGCTGCGCAGATCGCGGCGGAAACGGCCGGCAAGCTTGCCCAGGAATGCGGCGTCAAGAATCTGGAAGTGCGCATCAAGGGCCCCGGCCCGGGACGCGAGTCCGCTGTCCGCGCGCTGAATTCGGCAGGGTTCAAGATCACCAGCATTTCGGATGTGACCCCCATTCCCCACAACGGCTGCCGTCCGCCCAAGAAGCGCCGTATTTAATTCAGGAGTCTGATAGTGGCTAGAAATCTCGATGCAAAGTGCCGCCAGTGCCGGCGTGAAGGCGAAAAGCTTTTCCTGAAGGGGGAAAAGTGCTTCTCCGACAAGTGCGCGATCGAGCGCAGGAATTATGCGCCGGGCCAGCACGGACAGAAGAAGGGCAGGCTTTCCGACTATGGCGTCCAGTTGCGCGCCAAGCAGAAGCTGCGCCGCATCTACGGCATTCTGGAAGGCCAGTTCCGCCTTTCCTACAAGGAGGCCGACAGAAGGCGCGGCATCACCGGCGACAATCTGCTCCAGCTTCTCGAGTGCCGCCTGGACAACGTGGCCTACAGGATGGGTTTCGGCATTTCCAGAAGCGAGGCAAGGCAGGTTGTCAGGCATAACGGGATTCTGGTCAACGGCAGGCGGGTCAACATTCCTTCCTACCAGGTGAAGGTGGGCGACGTGGTCGAAGTTGCCGAAGGCGCCAAGCAGCACCTCAGGATCAAGGCATCCGTCGAGGCAGCCGAGCAGCGCGGCTTCCCCGAGTGGGTCGATGTCGACGCCAAGGCGATGAAGGGTGTGTTCAAGGCCAAGCCGCAGCGCTCCGAATTGCCTTCCACCATCAACGAGAATCTTGTTGTCGAGTTGTATTCCAAGTAATTCGCAACCGAGGGAATCAGGATATGCAAAGCAGTACTCTTCTTAAGCCGCGTATTATCGAGGTCGAGAGCCTGGCACCTACGCATGCCAAGGTCACCATGGAGCCTTTCGAGCGCGGTTACGGCCACACGCTGGGCAATGCACTGCGTCGCATCTTGCTGTCTTCGATGACGGGCTATGCCCCTACCGAGGTTCAGATCAGCGGCGTGCTCCACGAATATTCGAGCCTGGACGGCGTGCAGGAGGACGTGGTCGACATCCTGCTCAACCTCAAGGGCATCGTGCTCAAGCTGCACAACCGCGATGAGGCTTTCCTCACCCTGAAGAAGGAAGGAGAGGGCATGGTCACGGCCGGCGACATCGAAACGTCCCACGATGTGGAGATCATCAATCCCGAGCATGTGATCGCCCACCTGACCGAAGGCGGCAAGCTGGAAATGGAAATCAAGGTCGAGAAGGGGCGCGGCTATCAGCCCAGCGCCGTGCGCATCAAATCCGGCGAGAACAGGGCAATCGGCAGGATCATGCTGGATGCTTCCTTCAGCCCGGTGCGCCGCGTCAGCTATGCGGTCGAGAGCGCCCGCGTCGAGCAGCGCACCGACCTCGACAAGCTGGTTATGAATATCGAGACCAACGGTGTGATCGATCCCGAGGATGCGATCAGGCATGCAGCCAGGATTCTGGTCGACCAGCTCTCTGTTTTTGCGGACCTGGAAGGGACGCCCGCGCTTGCCGAGCAGCCCAAGGCACCCCAGATCGACCCGATCCTGCTGAGGCCCGTGGACGATCTCGAGCTGACCGTGAGAAGCGCCAACTGCCTGAAGTCTGAAAACATTTTTTACATCGGCGACCTGATCCAGTGCACCGAGCACGAGCTCCTGAAAGCGCCGAACCTGGGGCGCAAGTCGCTCAACGAAATCAAGGAAGTGCTCGCATCGCGCGGCCTTTCCCTGGGAATGAAACTGGAAAACTGGCCTCCTGCAGGGCTGGAAAAGCCTTAAGAAAGGATAAGTTATGCGCCACCGTCTCGGATTGAGAAAACTGAATGTCACGAGCAGTCATCGTCTGGCGATGCTCAGGAATATGACCAACTCGCTCCTGAAGCATGAAACCATCACGACCACGCTCCCCAAGGCTAAGGAACTGCGCCGCGTTGCAGAGCCCCTGATCACGCTGGGCAAGAAGCCCTCCTTGGCGAACCGCAGGCTCGCTTTCGACAGGCTGCGCGACCGCGACATGGTCGTCAAGCTTTTCGACGAGCTCGGCCCCCGCTATGCGAACCGCAACGGCGGCTATCTCAGGATACTGAAGGCAGGCTTCCGCCAGGGCGACAATGCCCCCATGGCGCTGGTCATGCTGATGGATCAGCCCGAGGCCGAATAAACCGGGGAATTCCGAGATCAGAAGCCCGCCACCTTGCATGAGGTGGCGGGTTTTTCATTGGCGCAGCACTTTTTCCAGATAGCGCCCGGTATGGCTGCGCTTGTTCTCAGCCACGGATTCGGGCGACCCTTCCGCGACGATCTCTCCTCCGCCGTTTCCGCCTTCAGGGCCCAGATCGATGATCCAGTCGGCAGTCTTGATGACATCCAGGTTGTGCTCGATCACTACCACCGTGTTCCCCTGCTCGCGCAGGCGGTGCAGCACCTTGAGCAGCATGGCGATATCCTGGAAATGCAGCCCGGTGGTCGGCTCGTCCAGAATGTAGAGCGTCCTCCCGGTGTCGCGCTTGGAAAGCTCCAGCGAGAGCTTGACGCGCTGCGCTTCCCCGCCCGAGAGGGTGGTCGCGCTCTGCCCGAGCGTGATGTAGCCCAGCCCCACGTCGAGCAGGGTCTGCAGCTTCCTGGACACGGCAGGTACTGCAGAGAAGAATTCGGCTGCAGCCTCCACGGTCATTTCGAGAATCTCGTAGATGTTCCTGCCCCTGTAATGGATTTCCAGCGTCTCCCTGTTGTAGCGCTTGCCATGGCAGACGTCGCAGGGCACGTAGATGTCGGGGAGGAAATGCATCTCGACCCGGATCACGCCGTCTCCCTGGCAGGCTTCGCATCTCCCGCCCTTGACGTTGAAGGAGAAGCGCCCGGGGCCGTATCCTCTTTCCCTCGATTGGGGGGTGCCCGAGAAGAGTTCCCGGATCGGGGTAAAAAGCCCGGTGTAGGTGGCGGGGTTCGATCTGGGGGTCCTGCCTATCGGGCTCTGGTCCATGTTGATCACCTTGTCGAAATACTCGATTCCGGTGATCGATTCGAAGGGGGAGACGTCGCGGCTGCTGCCGTAGAGGGATTGGGATACCGAAGCATAGAGGGTGTCGTTGATCAGGGTCGATTTGCCGGAACCCGAGACGCCGGTGATGGCGGTGAAGAGGCCGACAGGCAGGTCGAGGTTCACGTCTTTCAGGTTGTTCCCGCAGGCCCCCTTGAGCTTCAGCCAGCGCGATTCGGAAGGCGGGATTCTTTTCTTCGGGACGGGAATGGATTTCTTCCCGCAAAGGTAGAGGCCGGTGAGCGAATCCGGGTTTTCTGCTATGGCTTCCGGCGTCCCTTCCGCGATGATCCTGCCGCCGTGGACGCCGGCTCCGGGGCCGATGTCGACGACATGGTCGGCGCATCTTATCGCATCCTCGTCGTGCTCGACCACGATCACCGTGTTGCCCAGATTCCTCAAATGCTTGAGGGTGTCGAGGAGCCGCGTGTTGTCGCGCTGATGCAGCCCGATTGAAGGCTCGTCGAGGACGTACATGACGCCGGTAAGTCCCGAGCCGATCTGACTGGCCAGCCTGATGCGCTGCGCTTCCCCGCCGGACAGAGTGTCGGCGCTCCGGTCCAGCGAAAGGTAGTCGAGGCCGACGTTGTTGAGGAAGGTGAGGCGGCTGACGATTTCGTGCGAGATTTTTTCCGCGACCGCCTTCTTGCTTCCGGGAAGGGAAAGGGATTGGAAAAAGGAGAGGGCATCCTTCAGGGGCTTCTGGCTGATTTCGTGCAGCGTGAGGCCGGCCACCATCACATGTCTCGCCTCTTTCCTCAGCCGCGTGCCATGGCACTCTGGGCAGGGGCTGTTGGTCAGGAACCTGGACAGCTCCTCCCGCACCATGACCGAATCGGTTTCCCTGTAGCGGCGCTCCAGGTTGTGAATGATGCCCTCGAAGGCATGCTGCTGGATGCGCTTCGCCCCTCGTTCCGTGGGGTAATAAAATTCGATCTTTTCCCGCCCGGAACCGTAGAGTATGACGTTTCTCGGCGCTTCAGGAAGGGATTCGAAGGGCGCTTCGACATCGAACCCGTAATGCGCCGCGAGCGACTGAAGCATCTGGAAATAGAAATGGTTGCGCTTGTCCCATCCCTTGATCGCCCCCGAGGCGAGGGAAAGATGGGGAAAGGCGACGACCTTTTTGGGATCGAAAAGGCTGACCTGGCCGAGCCCGTCGCATTTCGGGCAGGCGCCCATGGGGTTGTTGAAGGAAAAGAGCCTCGGCTCCATTTCGGGAAGCGAATAGGAGCAGATCGGGCAGGAGAATTTCGCCGAAAAGAGATGCTCGGCTCCCGTATCCATCTCGACGGCGAGCGCCCGCCCGTCCGCATGGCGCAATGCGGTTTCCAGGGATTCGGCGAGGCGCTGCTTGGCCTCGACGCTGACCTTCAGTCTGTCGACGACGACCTCGATGGTGTGCTTCCGGTTCTTCTGCAGCTTCGGAACGTTGTCTATTTCGTGGATCTCGCCGTCCAGCCTCAGCCTCACGAACCCCTGGGCGCGCAGTTCGTCGATGAGGTCGATCTGCTCCCCCTTCCTGCCCACCACCAGCGGGGAGAGGATCATCAGCCTGGTGTCGGCAGGCAATGAAAGGATATGGTCGACCATCTGGCTCACGCTCTGGGCTTTCAGCGTGATGCCGTGCTCGGGGCAGACCGGATCTCCCGCTCGCGCGAAAAGCAGTCGCAAATAGTCGTGGATTTCGGTCACCGTGCCGACGGTCGATCTCGGGTTGTGGCTGGTCGCCTTCTGCTCGATCGAAATGGCGGGAGAAAGCCCCTCGATCAGGTCGACATCGGGCTTTTCCATGAGATGCAGGAACTGCCGGGCATAGGTCGAGAGCGATTCCACATAGCGGCGCTGCCCTTCCGCGTAGAGAGTGTCGAATGCCAGCGAGGATTTTCCAGAGCCGGAAAGCCCGGTGATCACGATGAGGCTGTTCCTGGGAAGGTCGAGATTGACGTTCCTGAGGTTGTGCGTCCTGGCGCCGCGGATCCTGATGTATTCCATGAAATCTAAAAAAGTTGAACTCAACCTGCTAATATACCGTCTTATCTGAATTTGCGGAAACGGAATATGAAGAATACCAACAATACCGACAACATGACGCCTCTGGAGCGGCGCGCGAGCATGGGGCTTGCAGGAATTTTCGGCCTCAGGATGCTGGGCATGTTCCTGATTCTTCCGGTTTTTGCGATTTACGCCAAGTCGCTTCCGGGGGGGGGGGATCATATGCTGATCGGACTCGCCCTCGGCATGTACGGGCTTACCCAGGCCGTTCTGCAGCTTCCTTTCGGCATGGCGTCCGACAGGTTCGGCAGAAAGCCCGTCATTTATTTCGGCCTGGCCATATTCGCCATCGGCAGCTTCGTCGCCTTCATGGCGCACGACATCTACTGGATCATCATCGGCCGCTCCATCCAGGGCGCAGGGGCGATATCGGCTGCGATCACCGCGCTGCTGGCCGATCTCACCCGCGAAGAGCACAGAACCAAGGCGATGGCGATGATCGGCACGACGATAGGCATGACTTTCGCCATTTCCATGGCCGTGAGCCCGCTGATCTATCAGGCGATAGGCGTGCCGGGCATGTTCGCCCTGACCGGCATGCTTTCGCTGGCGGCGATCTTCGTCGTGGCGAAACTGATTCCGAACCCGGAAAGGCGGCTTTTCCATTCGGATACCGAAGTCTCGACGGCCAGGCTTTCCGGTGTGCTGAAGAATGCCCAGCTGCTCAGGCTCAATTTCGGCATTTTCAGCCTGCATGCGGCGCAGATGGCGATGTTCGTGGTGATCCCCTCTGCGCTGATCGAGTCCGGGCACCTGCCCGAGAACCAGCACTGGAAGATCTATGTGCCGGTGATGATTTTCGCCTTCATCCTGATGGTGCCGCTCATCATTTACGGCGAGAAAAAGGGCAAGCTCAAGAATGTGTTCGTCGGGGCGATTGCCCTGCTGCTCTTTTCCCAATTGCTTTTCTCGGTGCTGATCGCGTCCTTCTGGGGCATTGCGGCGACCTTGCTGCTTTTCTTCACCGCCTTCAACATCCTGGAAGCGAGCCTGCCTTCGCTGGTGTCCAAGATCGCGCCGGTTTCGGCCAAGGGAACCGCGATGGGGGTTTACAACACCAGCCAGTCGCTGGGGCTGTTCGCAGGCGGCGCAGTGGGAGGCGTGCTTGCGAGCTTCGGCGGGCATGCTTCCGTGTTTGTTTTTGGCGCCGCCATGAGCGCGCTCTGGCTGCTTCTTGCGATCACGATGAAGGCGCCTCCGGCGGTGCGGTCCAAGATGTATAACGTGAAGCTGATGGATGAAGTTCAGGCGAAGCTGCTTTCCGAGCAGCTCTCCGCCCTCTCGGGGGTGTACGAGGCAGAGGTGATCGGCTCCGAAGGCGTGGCCTACCTGAAGACCAATCTGAGCGGCTTCGACGAAGAGGGCGTCGCCAGACTGACTACGGCCTGAAGCTGACGACCCGGTTGCGGCCCGAGCGCTTCGCCTCGTAAAGCCCCTTGTCCGCTGCGCTCAGGAGAATGTCGATGTCGCAGCTCGCCGGGGAGAGGGTCGCCACCCCGATCGATGCGGTGAAGTGGAAGATTTTTCCCACCTCCGACTCGATTTCTTCCTCGGAGACGCGCTGCCTCAATCTTTCCGCTGCATCGAGCGCGCGTTTCTCGTCGGTTTCCGGAAGCAGGACGGCGAATTCCTCCCCGCCTATGCGTCCCGTGATGTCGATGCCGCGCATCGTCTGGCGGCAGATCTCGGCGAACTTGATCAATACCTTGTCACCCGTGTGGTGGCCGTATTCGTCGTTGATGGACTTGAATTTGTCCAGGTCTATCATCAGGACGGAGAGCACGCTGCCGTAACGGTTGGCGCGGGCGAGTTCCTGCCCGGCGAGGTCCAGGAAGTGGCGGCGGTTGGGGAGGTTGGTGAGCATGTCCATCCTTGCCTGGCGGACGAGCTCCAGTTCCAGCTTGCGCCTTTCCGAAATGTCGGTGCCCAACCCGACGAGGTAGGGCTTGCTGCTGAATGCCGTCCTGTGCCCGGTGAAATAGTAGGGGATTTTCCGCCCGTCCTTCACGACGAGATCGGCCTCGACCCAGGACTCCCCTTTCTCGAACACTTCGGCTATCCTTGCCGCGATCCTGTCCCGGTCTTCTCCATCGAAAAAGTCCAGGGCGGTCATGTCCAGAATTTCGCCCCTGGAATAGCCGGTGACATCGGAAAATTGCGGGTTCACCCTGACGAAGCGCCCGTGCTCGTTGAGCATGTAGAAGATGCCCGGAAGACTGTTGATGATGTCGTCCGAGAACTGCTTCTGCTGCTGCAGATGCTCCTCCGCCTGCTTGCGCGCGGTGATGTTTTCCTGGATGGCGACGTAATGGGTGATTTTCCCGCTGGAATCGAAAATAGGGGAAATGGAGGCGTGATCCCAGTAATGCTCCCCGTTCTTCTTCCTGTTGTGGAATTCGCCGTACCATGCCCGTCCCGAGCTGATGGTTTTCCAGAGTTTCTCGTATGCGATGTCGGCCGTCTCCCCGGATTTCAGTACCCGCGGCGTTTTTCCGTCCAACTCGTGGAAACCGTAGCCGGTCAGTTCGGTGAATTTCGGATTGACGTATTCGAAACACCCGCGTTCGTCCGTGATGATGATCGAAACCGGGCTGTGTTCGACTGCACTGGAGAGCTTTCTCAGCTCGAATTCGGTGAGCCTGTGCGCGTCGATCTCCCTGCGCAGCCTGCGCTTGGTTTCCAGCAGTTCGCAGGTTTTGGTGGCGAGGTTGTCGTAGAGCCTGTTCATGACATGCAGCAGGATTTCGCCGGTATCGCCCATGGCGGCGCTTGCCGCGCGCTCCGCCTCTTCGACGGACAAACCGGATTCGACGGCGATGATTTTCTTCGCGAGGCGCCTGTCGGTGCCGACGATGTGCAGCATCAGCCATCTGGAAAGGAAGGCGAGCATCTTCCCGGCGGTTTCGAAAGGGGAAATTTTCGCCGCGGCCCTGGCCTCGGCAAGCTGCTGAACGAATTCCGCATGGGACTGCCTGTGGGCGGACTCGTGCCCGGAGGAAAAAGGCGCCATCAGGCCTTCCTCGTAACTGAAATGGAAAACGACATAGTCGGACAGTTCGTCGAAAACGCCGAGCAGGGCGCTTTCGACGAATTCCGTTTCCGAGGAGAGGATGCGCCCCAGGGAATTGATGAGGTCTACGAGATGCCTGTGCTGCCTGTCGAGATCACGAATTCCGGTTTCGAACTGGCTGTCCCATGCGAAAATATCTGAAACCGGGGCGGGTTCGTGGTGCATGATGCATTTGTTATGGTTTTGTGACGCTTCAAATTATAGCACTGCGGCCTGCATGGGTCTGTTCGCCATGTCACCGAAGCTTCTCCTGCGGTTTGAGTTGGCAGGCTAATCATATAGAATGTGACAATGGCTACGGCATTCAAAAGGAGAAGCGTACATGGCATCTGTGAACAAGGCGATATTGATCGGAAATCTGGGCAAGGACCCGGACGTGCGCTATTCCCCTGACGGCTCTGCGATCACCAACATCACGCTGGCGACCACCGAGAACTGGAAGGACAAGAGCGGGGAGAAGCAGGAAAAGACCGAATGGCACAGGGTCGCCTTTTTCGGCAAGCTGGCCGAGATCGCAGGCGAATATCTGAAGAAGGGCAGCCAGGTCTACGTCGAGGGACGGATACAGACCCGCAAATGGCAGGACAAGGAAGGGCAGGACCGCTACACTACCGAGATCGTCGCCGACAGGATGCAGATGCTGGGGAGCCGCGGCAACAGCTTCGAGGTTTCCGATTCTCCCTCCGAATCGCGGCCGCAGCAGCGGCCTGCGCAGCAGGCCCAGCAGAAGGGCGGCTTCGACGACATGGACGACGACATCCCGTTCTAGGCAAACGGAATGCCCGCATCATGTGGGCTTTCTTGATGGTGCTGGCGGACCTTGTCCCTCCACGCTACAGCCCGGACGCAGTTGATGTTCTTGCGGTGCGGATATACAACACAAAAGTGTATATCCATGTGGGGTAATGCCATGCGGGTTGCAAGATGGGGGAACAGTCTGGCAGTACGGTTGCCTGCTGCTATGGTAGAGACGCTCGATCTCAAGGAGGGCGACGATATCGAGATCGATGTTGTCGGTGCGAGAATCTTCGAATTGAGATGGAAGCCTTGGAGCCAGGAGTGTCTGGCGTCTTTGAGAAAGTACCGGGGACGTCAGAGCGAATCGGGCAGAAGAGATTCTCGGCTGCTGTGGCGAAATCAGCATTCAGGTTTTGAACGAATTCGCATCCATCGCACCACGAAAACTCTTTAGGTACCTCTGATCTCCCGAGCTGTCATGCCGCAGGAATAGAGCGACAGGATCTTCTCGTCGAGTCCCGTCCAGCTGGTTTGGTGCTTCGGGATGATTTGGGGATCGAACGTCCCTTCAAATCGATCAGTTCCCTCCTGACCTGTTCAAGCACGTTCGTCCAGTCATTCAACGTATTCTGCCTGCAAAGGCTGACGCTCGGGTACCATGGACTGTCTTCTCTACCCATCAGCCAGCGCCAATCCGGACTGTAGGGAAGCATGATCAATGTCCTTGTACCCAGTGCTCCCGCCAAATGAGCAACGCTCGTGTCAACGCTGATCACAACATCCATGAGTTCGCACAAAGCCGCAGTATCTGAGAAATCCTCGATTTCCTCGCCATAAAATACGATGTCGCTTGCATGGAGCGCCTCCCGGTCGATTTCTCTCTGTTCCTTTTGCAGACACACATACTGATGGCCGTTCGGCAAATAAGTCACGAGATCGGATAACGGAATACTGCGATTCCTGTCGTTTTTGAACGCCGAGTTCCCGCTCCAAACAAGGCCGATACGCTTTGCCGATCCCGGCGGCAATTTGCTTTCCCATTTTCTCCTTTTTTGGTCATCTGCCTTCAGGTAGGATGGAAATGACGGGATGCTTTCGAGGTGGGTCCTGAAAGCCAACGGCAAGCTGAGCAGTGGACAATGATAATCGAATGCAGGCATGGCCTCTCCCTGCATGATGACCTGCACATTGAGACTACTCAGCAAGGAGACGAGCTGCCCGGGTGCTTCCAGGATGACTTGGGCGCCAAGTTCTGCAACCAGTTCTGCATACCGGCAAAACTGTATCGTGTCGCCAAAACCCTGCTCGTGCCACAGCAAAATCGTTTTGCCTTGCAGCGTTTCCCTGCCCAACCAAATCGGCTGTTGAAAAATGCGCATGGGCATCGATTCGAGCTTCCATCGCCATTCGTAAAGATTCCATCCTCTTTCCAGCTCGCCGGACAGCAGCAATGCCAACGACTTGTTGAAATGTGTCTCAGCACAATCCTGCCTGAATGCAATCGCCTGATCGTAACTCGCCAAGGCAGCATCGATCTGGTTGAGCTTTTGCAAAATGGTGCCTCGATAATAGAGGGCATCAACATATTCCGGATTCAATGCTATGGCCTGATTGCAGCTGACTAGCGCTTCTTCCAGTCGGCCGAGCTGATGCAGCGCGATGCTGCGATGATAGAAGGCTTCCGCACCATGGAAGCCCAAGGCAATGGCCTTGTCGAAATTGGCGAGCGCCACTTCGTATTCTCCAAGCTCATTGTGTGCTGTACCGCGATTGACGTACTCGGGCGCCCAATCCGGCTTGATTTCGATCGCTCGATTCAGGCTGACAACTGCGTCATCGAATCGTTTCAGACGGATCAGAGAAGCACCCCTGTTGCTGTAGGCAGCCACATAATCAGGCCGAAGCGCAATGGCTCGATCAAAACTCTCGATTGCAGCATCAAGCAGACCCAGCTCATACAAAGAAACGCCCCGATTGTAAAATGCCAGGGCGAAGTCCGGCTTGATGGCGATGGCCTTGTCGTGGCTTGCAACGGCAGATTCATGCTGGCCCAGCTTGTGCAGCACATTGCCACGATTGGTGTAGGGCTCGGCGAAACCTGGATTGAGCGCGATGGCCTTGTCATAACTTGCAAGTGCCGCTTCCAGCTGATTCATTTCTTTCAGCGCATTTCCGCGGTTGTTCCACAGCTGTTCGCTGGTGCTAACCAGTTCCGCTGCCAAGTCGAACAGACGAATGGCCTGATGGTAATTGCCCACTTGAGAGGCGATAACGCCCAGCATGTGCAGGCTGTCGAAGTGCTCGGGCCTGGCTGCGAGAATGGACAGGTAGAGGGATTCTGCCTGTGCCAATTGCCCGATAACATGATGCGAGATGGCTTGTTGCAGTCTTTGCTCGATTTCCGCGTCTGGGCTTGGCAACTGATTGGACATCAATCGAAACTTTTTCTGATGAGAGACGGACCTTCCCCTTTTTTCATGTTCTAGGGGATGGGTTTCATGCTACCAGTTTCTCCTGTTGCTAAGCAACTCACGGAACTCTGTCGTATATTACGGTTTCGATATCCTCATCGCCTTCCTTTCCTATGTGATCGTAATGTCACATCACCTTTGGAAGGCGACTTCTCGGGGGAGGGTCAGATCGTAGAAAACTGATAAAGCCATGTTTCGCTGAGCGTTTCTCCGAAATGACGGAGGAAGAGGCGAATCTCGGCAGGGCTTTCCGCTTCTGCCAAATCGCCCAGATCGAACAGCGTGCGCCAATGCCCTGGAACGCCATCGGGAACGGGTTCCGTGGCAACGTTGGAGATTTTGCCTCGCGAAGTCGTCAATACCGCCTCGGGCACGGCACCCTGGGGCAGCTTGTCCAGACCGCCTCCCCTGAATTCCACCACGAACTTGTGCGCTCCGCGAGGGCGGTTGGCCGGTTCGCCGCCGCGCCCGATGCGGGTGGCCACGCAGCGCGCCAGAGGCGTCTCGAAAGGTTCGCTGGCCGCCCAGTGGAGGCGGTAGCGCAAACGGTGGCTGGATCCTGCCCTGGCCTTTTCGCTGGGCACCCACATGGCGACGATGTTGTCGTAAAGCTCCTCTTCAGTGTGCAATTCGACCAGCTGAACCGTACCCTTTCCCCAGCCTTCCAGCGGTTCGACCCACAGGCTTGGCCTTTTCTCGTAATGGACGGCATCCAGATATTCGCCGAAGCGCCGCTCCCTTTGCATCAGGCCGAATCCGCGCGGATTGTTGTCGGCGAAATAAGAAATGTTGATGCCCTTTGGGTCGATCAGAGGGCGCCAGATATGTTCGTTGGTGCCTGTCCATAGCGCGAGCCCGTCAGAGTCGTGCACTTCCGGGCGCCAGTCCACCTGGAATGCCTTGTCCTTGTCCGAGAACCAGTACATCGACGTCACGGGGGCAATGCCGAACCGCGCGATATCCTTGCGCAGAAACAGATTGGCCTCGATGTCCATCACCACGCCGGTCTCCCGCGTCATGGCGAATCGATAGGCGCCCGCAAGGCTCGGGCCATCCAGCAGGGCGTAGACAATCACCGTGTCGGAATCTTCCTTGCCAGGTTCGAAATAGAAGCGGGTGAAGGCGGGAAATTCTTCCGGTTTGCCCTGTTCCACCACGTTGACGGCAATGCCCCGTGCCGAAAGCCCGTACTGATATTCGTCGCCGATGGCCCGGAAATAGGAGGCGCCCAGAAAAGCGGCCCAGTCGTTGTAACGCCAGTCGAGGCGGGACTGATCAGCCGTGCGGCTTTCCTGGATGCGGAATCCGGCATAGCCTGTCTGGGATCCCATGCTGCGGGCAGGACTGCCGGCTGGCATCTCGAACTGATCCCCATCGTACAGGATTTCGCGCATCGTGGTATCTGGCCGTCCGGCATCGAGCGCCGCATCGAGACGGTACATCCTCACCTTGTAGCGGAAGAACTTGCCGGGATGGAAGAATTCGACGGGATACTGCCCCGGACCCTTCGCGAAAAGGGCGTCTTCGGGTTTGAACCTGATTTGTCCGTGGGCCGCCCAATCGATTTTTTCGAGCACATCCTGATCCGGCTGCAGGGAAGGGCGATATGGCTGATGCGCCAGCCGCTTCGCCTCTTCGATCAATCCGTTCCAGGAAAAAGGGGCCGGAGGACCCAGCTTCGATCCGGTATCCGCGGCGGCGCGCGCCCCGGACCAGGGCGCTCCCATGGAGGCCGCTGCTGCAGCCATCAGGCCGATAAATTGACGGCGATCGAATTCAGACATTGCGTACCTCGATGCTTGTTTCTACTTGCAGCCTGACTGCAGCTCATGCCCAGGCGCGCACCAGTACTGCCGGGATGGCGGATTCCTCAGGGGTGAGCAGCCAGCTGTGCCGGCGCAGGGACAGTCCCCACCGGGATTCGCTGGTGAATACCGTCATTGGCGCAGCCAGCAGCAGCGGCAATCCGACCGGAAGCAGCCACAATACGGCATCGCGATGGGAATGGTACACGGCGAGCATCGCGAGCGCCACGGCCATCATGACCGGCATGAATCTGCGCAGCGCATCGCCCCACGGTATGGATTGCGCTTCTCGCCCGGGAGATTTCCATTCCAGGTTCAGCCCGGTCAGCGCAGTGAGCACGAACAGGGTATGCGCCATCATGCGGATGGGGGCCTGCAGCGCAGACAACCCGGCTTCCAGCAGGGCGCTTTTGACGAGCGCAGCGCTGCCGCCATAGGCACCCTGTTCGCCCTGCTTGATGATGGCGATCACTGCCAGGACGCGCGGCAGAAACAGCAGCGACAAGGTGAACGTCCACAGCAGGTCCAGCGTCGAGGACATGCCGAGCCAGGGGAACAGGGTCGCCGCATGCATGTGCGGTTCGAGCAGCCGCAAGCTCAAGCTGATCAGCAGGAAGCCCAGCCACAGGGGGGCGGAAACATAAGCCATGGCGCCCGTGAACAGCATGGCGCGGTGAACCGGCTGAAGTCCCGGCTCGGTGACGAGCCTGAAATTCATCAGGTTTCCCTGGCACCAGCGGCGGTCGCGCTGCAGCTCTTCCATCAGGTTGGAAGGCTGCTGCTCGTAGCTGCCTTCGAGTTCGGTGGTCAGCCAGGTGTGATAGCCTGCGCGCCGCATCAGCGCCGCTTCGACGAAATCGTGCGACAGGATCTCGCCCGAAAGTCCGCCGCTGCCCGGCAATTTGGCCAGTGCACAATGCTTCATGAACGGCTCCACGCGGATGATGGCATTGTGGCCCCAGTAATGGGACTCCCCGAGCTGCCAGTACTGCATGCCTGCGGTGAACAGGCGGCCCGCCACTCTTCCGGCAAATTGCTGGATGCGGGCATGCAGCGTTTGCACGCCGCAGGCACGAGGCGAAGTCTGGATAATGCCGGCACGGGGATGCGCTTCCATCAGGCGCACCAATTTGGTGATGGTCCCGCCTGTCATGACGCTGTCGGCATCGAGCACCACCATGTAGCGGTAATTTTTCCCCCAGCGGCGACAGAAGTCGGCCACATTGCCCGCCTTGCGCCGGGTGCGGCGCTCGCGTACCCGGTAATAGAGCCGGCAGCTTTCCCCGAGCTGCTCGCGCAGGGAAGACCATGCTTCAAGTTCCCTTGCGCGCAGCGCAGGATCGCTGGTGTCGGACAGCACGTAGACATCGAACAATTCGGCAGACGCGCCCTTTGCCAGAGACTCGCAGGTGGCGCGCAATCCTGAAAATACCGGGCCTGCCGGCTCATTGCAGATCGGCATGATGACCGCGGTTCTGGCATCCCCGCTCAGGGTCATGCTCTCAGTCCCGGCAAGGGAAAGCGCGTGCGCGTCGGGATGCCATTGTACCCAGAACCCCATCAGCGCGGTCACGAATCCGGCCGCCACCCAGCCGAACAGCACCACGAACAGCGCCAGTTGAATGAAGTGCAGCACAGGGTGAGCGTTGTTCGTCGATTGCGCGTAGGAAAGCAGTTCCGCAGCCAGGACAGTGCTGGCTGCCACGAGCGCCACCAGCGTTTTCCGCCTCCGGGAAGCGGCATACTCCCAGGCTTGGCGGATGCTCGGCATGCCGGCGTCCTTGTCGCGGACCCCGGACAGCGCAAGCCGCATGCCGCGCCAGAAGCCCGTCCATGGGCGTGGTGTCATGCTGCCGCGCAGCAGGGGGGGGGCCGTTCTTTGGCGCAGGATTGCAGCGGGAATGTCGTTTGGATTCATTATCAAGGCCCTGTGGTATGGTCTGCCCAAGGTCTGAAGCAACTATCGGGCCAGAACTGAATATTTATCCTATCTTCTTGATTAATAGATGTATTTATTTCAATTGAGCAGATCCGGCTTCGCCGCAATGGTGCGAGAATGTCGCCTAGGAGAGACGCGGTTCGATCCCGGAATCGCGTCAAAGTCACAACACTATGATTTTAATTGGAATGTATTGGAATATAAGTGTCGCCTGTTAGAGACAGGGGAGGTTCCCGCATGATGCAAGAACAAGTTGATCGGCGAAATCTGACTCATGGCCTGTAATTAGGGAAGTCCTGAACAAGTCGCACATGAGCCGTGTTGCCGGAAAATCGAGATGATCGTGCGAAGCGCAACGCAGGTCGTAGCCGAGTCTACGACGCCAAGGAGCGCGACAAAGCGAGCGCTCGATTTCACGCAACCCTTGAGGGACGGGGTTTTGCGGGCGATCCTCCTTGTCGCTCGGCTTGCGAAGGGAATGACCATTCGCTGCGCCTTGCTTCGCGAGTTTCATCCCGCAAAGCCGACCGTCACGGCCACGCGGGACTTGTTCAGGGCTTCCTTAATGAGCCGGCGGGCCAGTTTCCGGTCCTGAACTTACTGAATGTGCATGCGGGATCCAATGCATGATTGAATCCGTCTGGGATGGTAAATGGCGGAGGCGGTGGGATTCGAACTCACGGTGCCTTGCGGCACGCCGGTTTTCAAGACCGGTGCAATAGACCACTCTGCCACGCCTCCGAAAACAGAGAACGCCATTATATCCTGTTCCCGCTAGGTGAGCAGCGATTCGTAAAGATCGAGATAGGCGCTCGCGCTGCTTCCCCAGCCGAAATCCCGATCCATGCCGTTTTTCTGGATGCGCCTGAAGGCGGTATTGTCCCGGTAGCAGGAGATGGCACGGCCGATCGCCTCGAGAAGCGCATCGACCGACGCGCTTTCGAAAACGAAACCGGTTTCGTTGTCTTCCACCGAGTCGGCTAGCCCCCCGGTTTTTCTGACCACGGGCGGCGTGCCGTAGCGCATGCCGTACATCTGGTTGAGCCCGCAGGGCTCGAACCGGGAAGGCATCAGGAAGATGTCTGCGCCTGCCATGATCTGGTGCGCCAGCGCTTCGTCGTAGCCTATCGATACGGCGCACTTTCCCGGATGATTCTCGGCGAGCCTCAAAAATTCCCGCTCGAACTCGTGGTCGCCGCTGCCGAGCACGGCAAGCTGCGCGCCCTGCCCGAAAATCCCGGATGCGCAGCCGTCGATGAGGTCTAGCCCCTTCTGGTAGGTGAGCCGGCTCACGACGCCCAGAAGCGGGGCATGGTCGTTCTGTTCCAGCCCGAGGCGCTTCTGGAGCGCGCGCTTGACTTCGATTTTCGCATCCAGCCTTGCCGCATCGTAGTTCGCTGCGAGATGGCGATCGTTTGCCGGATTCCATTCGGCAAGGTCGATTCCGTTCAATATGCCGTGTACTTCGTTTTTTCTCCAGGAAAGCAGCCCTTCCATGCCGCATCCCATCTCGTGGGTCTGGATTTCCCGCGCGTAGCTCGGGCTCACTGTCGTGATCGCATTCGAATAATGGAGCCCTGCCTTGAGAAAGGACAGGTGGCCGTGGAATTCCACGCCGTGCATGGTGAAGGAGGACTCGGGAAGCCCGAGCCTTGCCACCCAGTCAGGAGAAAAATTGCCCTGGAATGCGATGTTGTGGATGGTCATCAGGCTCTTCGCCTGCGTTTCGGAAAAATGCATGAATGCCGGGGCGAGTCCGCTCTGCCAGTCGTTGCAATGCACGATGTCGGGCTTCCATTCCATTGGGGAATGCTTCGAAGCGAGGTGGGCCGCGGTTTTCGAGAGGAGGCCGAAGCGTGCCGCGTTGTCCGGCCAGTCGAAGCCCTGCCCGTTCAGGTAGGGGTTGCCTTCGCGCCAGTAATAGTCGCGGTGTTCCAGGGCGAAAACCGGAACGCCGGTATCCGGCATGGAGCCGCTCAGAAGCCGTCCCTCGGGCAGGATAGCGCATTCCGCGGCATCATTCAGCCTGGAAAGGATGCCGGGGTAACCCGGGACGAGAATCCGGATGTCGGCGCCCTGAGACCGGAGCGCCGCCGGCAGCGCTCCGCTGACGTCGGCAAGGCCGCCGGTCTTGACGAGCGGATAGATTTCAGAAGTGACGAAAAGGATGCGCATGGCTTTAGCGGAAAGTCGACTTGAAGCGGTTGACGAGATGGTTGGTGGAAGAGTCGTGCAGGCTGCTGGGCTGCTGCGTTGAGAACTCCGGCAGTATTTTCGAGGCGAGCTGCTTGCCGAGCTCGACCCCCCACTGGTCGAACGAATTGATTCTCCAGATGATGCCCTGGACGAATATCTTGTGCTCGTAGAGCGCAATCAGGGCCCCGAGCGTTCTCGGGGTGAGTTTCCTGAACAGAATGGAATTGGTGGGGCGGTTTCCGGGGAATACCTTGTGCGGCAGGAGCTGTTCCATTTTTTCGGCATCCATCCCGGATTGCTCGAGTTCCCGCCTCGCTTCCTCCGGGGTTTTCCCCTTCATCAAGGCTTCGGTCTGGGCGAAGAAATTCGAAAGCAGTATGGCGTGGTGCTCCCCGAGAGGGTGATGCGTTTCCAGCGGCGCGATGAAGTCTGCTGGGATCAGCCGCGTGCCCTGATGGATGAGCTGGTAGAAGGCGTGCTGCCCGTTCGTGCCGGGCTCCCCCCAGATGACGGGGCCGGTTTTGTAGTCGACCGGATTGCCGTCCCTGTCGACGGATTTGCCGTTGCTTTCCATGTCGCCCTGCTGCAGGTAGGCCGGGAAGCGGTGCATGGATTCGTCGTAGGGCAGGATGGCATGGGATTCTGCGCCGAAGAAATTGACATACCATATCCCCAGAAGGCCCATCACGACGGGCAGGTTTTCTTCCATCGGGGTATGCCTGAAATGGATGTCCATTTCGTTTGCCCCGAGGAGCAGTTCCTCGAAGTTGTCCATGCCTACTGCGATGGCGATGGAAAGTCCGATCGCCGACCAGAGCGAATACCGTCCCCCGACCCAGTCCCAGAATTCGAACATGTTTTCGACATCGATGCCGAACTTTTCGACCTCCGGCGAATTCGTCGAAAGCGCGACGAAATGCTTCGCCACGTGGGCGGCATCCCTGGCCTTTTCCAGGAACCACTTCCTGGCGGATTTCGCGTTGACCAGGGTTTCCTGGGTAGTGAATGTCTTGGAGGCGACGATGAAGAGGGTGGTCTCCGGGTCGAGCTTCTGGAGCTTGGTGGCAAGGTCGGTCCCGTCGATGTTCGAGACGAAATGCACATCGAGGTCGGGTCTTCCATAGGGCTTCAGGGCCTCGGTGACCATGAAGGGTCCCAGATGGGAGCCCCCTATGCCGATGTTGACGACGTCCGTGATGGTCTTTCCCGTGTAGCCCAGCCAGGCTCCGCTCCTGACAGCTTCGGAAAAGGTCCGCATCTTTTCCAGAACGCGACGGATCTTGGGCAGCACGTCTTCGCCGTCGCAGATGACCGGCTTGCTGGAGGGATCGGCTGCGGCCCTGAGGGCGGTATGCAGCACAGCACGGTTTTCGGTGAAGTTGATTTTCTCGCCCCGGAACATTCTTTCCCGCCAGGCTTCGAGCTCCGCCTCTCCGGCGAGTTCGAACAGGAGTTTCATCGTCTCCGGCGTGACCAGATTCTTGGAATAGTCGAGCAGGATATCGCGAAATGCCAGGGAAAACCGGTCGAACCGGGAAGGATCCGAATCGAACAGCCCCCGCATCGACAATCCGGAAAATTTCTCCTTGTGGGAGAGAAGGGCAATCCATGCGTTTGACTGGGTAAGGGCTGACATGATCGATCTCTCAGTTTTCGATGACGATGCAGGCAAGCGGCGGGACGGCCAGCGAAATGGAGCGGGCTTGGTTCGTCCAGGGGATTTCCTCGGCCTGCAGGCCCTCGCCGTTGCCCATGTTGGTTCCGCCGTAATGGTGCGAATCGCTGTTGAAGATTTCGCGCCAGGTTCCGTTTCCGGGAACGCCTATCCTGTAATGGTTTCTCGGTACCGGGGTGAAATTCAGGATGACGAGGAGGCAGGAACCGTTGCGCGCGGTGCGCTGGTAGCTCAGGACGGAATGGTCTGCATCGTTGCAATCCAGCCATGCGAAGCCTTCGTGCGAGAAATCGAGGTCGTGCAGCGCGGCACGACCGGCATAGAGGCGGTTGAGGTCGCGCACCAGGCGCTGCATGCCCTGGTGCGCGGGAAAGCTGAGCAGATCCCAGTCGAGCTGGGATTTCACCTGCCATTCCCTTCCTTGCGCGAATTCGTTCCCCATGAAATTGAGCTTCTTTCCCGGGTAGGTCATCTGGTAGGCGTAAAGCAGCCTCAGGTTGGCGAAGCGCTGCCAGGCGTCACCGGGCATCTTGTCGAGCAGGGATTTCTTGCCGTGCACCACTTCGTCATGGGAAAAAGGCAGGACGAAGTTTTCCGTATAGCTGTACAACTGGCCGAAAGTCAGCTGGTTGTGATGGTAGCGCCGGTGGATGGGGTCGTGCTTCATGTAGGCCAGCGTGTCGTTCATCCAGCCCATGTTCCATTTCATCGAGAAGCCGAGGCCGCCGAGATAGACCGGGCGGGAAACCATCGGCCAGGAAGTCGATTCCTCAGCCAGGGTGAGCGCGCCGGGGAACTCGTCATGAACCATCATGTTGAGCTCTTTCAGGAAATCGATGGCATCGAGGTTTTCCCTTCCGCCGAACTTGTTGGGGAGCCATTCGCCTTCCTTTCTCGAATAGTCGAGATAGAGCATGGACGCGACGGCATCGACGCGCAGGCCGTCGATGTGGAATTCAGAAAGCCAGTAATGGGCATTTGAAATCAGGAAATTGCGGACTTCGTTCCGGCCGTAATTGAAGATGTAAGTTCCCCAATCCTGGTGCTCGC
Organism: Pseudomonadota bacterium; assembly: GCA_021835845.1. Classification (GTDB taxonomy): domain Bacteria; phylum Pseudomonadota; class Gammaproteobacteria; order Burkholderiales; family JABEVD01; genus JABEVD01. The sequence goes on along the minus strand of JAKBJU010000001.1, from coordinate 164,052 downwards.
CCAGCCTGGGATCCTCGTGCTCGTAGAGGGCGGTGCCGTCGAAGCGCGCGAGCGCATAATCGTCCTTCGGGAAATGCGCCGGCACCCAGTCCAGGATCACGCCGATCCCGGCCAGGTGGCAGGACTCGACGAAAGCGCGGAAGTCTTCCGGGGAGCCATAGCGGTTGGTGATGCCGAAATAACCCGTGGTCTGGTATCCCCAGGACTCGTCGAGTGGATGTTCGCTGATCGGCATAAGTTCGATATGCGTGTAGCCCATGTCCAGGATATAGGGTATGAGCGCCTCCGAAAGTTCCCGGTAGCTGTAAAGGCGTCCGTCCGGATGCGTCTTCCAGGAACCGGCGTGAAGCTCGTAGATGTTCATCGCTGCGTGCAGCCAGTCCCGGTTCTTGCGCTTTTCAAGCCAGCTGCCGTCCTGCCAGGAATGAGTTTCCGCCGGGCAGATTCTTGCCGCAGTTCCGGGCCTGTCTTCGAAAGCGAAGCCGTAGGGATCGGTCTTGACCAGAATTGCGCCGCTCTGCCTGTTGCGGATTTCGAACTTGTAGATTGCGCCCGGCCCGACTCCCGGGATGAAGATTTCCCATGCGCCGTTGGAAGGGTGGACGCGCATCGGATGGACCCGCCCGTCCCATCCGTTGAAATCGCCGACCACGCTGACGCGCTCGGCGTTGGGGGCCCAGACTGCGAAGCGGGTGCCCGGCACATTCTCCAGGGTCATCGGATGCGCTCCCAGGGTGCGGTAGGCGAGCAGCAGGCGGCCTTCTCCGAACAGGTGCAGATCGAGTTCGCCCATCGAGGAGGGGAAGGTATAGGGGTCGTGCGTCTCGAAGGTGTGCCCTTCGAATTCGAGACGGATCCTGCATGGGGAGGGTGGGCGATCCTCCCCTTCCCAGGCGAAGAGCCCGTCCCCGTGGATGCGCTTGAGTTTTTCCCATTTCTCGCCGGTGTCGAGCCAGACTTCGCGGGCATGGGGGCGGATGACGCGGAAGACCCAGCCGCCTTTCTTGCCATGCAGTCCGAGATAGGAGAACGGGTCGTGATGGCGGGCTCCCAGAATGGCGTTTTTGTCGGAAGCGAGGTGGTCTGGCATGGCAGTTTTCCGTGGTTGTGGCGCGCCTCGATGAATTTTTTTTTATGGCGATGCGCAGTGTTTGATACTTTACCTGAAGCTTATTATACTTGACTTGCAATGCCACACCCAACTTCGAATACAGGGGATCGAGAATGCAGCAGGAAGTGACTTCCCCGCGTTTTATCAGCGTACTGACCAAGAACACGGTTGCATTGATTCTTGCGGGGGGGCGCGGCTCCCGGCTGAAGCATCTGACCGACTGGCGCGCCAAGCCCGGCGTTCCCTTCGGCGGAAAATTCAGGATCATCGACTTCCCGCTTTCCAACTGCATCAATTCCGGCATCCGCCGCATCGGCATCGTGACGCAATACAAGGCGCACAGCCTGATCCAGCATATCCAGCGCGGATGGGGTTTTCTGCGTGGGGAGTTCAACGAGTTCGTCGAACTGCTTCCTGCGCAGCAGCGCATCCAGGAGGAATGGTACAAGGGAACGGCCGATGCGGTATTCCAGAACATCGACATCCTGCGCTCCTACGATCCGGAATTCGTGGTGATCCTGGCAGGGGACCATATCTACAAGATGGACTACGGCAAGATGCTGGCTTTCCATGTGACCTCGAAGGCGGACATGACGGTCGGCTGCTTCGATGTGCCGGTATCGGAGGCTTCCGCCTTCGGCGTGATGGCGGTGGACGAGAGCGACCGGATCCTGGATTTCGTGGAGAAGCCGGCCAACCCCCCCCACATTCCGGGCAAGCCGGACAAGTCGCTGGTGAGCATGGGCATTTACGTGTTCAATACGCGCTTCCTGTACGAGCAGCTGTCGCGCGATGCGGACGACCCGGAATCGACGCACGATTTCGGCCACGACATCATTCCCTATCTCGTCAAGCGCTATCGCGTATTTGCCCATCGCTTCGAGGACAGTTGCGTCGGGATGGGGGGGAATCTCGCCTACTGGCGCGACGTGGGGACGGTGGATGCCTACTGGGAAGCCAACATGGAGCTCACCAAGGTTCTGCCCGATCTCAATCTTTACGACAAAACATGGCCGATCTGGACGCATCAGGAGCAGCTTCCCCCCGCCAAGTTCGTTTTCGACGACGAGGAGCGGCGCGGAATCGCCATCGACTCCATGGTGTCCGGAGGGTGCATCATCAGCGGCGCGACGATCCACCGCTCCCTGCTCTTTTCCGACGTCAGGGTCAACAGCTACAGCGAAATCAGCGATTCCGTGATTCTGCCGTCCGTCGAGATCGGGCGCTATGTCAGGCTGAACAAGGTCGTGATCGACAAGCGTTGCGTCATCCCGGACGGACTCGAGGTGGGATTCGACCCCATCGAGGATGCGAAGCGGTTTCACGTCACCGAGCGTGGCGTGACGCTGATCACCCCGAACATGCTCGGGCAGCGCATCCATCAGAGTCGATGAGCATGTCGCGCAAGCTCGACCTCGTGTTGTGCTGGCACATGCATCAGCCAGACTACCGGAACTACCTCGGCGGCGATTATGTGCTGCCCTGGACCTATCTGCATGCGATCAAGGATTACACGGACATGGCCTTCCACCTGGAGAGCTGCGAAGGCGCCAGGGCCGTTTTCAATTTCGTCCCGATCCTGCTCGAGCAGATCCAGGATTACGAGGAGCAGTTTTCTTCGGGGAAAATCCGGGATCCCCTCCTGAGGCTGCTCGTCAAGGAGGACATGGGCAGTCTGAGCGACGATGAGCGGAAGCACATTCTGGACAGCTGCTTCAGGAGCAACCACCTCAAGATGATCAGGCCCTATCCCGCCTACAGCAATCTTTTCGATGTCTTCCAGTTCATGGAGACCCGGGAGGACGGGGGGCTGGATTATCTATCCGCGCAATACATGGAGGACCTGCTGGTCTGGTATCACCTCGCCTGGACCGGAGAGAGCGTGAGAAGAACTCACGAGACGGTCGCGCGCCTGATGGCCAAGGGCACCCGCTTCACCTTCGCAGACAGGAAAGCCCTCTTCGACCTGATGGGAGAGCTGGTCGGGGGAATCATCCCGCGGTACAGGGCGCTTGCCGAGGCGGGAAGGATCGAGCTTTCCACCACGCCTTATTGCCATCCCATCCTGCCGCTGCTGCTGGATTTCGGGTCGGCCAGGGAGGCCATGCCCGATGCCCCTCTGCCGAAATGCGGGGACTACCCGGGGGGAAGGACGCGAGCGCAATATCATGTCGCCCGTGCAATCGAGAGCCACCGGGCTCTTTTCGGTCAGGCTCCGCAGGGCGTATGGCCTTCGGAGGGAAGCGTGTCCGACGGTGCGCTCAGGATGCTTGCGGAAAGCGGGTTCGGGTGGGCCGCGACGGGACAAGCCGTTCTGGCCAACAGCCTGAAGAAGGTCGGGGAGCTTCCTGGCAGGATGGATTATCTTTACCGTCCCTACCGGATCGGGGAAATCGTCTGCTTTTTCAGGGACGATTACCTTTCCGACAGGATAGGGTTCGAATATTCCAAGTGGAATGGAAGGGATGCGGCGAACGATTTCGTTCACTACCTCGAGGAGATATTGCATCAGAGTCCCCAGGATGCGAATCCTGTGGTGAGCGTCGTTCTGGACGGGGAGAATGCTTGGGAATCCTATCCCTACAACGGCTATTATTTCCTCTCCGACCTATACGATGCGCTCGCCAATCATCCCGACATCCGCATGAGCACTTTCGCCGAATGCGCCGCCCGCGCCCCAGAATATCCGGAGGGAAATCTTCCGGGAGTCGTGGCGGGAAGCTGGGTCTACGGAACTTTCAGCACCTGGATCGGGTCGGAAGACAAGAACCGCGGGTGGGATCTGCTGTGCGAGGCCAAGAAGAGCTACGACCATGTCATGGCAAGCGGACGCCTCACTGAAGAGGAGAAGGTGCTGGCCGAGAAGCAGCTTTCCGATTGCGAGGGATCGGACTGGTTCTGGTGGTTCGGAGACTACAACTCGGCCATCAGCGTGGCTTCCTTCGATGCGCTCTACCGCCTGAACCTCGCCAATCTTTACCGGTTGCTGAAGCTCCCCGTGCCGCATGCGCTGGACCGCGTGATCAGCGTCGGCCAGGGAGACCCCGCCCTCGGAGGGGCGATGCGCCGCTCTGCCTGATTTTTTCATAACAAGAAAACGAAAAATGCCCAAATCCGTTGCCCTGCTTCTCGGTGTTCATGCTCACCAGCCCGTCGGGAATTTTCGCCATGTCATCGACGATGCCCAGGCGCGCTGCTATGGTCCGTTTCTGAGGGTCATGCACGGCTATCCGGAATTCAGGTTTTCGATCCACTTCAGCGGATGGCTGTTCGACGACCTGATGCAGCGCTACCCTGAGGACATGAAGCTCCTTCGTGAAATGGTGGAGAGGGGGCAGGCCGAAATTTTCGGGGGAGGGTATACCGAACCCGTGCTTGCCGTGATCCCCCATCGCGACAGGGTCGCGCAGATCGAAAGGCTTTCCGGCAGGCTGGAAGAAGCGCTGGGCAAAAAGCCCGAAGGCGCCTGGCTGACCGAAAGGGTTTGGGAAGCGACAGTCGTGCCTGCGCTTGCCGATTCGGGCATCGCCTATACCACGGTCGACGACTACCATTTTCTGTGCAGCGGGAAAACGGCTGCGGAGCTCGACGGATTCTTCACCACGGAAGAGGACGGCAGGCAGGTCGATCTGTTTCCGATTTCGGAAGCGCTGCGCTACAGGCTGCCTTTTTCTCCTGCGCAGGAGGTGGTCGCCTACCTGGAGGGGCTGGCGAAGGAGGCGGGGAATCCTGCAGCGATCTATTTCGACGACATCGAGAAATTCGGCATCTGGCCGGAGACCTACGCCTGGGTCTACGAAAAGGGCTGGCTCAGGGATTTCGTGGAAGGCGTGCTGGCCTCTCCCATCATCAGGACGATGCGCTATTCGGATTACAGGCAAACGGCGAGAACGCGCGGGGTGGTCTACCTCCCGACCACTTCCTACATCGAAATGAACGAATGGACGCTGACCGTTCCCGCAGCGCACCATTATGCGGATCTGGTGCAGGAATCCAAGAATGCCGGGAAATTCGAGCAGAACAAGGCCTTCTTGCGCGGCGGGATCTGGAAGAATTTTTTCAGCCGCTATCCGGAATCGAACTGGATGCACAAACGCATGCTTTCCCTGTCGGCTCGCCTCGATGCCCTTCCCAAGAAATCCAGAACCGACGAAATGCGGAAAGCCCTCCATGAGGCGCAGGCAAACGATGCATACTGGCACGGCCTCTTCGGCGGACTTTACCTGCCCCATTTGCGGCGCGCGATCTACAGCGCGATCGTGAAGCTGGAGCATCTGCTCGATTCTGTTTCGGCAAGGGGCGAAAAACAGGTCTGCGATCTGGATCTTGACGGTTTCGAAGAGGTTTTCATCCAGAACGGCACGTTGCAGATCGCAGTCAGGCTCGACGGTAGCGCTTCGGTTTGCGAATGGGATGCCTACCGGCTGGAGCACAATTTCGCCGATACGCTCTCGGCCCCTTCCGAGCACTACCACAGGAAAATCCATTTCAATGAAAGCGATCCTCATACAGGGGACGGGATAGCCAATCCGCACGAGCGGGTGAGCTTCAAGGACAGGATACTTCCGGAAGATTTGAAGGCTGACGAAGGACGCAAGGCGATCTTCATGGAAAGATGGATCGCAGAGTCCGGCGTCGAGAAGCTATGCTACGATCCGGTTCCGGATCGTTCCCGGTTTGGCCTCTCATTCGAGGCGCAAGCCGGGGAGGGGAAAGTCGGGAAGAAAATCCGCCTCGATGAAAACCGGCTCGTCGTCGAATACGAATTCGAGGGGATGGGGCAGGGCATGTTCTGCGCCGAGCTCAATCTCGCCATGCCGAGTTGCGACGGCCCTGCCGGAAGATTCAGGATAGGGGAAGACATCATGGGAGGATTCGGCCAGGAACTGACGGTGCAGGATCTCAAATCTCTTGTGCTCGAGGACAGTGTGTTGGGCGGCAAGGTATCCATCCATCTGAATCAGGGAATGAGGTGCTATGCCAGGCCGCATTTCAGCGTTTCGCAGTCCGAGGCGGGATTCGAGAAGATCATGCAGGCAGTAACGATTTCCTTGAGCTGTCGCCCGCAAGAGCTGAAGGGACCGGTTTCCATCGTTTTCGGAGTCGATCGGGCATGAACCTGATCGGCATCGATGTGGGGGGGACGAATTTCAGGGTAGGCGTTTTTTCCGGCGCGGACTTGCTCGATGAAAAGCGTTTCGAAGCGGATTTTTCCCTGCTGTGCAACACGAAATCTTCCGTCGAGGCGCAATCAGCCATCGTCGCGACGATATCCGCGGCGATAGCAGGCGCGCTGGAGCGTTTTCCGGACATCGCGGCGGCGGGGATCGGCTTCCCGGGTTTCATCGATCCTGAAACGATGCGCATCAAGAGCTCTCCCAATTTGCCGAATCTCAGGGATGTCGACATCGCGACCCCGCTTGCAAGCCGATTCGGCATTCCCGTCGTCGTCGAGAACGATGCGCTCGCCGCAGCCTGCGGCGAGCATGCCCTGGGCGAATCTTCCAGCCTGATTTACATGGGGCTGGGGACCGGCGTCGGGGGAGGGCTGGTGCTGAATGGCAATCCCTATCCCGGGGAGAACGGCGTTGCCATGGAAGTCGGGCATATCATCGTGGCGCCCGGAGGCAGGGCTTGCGGCTGCGGCAATTGCGGCTGCCTCGAACAGTATGCTTCGGCTTCCGGCGTCGTCAAGACCTACCTCGAACTGGCCGGGGCGCATCTTTCGGCGAAGGAGATCGCTCATCTTGCCGGGGGCGGCGACCCCGAATCCCTGCGCGCTTTCGATCTGGCCGGGGAAATGCTGGGTCGTGCGCTTTCCCATATTCAGAAAGTCCTGGACATTTCCCATGTGGTGATCGGAGGGGGGCTGAGCGCATCCTGGAACTTGATGGAAAAATCCTTCCGGGAAAGCCTGGAGGCGGACCTGGTTCCGGTATTGCGCGGGAAAACGCAGGTCAGGGTATCGAAAGCCCGGGACAGGGCCGGCATGCTGGGGGCCGCGAGGCTAGCCCTGAAGAATCGGGATGGAGCGGAATTCTGAAGGCGCCTTGGCTGCCGCTTCTGCCAGAGTATAGCGATCCAGCACCTTGATGAAGGCGCTCCTCGCCTCGAAAAGCATGGATTTCAGGCTGCAGGTGTTGGTGATCACGCACTGATCCGTTTCGGGATTGAAGCATTCCAGCAAATCGAAATCGGGTTCGGTATACCGGACCACTTCTCCGACCGTGATTTCATGGGCGGGGCGCGCCAGCCTGATTCCGCCATGTTTTCCTCTCGATGTGGCAATGAATCCGTTGATTCCGAGGTTGTGCACCACCTTCACCAGATGATTCCTGGATATCTTGTAGAAATCGGCCAGCTCGGTGATCGTCACGGTTTCTCCTTCCTTGTGGCTGAGATACAGCAGAACACGCAGGGAGTAGTCCGAGTAGAGGGTCAGGCGCACGATTTATTTTCCCAGGGATTCAGATTTATGTTGACAAATGGATTGGCGAAAAATAACATGTATTACGAATGAATGTTTAGGTGACGGTGCCTCGACTCCGATCTTAATCAAGCATTCCGGAAATAACAAGGGAGCATTTTCAATTCTACCGAAAGGAAGCGCTATGAGTGGCAGTCTCTACGAAAAAATCGGCGGCGAAGCCGCAGTCAATGCTGCGGTCGACATCTTTTATCGCAAGGTGCTGGCGGACGATACGGTCAACAAATTCTTCGAAGGCGTCGACATGGACAAGCAGGCCGCCAAGCAGAAGGCTTTCCTCACCATGGCCTTCGGCGGACCGCACAATTATACGGGTGAAGACATGAGGCGCGGGCATGCGCATCTTGTCGCACGCGGTCTCAACGATGCGCATTTTGATGCCATCATGGGCCATATCGGTGCAACCCTCACCGAACTCAAGGTGCCGGCGGATCTCATCGCTCAGGCTGCGGCGATCGCAGAGAGCACCCGCAAAGACGTTCTCGGCAAATAACTAACCCGGTGCATCATGACAAGGATCACTTTCGATAATGCGTCCTACGACTGCAAAGAGAATGAATCGGTTCTCGATTGCCTCACTGCCCATGGTGTGCCGGTACCTTCTTCATGCAAGGCAGGCGTTTGCCAGACCTGCCTGATGCGCGCACTTTCAGGACGGGTGCCGCCAGAATCCCAGAAGGGACTCAAGCCTACCCTGATCGAGCTGAATTATTTTCTCTCCTGCTCATGCATTCCAGCCGAAGATATCGATGTGGCTTTCCCGGAGGCCGGCAAAGGAAGGATACCCGCAACCGTGGCAGGGCTGGAGCCGCTGAATTCGGAAATCATGTGCGTCAAGCTCAATCCTGTCGGGCCTTTCGAATACAGGGCCGGGCAATACATCAATTTTTTCCGGGACGATTCCACAGCCAGAAGCTATTCGCTTGCCAGCGTGTCCAGCCTGGATGAGTGCATCAAGCTGCATGTGCGCAAGATTCCCGACGGGCGCGTCAGCACCTGGATACACGAATGCCTGAATCCCGGAGATACCGTGGATATTTCGGAAGCGCTGGGGGATTGTTTCTACGTGCCTGGAAATCCGGACCAGGGGCTGCTCCTGATTGGAACCGGGTCGGGGCTTGCACCGCTTTACGGCATAGTCAGGGATGCGCTGCTTGTCGGGCACACCGGGCCAATCCGGCTCTATCACGGCAGTCTGACCATGGATGGGCTTTATCTGATCGAAGAATTGCGCCAGCTTGCGCGGGATTATCCCAATTTCGCCTATACGCCATGCGTTTCGGAAGGGGAGGCTCCCGACGGTTTCTCGAGCGGAATCGTGCTCGATGTCGCGCTGAAGGATATCCCGAAGCTCTCAGGCTGGCGGATCTATCTTTGCGGGAACCCTGCCATGGTGAATGCGGCGAAGAAGCAGACTTTTCTCGCCGGCGCATCAATGCGGGACATCTACGCCGACCCTTTCGTGCCGGCGCAGCCTTAGGGAACCACTGATTTATTCCCACATGGTCGCGACGGCGACTTTGCGAGATGAGATTCGAGGCGCGCGGCGAAGTCGAATGGTTATTCCATTCGCGAGCCGCGTAACAAAGAAGATCGCCCGCAAAGCCCCGTCCCAATCGGGTTGCGTAAAAATCGAGCGCTCGCCTTGTCGCTCTCCTTGATGTCGTAGGCCCGGCTACGATCTGCGTCGCGCTTCGCGCGATCATCTCGATTTTCTCAGCAACGCAATCTGCGCGGGAATAAATCAGTGGTTCCTCAGGGAACCAGGCCGCAAGCCATGCGCGCTCCGCCCCCGCCGAGAGCGGGGTTGTCGGAGTAGTTGTCGCCGCCGGCGTGGATCATGAGCGACCTGCCCTTGAGATCGGAAACCTTGAGGCGGGGGGCGAGTACGGGTAGGGTCGCTTTCCCTTGCGCGTCTACAAAGAGTGCGGGAAGATCCCCGAGGTGCCCGTCGCCATAAGGGCCTTCGTGATGCCCGGTGTTTCTGGGGTCGAAATGCCCGCCTGCCGCGAGTCCAGGCACCGATTTGCCTTCACTCATTTTTGCGCCGCAGTCCCCGTTCTGGTGGACATGGAACCCGTGCATTCCTGTCGCGAGGCCGGAAAGATCCGGTTTGAGCATCAGGCCGTAGGGGCTGTCCTCGGCCCGGATCGTGCCGATTGCCTTGCCGGTGCCTGACGAATCGATGAGGTGCATGGTTATCGCGACGCTTTCGGCATGCGCGGCACTGAAGGCGAGGCAAAGGAGGGCGAAGGCGAGTTTTTTCATGGCAGGGCTTCCTCGGCTGAATGTCTGTCCTGATTCTAGCACAGGGATGCGCGCCTAAAAACGCTGCGCCAAGAAGGGAGTTTTGGATTTCATTTCATCTCTTAGGGTTGATTCCCCGCCGCTTGCAGCGTAAGCTTTGCGGATGAGGTCGGACGGATTTCATGGAGTCCAACGGGTTAAGCAGCGACCAGATTTTCATAGGATCATCAGCTCGCGTTATTTTGAGATACCCCACGGCTTGCCGCGGGGTTGTTTATTGGAATAAACATAAACTGCTCCGGGACAGCGTCATGCCGATGCGCTTTTTGCTGCTCATCGCAGCTTTCATGTTCTTCGTCGCATTCGTCCAGATCGGCATACTCACGGTCGCTTTCGACAAGCTCGGGCTTTCCGCCGAGTCCGCCTATCTGCTCTTCATGACCATTCTGGTCGGGAGCATGATCAATCTTCCGCTCTTCGACATGAAGGCGGAAGCGGACGAAGGTGCGACCCGGATCATGGTCAATGTCGGGGGGTGTGTCGTTCCCGTGGCGTTCTGCATCTATCTCCTGAAGCATCATTCTTTCGAGCCGGTTTCCCTCCTGATCGCAGTTTCCGTCGTGACCCTGCTGAGCTGGAAGGTGAGCCGCCAGCTTCCTGGAATAGGCATAGGGATGCCGGTTTTTCTCGCGCCGGTTACTGCGGCAGCCGTATCCTATCTGCTCGATGCCAGGCAGGCTGCGCCGCTTGCCTACATCAGCGGAACCCTGGGAGTGCTGATTGGCTCCGACCTGCTGCACCTGAGGGAGCTGAAGAGAATGGGGGCGCCTTTCGCTTCCATAGGCGGGGCGGGAAGCTTCGACGGCATCTTCATTACCGGGATCGTGGCGGCCCTGCTCGCCTGATGCTATCATCCGGGAATGAATTGGATCCGCATCGCATTCCTGTTTTCGGCTCTGGTGGTTGGCGCGCCGGCTGTTGCGGGAGGCTCCCTTCTCGAAAAGATCGATGCCTTGAAGGCGCAGGGAAAGCTCCCCGGGCTCGCTCGGGACGGCATCGTCCTGCCGCGCGCGCTGCTGCTGGATGAACTGAGGAAATCGGTCGACTCGAAAAAAACCGAAGTGAAGGACCTGATCCTGACCCCGGAAAAAGGAACCGTTGTCCTGGTTACGCGAAATTCGGTGGATACCGAACTCAGGGTGGATTTCAAGTTCCTCGAGGTGGACTGGCCGAACCGCACTGTCTGGATGCAGTATTCCGAGGAAGCCAGTTCGGCGAGCGATACCCTGCTCGGGCGGATTTTCGGCACCCTTGCGATTGCCGTCTTCCGGGCGGCTTCGGGCTCGGATCGAATCGAATCGGCCATCGATGAAAAACCCTATTTCAAATCCGAGGGGAATCGCATCGGGATCATGCTGGACAAGATTCCTTCCCTCGAAAAGCCGCTCGCCACCCGGGTGGGGCGCTTCAGGCTGTTCGATCTGATCGGGATCAGGCGGCTCGATACCGAAAAGGACGCGATACACGTCGCCCTCGGGCTGGTTTGAATTTGTCCGGTACGCATGGTTTAATCGCACCCATGGCAAACCATTTCAAAACTGTCGCGCTGATCGGGAAATACAAGAGCCCGGAGATCGCCGAGCCTCTCGCCCGCCTCGGGAAGTTTCTCGAAAGTCGCGGCATTTCCGTGATTCAGGACAAGCTGACCGCGGAAAACGTGGCCGGGAGCGATTTCCCTGCCCTCGGCCTCGACGAGATAGGCCGGGCCGCCGATCTTGCGATCGTGCTGGGCGGCGACGGCACCATGCTCAACATTGCGAGAACGCTCGCCCCCTACGGGGTCGCGCTGGTCGGCGTGAATCAGGGCAGGCTGGGGTTTCTCACCGATATTTCCACCGATTCCATGCTGGAAACCATAGGCGCCATGCTCGATGGCAGCTATGTCACCGAGAACAGGATGCTGCTGGAAGCCTGGGTCGTGCGCAAGAACGAGAGGGTGTTCAGCGGACTCGCCTTCAACGATGTGGTCGTTCACCGCGGCGTCACGGGAAGCATGATCGAATTCGAGGTCAGGATAAACGGGCTGTTCGTCTATACGCAGAGATCCGACGGGCTGATCGTCGCGACCCCGACGGGATCGACCGCCTATGCGCTCTCTTCCGGCGGACCCATCCTCTATCCGGGGCTTCCCATGATCGCGCTGGTCCCGGTCAATCCGCATACCCTGAGCAACAGGCCGATCGTCATCGGCGGAGATTCGTTGATCGAGATCATCATGAAGAAAAGCGGCGATTCCCGCGTGCATTTCGACAGCCACTCCCATTGCGATCTCGGGGAAGGGGACAGCGTATTCGTGAGGCGGTACGAAAAAATGATACGCCTGCTCCATCCTCAGGGGCACAATTATTTCCATACGCTGCGTGAGAAGCTGCACTGGAGCGAGAGCTTCTGATGCTGCAGCGGCTCGGAATTCTTGACTTCGCCATCGTGGAGAGGGTCGAGATCGATTTCAAATCCGGATTTACGGTTTTCACCGGGGAGACCGGAGCCGGGAAGTCGATATTGGTCGATGCGCTCGCCTTCGCCCTGGGAGAGCGCGCGGATGCGGGCGTGGTGAGGGCGGGTGCCGAGCGCGCTGAAATCAACGCGGAATTTCTTATCGAAGGGATTCCGGAATTTGCGAAATGGCTGAGGGAACTCGACCTCGAAGGCGACGACGGCCTCTGCCTGCTGCGGCGCATCGTCGATGCTTCCGGCCGGTCGAGGGCTTATGTCAACGGCAGGAGCGTCACGCTGCAGCAATTGCGGGAGGCGGGAGAATATCTGGTCGACATCCATGGCCAGCATGCGCACCAGTCCCTGCTGAAGCCCGCCATGCAGCGGGAAATGCTGGACGGGCTCGCCGGAGCGGAAAAGCTCGCCATGGAAGTCTCGGAGGCTTACAGGGCATGGGCGCTTCTCAGAAAAACCCGTCTCCAGTTCGAGGAGAACCGGCTCGAGGCCGACGCCCAAAGAGAAAGCCTTTCCTGGCAGGCGAACGAGCTTTCCCGCCTCGCTTTCGATCCCGGCGAATGGGAAGAGACGCTTCGCGAGCATGGCAGGCTGTCCCATGCGGCGAGCCTTCTGGATGGGGCGAGATTCGTCCTGGATATTCTTTCCGAGTCGGAGGGGGCCTGCACTTCCGGGCTGAGTTCGGCCGATTCCCGCCTGGCTTCCATCGAATCGTTCGATCCCGAAATCGCGTCGATCCGTTCTTTCATCGATGCCGCGCAAATCCAGATAGCAGAGGCGGTCCACGCGCTCAGGCATTATGTCGACAGGCTCGATCTTGACCCGGAAAGCCTGCGGGCTTTGGATGCGAGGATCGATGCCGTGCATTCCATGGCGCGCAAGTATCGCGTCCCGCCTCATGAGCTGCCCGACTTGCTGGAAAAGGCGAAATTGCGTCTCCTCGAACTGGAAAGCGCGGGAGATCTGGATGCGATGCTGGAGAAGGAGAGTTCGGCGAGAAAGCATTATCTGGAGCTTGCAGGAAGGCTGAGCGAAAAAAGACGGGAAATGGCGCGGCAGCTTTCCGTCGGGGTGACCGAATCGATGCGCCAGCTGTCCATGGCAGGCGGCGCTTTCGAGGTGCATCTGGAAGCGATCGAGGAAGGGGATTCACACGGCATGGAAAAGGTGGAGTTCCTGGTTTCGGCGAATCCGGGAATGCCGTTGCGGCCGCTTTCGAAAGTTGCTTCCGGCGGCGAGCTTTCCAGGATCAGCCTCGCGATCCAGGTGATGGGAAGCCGCGCGCAAAAGGTGCAGACGCTGATTTTCGACGAGGTGGACGTGGGGATAGGAGGGGGCGTTGCCGAAATCGTGGGCAGGCTGCTTTCGAAGCTGGGGTGCGACAGGCAGGTGTTGTGCGTGACCCATCTGCCCCAGGTGGCTTCCCTTGCGGATTGGCAGTTTTCAATATCCAAGGAAAACGGCAGAAGCCGGGCGCAGCTTCTCGGTGCCGAAGGAAGGGTCGAGGAAGTCGCAAGGATGCTGGGTGGCGTCGAGATCACCGATACGACGCGCACTCACGCGCGGGAAATGCTCGGGCTTTAAGGTTTGTGGGGGCAGTTAGGCTTGATGCAGTCGGCGTAAAGGTAGAGGGAGTGGTCGGAGACCTGGAACCCTTTTTCCTTCGCGATTTTGGTCTGTCTGCGTTCGATCTCGGCGTCGTAGAATTCTTCAACCCGTCCACACTGCAGGCAGACGATATGGTCGTGATGGGTTCCCTTGTTGAGCTCGTAGACCGCCTTGCCGCCTTCGAAATGATGGCGCACCAGGAGTCCTGCCTGCTCGAATTGCGTGAGCACCCGATAAACCGTCGCAAGGCCGGTGTCCATGCCTTCGTTGATCAACAGCTTGTACACGTCTTCCGCGGTCAGGTGGTGGGCCGGGTTGTTCTCGAACAGGTCCAGGATCTTGATCCGGGGAAGCGTTGCCTTGAGGCCGATGTTTTTGAGATCGCTCGCGTTACTCATAGCCTTATGCCAGGTTGTTTGTTTTCCTGTATGATATAGCGTTTGAACGTCTTTTGAAACAGACATGCGCATATCCATTGTCCTGCTGCTTTTCCTGCTGGCTTCCTGTTCCGCGCTCAGCGAGTATCATGTGCCGATCCGGCAGGGAAATTACATTACCCAGAAAGAAATCGACGAGCTGAGTCCGGGCATGAACCGTTCTCAGGTTCAGGCCATACTCGGTAGCCCGCTGGTGATGGATGTGTTTCATCAGGACCGCTGGGATTATGTCTACCGTTACGACGACGGCAAGGGCAAGTTGACGCAGAACAAGGTGGCGGTATATTTCGACGGCGACAGCCTGACCAAGGTCGATGGCAAGGGGCTTCCGGAAGCGCCGCTGCTTTTCTCGACCCCGGAGAAGAGCTTCTTCTCCAGAATTTTTGACTGGCTCTGACATGAACAGAGTGGCGATTGCGGGCACTTCCGGACGGATGGGGCACAGTCTGCTGTCTGCCATTTTCGATGCCGATGATCTGACGCTCCATGCTGCGCTCGACCGGGAGGGCAATGCCTGCGTCGGCAAGGATGCAGGGGAATTGATCGGTTCGCCGTGCGGCGTGAAAATCAGCAGCGACATCAAGAAGGCGCTGCCGGGAGCGGATGTGCTGATCGATTTCACGCGGCCGGAAGCGACGCTCGCCCATCTCGATTTCTGCCGCAGCATGAAGATCGGCATGGTGATCGGAACGACCGGATTTTCCCAGGAAGAAAAATCCCGCATTGCCGAAGCTTCCGACGACATCCCGATCGTTTTCGCGCCGAACATGAGCGTCGGCGTGAATCTCGCCTTCAAGCTCCTGGAGGTCGCGGCGAAGGTGCTGGGCAACGATTACGATGTCGAGATCATCGAGGCCCACCACCGCCACAAGGTCGATGCCCCTTCCGGAACCGCGCTCAAAATGGGCGAGGTGGTTGCCGATGCCCTGGGAAGGGACCTCGAGAAATGCGCCGTCTATGGCAGGGAAGGGGTGACCGGGGAGCGCCCTGCTTCGACGATCGGTTTCGCGACCGTCAGGGGCGGGGACATCGTGGGGGACCATACTGTCCTCTTCGCGGGAACCGGAGAGCGCGTCGAGATTACGCACAAGGCAAGCAGCCGCGCCACCTTCGCGATCGGCGCCCTGCGTGCGGCCCGTTTCCTGTTCCGGAGGGATGCCGGCCTCTACGACATGCGCGACGTGTTGGGCCTGCGTTGATGAAGGCGCCGCTTTGATAGTATAATTGCCGACTATATGGTTCGGATCGAGTCCGCCATTCCTTATATCATCCAGCATCCTAGGAGTCTTTAACAGTGCCACAGACTGCAATTCTTGCGCTCGCAGATGGCACAATCTTTCGCGGCAGATCCATCGGTGCGGCAGGGGCGAGCGCCGGGGAAGTCGTTTTCAATACGTCGATGACGGGTTATCAGGAAATCCTGACAGACCCTTCCTACTGCAGGCAGATCGTCACCCTGACCTATCCTCACATTGGCAATACCGGCGCCAACCTGGAGGATGTCGAATCGGGCAGAATCTACGCGAGCGGCCTTGTGATCCGGGATCTGCCCCTGGCTTCGTCCAACTGGCGGGAGAAGCGAGGGCTTTCGGAATATCTCGCCGAAAACGGCGTGGTTGCGATAGCCGATATCGACACCCGCAAGCTTACCCGGATTCTGAGGGAAAAAGGCGCGCAAAGTGCCTGCATCATGGCGGGCGACATCGACGAGGCAAAGGCGATCGGCCTTGCGCGCGAATTTCCGGGACTCGCAGGAATGGATCTTGCCCAGGTGGTGAGTTGCGATGAGCCCTACGAATGGAACGAGTGCGAATGGCGTCTCGGCCACGGCTACGGCAAGCTGGAAAATCCGAAATATCATGTGGTGGCCTTCGATTTCGGCATCAAGCGCAACATCCTGCGCATGCTCGCGAGCCGCGGCTGCAGGGTGACCGTGCTCCCTGCAAGAGCCACGAGCCGCGACGTGCTGGAATTGAAGCCGGACGGCATCTTTCTTTCCAATGGCCCTGGAGACCCCGAGCCCTGCGATTACGCAATCGCCGCGATAAGGGAACTCCTGGAGACCAAGCTCCCGCTCTTCGGCATCTGTCTAGGGCATCAGCTGCTCGCGCTCGCGGTGGGCGCCAGAACCCTCAAGATGAAATTCGGGCATCATGGCGCGAATCATCCCGTTCAGGATCTGGATACCGGGAAAGTGATGATCTCCAGCCAGAATCACGGCTTCGCGGTCGACCCTGCCACCTTGCCGCAAAATGCCAAAATCACCCATGTCTCCCTGTTCGACGGCAGCCTCCAGGGTTTTTCCCTGAAGGACAGGCCGGCTTTCTGCTTCCAGGGGCATCCCGAGGCGAGCCCGGGCCCGGGAGACGTGGATTATCTTTTCGACAGGTTCGTGGCGCAGATGGAAGGAGCAAGGGCCTGACATGCCGAAGCGTACAGACATCAAGAGCATACTGATTATCGGCTCCGGCCCGATCGTGATCGGACAGGCCTGCGAATTCGACTATTCCGGAGCGCAGGCCTGCCGCGCGCTGCGCGAGGAAGGCTATCGCGTGATCCTGGTCAATTCCAATCCCGCCACGATCATGACCGATCCGGAAATGGCCGACGCCACCTACATCGAACCGATCACCTGGCAGATGGTGGAAAAGATCATCGAAATCGAAAAGCCCGATGCCCTGCTCCCCACCATGGGCGGGCAGACCGCGCTCAATTGCGCGCTCGACCTCGCCAAGCACGGCGTTCTCGTGAAGCACGGCGTCGAAATGATAGGCGCAACACGGGAGGCCATAGACAAGGCCGAGGATCGCGAGAAATTCAAGGCGGCGATGACCAAGATCGGGCTGTCGAGCGCACGCTCCATGATCGCCCACAGCCTGGAGGAAGCGCTACAGGTCCAGGCATCCATCGGCTATCCCGTGATCATCCGGCCTTCCTTCACCATGGGGGGGAGCGGAGGGGGGATCGCCTACAACAAGGAAGAATTCGTCGCCATCTGCGAGTCCGGCCTGGACGCATCTCCCACCCGAGAACTTCTCATCGAGGAATCGGTGATCGGCTGGAAGGAATACGAGATGGAGGTCGTTCGCGACAGGAACGACAACTGCATCATCATTTGCTCGATCGAGAACCTCGATCCCATGGGGGTGCATACCGGGGATTCGATCACGGTGGCTCCCGCCCAGACCTTGACGGACAAGGAATACCAGATCATGCGCGATGCATCGATTGCCGTGCTGCGCGAGATCGGCGTCGATACCGGCGGGTCCAACGTCCAGTTCGCGGTGAATCCCCGGGACGGCAAGATGCTGGTGATCGAAATGAATCCGCGCGTATCGCGCTCTTCGGCGCTTGCTTCCAAGGCGACCGGATTTCCGATCGCGAAGGTCGCTGCCAAGCTCGCGGTGGGCTATACGCTCGACGAGCTGAAAAACGACATCACCGGCGGGGCCACCCCGGTTTCCTTCGAGCCATCCATCGATTACGTGGTCACCAAGATACCGCGCTTCGCCTTCGAGAAATTTCCCCAGGCGAACGACAGGCTCACCACCCAGATGAAATCCGTCGGGGAAGTGATGGCGATGGGGCGGACTTTCCAGGAATCCTTCCAGAAGGCGCTGAGAGGCCTGGAGACGGGAAAGGACGGACTGGACGAAATCGCCGAAGATGCGGACGAGATCGAAGCCGAGCTCGGCGACCCGGGTCCGGAGCGGATATGGTATGTGGCCGATGCCTTCAGGAGCGGATTTTCTTTCGACGAAATCCACAAATTGAGCGACATCGACCCCTGGTTTCTCGCCCAGATCGAGGATCTGGTGCTGCAGGAAAAGGCCCTGAAGGGCAGGTCCCTGGGGGATATCGATCGCGGCGCATTGAGAAAGCTCAAGAGAAGCGGATTTTCCGACAGGCGTCTGGCCAGGCTTTTGAATTGCGGCCAGGACGGAGTTCGCGCGAGACGGTGGGAGCTGGATCTGCACCCGGTTTACAAGCGGGTCGATACCTGCGCGGGTGAGTTCGACACCAAAACCGCCTACATGTATTCGACCTACGAAGAAGAATGTGAGTCGCGCCCCTCTTCCAGGCAGAAGATCATGGTTCTGGGGGGAGGCCCGAACCGCATCGGGCAGGGGATAGAATTCGACTACTGCTGCGTACATGCCGCGCTTGCCATGCGTTCAGACGGCTATGAGACGATCATGGTGAACTGCAATCCGGAAACCGTTTCGACCGACTACGACATGTCGGACAGGCTCTATTTCGAGCCGCTGACGCTCGAAGACGTGCTCGAAATCGTGGCGGTCGAGAAGCCGGTCGGGGTCATCGTCCAGTTCGGCGGACAGACGCCGCTGAAACTTGCGGACGATCTCGCGGCCAATGGCGTCCCCGTCATCGGCACGAGTCCCGACATGATCGATTGCGCGGAAGACCGCGAGCGCTTCCAGAAGATGATCGACGAACTGGGGCTCAGGCAGCCGCCGAACCGCACTGCGAGGGAAGAGAAGGAAGCTTTGAGGCTCGCCGGGGAAATCGGCTATCCGCTCGTGGTGCGCCCGAGTTATGTCCTGGGCGGGCGGGCGATGAGGATCATCCACAGGCAGGAAGATCTGGAGCGCTACATGAAAGAGGCGGTCAGCGTTTCGAACGACTCCCCCGTCCTGCTCGACAGGTTCCTCAACGACGCGCTGGAAGTCGACGTGGATGCCGTCTGCGATGGAAAAAGAGTGTTGATCGGCGGCATCATGGAGCATGTCGAGGAAGCCGGCGTCCATTCCGGGGATTCGGCCTGCTCTCTCCCGCCGTTTTCCCTTTCGGATGCCATGCAGGCGGAATTGAGAAGGCAGACCGTGCTGCTGGCGAACGCCCTGAAGGTCGTCGGGCTCATGAACATCCAGTTTGCGATCCAGGGGCAGGACGTTTATGTGCTCGAAGTCAATCCGCGTGCATCCCGCACCGTGCCCTTCGTTTCCAAGGCGACGGGATTGCAGCTTGCCAAGATCGCGGCGCGCGCCATGGCAGGAAAAAGCCTCGACGATCAGGGCGTGAAAGACGAAGTGATTCCTTCCCATTATTCGGTCAAGGAGGCGGTGTTCCCCTTCATCAAGTTTCCCGGGGTCGATACGCTGCTCGGTCCGGAGATGAAATCCACCGGAGAAGTCATGGGCGTGGGCATGAGCTTTCCTGAGGCCTTCGTGAAGTCCCAGCTTGCTGCGGGGGTGAAATTGCCCGCTTCGGGCAATGCCTTTATCAGCGTGAAGCAGGTGGACAAGCCCAAGGCTGTTGAAATCGCGAGAATGCTGTCTTCCCTGGGGTTCGGGATCTATGCCACGCGAGGCACTGCCCAGGAACTCGCACAGGCCGGCATTTCGGTATTTACGGTCAACAAGGTTGGGGAAGGTCGCCCCCATGTACTCGACATGATCAAGAATCGCGAAATCGACCTGATCGTCAATACGGTTGAGGAAAAGAAGGCGGCGATCAGGGATTCCTACTCGATCAGGAACGCTGCCCTGCACGGCAGGGTGACTTATTACACCACGATGTCCGAGGCCAAGGCGGCCTGCATCGGCATACAGCACATGCAGGAACTCAATGCCTACAGCCTTCAGGGATTGCATCGGAATCAATAACAAGGAAACACTATGGTCAAAATCCCATTGACGGTCACGGGAGCTGAAATGCTGAGGGCCGAGCTGCATCACTTGAAGACGGTCGAACGGCCCAACGTAATTGCCGCGATTGCGGAGGCGAGGTCGCATGGCGATCTTTCTGAAAATGCGGAATACGATGCGGCCAAGGACAGGCAGAGTTTCATCGAGGGCAGAATTGCGGAGCTCGAGGCGAAGCTTTCCAATGCGCAGATCATCAACCCCGCGCTGCTCGATGCCGACGGGCGTTGCGTTTTCGGTGCGACTGTCGAGCTCGAGGATCTTTCCTCGGGGGACATCGTAACCTACCAGATCGTCGGGGACGACGAGGCCGACATCAAGTTGGGCAAGATCTCGGTGAGTTCCCCCATCGCCCGTGCGCTGATCGGAAAATCCGCGGGGGATGTCGCCGAAGTGGCGGCTCCGGGCGGCTTGCGCGAACTTGAAATCCTGGACGTGAAATACGTCTAATGAAAAACCCGGCCGAGAGTCTGCAGCAAATCGCCCTTACCCTGTGGGTCGGCGGGCTGTGGATCACCGGCTACATGGTGGCGCCGGTGCTTTTCGCCTCCCTTCCTGACAGGATGCTGGCTGGGATGCTGGCAGGAAAGATGTTCACGGTGATTTCCTATATCGGGATTGCCTGCGGCAGCTATCTGGTCGTCTACCGGATTGCCCGCCTCGGCGGGGCGGCGCTCAAGGAAGGATTCTTCTGGGCGGCTGCGCTCATGCTGATCCTGACGTTCGCTGCCCATTTCGGCATACAGCCGATCATAGAGCGCCTGAAGGAAGCCGCCCTTCCCAGGGACGTGATGCAAAGCGTCTTCAGGGACAGGTTCAGCGCGTGGCACGGCATATCGAGCATCCTGTATCTGGTCCAGAGCCTGCTCGGTCTTTTTCTCGTCTTGTCCAGGAAGCGGGTTTAGGGCAGGATCAGCCTGGGCTTTTCGGCCTGCCTGTAGACGATCAGGATTTTCCCGATATGCTTGACCGGGTGGGCGGAAAGTGCCTCGCAGATGGATTCGAGCGCAGCATCCCGTTCTTCCTTTTCGCCGGAGAGAAACCTGATCTTGATGAGTTCGTGGCTTTTCAGCGCGGAATCGATTTCATCCAGAACCGATTTCGACAGGCCGTGCTTGCCAACGATGACGACGGGATTGACGAGATGGGCTTTGCCGCTTAGAAAGCGCTTTTGGGCGGGACTGAGCATGTTGTTTCCAAATGGGGCATTTTAACCGATGAAACGCAGCAAAACCAGCCGCGCATGGATGCGCGAGCATGTCTCCGATTTTTACGTCAAGCGCGCCAAGAGCGAGGGGTACCGATCGCGCTCGGCATTCAAGCTGATGGAAATCCTCGAAAAGGACAAACTCGTCAGGCCCGGAATGACCTTGGTCGACCTGGGGTCGACTCCCGGTGGGTGGTCGCAGGTTGCGGTCGAAAACGGGGCCAGGGTGATTGCCCTCGATATCCTGCCGATGATGCCGATCGAAGGCGTGACATTCATCCTGGGCGACTTCAGGGAAGAGGATGCGCTTTCCAGGCTGGAAGAAAGCCTGGAAGGCAGGGAGATCGATCTTGTAATTTCGGACATGGCCCCCAACATAACGGGAGTAGACGTGACGGATCAGGCGAGGAGCATGCATCTGGTTGAGCTTGCCCTGGATTTTTGCATAACCCATCTGAAACCAGGGGGAAATTTTCTGGTCAAAGTTTTTCAGGGCTCGGGATACGAAGACTACCTGAAAGCCATGAAGGCGAATTTCGGAAAGGTCTCCGCGCGCAAGCCTAAGGCATCACGCGACAGGAGCAGCGAAGTTTACCTGCTGGGAATGGGAAAAATTATTACACATTGAATAAAATCGGTTTAGAATTGAATTTGAACAGGGCGACCTAAGGAGAGAAGTTGAACAGTCTGCTGAAAAACATTGTCATTTGGCTCGTCATTGCGCTCGTGCTGATGTCGGTTTTCAACCAGTTCAGTGCGCGGCATGCGACCCAGGGACAGCTGGAATATTCCCAGTTCATCGGCGAAGTGAAGCAGGGACAGGTCGCCAAGGTGACTATCGAGGGACATCTCCTGAAAGGCGTCAAGACGGATGGAAAGCGCTTCGTCACCTATTCCCCGTCGGATCCGTGGCTGGTCAGCGATTTGCTGAAATACGGCGTGCTGATCGAAGCCAAGCCGGAAGAAGAGCCTTCAATGCTGATGAACATATTCGTTTCCTGGTTCCCGATGCTGCTCCTGATCGGCGTCTGGGTATTCTTCATGCGCCAGATGCAGGGCGGGGGCAAGGGCGGCGCCTTTTCCTTCGGAAAGAGCAAGGCGAGGCTGCTTGACGAGAGCTCGAACCCGATCACTTTTGCCGATGTGGCGGGCTGCGAGGAAGCCAAGGAAGAAGTGAGCGAACTTGTCGACTTCCTCAGGGATCCTTCCAAATTCCAGAAGCTGGGCGGGCGCATCCCGCGCGGCGTGCTGCTTGTCGGCAGTCCGGGAACGGGCAAGACCCTGCTCGCCCGCGCGATCGCGGGGGAAGCCAAGGTGCCCTTCTTCAGCATATCGGGATCGGACTTCGTCGAGATGTTCGTCGGCGTCGGCGCATCCCGCGTGCGCGACATGTTCGAGCAGGCGAAGAAGCATGCGCCCTGCATCGTTTTCATCGACGAGATCGATGCGGTGGGCAGGCAGCGCGGAGCGGGACTCGGCGGCGGCAACGACGAGCGCGAGCAGACGCTGAACCAGCTCCTGGTTGAAATGGACGGCTTCGAAGGGGTCTCCGGCGTGATCGTGATCGCTGCGACGAACCGCCCCGACGTGCTCGATCCGGCATTGCTCCGCCCTGGGCGCTTCGACAGGCAGGTTGTGGTGCCGTTGCCCGACATACGCGGGCGCGAGCAGGTTCTGCTCGTGCACATGAGGAAGGTGCCGATCGCTCCTGACGTTTCCGCTTCCGTTCTTGCGAGGGGCACGCCCGGGTTTTCCGGGGCCGATCTCGCCAATCTGGTGAACGAGGCTGCGCTTTTCGCGGCGAGGACCAACAAGCGCCTGGTCGACATGGAGGATTTCGAGCGCGCCAAGGACAAGATCATGATGGGCGCGGAGCGCCGCTCCATGGTGATGCCGGAAGAAGAACGCAGGAATACCGCCTATCACGAGGCTGGACATGCGATCGTGGCGAGGCTCCTGCCGGGTACCGATCCCGTGCACAAGGTCACGATCATCCCGAGGGGGCGGGCGCTGGGCGTCACGATGCAGCTTCCCTCCGAGGATCGCTACAGCATGAACCGGGACCGTATTCTGGAAAATATTGCCGTGCTGATGGGGGGCAGGATCGCGGAGGAAGTGTTCATGAAGCAGATGACGACAGGTGCCGGCAATGACATCGAGCGCGCCACCGACCTTGCCCGTCGCATGGTGACGCAATGGGGCATGAGCGACTCGCTCGGGCCCATGGTGTACGGCGAAAACGAGGGCGAAGTGTTCCTCGGACGCTCGGTCACTACCCACAAGAACCTGTCGGAAGCGACCATGCAGAAGGTCGACAGCGAGATCCACAGCATCATTGACAGCCAGTACAGGCTTGCACGCAAGCTGATCGAGGACAATGCCGACAAGGTCGAGCTGATGGCCAAAACGCTCCTGGAGTGGGAGACGATCGATTCGGATCAAATCAGCGACATCATGGAAGGCAGGGAGCCGAGACCGCCCAAGCCGACCCAGCCGCCGCCGGTCTCCCCTTCAACGCCGCCTCAGGATGGCAGCAGCGCAAGCAGCGCAAAGCCGGCAGCGGCAGTCTGATCCAGGGCGCTTTGGCGCCCTTTTTCCATGCTGATCTGCGGCAAATTCCGTTTCTCCCTTTCCCGCCCCCTCATCATGGGGATAGTCAATGTCACCCCGGATTCCTTCTCGGACGGCGGGAAATTCGCATCAAGGGAGGCGGCGGTTGAATACGGCATGCGTCTCATCGAACAGGGCGCCGATATTCTCGACATCGGCGGTGAATCCAGCCGCCCAGGTGCACGAGCCGTCCATCTCGATGAAGAGCTCGACCGGGTGGTCCCTGTTGTCGAGGCGCTTGCCAAAATGGATGTTCCGGTATCTGTCGATACCGTCAAGGTCGAGGTCATGCAGGAAGCGATAGGCGTCGGCGCTTCCCTGATCAACGACATCAATGCGTTGCAGGGCATCGATCCCGATTTTCTGGCCCATTCCGAGGTTGCCGTCTGCCTGATGCACAAGCAGGGTGAGCCTCTGACTATGCAGCTTGCGCCGAGCTATGATGACGTCCTGGCGGATGTCATCCGGTTTCTGGATAAGCGGGTCGAGGCAGTTGCCGCAAAGGGAATTTCGAGAGAGCGTCTGGTGATCGATCCCGGCTTCGGATTTGGCAAGACATTGGCGCAGAATCTGGAACTCCTGAGGCATCTGGAAAGTTTCAAAACACTTGGATTGCCGATTCTTGCAGGGTTGTCCAGGAAGTCCATGCTGGGAGAAATCACCGGAAAGCCGGTGGGAGAAAGAATCTACGCCAGCATCGCAGCATCCCTCATGGCGGTCGAGAGGGGAGCCTCCATCGTGCGGGTTCACGATGTCGAGGCGATGAAGGATGCGCTTTCGGTATTCAATCGAGTAGAGGGGAAAGCGGCATGAGCAGAAAGTATTTCGGCACGGATGGGGTGAGGGGGCGCGTCGGGGAAATGCCGATCACTCCGGAATTCGTGATGCATCTGGGTTATTCCGCTGGAAAGCGGCTGGCGTCCCGCGACTGGCATCTGGCGAAGGGGGGGCGGCCTGCAGTCCTGATAGGCAAGGATACGCGGGTTTCGGGTTATCTCCTGGAGTCCGCCCTGCAGGCGGGATTGTCGGCCGCAGGCGTGGATGTTTTTCTCGCAGGTCCTGTCCCGACTCCGGCGGTTGCCTATCTGACGCGCGCATTGCGCCTCCAGGCGGGGATCGTGATCAGCGCTTCCCACAATCCCTACGAGGACAACGGCATCAAGTTCTTTTCTGACTCGGGCAGCAAGCTGCCGGACGAGATGGAAAAGGCAATCGAGGCCGGCCTCGAGGAGCCGATCAGGACCATGCCATCCGCGCAACTCGGGCGGGCCAAAAGGATCAACGACGCCGCGGGGCGATACATCGAATTCTGCAAAAGCACCTTTCCTTTCGATCTTGACCTGAGGGGGGTGCGCATCGTTGTCGATTGCGCGCATGGCGCGACCTATCATATCGCGCAGCCTGTATTCCACGAGCTCGGCGCGGACGTCATCGCGATCGGCGTTTCCCCGGACGGGCTGAATATCAATCGGGAATGCGGCGCAACCGACCCGAAAGCGCTGCAGCGGGCCGTGCTCGAGCAGAAGGCCGACATCGGTATTGCTCTCGACGGGGACGGCGACCGCGTGGTCATGATAGACGGCCAGGGGGTGGTCTACGACGGGGATCAGCTGCTGTACGTGCTCGCCCGCCACAGGATGAAAAGCGGCACGTTGAAGGGCGGCATAGTCGGGACCTTGATGACCAATCTTGCCGTCGAGCATGCCTTCGCAGGATCAGGAATTCCCTTCGAGCGGGCGCGGGTCGGGGACCGCTATGTCCTTGAAATGCTGCAGAAAAACGACTGGCAGATCGGGGGGGAAGGCTCAGGGCACATCATCTGCCTCGACAGGCATTCAACCGGAGACGGGATCGTGTCTGCCTTGCAGGTGCTCACGGCCATGCGGCAGGAAAATGCGACGCTTGCGGAACTGACGAAGGATCTCGTGCTTTATCCCCAGGTTCTGGTGAACGTCAGGGTGGCAAAGCGGTTCGAATTCGAAAAAAGCGAGCCTGTGCTCGAAGCGAAGCGTGCGGCAGAGCGGGATCTGGAGGATGCCGGAAGGGTGCTGTTGAGGGCTTCCGGTACCGAGCCCCTGATCCGCGTCATGGTCGAGGGGAAATCCCGCGAGCGCGTCAGTCACTGGGCGGATTCGATTGCGGAAGCCGTGCGTCATGCCGCAGTTTGATCGGCGGCATGAGCATGCTGATGCTCACGGGAGCCGTCGTAAGCGCGCCGCCGCCAGAAAAACCGATCGGCTATCTGCCGGTTAGCCGAATCTTCCCGTGATGTAGTCTTCCGTCGCCTTCTGCTTCGGGGTGGTGAAGATCGAAGTGGTCTCGCCGAATTCGATCAATTCCCCGAGATAGAGATAGGCGGTGAAATCGGATACGCGCGCCGCCTGCTGCATGTTGTGGGTCACGATGACGATCGTGTAGTCTTCCTTCAGTTCGGTGATGAGTTCCTCGATCCTGGCGGTCGAAATGGGATCGAGCGCGGAAGCGGGTTCGTCGAGCAGCAATACCTCGGGCTTGACGGCGATGCCGCGCGCGATGCAAAGGCGCTGCTGCTGTCCACCCGAAAGGCTGTTTCCACTCTGCTTGAGCTTGTCTTTCACTTCATCCCAAAGGGCTGCTTTTTTGAGTGCCCATTCCACGCGGTCGTCCATGTCTCCACGCCCCAGCTTTTCATGGAGTTTGACGCCGAATGCGATGTTGTCGTAGATCGACATCGGGAAAGGGGTTGGCTTCTGGAAGACCATGCCGATTTTCGCCCTGAGGCTGTTGAGATCGCGCTTGCCGTCCAGGATGTTTTCCTCGTCGATCATGATTTCACCGACAGCCCTCTGATTCGGGTACAGGGCGTACATGCAGTTCATGGTTCTGAGCAGCGTAGACTTCCCGCATCCGGAAGGTCCGATGAAAGCCGTGACCTTCTTCTCGGGCATGGTGAGGTTGATCGAGCGCAGCGCATGGTATTTGCCGTAATAAAAATTGAGGTTGCGGACCTCGATTTTGGGCTTGAGCGATTTCAGAGCTTCCATAGTCGTATCTTAATGTAAGGTTGTTTTGCTTCGGAAGACGAGCCGGGTCAGGATATTGAGCCCGAGCACACCGAAGGTAATCAGAAGCGCACCTGCCCATGCGAGTTTGTGCCAATCATCGTAAGGGCTCATCGCGAACTGGAAAATCACCACGGGAAGATTGGCCATGGGCGCATTCATGTTGGCGTTCCAGAAGGAATTGTTGAGCGCGGTAAAGAGCAGCGGCGCAGTTTCACCGCTGATGCGGGAAAGCGCCAGCAAAATCCCGGTGACGATGCCGGCTTTCGATGCGCGCAGGGTCACCAGAACGATGACTTTCCACTGGGGCGCGCCAAGTGCGGCTGCGGCTTCCCTCAAACCGTTCGGTACCAGCTTGAGCATGTTTTCGGTAGTGCGCACCACGACCGGTATCACGATCAATGCGAGTGCGAATGCGCCGGCCCAGCCTGAAAAGTGATGGGTCGATGCGACATAGACTTCATAGACGAAAAGGCCGATCACGATCGACGGCGCCGAAAGCAGAATGTCGTTGATGAAGCGCGTGGCTGGGGCAAGCCAGCCTTTCTGGCCGTATTCGGCGAGATAGGTTCCTGCGAGCACCCCGACTGGCGTGCCGATTACAACGCCTGCCAGGGTCATGGCGATGCTCCCGGCCATGGCATTCAAAAGTCCGCCGCTGCTCCCCGGGGCCGGAGTCATTTTCGTGAAAACGTCGAGAGAGATGCTGGTGAGACCCTTGTCGATCAGCGTCCAGAGAATCCAGCCGAGCCAGAACAGGCCGAACGCCATGGCCACCATGGAAAGCGTCAGGTTGAGCCCATTGATGAGGCGGCGCTTGCGATACAGATTCATGTTTTTTCGCCTTCACGTTTGCCCAGTTGGAACAGGAGCAGTTTCGACAGGGCCAGCACGATGAACGTGATCACGAACATGATCAGCCCGAGTTCGATCAGGGCGGAAGTATACACGTCTCCGAAAGCTTCATTGAATTCGTTGGCTAGGGTGGAGGCGATGCTGCTTCCTGGGTCGAGCAGGGAAAAGCTGAAATTCTGGGCATTGCCGATGACGAAAGTCACTGCCATCGTTTCACCCAGTGCGCGTCCGAGACCGAGCATGATGCCGCCCACGACGCCGATTTTGGTGTAGGGAAGGACGACGTTCCATACCACCTCCCAGGTCGTGCAGCCGACGGCATAGGCGGATTCTTTCAGGGTCGGGGGGACGATTTCGAAAACGTCGCGCATGACCGAGGCGATGAAA
The DNA here is from genome assembly GCA_021835845.1 of Pseudomonadota bacterium. Classification (GTDB taxonomy): domain Bacteria; phylum Pseudomonadota; class Gammaproteobacteria; order Burkholderiales; family JABEVD01; genus JABEVD01. The sequence continues at coordinate 135,885 of JAKBJU010000001.1, read as the reverse complement.
GGGATGATCATGATGCCAAGGATGATGCCTGCTGTGAGCATGCCGATGCCCATCGGCGCACCCTGAAAGAGCATGCCGATCCCCGGAATCGGGCCGAGGTGATCGATCAGCCAGGGCTGGAAATGGTCTGCAAGGTGAGGCGCGAAAACGAAAAGTCCCCACATGCCGTAAATGATGCTGGGTATTCCGGCCAGCAGTTCGATGGCAATGCCGAGCGGGCGTTTGAGCCATTTCGGAGACAGTTCGGTGAGGTAGAGTGCGATGCCGAAGCTGACCGGAATGCCGATCAGAAGCGCGATGAGGGATGTGACCAGCGTACCGTAGACCTGGATAACGGAACCGAACTTCACTTCGACCGGATTCCAGTCCGTGCTTGTGAAAAACTTCCAGCCGAATGCCTTGATCGACGGCATGGCACCGATGAATAGCTCGATGATGATGCCCGCGAGCAGGGCAAGGACGGCGAAAGCAAAGAACCTTGTGGTCAGTTTGAAAGCCAGGTCAAGAAATGCCTGAAACTTTTCCCTGGATTCTGTGGTTTTTAGTTTTGTCATTAAGCATTAAGCGGTTTGAATTAATAAGGGGCCGAAGAAGGCCCCTTATTATAGATCAAATTATGTTGCAGATTTTAGTTCCAGACGTAATTCCCAGCAGTATCCTTGATCTGGTTATGCCAGGACTGCTTGATCAGCTTCACGACGGAAGGAGGCATCGGCACATATACCAGTTGCTCGGCAATTTTTGCGCCATTGTCGAAAGCCCAGGAATAAAACTTCAGCACTTCCTTGGCATTGGCGGGCTTGTCCTGCACGGTATGCATCAGGATGAAGGTTGCGCCCGTGATCGGCCAGGATTTCTTGCCTTCTTCGTTGGTCAGGATTTCGTAGAATCCGGATGCATGTTCCCAGTCAGCGCCTGCTGCTGCAGCCTGGAAGGTTTCCATGGTCGGCATCAGGTAGGTGCCGTCGCGGCTCTCCAGTTGGGTGTAGACCATATTGTTCTGCAGCGCATAGGCGTATTCGACATAGCCGATGGAACCCTTGATGCGCTGGACGTAGGAAGCGACACCTTCGTTACCCTTGCCGCCGACTCCCGAGGGAAAGTCCACCGAAGTGCCCATGCCGACCTTGCTCTTCCATTCCGGGCTGACCTTGGAGAGATAATTGGTGAAGATGAAGGTTGTGCCCGAACCGTCCGAGCGGTGAACCACGGTGATTTTCGTGTCGGGCAGCTTGACGCCCGGGTTGGCCGCGGCGATGGCGTGATCGTTCCAGTTCTTGATCTTGCCGAGGTAGATGTCGGCAATCAGCGCGCCGTTCAGCTTGATCTCGCCCTTCTTGACGCCAGGGAGGTTGACTGCCAGCACTTCGGCACCCATCACTGCCGGGAACTGCGTCAGCCCTGCCTGTTTCAGTTCGTCAGGGGTCAGGGGCATGTCCGACGCGCCGAAATCGACGGTCTTGGCATTGATCTGCTTGATGCCGCCGCCGGATCCGATCGATTGGTAGTTGAGGCCGACGCCCGTCTTCATCTTGTAGGCTTCAGCCCATTTTGCATTGACGGGATAAATGAAAGTGGAGCCGGCGCCGGTGATGTCGGCTGAGAAAGCGCTAGTGGCGACAGTCATGCCATAAGCCATTGCAGAGGCAATGATCAGATTTCGGGTTTTAAAAACGGACATTTATGCTCCTTCTTCAGCGTACATGATGGTGTTGATGAAATGGACCGAGGTCGCCGCAGCTTCCCCTTTGAGTTTTGCAATGGGAATCATAGTTGATGGATGTTTCAGTATTGTTACATTGATAAAATCCGGTTCGGAGCGCTTAATCGATGCGCTGGCTAACATCAATCGGATCTGGAATTGACCACCCTGGTTTTCAAGGGTAACATTGGACCGTTTTTTGCTCGGGGATTATCGATGCGTCAAAAATTGGTCGCGGGCAACTGGAAGATGAACGGGAGTCTTGCCGAGAACGAGGCGCTGCTCGATGGGGTCGTCGCGGGGACTCGTGAATTCCCCGGTGTGGTTTGCTGCGCGCCTTATCCCTATCTTTTCCAGCTGCAAGAAAAGCTTCAGGGCACGCATGTGGCGTGGGGTGCGCAGAATCTCTCGCAGTATGAGAGGGGGGCTTATACCGGAGAAGTTTCGGCTGCCATGCTGAAGGATTTCGGTTGCAGCTATGTTATTATCGGACACTCGGAGCGGCGCGCCATTTTTGGCGAGACCAGCATGACTGTCGCAGAGAAGTTCAGGGCCGCGCAGGATGCGGGGCTTGTTCCTATACTCTGCGTAGGTGAAACCCTTTCCGAGCGCGAGGCGGGTTCGACTTTTGCCGTGGTTGGCGAACAGCTGGATGCCGTGGCGGGATTCGTGGGGGTGTCTGCCCTGGAAAATGCCATTTTGGCGTATGAGCCTGTTTGGGCGATAGGTACGGGTAAAACGGCAACGCCGCAGCAGGCGCAGGATGTGCACCGGCATTTGCGGGAGCGCGTCGCATTGATGAGTTCGGAGGTGGCTGGAAAGGTGCGCATTCTCTACGGGGGCAGCGTGAAGTCTTCCAATGCTGCAGAGCTCTTTGCGATGCCTGATATCGACGGTGGGCTGATTGGAGGGGCGTCTCTCGTGGCGTCTGATTTTTGTGATATTTGCCGCGCAGCGGCCTGAAGCGATATGGATACACTTATTCTTGTTTTTCATGCCTTGGCTGCCATTGGCATCATCACCCTTGTGCTTTTGCAGCATGGCAAGGGCGCGGACATGGGGGCGGCTTTCGGCAGTGGTTCGGCTGGCAGCCTTTTCGGCTCGAGCGGTTCGGCGAGTTTCTTGAGTCGGACGACAGCTGTTCTGGCCGCGGTTTTTTTTGCGACAAGCCTGACATTGACTTATGTTTCAAGCCACAAGGCCGCGTCCAAGGGTGTAATGGCGAGCGTAGTTGCCAAGCCCGCTCAGGCGCCGAAATCTGGCGAGATTCCGAAATAATGTTTGCCGGAAAAGGCCGGTTAAATTAGAATTGAGGGGTTGTATGTCTCTCGAATGCCGATGTGGTGAAATTGGTAGACACGCCGTCTTGAGGGGGCGGTAGCGCAAGCTGTGCCAGTTCGAGTCTGGCCATCGGCACCAAATTAGAATAAGCATCTTTTGATGAGAATGATAACCGGTAAGCGATAAACCGGTCCCGGGCCTGGCCCGAGGTAATGTTTGGAGGGGCATTATGCTGGAAGGCTATTTTCCTGTTCTGCTATTCATTTTTGTCGGCATCGCCATGGGGGTTGCGCCCATGCTTGCAGGGGCGATCCTGGCTCCGCACCGTCCCGACAGCGAAAAACTTTCCTCCTATGAATGCGGTTTCGAGGCATTCGAGGATGCCAGGATGAAATTCGATGTGCGCTACTACCTCGTCGCAATTCTTTTCATTCTTTTCGATCTCGAGATTGCATTCCTGTTCCCCTGGGCCATTGTGCTGAAGGAGATCGGCATGTTCGGTTTCGTTGCGATGCTGATATTTCTTGGCATTCTGACCGTTGGTTTTGCTTACGAATGGATGAAGGGGGCGCTGGAATGGGAATAGAAGGCGTCCTGGAAAAGGGGTTTGCGACTACGCGGATCGACCATGTCGTCAATTGGGCGCGTACCGGGTCCCTTTGGCCGATGACTTTCGGTCTCGCCTGTTGCGCCGTGGAGATGATGCATGCGGGTGCATCGCGCTACGATCTCGATCGTTTCGGCGTGGTATTCAGGGCGAGCCCGAGGCAGGCCGATGTGATGATCGTGGCCGGTACCCTCTGCAACAAGATGGCCCCTGCGCTCAGAAAGGTTTACGATCAGATGGCGGAACCGCGCTGGGTCATTTCCATGGGCTCCTGCGCCAACGGCGGCGGCTATTACCATTATTCCTATTCGGTTGTCAGAGGGTGCGACCGCATCGTGCCCGTCGACATCTATGTTCCGGGATGCCCGCCTACGGCTGAAGCATTGCTCTACGGCATCATTCAGCTGCAGAACAAGATCAAGCGCACCAACACCATCGCCAGACAATCATGATCGACAAAACGCAACTTGAATCCCTGCTCGGAGATTCCTTGCTGGGCTTTACGGATAGATTGGGGGAGGCCACGATCGAAGTTGCTTCCGATGGCATGATCGATTCCCTGACGCTTCTCAAAAATGCTGGTTTCGAGCAACTCATCGATCTTTGTGGCGTGGATTATTCGACCTACGGCGACGGTAGGCGGGATGGAGCGCGCTTCGCCGCCGTCTATCATCTGCTTTCGGTCGGTAACAACGAAAGGCTGAGGGTGAGAATATTCGCTCGGGACGACGATTTTCCGGTCCTGGATTCCTGCATCGGCGTGTGGGCGTCGGCCAACTGGTACGAGCGGGAAGCATTCGATCTTTTCGGCATCGTATTTTCCGGTCATCCCGACCTGAGAAGGATACTGACCGATTACGGGTTCATTGGAAACCCGTTCCGCAAGGATTTTCCGCTCTCCGGCAACGTCGAGATGCGTTACGACGAGCATCTCGGGCGGGTCGTGTACCAGCCGGTCAGTATCCCGCCAAGGGAAATCACTCCGCGCATCGTGCGCGAAGAGAACTACGGCAAGGCTTGAGATATGGCTGAAATCAGGAATTACACGCTCAATTTCGGACCGCAGCATCCTGCCGCCCACGGCGTGCTGCGTCTCGTGCTCGAACTCGACGGCGAGGTCATCGAGCGGGCTGACCCGCATATCGGTCTGCTGCACAGGGGGACCGAGAAACTCGCAGAAAACAAGACCTTTCTCCAGTCCGTGCCCTACATGGACCGTCTTGATTATGTCTCGATGATGTGCAACGAACATGCCTATGTGATGGCGATCGAGAAGCTGCTGCAGATCGAGGTGCCGTTGCGCGCGCAGTATATCCGCGTGATGTTCGACGAGATCACTAGGCTTCTGAATCACCTGCTCTGGCTCGGGGCGCATGCACTCGACATCGGCGCGATGACGGTATTTCTTTATGCTTTCCGCGAGCGCGAGGATCTGCTGGATTGCTACGAGGCGGCTTCGGGTGCCAGGATGCATGCTGCTTATTATCGCCCGGGAGGAGTCTATCGCGATCTTCCTGATGTCATGCCGCAGTATCAGGCGTCCAAGGTGCACAATGCCGCGGCAGTGAAATCGATGAACGAGAACCGCCAGGGCTCGCTTCTCGACTTCATAGAGGATTTCACGCGGCGCTTCCCCAGATACGTCGACGAATACGAGACCCTGCTTACCGAGAACCGCATCTGGAAGATGCGCACGGTGGGTGTCGGCGTGGTTTCCCCGGAACGCGCGCTTCAGCTCGGCTTCACCGGTCCCATGCTGAGAGGCTCGGGGATAGAATGGGATCTGCGCAAGAAGCAGCCCTACGAGGTTTACGACAGGCTCGACTTTGACATTCCGGTGGGCGTCAACGGCGACTGCTACGACCGTTATCTCGTGAGAGTGGAAGAAATGCGCCAGTCGAATCGCATCATCAAGCAATGCGTGGACTGGCTGCGCGCCAACCCAGGTCCCGTGATCACGGGCAACCACAAGGTGGCGCCGCCTTCCCGTGCGTCGATGAAAGACAAGATGGAAGATCTGATCCATCACTTCAAGCTCTTCACGGAAGGGATGCATGTTCCCGAAGGGGAGGCTTACGCTGCAGTCGAGCATCCCAAGGGGGAGTTTGGGATTTATCTGGTCTCGGACGGTGCCAACAAGCCCTACCGGTTGAAAATCCGCGCCCCGGGTTTCGCTCATCTCGCAGCGCTCGACGAAATGTCGAAAGGACACATGATTGCCGACGTCGTCGCCATCATCGGCACCCAGGATATCGTTTTCGGGGAGGTCGACAGGTGATGCTAGGCTCCGAATCGCTCAAGAAAATCGACAAGGAAGTCGCCAAGTACCCTCCGGACCAGAAGCAGTCCGCCGTGATGGCGGCGCTCAGGATTGCACAGGACGAGAAGGGCTGGCTTTCTCCCGAGACCATGGACTTCGTTGCGGACTATCTCGGCATGGAACCGATCGCCGTCTTTGAAGTTGCGAGCTTCTACAACATGTACAACCTGGAGCCGGTCGGGAAATACAAGATCACCCTGTGCACCAACCTACCTTGTGCATTGTCCGGGGCGAATGATGTCGCAGCCTACCTCAAGAAGAAGCTGGGAATCGGGTTCAACGAGACGACTGCCGATGGAAAAATCACGCTCAAGGAAGGGGAGTGCTTCGGTTCCTGCGGCTATGCCCCGGTGTTCCTGCTGAACAACAGAAAGATGTGCGGATCGCTTTCTTTTGCCGAAGTCGACAGAATTCTGGCGGAGCTCGAATAACATGGAACAGATTCTTCTCAAAGGACTCGACGGCGGCAGAGCATGGCGTCTTGCCGATTATGTGAAGCGCGACGGCTATGCGGCGCTGAAGAAGATATTCGCTGAAAAGATGACGCCCGAGCAGGTGATCGACGAGGTCAAGAAGTCCGCATTGCGCGGGCGGGGCGGGGCGGGATTCCCGACGGGGCTCAAATGGAGCTTCATGCCCAAGAATTACGAAGGCGACAAGTATCTCGTCTGCAATTCGGACGAGGGCGAGCCCGGAACCTTCAAGGACCGCGACATCCTCTATCACAACCCGCATCAACTGATCGAGGGGATGATCATTGCGGCTTATGCCATGGGAATCAAGACCGGTTACAACTATATCCACGGTGAGATTTTCGAAGTTTACGAAAGGGCGGAAGAGGCCCTTGAAGAAGCGCGTGCCGCGGGATTTCTCGGCGAGAACATTCTCGGAAGCGGATTTTCATTCCAGCTTCACAACCACATGGGCTACGGCGCCTACATTTGCGGAGAGGAAACTGCCTTGCTGGAATCGATCGAAGGCAAAAAGGGACAGCCCCGCTTCAAGCCGCCTTTTCCGGCAAGCTTCGGTCTGTACGGCAAACCGACCACCATCAACAATACCGAGACTTTCGCATCCGTGCCCTGGATCATTCTGCACGGCGGAGAAAAATACCTCGAACTGGGACGCCCCAACAACGGCGGAACGAAGCTCTTTTCGGTTTCGGGACATGTGAACAAGCCCGGTAATTACGAAGTGCCGCTCGGGACGCCTTTTGCCAAGCTGCTGGAATTGGCCGGCGGCATGAGAGGGGGCAGGAAGCTGAAGGCCTGCATCCCGGGCGGATCCTCGATGCCGGTGCTGCCTGGCGAAATCATGATGGAACTCGACATGGACTACGATTCGATCGCCAAGGCGGGGTCCTATCTGGGATCCGGGGCGGTGATCATCATGGACGACACGGTCTGCATGGTGAACGCCCTGCGTCGCCTATCCTACTTCTATTACGAGGAGTCCTGCGGACAATGCACGCCCTGCCGGGAAGGAACGGGCTGGCTGTATCGCGTGGTGGACAGGATAGAGAGCGGGAAGGGACGGAGCGAAGATCTTGACCTTCTGCTCAACATGACGGACAACATCCAGGGACGGACCATCTGTGCACTTGGCGACGCTGCGGCGATGCCCGTGAGGAGCTTCGTCAAGCACTTCAGGGACGAGTTCCAGTACCACATCGATCATCAGAAATGCATCGTATCCTCTTGAACGGCAAGATATGCTTGAAATCGAAATAGACGGAAAGACAGTCAGCGTGCCGGCGGGCAGCACGGTGATGGACGCCGCGAACCGCCTCGGCATTTACGTGCCGCATTTTTGCTACCACAAGAAGCTTTCGATCGCTGCGAACTGTCGCATGTGCCTTGTGGAAGTGGAAAAGGCGCCCAAACCTCTTCCCGCCTGTGCCACGCCTGCAGCGAACGGGATGAAGGTCAGGACCCATTCCGATCCTGCTGTGGCCGCGCAAAAGGCGGTGATGGAGTTTCTCCTGATCAACCATCCGCTCGACTGCCCGATCTGCGATCAGGGCGGGGAATGCCAGCTTCAGGATCTGTCCGTCGGATACGGTGGGGTCGATTCGCGTTACGGCGAGGATAAGCGGGTCGTACCCAACAAGAATCTCGGTGCGCTGATTTCGACCGACATGACGCGCTGCATCCATTGCACGCGCTGCGTGCGTTTCGGCCAGGAAATCGCAGGGATCATGGAACTCGGCATGGCAGGGCGCGGCGAACATTCCGAGATCATGCCCTTCGTGTCCAAAACCGTGGATTCTGAGCTTTCCGGCAACATGATCGATCTGTGTCCGGTAGGCGCCCTCACCAGCAAGCCTTTCCGCTACAGGGCGAGAGGATGGGAGCTTTCCCGCCGCAAAGTGGTGAGCCCGCATTGCGCTTTGGGCAGCAATCTGACGGTTCAGGTCAAGAATAACCGGGTGTTGCGCGTATTGCCTTTCGAGAATGAAGAAATCAACGAATGCTGGATTTCCGACAAGGACAGATTTTCCTACGAGGGACTGAATTCGCCAGACAGGCTGGAAAAGCCCATGATCAAGCAGGGCGGGGAATGGCGCGAAGTCGAATGGAAGGACGCACTTGAATATGTCGCGAGGGGGCTGAAGGATATCGCATCCAGCCACGGCGCATCTGCAATCGGTGCGCTCGTCACGCCGCATTCGACCCTTGAGGAACTTCACCTGCTGCAGAAACTGATGCGCGGCATCGGCTCCGAAAATGTCGATTTCAGGCTGAGGCGTTCTGATTTCAGGGAAGCCCCCAAAGCGCCCTGGCTCGGCATGAAAATTTCAGAAATTTCCTCTCTCGACAGGGTGTTGGTCATCGGCAGCATGCTGAGCCAGGATCATCCGCTCATTGCCAACAGAATGAGGCAGGCGGCCAAGTCCGGCCTCGAAGTGAATACCGTCAACCCGACTTCGGACAATTTCAGGATCAAGGTTGCGAACCGTGCGGTCGTTCCTCCTTCGGAAATGCCGAGCATGCTGGAAGCAATCCTGAATGCGCTTGCCGGAAAAGGCAAAGGGGAGGCCAGGGACATTGCGCAAAGCCTGAAATCTGGAAAGAGCGTTGCGATTCTGCTCGGGAACCTTGCCGAGCAGCATCCGGAAGCGGCAAGGCTGCATTATCTTGCATCAAAAATCGCCGAGAAGACTGGGGCGAAATTCGGCTTTCTCGGAGAGGCGGCGAACAGCGTCGGCGGGCATCTCGTCAAAGCCCTGCCCGGACAGGGCGGCATGAATGCGGCTGAGATGGTCGAAAATCCTCGGAAAGGCTACCTCCTCTGGAATGCCGAAGTCGAACTCGATATGGCGAATCCTGGGGCTGCGCTGGCGGCCATGGAGAAGGCGGAAATGGTGGTGGCCTTCTCGGCCTTCCGCCACAAGGCTTACGAATATGCCGACGTGATGCTGCCTATTGCTCCTTTTACCGAGACTTCGGGCACTTTCGTCAATACCGAGGGACGGGTGCAGAGCTTCAAGGGCGCAGTTGCGCCGAGAGGGGAAACCCGTCCCGGCTGGAAGGTGTTGCGCGTGCTAGGCAACTTGCTCGATGTCGGGGGATTCGATTATGAGGATTCCGAATCCGTCATGAAGGAGATCGGCCTTTCAGGCTTTGCATCTTGCGACAACAGCATACAGAATGAGCCCGCAGCCCTGCCCATAGTCGATGGGCTGCAAAGGGTGGGGTGCGTGCCGATCTATTTTGCCGATGGCATTGCAAGGCGAGCCGAAGCGCTGCAGAAAACCGCACTCTCGAATGCTCCCTGCGCATTCATGAATGCGGCGCTCATGAAGAAACTTGGAATCAACGAGGGGGAGCCTGTGCTTCTCAGGCAAAACGACGGCGAGGCAAGGGCCAATGCCGCCCTGGACAACGGACTTGCCGATAATTGCGTGCGGGTGGCGTCTAGCCATCCCTTGACCGCGGAGCTCGGCGCAATGTTCGGCCCGATCAGCGTGGAGCGCTTATGATGGCATATTTTCAGGACCTTTTCGGGGAAAGCTGGCCGCTCGTCTGGACGCTGGTCAAGATCGTGGTGCTCACGCTCCCCATCATGGGCACCGTGGCCTATCTCACGCTGGCGGAGCGCAAGGTCATCGGCTATATCCAGGTCAGGATAGGCCCGAACAGGGTGGGGCCGAGAGGACTGCTGCAGCCGATCGCGGATGCAGTCAAGATTCTGCTCAAGGAAATCATCATCCCGTCAAGTGCGAACAAGTTCCTGTTCATACTCGCTCCGGTGCTCGCCATTGCGCCAGCCTTGGTCGCATGGGCGGTAGTTCCCTTCTCCCCGGAACTGGTGCTCTCCAATATTGATGCGGGGCTGCTCTTCATCCTTGCTGCCACTTCCATGGGAGTTTACGGCGTCATCGTTGCGGGATGGGCGTCGAATTCGAAATATGCCTTTCTTGGTGCGATACGCTCTTCAGCGCAGATCGTCTCCTACGAAATCGCGATGGGTTTTGCGCTGGTCGGGGTGCTCATGGTCTCGCACAGCTTGAATCTGGGAGAAATCGTCAAGGGACAAACGGGCGGCGGATTCTGGAGTTGGTATTTCATTCCGCTTTTCCCGCTTTTTCTCGTCTATCTGATTTCCGGCGTGGCCGAGACCAATCGCGCGCCTTTCGACGTTGCCGAAGGCGAAACGGAAATCGTCGCTGGCTTTCATGTCGAATATTCCGGGATGACCTTTTCGGTGTTTTATCTTGCCGAATATGCCAACATGATTCTGGTCTCTGCGCTTTGTGCCCTGATGTTCCTGGGCGGATGGCTTCCCCCGTTCAATTTTGCGCCTTTCACCTGGATCCCCGGCTTCCTTTGGCTGCTCCTCAAGATCGCTTTCATCCTGTTCCTGTTCCTGTGGTTCCGTGCGACCTTTCCGCGCTACCGCTACGACCAGATCATGCGTCTGGGCTGGAAAGTGTTTATTCCCGTGACCCTGGTCTGGATTGTCGTCATCGGTGCCTGGATGCAGACGCCACTTTGGCTGTGGTGAGGAGGACATGACATGAAATGGTTGAAGGATTTTTTCAGAACTTTCCTGCTGGTGGAACTGGTGCAGGGAATGGTGCTCACCGGGCGTTATCTTTTTGCGCGGAAAATCACGGTCCAGTTTCCCGAGGAAAAGACGCCGCAGTCGAACCGGTTCAGGGGACTGCACGCGTTGCGCCGTTATCCCAACGGAGAAGAGCGCTGCATCGCCTGCAAGCTCTGCGAGGCGGTTTGTCCTGCGCTTGCGATCACCATCGAATCCGAGCAGCGCGAGGACGGGACCCGAAGGACGACCCGCTACGACATCGACCTGTCGAAATGCATCTTCTGCGGATTCTGCGAAGAATCCTGCCCGGTCGATTCGATTGTGGAAACGAGGATACTGGAATACCACGCCGAGAAGCGCAGCGAACTGCTTTACACCAAACAGATGCTGCTTGCCATTGGAGACAAACATGAATCGCAGATCGCAGCAGACCGGGCGCAGGACGCGCGTTACCGCTAGGCAGAAAACATGATAGAGGCCCTGGTTTTTTATTTCTTCTCCGCGGTGCTCGTCGCATCGTCCCTTGCCGTGATCACGGTGAGAAATCCGGTGCATGCGGCGCTTTTCCTGGTGCTCGCCTTTTTCACTGCAGCCGGGCTCTGGATACTTCTCGAAGCCGAATTCCTGGCGATCGTACTGGTTCTGGTTTACGTGGGTGCGGTGATGGTGCTTTTCCTGTTTGTCGTGATGATGCTCGACATCAATATCGCGAAACTCAGGGAGGGAATATGGGCATGGCTGCCTTTCGGGGCGCTGCTCGCAATCGTCATGGTCATCGAGATGTGGGTCGTTCTGGGCAGCGAGCGTTTTGGCCTTGCGGGTGCCATCCCGCCTGAGGGGCATCCCGCCGGCTACAGCAATACCAGAGAGCTTGGCAGGCTGATATATACCCATTACGTTTATCCTTTCGAGATTGCCGCGGTGATCCTGCTGGTTGCGATCGTATCCGCGATTGCTCTGACTTTGCGCAGGAGGAAGGGGGCCAAGTCCCAGATCGCCTCCGAGCAGCTCGCCGCTCGCAAGGAAAAAAGGGTGCGCCTGGTGTCGATGACGTCGGGCAAGGAATAAAGAACCAAAAGGGGGAATCCAGGTGTTGTCACTATCGCATTATCTGGTGCTCGGTGCGATCCTTTTCGCGATCGGCATCGTCGGCATCTTCCTGAACAGAAAGAATCTGATCATCATCCTGATGGCGATCGAGTTGATGCTGCTCGCGGTGAACATGAATTTCGTCGCCTTCTCCCATTATCTCGGCGACGCCGCCGGGCAGATCATCGTTTTCTTCATCTTGACCGTGGCCGCGGCGGAATCTGCGATTGGGCTTGCGATACTGGTGGTGTTGTTCCGCAACCTGAAAACGATCAACGTGGACGACCTCGACAGCCTCAAAGGATAAGCATGACCGATATGCAAAAACTGTATCTGCTTGTGCCGTTGGCGCCCCTGATTGGCGCAGTGGTCACCGGGCTGTTCGGCAGGAAGCTGGGAAGAGGCGCCTCTCACTGGATTACCATCCTGGGCGTCGCGATAGCCTTTTTCGCTTCCGTCCTGATTTTCCAGGATGTGAGCCGTGGCCATTATTTCAATGGCGCAGTCTACACCTGGCTGACCACGGGTGACATTCGCTTCGAGGTGGGCTTCCTGATAGACAGGCTGACCGTTCTGATGATGCTCGTCGTGACCTTTGTCTCGCTCATGGTGCACATTTACACCATAGGCTACATGCACGACGACGACGGCTACCAGCGCTTCTTCAGCTACATCTCCCTGTTCACCTTTTCGATGCTGATGCTGGTGATGGCCAATAATTTCCTCCAGCTTTTCTTCGGATGGGAAGCGGTGGGGCTGGTTTCCTATCTCCTGATCGGGTTCTGGTTCACCCGCCCAACTGCGATTTACGCCAACCTCAAGGCTTTTCTCGTCAACAGGGTGGGAGATTTCGGCTTTTTGCTCGGCATCGGCATGATCCTGGCGCATTTCGGCACGCTCGATTATGCTTCCGTTTTCGCCGGGGCCCATGCTATAGCGACAGATACCGTGGAACTGATACCGGGTTCTCCCTGGCTTGTCATCAGCGTCATCTGCATCTTGCTGTTCGTTGGAGCGATGGGAAAATCCGCCCAGTTCCCGCTCCATGTCTGGCTGCCCGACTCGATGGAAGGCCCGACCCCGATTTCGGCGCTGATCCATGCTGCGACCATGGTCACCGCAGGCATATTCATGGTGGCGAGGATGTCGCCGCTGTTCGAACTTTCGGAGACTGCGCTTTCGGTGATTCTGGTCATCGGCGGCATCACCGCACTCTTCATGGCTTTTCTCGGGGTGGTGCAGAACGACATCAAGCGCGTCATCGCCTACTCCACGCTTTCCCAACTCGGCTACATGACGGTTGCCCTGGGCGCATCCGCCTATCCCGCAGCGATATTTCACCTCATGACCCATGCCTTCTTCAAGGCGCTGCTTTTTCTCGGGGCAGGCTCGGTAATCATCGCCATGCACCATGAGCAGGACATGAGGAAAATGGGGGGGCTCAGAAAATATATGCCCATCACCTACTGGTGCGTCGTGATCGGCTCGCTTGCGCTGTCAGGGATTCCGCCATTCGCCGGATTCTTCTCCAAGGACATGATCATCGATGCAGTCAGGGATTCTCAGCTTCCCGGGGCCGGCTTTGCCTATTTCGCCGTGCTTGCCGGTGTTTTCGTGACCGCGTTTTATACCTTCAGGCTGCTATTCATGACTTTCCATGGCAAGCCCAGGATGGACCACCATACCGAATCGCACCTGCACGAGTCTCCCTGGACGGTGACGGTTCCACTTATCCTGCTCGCCATTCCTTCCGCCTATGCGGGGTGGGCGTACATCAATCCGCTGCTGTTCGGAAATTATTTCGGCAGTGCCATATACGTGACCGAGTCCCATGACGTCATTCGGCATCTCCGGGGGGATGTAAGTTCGGGCCAGATCGTGCTGCAAAACATTACCGGCATGCCATTCATTCTCGCGCTTTTCGGGATAGCGACAGCCTGGTTCCTCTACATCCTGCGTCCCGATCTTCCAGCCCTGATCGCAAATCGCTTCAGGGCGATCTATGCTGTGCTCGACAACAAGTACTACTTCGACCAGTTCAACGACTGGTTCTTTGCAGGCGGAGCGAGGAAGGTTGGCAACTTCTTCTGGCGTCTCGGGGATGTCAAGATCATTGACGGTTTTTTCGTGAACGGCTCGGCAAAAATGGTTGCGGGGGTTTCGAGGCTGATCCGGGAGATGCAGTCCGGCTACGTCTATCATTATGCCTTTGCAATGATCTTCGGCCTTTTTGTGCTGCTGAGCCTGAGCGGTATCCTCGATGCTTGGTTCGTCAAGCCATGACCATTTTGAAATAGGATTGCTATGATTCTCGGATTTCCGCTTCTTTCCCTGGTAATCTGGCTGCCGATCGTGGCAGGCATTGCCGTCCTTGCGACCGGCGGCGACCGGAATGCGAATATAGCCAGGATGATCGCGCTCGTTGGTTCGGTACTGGGATTTCTGGTTGCGATTCCGCTATATACCGGATTCAATGCGCTCCAGGGCGGAATGCAATTCACCGAGATGGTCCCGTGGGTGGAGCGCTTCCACGTCAACTACCATCTTGGCGTGGACGGCATCTCGCTCTGGCTGGTATTGCTCAATTGCTTCACCACGCCGCTCGTCGTCATCGCAGGCTGGAAGGTGATCGAGAAGAAAGTCGCGCAATACATGGCGGCATTTCTCATCATGTCGGGCATCGTCAACGGGGTTTTCATGGCGCTCGATGCGCTGCTCTTTTACGTATTCTGGGAAGCGATGCTGATTCCGATGTTCATCATCATCGGCGTCTGGGGCGGTCCGAACCGGGTGTACGCAGCAATCAAATTCTTCCTCTATACGCTGATGGGTTCGCTCCTGATGCTGGTCGCGCTGATTTACATGTACAACCTGTCCGGCAGTTTCAACATTCTCGACTATTACAAGCTGCCGCTCACCATGACTGCGCAGGTGTTCATCTTCATTGCCTTCTTCGTCGCATTTGCCGTCAAGGTGCCGATGTGGCCGGTGCACACTTGGCTCCCGGATGCCCATGTGGAAGCGCCAACCGGAGGCTCCGTGGTGCTGGCCGCAATCATGCTGAAAGTCGGGGCGTACGGTTTCCTGCGCTTCTCCCTGCCGATTGCACCTGACGCCAGCCACGCGCTGTCAGGCTTCATGATCACGCTTTCCCTGGTCGCCGTGGTTTATATCGGACTCGTCGCACTGGTGCAGTCCGACATGAAGAAGCTGATCGCCTATTCCTCGATTTCGCATATGGGATTCGTCACCTTGGGGATCTTTATTTTCAATTCCATAGGCACCGAGGGTGCGCTGATCCAGATGATTTCCCACGGGTTCATTTCGGGCGCGATGTTCCTTTGCGTCGGCGTGCTTTACGACAGGATGCATTCGCGTCAGATCGCCGACTATGGCGGCGTGGCCAACAAGATGCCGATGTTCGCTGCCTTCTTCATGCTGTTTTCGATGGCGAACTCAGGGCTTCCCGGAACGAGCGGATTCGCGGGCGAATTCATGGTGATCCTGGGCGCGATGAAAGCCGATTTCTGGCTCGCCTTCCTCGCTGCGACCACGCTGGTTTTCGGCGCAGCCTATACCCTCTGGATGTACAAGCGCGTGATATTCGGTGCGGTATCGAACAGTCATGTCGGGGAGTTGACGGATATTACGCCGCGCGAGTTCCTTTTCCTCGCCCTCCTGGCGATTGGCGTCCTGGGCATGGGAATTTATCCCCTGCCATTTGCCGAGGCCATGCATGCATCGGTGAACGATCTCCTGATGCATGTCGCCCAAACCAAACTACAATAGGGACAATGAATGAATTTCCCCATGCCTGAATTGACTCCTGCGCTTCCCGAAATATTCCTGCTTGGGGCGCTTTCGGTGATACTGATACTGGATCTTGTGGTCGACGATCCAAAGCGCTTTCTCACGTTCATGCTGACCCAGGCGGCCCTTGCCGTTTGCGCGGTCATCACGGTCCTTACTTCGAGCAGTTCGGCAGTGCACACTTTCGACAACATGTACGTGGCCGACATGATGACTGCCGTGCTCAAAGTCGGCGTGTATGTTTGCGTCGCAGTGCTGCTGATCTATTCGAGAAGCTACATCGCCTCGCGCGGGTTGTGCAAGGGGGAGTTCTATACGCTCTCCCTGTTTGCTGTTCTGGGGATGATGGTAATGATTTCCGCCAGCAGTTTCCTCTCCCTTTATCTTGGCCTGGAACTGATGTCGCTGAGCCTCTATGCGATGGTTGCCCTGCAGCGCGATTCTCATGTCGCGACCGAGGCCGCGATGAAATATTTCGTTCTCGGGGCGCTTGCTTCGGGCCTGTTGCTGTATGGCATGTCCATGCTTTATGGCGCGACGGGTTCTCTCGATATCGGCAAGGTCTTTGAAGCGATCAAGAGCGGCCAGGCGAATCCCAACGTGATGGTGTTCGGCATCGTCTTCGTTGTTGCGGGGTTGGGCTTCAAACTCGGTGCGGTTCCCTTCCACATGTGGGTGCCCGACGTCTATCACGGCGCACCGACCGCAGTCACGCTTTTCATCGGCTCGGCTCCGAAACTTGCGGCGTTTGCCTTCGTGCTAAGGCTGCTTTCAGGCGGACTTCAGCCCATGCTTCACGACTGGTCGCAGATGCTCGCCATCCTTGCCGTGCTGTCCATGGCGATCGGCAACATCACTGCGATTGCCCAGGCGAATATCAAGCGCATGCTCGCTTATTCCACGATCTCCCATATGGGCTTCCTGCTGCTCGGCATATTGAGCGGCAATGTCAACGGCTACAGTTCGGCCATGTTCTATGTCCTGGTCTATGCCCTGATGACCCTCGGCGGATTCGGCATGATCATGCTGATGTCCCGGGAAGGGTTCGAGGCCGACAAGCTTGATGATTTCAGGGGATTGAATGCGAAAAGTCCCTGGCATGCATTCATCATGCTGCTGCTCATGTTCTCCATGGCGGGGATTCCGCCGACCGTCGGCTTTTACGCCAAGTTTTCGGTTTTGCAGGCAGCTTTGCATTCCGGACATCTTGGACTCGTTATCGCTGCAGTGCTGTTTTCCCTGATCGGTGCTTTCTATTATCTGCGCATCGTTAAACTCATGTATTTCGACGCTCCGGTCGACAATGAGCCGATAGCAGGCGGACAGGATGCCAGGATACTGCTCGGAATCAATGGCCTTGCAGTGCTGGCTCTCGGCATTCTGCCTCAATCCCTGATGGCCCTTTGCGCCCGATCCATCCAGAGTTCCATGCTGGGATTCTAGGTGTCCCGCGACCTATTTGAGGAAACGCTGGATTCGGGCTCAGTCTATGATGGCGTGCTGCTGAAAGTGAAGCGGGACCGTGTCCGGCTTCCCGACGGTAAGGAATCGGTACGCGAATACATCACCCATCCAGGCGCCGTGGTCGTCATCGCCTTTCTCCCCAACGGGAATCTGCTGCTGGAGCGGCAATTCCGCTATCCCCTGGGTCGTATCTTCATCGAAATGCCTGCTGGCAAGATCGATTCGGGAGAAGATCCGCTGACATGCGCGAGGCGAGAACTTCGTGAAGAAACAGGGTATGAGGCGGAAAACTGGAGAGAGATTGCCACCATCCATCCCTGCATAGGCTATTCGGACGAGAGCCTCATCTACTTTCTTGCGGAAGATCTGAGCTTCTCCGAAAAGAGCATTGACGAGGAGGAGTTCATAGAGCACATGGAGTTGCCGCTTGCCTCGGCCCTGGACCTCGTGAGGTATGGGGAAATCACCGACGTGAAAACCGTTTTAGGATTGTTCTGGGCGGAGAAAATTGTCCGGGGGGAATGGAAATAACCGGATCTTCTCCTCTGCGCTATCGTGCAGGTGAAACACGGGTGCAATGCGATGGTTTCCGAGAAAGCCTCTGATCATCGGGGATGAGCGGCGAAACAAGGTACAGCCTGCCGATTCGGCTTCGGAATGGGTCTTGGCCGGAGCCGGCCGGGGATTGTCGGATCTTTTAGCTACTGTGCAAAGAAGGACTTTACCTTGTCCATCCAGGATTCTGACTTCGGGCTATGCCTGGGTTTGTCCTGCTGGCTGATGGCGTCGAATTCCGTCAGAAGCTCTTTTTGGCGATCGGTCAGATTCAGCGGGGTTTCGACGACGAGGTGGCACAATATATCGCCGTGACCGCTGCTTCTGACCCCCTTGATTCCTTTGCCCCTGAGCCGCATCACTTTTCCGGACTGCGTTTCAGCCGGAATTTTCAGTTTGACATAGCCATCGAGGGTGGGCACTTCGATTTCGCCGCCCAAAGCCGCGGTGCCGAAGCTGATCGGCATTTCGCAGTGCAGGTCGTTGTGCTCCCGATGGAAAATGGGGTGAGGCTTCAAGCGAATCACGACATACAGGTCGCCGGAAGGTCCGCCGTTGACGCCGGCTTCTCCTTCGCCTGAAAGGCGTATTCTGTCGCCTTCATCGACCCCTACCGGAATCTTCACGGAAAGCGTCTTGTGGCGCTTGACGCGGCCTGAACCATTGCAGTCGGTGCAGGGGGAGGTGATCACCTTGCCGCTGCCATGACATTTGGGGCAGGTCTGCTGGATGGAGAAAAACCCTTGTTGCATCCTGACCTGACCATGCCCGCCGCAGGTTTGGCAGGTGGCAGGTTGAGTGCCTGGCTTGGCGCCGCTCCCCTTGCAGGTTTCGCAGGATTCCTGCGTCGGGATCCTGAGCTTGGTTTCCGTTCCTCGGGCAGCTTCTTCCAGCGAGATTTCGAGATTGTACTGCAGGTCTGCGCCGCGATAGACATTGGATCTTCCGCGCATGCCGCCGCCGAGGATGTCGCCGAAAATGTCCCCGAACGCATCGGCAAAACCGCCGGAAAATCCGCCGCCGAAGCCGCTGGCACCCGCATCGAAACCGGCATGACCATACTGGTCGTAGGCCGCTCTTTTCTGGGGATCGGAAAGCGTTTCGTAGGCTTCCTTGGCCTCCTTGAAAAGCTCCTCGGCTTTGGGGTCGTCCGGATTTCTGTCGGGGTGATGCTTCATCGCCAGTTTGCGATAGGACTTCTTGATATCTTCGTCCGACGCATCCCGGTTCACGCCCAGAACTTCGTAATAATCTCTCTTGCTCATGTTTTCAGAAACCATTAGGGGACTCGGAATGCATGCGTATGCACCCCGAGTCCCCGATTCAAATATTATTTCTTGTCGTGGACTTCTTCGAACTCGGCATCGACGACGTCAGCATCGGAGGCGCCAGCCGACTCTGCGCCACCCTGTTGCTGGGCTTGCTGCATCGCCTCTCCCAGCTTCTGGGAAGCCTTGCTGAGTTCTTCCATGCGGGCATGAATCGCATCCTTGTCGTTGCCCTTGACGGCTTCTTCTGCAGCCTGGGTCGCCTGTTCGATCTTGGACTTTTCGTCAGCGGAAATCTTCGAGCCATGTTCCTCGAGCAGTTTCTTGACGGAATGGATCGCGGCGTCGCACTGGTTCCTTGCTTCGACGAGTTCGATGGCCTGACGGTCCTCGGCAGCATGCGCTTCGGCATCCTTGACCATGCGATCGATCTCGTCGTCGCTCAAGCCAGAACTCGCCTGGATCTTGATCTTGTTTTCCTTGCCGGTAGCCTTGTCTTTTGCCGAGACATGCAGGATCCCGTTCGCATCGATGTCGAAGGTGACCTCGATCTGGGGCATGCCGCGCTGAGAAGGCGGAATGTCGGTCAGATTGAACTGGCCCAGGCTCTTGTTGCCGGAGGCGATTTCGCGCTCACCCTGAAGCACGTGGATCGTCACGGCAGTCTGGTTGTCTTCCGCAGTCGAGAATACCTGGGTAGCCTTGGTCGGGATAGTGGTGTTTTTCTGGATGAGCTTGGTCATCACGCCGCCCAGAGTTTCGATCCCGAGCGAGAGCGGGGTGACGTCGAGAAGCAGCACGTCTTTCACTTCGCCCTGGAGCACGCCTCCCTGGATCGCGGCGCCGACTGCGACCGCTTCGTCAGGATTGACGTCCTTGCGAGGCTCCTTGCCGAAGAAGGCACGCACCTTCTCCTGAACTTTCGGCATGCGGGTTTGCCCGCCGACCAGTATGACGTCTTCGATGTCGGAGATGCTGACGCCTGCATCCTTGATAGCAATCTTGCAGGGTTCGACAGTGCGCTCGATGAGGTCATCCACCAGGCTCTCGAATTTCGCGCGAGTGATCTTGATGGCGAGATGCTTGGGCCCTGTCGCATCCGCAGTGATATAGGGCAGGTTGATCTCGGTTTGCTGGGATGAGGAAAGCTCGATCTTTGCTTTCTCGGCAGCTTCCTTCAGGCGCTGCAGGGCAAGCTTGTCATTCTTGAGGTCGATTCCCTGTTCCTTCTTGAATTCCTCGGCCAGATAGTCGACCAGTCTCTGGTCGAAGTCTTCTCCGCCCAGGAAAGTGTCGCCGTTGGTCGAGAGCACTTCGAACTGGTGTTCGCCGTCGATTTCGGCGATTTCGATGATCGAGATGTCGAAGGTTCCTCCGCCCAGATCGTAGACCGCAATTTTCCGGTCGCCTTCCTTCTTGTCCATGCCGAAAGCGAGCGCAGCAGCAGTCGGTTCGTTGATGATGCGCTTGACCTCGAGTCCGGCGATGCGGCCTGCATCCTTGGTCGCCTGGCGCTGGGAATCGTTGAAATAGGCGGGCACGGTAATCACGGCCTCTGTCACCGGCTCTCCGAGATAATCCTCGGCGGTTTTCTTCATTTTCATCAGCACCTGGGCAGAAACCTCAGGCGGCGCAATCTTCCTGTCGCGCACGTCGACCCAGGCATCCCCGTTGTCGGCCTTGATGATCTTGTACGGCATCAGCTTGACATCCTTCTGCACGGCATCTTCAGCGAAACGGCGACCGATGAGCCTTTTCACTGCGAAAAGCGTGTTGTGCGGATTGGTCACAGCCTGCCTTTTCGCTGGGGCGCCAACAAGCACTTCTCCTTCATCCGTGTAGGCGATGATGGACGGTGTGGTTCTTGCGCCTTCGGCATTTTCGATGACCTTGGGTTTGCCGTTCTCCATGATCGCAACACAGGAGTTGGTGGTGCCCAGGTCGATTCCAATGATTTTTCCCATGGTGGTTCCTTTAGCAAATTTTAGAGAGTTGCTCCGTATATGCGGACGCGCATCGAAATTTCAAGCGCTCTTGGATACGATGACAAGAGCGGGGCGGATTACCCTGTCGTTGAGTTGGTAACCTTTTTGCAGCACCTGAATGACCGTATTGGGTGCTTCTTTCGATTCAATTGCGCTGATTGCCTGATGCTGGTGGGGATCGAACTTGCTCCCGATCGGATTGATTTCGTCGATGTGGAATTTCGAGAAGACCGAGTTCAATTGCTTCAGCGTCAGTTCCACGCCGTCCCGCAGATTTTCGATCGAGGCGTTCTCGACGGCAAGCGCTGTCTCCAGGCTGTCCTTGACTGAGAGCAGTTCCGTCGAGAAATTTTCGATGGCGTATTTGTGCGCGTTCGCGATGTCGATCTGGGCGCGTTTGCGGATGTTGTCGGTTTCTGCCCTTGCACGCAGCCAGGCATCGTGATGTTCCTGAGCGGCAAGTTCCGCCTGTTTCAGAAGTTCTTCCGTGCTGGGGATCGATTCGGTCTGGGTTTCAGTTGTATTCTGTTCATCTTGCATCTTGTTGTCCTCCGAGGTTCTCCTCTTTATATGGCGCTGCCAAGGCGAATTTCAAGGGTCAGTTTCTTGCGCCCTTTTTCAAGGCAAGTTGCCTGCTTTTTTCTGCCTCGGCCTGGCTTGGTACTGCCATCCAGCCCTGGAGGTTTTCCAGTGCGATGTTGGATAGTGCGTGCATCCACTTATCGTTTTCGTTGAGTGCCGGAATGTAGTTGAATTCTCCGCCCCCTGCATTGAGGAAGGTCTGCTTTGCTTCTATGGCGACTTCTTCCAGTGTTTCCAGGCAGTCGCTGACAAACCCGGGGCAAACGATATCCACTCTCGAGAACATCTGTTTTCCCATTGTTTCAATGACTTCAACAGTATAGGGTGTTAGCCATTCGGCGCGCCCGAAACGGGACTGGAACGTGACGACATATTGATCTTCGGGAAGACCTAGGGCTTCCCCGAGCAGCCTTCCCGTTTTCAGGCATTCGCAATGGTAGGGGTCTCCCTGATCGAGCGTGCGCCTGGGGACGCCATGAAAGCTCATCACCAGTTTTTTGGGTTTGCCATGCTGATTCCAGAAGGCGGAGATGTTGCCTGCGAGCGCTTCGATGTAGCCCGGATGGTCGTGAAAATGTTTGATGATGCGCAATTCAGGAGGGTTTCTCATGGATTTGAGGGCATTGAAGACGGAATCGAACACCGTGCCCGAAGAGCTTGCCGCGTACTGAGGATAAAGCGGTATGACGAGTATCCTGTCGCAACCATTTTCTTTCATGCCATTCAGGGCGCTCTTTATGGAAGGGTTTCCGTAGCGCATTGCGTATTCGACAACGAGTGGCGCCCCCGTTTTTTGCGCGAGATACGCTCTCAACAGATTTGCCTGTTTTTCCGTGTGGAACTTCAGCGGCGATCCTTCGCTTGTCCAGATCGACGCATATTTCTTTGCCGATTGGGCTGGGCGAGTGTTGAGAATGATGCCGTTCAGGATGAGCCACCATAGCGGCTTCGGAATCTCGACCACCCTAGGGTCGGAAAGGAACTCCCTGAGATAAGGCTTCAATGCCGCCTTCGTGGGGGCATCTGGCGTGCCGAGATTGACGATCAGTATGCCGGTTTTCTTGATTTGGCCGTGCCGATAAGCGGATTCTGTTTTCGACATCAGTGTTGGGAAAGTGCGCCGCTCAGAAGTTTGGCAGTGATATCGACGATGGGTATGACGCGTTCGTAAGCCATGCGCTTGGGGCCGACGACAGCCAGCGTGCCGACGATGTGTCCTTCTGCGCCATAAGGGGCGGTGACGATGCTGCACTCATCGAGTTGTCCGAGTCCGGATTCCGCTCCGATGAATATCTGCACGCCTTGGGCATTCCGGCTCGCATCGAGAAGCTGCAACAGTGCTGTTTTCTTTTCGAAAAGGTCGAAAAGCCCTTTCAGGTTTGAAAGGTCTGAAGAGAGATCATGAACCTGGAGCAGGTTGTGCTCGCCGGAAATGATGCATTCCTCTTCCAGATCTGTCCGGGTGGAAGTCTCTATTGCCGCTGACATCAGTTCGCTGACGTTGTGCTGGAGTTGGTGAAGCTCCTCCTTCACTCGTTTGAGTATTTCGTTCAGCGTAAGTCCGGCATAATTCCGGTTCAGGTAGTTCGAAGCCTCAGTCAGTTCTAATGGCGTATAGATTCTTTCGGTGAAAATGACCCTGTTCTGGACGTCGCCGTTCGAAGTGATGATGATCAAAAGGATGCGCTTTTCGGAGAGCTTCAGAAATTCGATCTGGCGAAAGGCCAACGCTTCCCGTTTCGGCGCGATCACCACACCCGCAAAACGGGTCAGCTCCGACAATAGATGGGATGCGGAACTGATGAGGCGAGAAGGGTTGTCGGGAAGCAGGTTTTCGCCGAGTTGTTCGATTTCCATCTGCTCCAGGGGCTTGACCACGAGCAAACTGTCGACGAAGAAACGGTAACCCTTCGCAGTCGGAACTCTTCCTGCCGAGGTATGGGGGCTTTCGACGAATCCGAGCGCTTCGAGATCGGCCATCACGTTGCGTATCGATGCCGAACTCAGTTCGAGTCCCGAATAGTGCGAAAGTGCGCGAGAGCCGACAGGCTGCCCTTCCTCGATGTATCTTTCGATCAGGGTCTTGAGCAGAACTTGGGCGCGGTCATTCAGCATGGTTCGATTTTACACGAAAATGCCACTGGTCAAGCTGTTCCGCTTCTGACGATATCCCGCAGCTGTCTGAAAAATGCCCGGAACTGCTTGGGGGGCTTTGCCGCCAGCCGGTCTTTCTGGATGCTGCGCACGAGATTTCTGATATGGGTCATGTCTGCGTGAGGATAGGTTCTCGCGAATTCCTCGAAGGCATTGGCTTCATCTAGGAGCCGGGTTCTCCACCGTTCCACCAGATGAAGCTCGGTTGCGTTTTCTTTCGATTGCGCATCCCACAAAGCGAGTTTTGCCCTGATTTCGTCCACTTCGATCTCGCGCATCAGCTTGCCGATGTACTGCATCTGGCGCCTGATCGCACCAAACTGAGTGAGGCGCTTGGCTTCCCTGACCGCATCCAGCAGATTTTCCGGCAGGTCGAGCTCCTGAAGGCGTTGCGGGGAAAGTTCCACGAGCAGCTCGCCAGTATCCTGAAGCGCCTGCATTTCTTTCTTGCGGCTGGTCTTGCTCTGTTCTTCTTGCATGGTCGGAGGCGGCAAGGCCATCTGGCCTTGCCGGCGCGGGATTATTTCGCGATCTGTTTTTCGCGGATTTCGTCGAGGGTTTTGCAATCGATGCAGAGGGTCGCCGTCGGCCTGACTTCAAGGCGGCCGAGCCCGATTTCGACGCCGCAGCTTTCACAATAGCCGTATTCTCCGGAGTCGATTTTGGCAATGATTTCGTCGATTTTCTTGATCAGCTTGCGTTCGCGGTCGCGGCTCCTCAGTTCCAGGGCCATGTCCGATTCCTGGCTTGCACGGTCATTCGGGTCTGCAAATACGGTAGCCTCGTCCTGCATGGTATGGACGGTCCTGTCGATATCCTGGCCGAGCTCGACTTTCATGCCTTCGAGAATTTTCCGGAAATGCATGAGCTGCTTCGGGTTCATGTATTCCTCGCCTTCTTCCGGAATGTAGGGGATTTTCACTTTTTCTTCGGGCATCATTCTTTCCTATTCGAGCAAAAACGATTAAATATCACAAGAATGATCATATCACAAGTGGGAGGCTCGCCACCTCCTGGAAGGTTTGAATTGACCTTTCCGGGAGGGAGGCGTATATTCTCGCCTTCCGGGGTGTAGCGTAGCCTGGTAGCGCGCCTGGTTTGGGACCAGGATGTCGGGAGTTCAAATCTCTCCACCCCGACCAGCTTCTGACCCGGCGGTTTGCCCGGCCCGGTGCCCGTAGCTCAACCGGATAGAGCACCAGCCTTCTAAGCTGGGGGTTACAGGTTCGATTCCTGTCGGGCACGCCAAAGTTTGTTTCAATGGTGGCTGTAGCTCAGTTGGTAGAGTCCAGGATTGTGATTCCTGTCGTCGTGGGTTCGAGTCCCATCAGCCACCCCAACGAATTCGTCAATCGATCTTCAGCGTATTTGATGCAGCCGGCCTGCAAGGCGTGTACGTCTTTCTAGGCAATTCGGATGGTGTTGAATTCTGCCGTGCTGGAAAAATTTCGGCTTGTAACGGTTTCCTTGATGAAGCGAACCGTCTCCTCGGCAACGATGGTTTTTTGATTGTCCATCGTGATGTTGTGGTAGCTGTCGTCGAGAAATACCTTGCGGATCTTTTTGCTGCCGAGGTGATGTTCGACGTAATTGGCGCTGCGAATAGTTGAGGTGTCATCCTCCAGGGAATGAATGATGAGGGCGGGAATCGCGATTCCTGAGAGTACGCGCTTCGTTTGCCGGATCAGTTGCTCTGCCTGGAAAAGCCTTGTCATTGGAATTTTGGCGGTGAGGGAGGAGAAGGTGGATTTTTCTCCCATTTCTCTTGAAATCCAGGATCGGAGTTGCTCGTTCTTGATGCCGTAAGGTTCACTTTCTTGATAGGAGTAGAAATAGCGGAAAGGAGTGTAGTAACCGATGTTGAGCAGAAAGCGGTACCAGGGGATATTCCATCCGTCGAAATAAAGTGAGGTCGAGAAGAGACAGAGCGAGGCGACCTGTTCTTTCTTCTCTGCGGCCAGTTTTAGGGCGAGAACGGCTCCGATGCACAGGCCGCATACCGAAACGGTCTTATACTTTTGTTTCATTTCGTCGAAGTGCAGGGTGACTTCATCCAGCCAGTCCTGCCACTTTTCCTGTTTGTCGGTTGCCCCGAACCCGTGCTTGGAAAACCTGGGAACCCTGACAGAAAATCCGGACTTGTAGAGGGTTCTGGCAACAAACTGCATTTCGAGCGGGGAGCCGGATAGTCCGTGGATCAGCAAAACAGCATCTTCGCCTTTGACTAAATCGATATGTTTCATGACCCCGTTGGGTTCCACCATATTCCCGCCTTGTCTCTTTGGATTTCGTACGGATGACCTCTTCCACCCACAATTGGTGATAAATATAGCAAATAAATCTAGCCCTGTATTAAATTTATGTTTAGTGTATTGAGAAGTGAATCCCCAATTCCGGGGCGATTCGATATGTTCGGATACAATTTTGCATTAGGGCGCTATTGAGGCGGGATGTTACAGATGAATGGTCATAATTTTATCACTGGCTTGTTTAGGCATATCGGGCTGGCGCTTTTTTTCAAGCATGACGGAACGGGATTGCCCGGAAAGCCTACTGCGCCTTTCTTTATATTGCTGATGGTGGCGGCGCTTTTCGCCATTGCAAGATATGTCGCATTCGGCACGTTTCCTGCGGTTATTTCAGTTTTTCGCTTTATGGTCGTACTCGTGGCGATTTCGATCATTTTTAGTACGGCCAGATATTATCTGATTTCACTCTTTTTTTGTCTCTCAGCCGGGATCGATGCCATTGCGATAGCCGGACTCATGCTTCCCAAGTTGCCTCAGCCTTTTTTTTTCCTGTTGTCTTTGTGGGAAACGACGGCGTTCATTGTCGGCATCCTGCGCATCACCAGAAGAATGGACAGGGCGGGTTGATTCTCGGCATTCAACAGGATATTTAATTTCCCATAGACTGTTGCATTTCTTGTTTGGCACATGTTAGCATTTCATTAAATAGGAATGCTTATCATTTACCAAAAGGGGGTTCAATTGGGGAAATCATCATTATGTTTGTTGATGGCGTGTCTTTTCATGCAGCCGCTAGCAGCAATGGCCGGGCCGGATGATCCTGACCAGGGGATGGCGCGCGTGCTCAATATAGAAGAGCCATGGATTGAAAATGCCGTCTATCTTTCCAGCAGCCGTGACAACAATGCTTCACGGGGGCATGCCTGGAATTTCGGCAACGAATGGGACGCCGCGCTCGGGACGGATTTCGGCACGGAAATTGATGCGCCGATATTGCTGGCAAACCAGCCTATAGGGCGGGCGCCGTCCGTTCTTGCGCCGATCTCGGCTGGGCTGAAATATGTCCCCATTCATTGGGGCGACGGGGATAGCGAGAATGCAGGCGTAATCGGGGGTGAAATAGAAGGGGGATGGTGGGCTACACCCCAGCCAGCCAATTTTCCTGGTGTTGGGTCAAGCGTTACCGAGCAAATGCTTATCGGGATAAGGCATGGCACATACTGGATTCAGGGGCAGTACGGCATTACCCAGCGTGTTTCTGCAGACGCTAGAACAGGCTGGTCCGCGAACACGGCCGCGGGGCACCGAATTTCGGAAGACTGGGTGATCCATCTTGAACTGGATCTCAACAGAACAAGCGTCGACGCATATGGACATACTGCTGCGGGCATGGTTCTTACGCCGCAGATAGGTTGGCAGATTAATCCGCGTTGGCAAATGGTGCTTGGCGAGTCGCTTTCTAGAATAGAGGGGCAGGCGAGCCTCGACACCATCACTAGCGTGTTGTTCGAGTACAGTTTCGATACGGATAAAGATGATCCGAATTGAGACCCGATTCGCGAGGGGTGCGCTACAATGCGAGAACAAGTAGAATCGTTCTTCCAAATTCAAAGGAGGCAAATCTCATGAAATTCCGACAATCGTTTCTTCTTGCATCCGGACTCTCGCTGGTGCTGATCACAGGGAATGCAGTTGCCGCCGATGCATCCCAGGCCACAGTCAAGAAACCAACTGCCAAGCATTTCGTCCATCCTCAGGTCGAAGATTGCCACCCCGGGTATGGGGCCATGGGAGGACATGGCCGCGGCATGATGGGTGGCTATGGCGGAATGGGGGTCAAGATGCTGGGTCCTCGCACGTCCATGGTCCAGTCGCTGAATCTTTCGGATGAGCAGCGCGGCAAGATAACCAAGCTTATCGACAAGCTTCAGCATGATAACTGGAATACCATGGGCATGATCATGGACGATTCCGACACGCTTCGCGATCTTTACCATGCCGACAGGCGGGATCCGGTTGCCATCGACGCGACCTATCAGAAGATATTCGATCTGAAGCGGAAAATGATCAAAGCTGCGCTTGATACCGAGAGCGAAATTGAGGATTTGTTGACCGCGGACCAACTCAATCAACTCAGAGATCGCTTGCATCAGCGTGCTCCGACATACATGGGGCAGTAGTGATTGAATCGCGGAGTTTGCAGCAGGATTTCGCTGTTTGGAGCTGTATCTGAAATCTGAAAGCTAAAGGCTTGGGACCTTAATCCTAAGCCTTTATTTTGTCTGGCGTCCCCAACGAGATTCGAACTCGTGTCGCCGCCGTGAAAGGGCGGTGTCCTAGGCCTCTAGACGATGGGGACAGAAATTTCCTGGTGGAGATAAGCGGGATCGAACCGCTGACCTCTTGCATGCCATGCAAGCGCTCTCCCAGCTGAGCTATACCCCCACAAAGACCGAAATTATACTTAATCGGCCCCATCCTGTAAAGCGCGTCATTGGCTTCCCAGCATGTCTGCGAGAATGCGGATCTGCTCCTGTTGTTGTGCGAGAATGGTGGTGGCTTTTTCCAAATGGGCGGACTGCAGGCCGAGGATTTCGAGTTCCTCCTGTGCTTCTTCGGCGCTGATACTTCGCACTTCCTCGCGTATCGAGTTATCGCCCAGAATTCTTTCAGTGATCCTGGCGAGGGTGAGCAGGGGGTCTTGGGTAACCCCGGTCAGATGGTGTCCGGCAATGACTGCTACGATTTCGTCTGGCAGTCCCCAATGGAGCCCAAGCAATTCACCCAGTTCTGCGTGACTGATTCCAAGCGTTTCTCTTTCTAAAGCTGCAATGGGTTTCTCCGGATCGGCTTCGATCTGCGAGAGGAATTCGTCGAATTTCTTCGGCTCAAGGTAGGCGAATGCCAGAAATCCGATATCATGCAGAAGTCCTGCCAGGAAAATCTGATCTTCGGGAGGACGGATCTGGCGGGGGATCATTCCGGACAGGGTGCGCATTCCCACCGCCATGGAAAAGCTGTGAAGCCATAACTTCTTGACGTTGAAATGTTCGCTATCCCTGATCCGAATCGGTCCCATGAGTGCAATGCTGGTAGAGATCGCCTTGACCCTCGATAGGCCCAGAACCATCACGGCATCGCGTATCGAGCAGATTTTTTTGGCGGCTGCAAAAACCGGGGAGTTGGCTAGACCGATGACACGGGCCGCAATCATTGGGTCGGACTCGACAAGATTCATCAGTTCCCGCTCCCCTTCTTCCGTGTCCAGGCGCAATGTGAGCAGCCGTTGCCCGATTGCTGAAATGGTAGGGAGGGTGTCTGTTTTTCGGATTGTCGACTGCAATGCGTCAATCAATGCTTTGTCTGTCATGCTTTTTCCAGAAAATGGCCTGCCAATTTGAAATGCTAAAGAGATCAATCAAAGCGCGCAAGCTGGTATTGCATTCGGGAAAGCACTTCCTCTCTACCGAGCAATTCTAGCACGGCATCGATCGGTGGCGTATGTGCTTCACCGGTGACCATCACTCTGAGCGGCATGGCAATCTTCCCGAGTTTCATGCCCTTTTCAGCGGCGAAAGCCTTGAGGGTTTGCGCAAGCATTTCCCTGCTCCATTCGGTATTCGAGAGGCGCGCGATGAGCTCGCCGAAATGCAGAATATTTTCGCTGGAGTAATGCTCACTCGCAAGTTCGGGGGAAGGGTCGAGTCTCCTGTAAAAATAAACTGCCGCGTCGGCGAGTTCTGCTATGGTATTGACCCGCTCCTTGAGCAGATTGCAGATTTTTTCGAGATCCGGGCCATGCTCAATGTTGCATCCATCCCTCTCCAGGAAAGGTTTTGCTAGCATGGCCAGCCTGCTGTCGTCAGCATGTTTCATGTGCTGCTGGTTGATCCAGAGCAGCTTTTCAGGATTGAACTGCGCTGCGGATTTGCTGATCTTGTCCAGTCCGAACCATTCGATGAATTGATTTAGATCGAATACTTCCTCGTCACCATGCGACCAACCCAGCCTGGCAAGGTAATTGAGCAGTGCATCTGGCAGGTAGCCGTTTTCGGAATACTGCATCACGCTCACGGCGCCGTGACGCTTGGAAAGGCGCTCCCCGTCTTCTCCCAGAATCATTGGCAGATGGGCGTAGATGGGCAAGTCGGCTCCGAGCGCTTTCAGGATGTTGATTTGGCGCGGCGTGTTGTTGACATGATCATCACCCCTGATGACATGGGTGATGCCCATATCCATGTCATCGATCACTACTCCGAAATTGTAAGTTGGGGTGCCGTCAGCGCGCATGATGACGAGATCGTCGAGTTCGCTGTTTTGCACAACAATCCTGCCCTTGACGATATCTTCCAGAACGACTTCGCCTTCTAGCGGGTTCTTGAAGCGCAGGACGGGCGTGACGTCCTTGGGGGGAGGCTGTTTGCTGTTGCGCCATCTTCCGTCATAACGGGGTTTCTCACCTCGTGCGCGTTGCGCCTCCCTCATTTCTTCCAGTTCTTCTCTGGATGCGTAGCAATGGTATGCTTTTCCTTCGCGAAGAAGTTGCTCGGCCACCTCCTGATATCGTGAAAGACGCTGCATCTGGTAGAAAGGGCCTTCGTCATAATCGAGTCCCAGCCATTCCATGCCTTGAAGTATGGCTTGCACGGATTCCGGAGTGGAACGGTCGAGGTCAGTGTCTTCAATTCTGAGAATGAATTTTCCGCCGAGCTTTTTTGCAAAGGCCCAGGAAAACAGGGCGGTGCGAGCGCCGCCGATATGCAGGTAGCCGGTTGGGCTGGGCGCAAAACGGGTTCTGATCATGAGTTTCTCGCTTTAGTATTGTCCGGAATGGGCTGCATTTTCGAATCGGGTGTACTCCCCGAGGAAGGTCAGTTTTACCGTTCCGATAGGGCCATTCCTTTGTTTGCCGATGATGATTTCTGCGATGCCCTTGTCCTGAGTTTCTGGATTGTAGACTTCATCCCGGTAGATGAAGAGAATCAGGTCGGCATCCTGTTCTATGGCGCCGGACTCTCTGAGGTCGGACATGACCGGGCGCTTGTTGGGGCGCTGCTCAAGACTTCTGTTGAGCTGCGAGAGTGCAACCACGGGGACGTTAAGCTCTTTGGCGAGCGCTTTTAGCGAGCGCGAGATTTCCGATATCTCGGTCGCCCTGTTTTCCCCTGAAGAATTGGCAGACATGAGTTGAAGGTAATCGACCACGATCAGGCCGAGCTCCCCGTGCAGTCTGTGCAGTCTGCGCGAACTTGCCCTCAGTTCGATCGAGTTGAGAGACGGGGTCTCATCGATGAAAATCGGTGCTTCCGAGAGCTTGCCCAAGGCATGTGTCAGGCTCGGCCAATCGTCGTCTGCAAGGCGACCGGTTCGCAACTTGTGTTGGTCAAGATGCCCTACGGAACCCAGCATGCGCATGGCGAGCTGGGTTCCACCCATTTCCATGCTGAAGACTGCGACGGGCTTTCTCGAGTGCAGTGCAACATTTTCGGCAATATTCAGGGAAAATGCGGTTTTCCCCATGCTGGGCCTCCCCGCCACGATAACGAGGTCCCCGGGCTGCAATCCGGAAGTTTTCTGGTCTAGGTCGATGAAGCCCGTGGCGATACCAGTGACATCGCTGTCTTCTTCGCGGTTGTAGAGTACCTCGATGCGTTCCACAACTTGCCGCAGAAGGGGTTGAATGTTGACGAAACCCTGCTTGCCCCGTGCGCTTGCTTCGGCGATCTCGAATACCTTGGCTTCTGCTGAATCGAGAAGCTCACCTGCGGTACGCCCCATGGGATTGTAGGCGGATTCCGAAATTGTGGAACCCACCTCTGCAAGCTTGCGCATCACCGATCTTTCCCTGACGATCTCGGCGTATCGCCTGATGTTTGCCGCAGATGGCGTATTTTGGGCGAGTGCGCCGAGATAGGCTATCCCTCCGGCATTCTGGAGTTCCTTGCTGCTTTCCAGGGATTCTGAAACGGTAATGACATCTGCCGGATTGCTCCTGCCGATCAAAAGCGATATGTGGCGATAAACGAGGCGATGGTCCTGTCTGTAAAAATCGCTCTCGTTGATCAGATCGGCGATCTTGTCCCAGGCGTTGTTGTCAAGAAGAAGTCCGCCCAGTACGGATTGTTCGGCTTCGACGGAATGGGGGGGCAGCTTGATCGAGTCGATTTCGAGAGTCATCTTGTGCAATCGCATTTCAAGGGTGCATTATCCGCCCGAAACAAAAAAAGGGCTACAATCAGCCCTTTTTTGCAAGCTGAATGCGCGTGCTCAGGCGGCAACCACGGACACGGTAATGGTCGGTACAACGTCTGCATGGAGCGCAATCGACACGGCATGCTCGCCAGTTTGTTTCAGAGGGCCGGTGGGGAGACGAACGGCGGATTTCTCCACGTCGAAGCCACGGGCTTTCAATGCTTCGGAAATATCGGTATTCGTGATCGAGCCAAAAAGCTTTCCATCCACGCCGGCGTTATGTTCGATCTGGACGACGAATCCCTCAAGCTTCTGACCGAGATCCTGCGCCTTGGCCAGGATCTCCTGCTGAGCTTTCTCGAGAATGGCGCGTTTCTCCTCAAATTCCGCGATATTGGCTGCAGTTGCTCGCTTTGCCTTCTTTTTCGGAATCAGAAAATTCCTGGCATAGCCATCCTTGACCTTGACGATGTCGCCCAGAATGCCGAGATTGGCCACCTTTTCCATCAGAATAACTTGCATGATTGAACTCCTCAGTGCAGATCGGTATAGGGGAGCAGCGCAAGGAAACGGGCGCGCTTAACTGCCGTCCCGAGCTGGCGCTGATAATGGGCTTTTGTTCCCGTGATGCGAGAAGGAATGATCTTGCCATTTTCGCTGATGAAATCTTTCAGGAGTTCGACATCCTTGTAATCTATTTCCTTGATGCCTTCCACGGTGAAGCGGCAAAATTTCCTGCGCTTGAAAAGATTGCGCGAAGCATTTGCGCCATCTTTCTTGTTCTTGTCGTTGCGTTTGAATGGACGTGACATGATTTTATCCTATTAATTCAAAATGAGTTGTATGAAAAACGAGTTCTCCGCTTCTGTGACTCTTTTTTGCCAGGAAGCCTTCAAGCCTGATGGGGTCCCCTGCCTTGAGTCCGGATAGCGCTATTGCAACATCCGCTACAGCCATGCCGCCTATTTCGAATTCGACCTTCCGCCCCGTGCCGCCCTCGACCTGAGTCGATGAATGGAACAGCCTGAATTCCGCGATCGGCATCCCGGCTGGCGAATATCGCAACGGCCCAGAACTGGCGAGCTTCCCGGCAAGACAGACGGTGTTGCAATCCACTTAGGCGATTTCTGCCGGCTTGCTTTCCTCGACAGGCGCTGCCTTTGCCCGCTCCTCGCGCATCATGGGCGAGGGCTCCGTCACGGCGGAATCCATTTTGACGGTCAGATGGCGCAGAATCGCATCGTTGAACTTGAAAGTGTGTTCGAGCTCTTCCAGGGTTTCCTGGTCGCATTCGACATTCATCAGAACGTAATGCGCCTTGTGGATTTTCTGGATGGGGTAGGCCAGCTGACGACGGCCCCAGTCCTCGAGGCGATGGATCTTTCCGTCCTTGGACGTGACCATGCCGCGATAGCGATCGATCATCGCGGGAACTTGCTCGCTCTGGTCTGGGTGGACGATAAAAACGATTTCGTAATGTCGCATGGATTCTCCTTGTGGGTTGAAGCCTTCCGCCATGCGCAGACGGTAAGGCAAGGTAAAACTGGGATTATACCGGACTTTTTTTATGATTCAAAGACATTGCTCCATATTGGGACAGTCTTGCGCCTGATGTATACTGGATGGGTCGAATAGGGGGGGGCATGCTCGAAATCGTTTTATCCGTTTTTGCGGTTTTGATGTTTGCGGTCTTCGGCTTGTTCGCTTTCAAGGTGTTCGCATCGCTCCGCAGTCTTTCCGAAAATCAGATTCGCTTGACCGAGGAAAATCACCGCGCCGTCTTGTCAGATTTGCACGACGGACTTGTCAGGCAATCCGACAGGATGATCGCAGCCCTTCAGGAGTCCGGAGAGAAGCTGCGCGCTCAGGTGTCGCATGAACTGGTCCAGACGAGGGAAGCGATGCAGTCCCTGCAGCTTTCGCAGAACGAACACCTTGCTAGAAACAGGGAAGCGATGATCCAGAAGCTTTCCGAACTTTCTCTCACACTCCAGGCCAAATTGACCGAACAGGGCCGGCTCGATCAGGAGCAGATCTCGATCGCATTCCGCCAGGCGAGCGAACAGCTTGTTTCTAGCATCGACAGAATGAACAAGACGGTCGATGAACGGCTTGCCGAGATCAGCGGGAAGGTGACGGAACGGCTGGACGAAGGGTTCAAGAAGACCAACGAGACATTCACCAGCGTGATTGCGCGGCTGGCGACGATTGACGAGGCGCAGAAGAAAATCGATGGACTGACGACCAATGTCGTGAGTCTCCAGGAACTCCTCGGCGATAAGCGTTCCCGTGGCGCTTTCGGAGAAGTGCAGCTCGAATCTCTGGTGAGAAATATCCTGCCGAACAACCCCGATCAACCCTTCTACGCCATGCAATACACGTTATCCAACGGTTCCCGTGCCGATTGCGTGCTGTTCCTGCCCGAGCCGACCGGAAAGGTTGCCGTCGATTCGAAATTTCCCCTGGAGAACTATCACAGAATGCTCGATGCGAATCTTGGGGAAGCCGAACGCCTGCTCGCCCAGAAGCAATTCAAGCTGGATGTGAGGCGTCATGTCGACGATATTTCCAAGAAATACATCATACCCAACGAAACTTCCGACGGAGCGGTGATGTTCGTCCCGGCCGAGGCGGTTTTCGCCGAAATTCATGCCTACCATGGCGATGTGGTGGATTACGCGATGCAAAAACGCGTATGGATCGTTTCTCCCACCACGCTGATGGCGGTGCTCAATACTGCGCGCGCGGTGTTGAAGGATGTCGAGACGAGACGCCAGGTCCATATCATCAAGGAAGAACTCGCCAAGCTCGGGCGCGATTTCGGTCTGTTCGACAAGCGCATGAAGAGTCTTGCCGATCACATCCGCCTTGCCAACAAGGATGTGGAAGAAGTGCATGTTTCGAGCAGGAAGATCACCCAGCGGTTTGCCAAGATAGAAGCGGTCGAACTCGAAGAAAATGGACTTTTGCCGGTCGTTTCGGACGGACTGGAATGACATGCAGGCCAGAATTGAAATCGTCGGCTCCGAAATACGCATGGCGGGCGAATGGACGATTTCAGGGGTGGCCGATCTTGAAGGGAAACTAGCGGGATTGCCGCTTTCCGGAGCGACATCGGTGGTGGCGCAGGATATTGAGGCCATGGATACTGCAGGGGCATGGCTATTTCATCGCGCCCTTCAGGGACATGCTCTCGGTATTGCCGGATTGAAGCCCGGGCATGCCGCACTTGTCGAGATGGTCGCGTCACTCGATTTGGCTGAAAGAACCGAGCTGCAATCAAGGGGGTTTCTCGAAAAGGTGGGCATGATGGGATGGCGGCTGCTTTCCCAGCTGGAGGGCATGCTTTCCTTCATCGGTGAGGTGGCAATTGCCCTTGTGCACGCCATCACGAATCCCGGAAGGCTTCGCTGGAAGCCGATATGGCACAATTTGCAGCATACGGGCTTCGATGCCTTGCCCATTGCTGGGCTGCTTTCCTTTCTGATGGGAATTGTGATTGCCTATCAGGGGGCGGAGCAACTGGCAAGGTACGGGGCCAATATTTTCGTCGTCAATCTTGTCGGGCTTTCGATGCTGCGCGAGCTGGGTCCGCTTCTTACCGCGATCATCGTTGCGGGGCGCTCCGGCTCCGCCTTCACTGCACAGATCAGCACGATGAAAGTGACGGAAGAAGTCGACGCCATGAGAACGATAGGCATCTCCCCCATGGACCAGCTTGTTCTTCCCAAGATCATCGCCCTGCTGATCACGCTGCCGCTCCTGACGGTCTACGCCGACATCATGGGAGTTCTGGGCGGGATGATCATGGCTTCGTTTGATCTGGGCGTGAGCTACACTGATTTCATCGATCGTTTCGGTTCATCGATAAGGCTTTCGGCATTCCTTGTCGGGGTCGGCAAGGCCCCTGTCTTTGCCGCGATCATTGCCGTGGTGGGATGCTTCCAAGGCTTTCGGGTGGAGGGCAGTGCAGACAGCGTGGGCCGCCAGACGACGAAGAGCGTGGTGCAATCGATATTCCTGGTCATCGTGGCGGATGCCATTTTTTCCGTCATCTTCAGTCTGGTGCAGCTGTGAGCGAAGCGATCCTGGAAATAAGCGATCTCTGCACAAGTTTCGGGAATGCCGTAATTCACGACCATATCAGCCTGGAAATCATGCGCGGAGAAGTTTTTGCGATTGCCGGATCCAGCGGTTGCGGAAAATCGACCCTGCTCAGGGAAATCATGCTGCTGCAGAAGCCTGTTTCTGGGTCGATACGTGTTTTCGGGAGGGAAGTGCTCGGACTCGGTGATATGGAAGCGCTCGATTTCAGGAAGGGTTGTGGAATGATGTTCGAGCGTGGCGCGCTTTTCAGCTCACTCAATGTGTTGGAGAATGTGGGATTGCCGCTTCAAGAACATACCGCATTGAGTGAGGAATTGATCGAGGAGATCGCGTCCATCAAGATTGCGCTTGCGGGGCTGCCTGCCAGTGCCAAATTCAAGTATCCGGACGAGCTCTCGGGCGGGATGAGAAAGCGGGCTGCCTTGGCGAGAGCGCTTGCGCTTGACCCGGAGCTGCTTTTCCTGGATGAGCCGACTGCCGGACTGGATCCTTTGAGCGCGAACGGGTTCGATGAACTCGTTTTGCATCTCAAACGATCCCTGGATCTCACCATGGTGATTGTCACCCATGACCTCGATCTGCTTTGGCATGTGGCGGACAGGGTGGCGTTTTTGGGAGACGGACACGTGCTCGGGATGGGCACCATGATGGAATTATCGGAATCGAGTCATCCCTTGATCCGTGAATATTTTTACGGGCCGAGGGGTAGGGCGGCCCGGGAGCAGGCATGGAAACAAAAGTAAACTACGTGATAGTTGGTATTTTCGTTCTGGTTTTCAGCATGGCATTGATCGCGGGAGTGATCTGGCTCGGCGCAGGGGCCGAATACCGAAAGAGCTACAATGATTACCTGGTCTACATGAATGAATCGGTTGCCGGGCTCAACCTGAATGCTCCCGTCAGATATCGGGGTGTTTCTGTCGGACGGGTCAAGGAGATATCGATCGCGCCAGACAAGCAGGAATCGGTGCGTATTCTCCTTGAGATCGAAAGCGGCATCGTCATCAGGGAAAGCACCGTCGCGACCTTGAGAAGCCAGGGGCTGACGGGGATTGCGACAATAGAATTGTCGGGAGGGGATGCGCAATCTCCTGTTCTTGAAGCCAAGAACGGCGAGAAATATCCCGTGATCCGGTCGGCGCCTTCACTCATGAGTCGTCTCGACACCACGATCACGCCCATCTTGACCAATCTCAACGAATCGATCGGAAGGCTGAATGACACCCTGAATGAAAAGAACCGGGCCGATTTGTCGAGAATACTGTCCGATCTTGCCAAATTGAGCGATGTCCTGGCAAGGCGGTCGAACGCGATCGATTCTGGCGTGACCGACGCTTCGAAAATGCTGGCGAACGGGGAAAAAGCGAGCGAGTCATTGCCGCAGTTGATTCAACGACTCGGAAGCGCCGCAGACGAATTCGAGAAAATGGCGAAAGAGGCTTCGCAATCGAGTGCTGCCGCACGCAATACGATAGCGCATGTCGATGAAACAATTCCGGAATTCCATTCGTTGATGGTGCAATTGACCGATCTTTCCGCATCCCTCAAGCGAGTGAGTGCTGAAATCGAAAGAAATCCCGCAATACTTGTTTACGGCAGGCCGGCAGGCCGCCCAGGCCCCGGAGAATAACATGGCTGCGAAACTTTTTGTTCTGGTGCTCCTGCTGGCTTCCTGCGCTTCCCAGACCCGGATCGATCTCTTTACCCTGGATGCTCCAGTTGCAAGCAAGCCGCCCCGGGATATGCTGCCGGCGACGCTCGTGGTTGGCAGCCCTTCCGTTTTGCCTGGATACGATACTCCCAGGATGGCGTATGTGACGAGGCCGCATCAGATCGACTATTTCTCAAGGAATCAGTGGGTCGCTTCGCCTGCGAAGATGCTGTATCCGATCCTGATCGAGACCCTGTCCCGGCGATTTCAGAATGTGGTGAAGGCGCCTTCTCCCGGGGACATGCGGCTCGATACCGAGATCGTCCTGTTGAGGCAGGAATTTTACGGGAATTCGAGCAGGATACATTTCGTGCTGCGTGCCCGGATTCGCCGGGACGGACAGGCGGCGGAAACACGGGAGTTCGAAATATTCGAGGCTTGTCCGGAGAATAATCCCTACGGCGGGGTGGTTGCCGCCAACCGGGCCGTTTCAGTGCTGATGCAGGAGCTGTCGGATTATTGCGTTTCGCTCTTCGCGCCGGCATCAATGCATCATTGATGCCTGTGCCGTCCCTCGAAGGCGGCGATCGATTTGACAATTTCGGAATAGGGCAGGGTCTCGATAGCCCCCGAATTTGCAATCGCCTGTTCCACCAGCGCGCGCACGTCCCGTACGAAAGGTCGTTCAATATCTGGCTGGCCAACCATCAGTGCCATGCCCATGAGGCCGCCGCACTGAATTTTCATTTCCTTGGCATGCGGGAGCTTTTCCTGATGGTGAGGAAGCTTCAGCGCGAAAAGCGCCTTTTCCCGCAGCAGATCGTGCAGTTTGCGGCAAGTCTCATGAGCCGGTGCTGCGCTGCACGATACTGCTTCGCGTTCTGCGACATGGTGCTTGCGCGCGAGGGAGCATGCGCAGCAAGTGCTGAGGATGGCTTTTTCAAAGGGGCAGTCGCAGCGGGTTATTTCCCTGCGGATGTTTTCGTAGGCCCCCTCGTTCAGCATGATCAGTCATCGTCGCCTGTGATTTTCGCTTCTCTCACGGTGCAGAGCAGGTCTTCGGCCTGCAATTCGTTTTCTGCGAAAATGACCTTGATCAGCGTATTGGCTGGAAGATCGCTGCGCACTTCCTTGGCATAGCTGCTCGCATCCCTGAATGCTTCAAATGCGTCGAGCTTCTTGAGCTGTTTGATCGGGAGGGCTTCAATTCTGTACACGAAATAGGGCATGATTTCTCCTAACGCATCAAATACATGGATTGTGCATCAAGAATCGCTGATATACAAATTCAATGTTCGCCGCCAGGCGCCTTCCCGGCAGAAAAAGGCGGGCGGGCAAGCCAGACGAAGAGCATTAATCCCAGGAATATCCAGGAAGATGCGATGAATATGTCGTTGACGGCGAGCATGTAGGACTGGCTGCTGACCGAACTTTCGAGGATTGCCAGCGACGGCATGCGGGCAAGGCCCAGCGAATGAAGGTTCTCCAGCGCATGACTCGTCACGTGATCCGAAATCGAAATGTTTTCGGTGAGCTGGCTGTGGTGGAGTGATTCTCTTCTGTCCCATAGTGCGATGCTGAGGGAGGTGCCGAAGCTTCCCCCCAGAACCCGCAGGAAATTCGAAAGTCCTGAGGCGCTTGCCACCCGATTGGGCGGCAGTCCGGAGAGCAGAATGGACATGAGGGGAATGAAGAAAGTGGCCATGCCGATACCCTGGAACAAGCGGGGGAGGGTGAGTTGCCAGAAGGACGCATTCGTGTTGAAGGATGACGCCCAGAAAGTGATCGCCGCAAAAACCAGAAAACTGAAGCTTGCCAGCATGCGCAGGTCGATTCTGTGCAAGTTTTTTCCGACTATGGGAGAAAGAATGACCGAGAGAACCCCGATGGGCGCAGCGGAAAGCCCTGCCCAGGTCGCGGTATAGCCCATCTGGGTCTGCAGCCAGAGCGGATAGACCACCACGCCAGAGAAGAATGTCATGTAGCCCAGGCTGATCGAAATCGTTCCTATCGAGAAATTTCTTTCCCTGAAGAGGGAAAGGTCGACTACCGGATGGCGTTCGGTGATCTCCCATACGATGAAGAAGGAAAGGCAGATTGTCGCGATGACGGCCAGAATGGAGATGAAATCGGAATTGAACCAGTCAAGTTCGTTTCCCTTGTCGAGAAGCAGTTGCAGGCTGCCGACGCCTATCACGAGCAGGATTAGGCCGACTGCATCAATCGGGAGCTTGAGTGTCGCTGTCTCGCGGCTTTTCAGCAGTTGCCAAGTGATATAGCTTGCCATCAATCCGACCGGGATGTTGATGTAAAAAATCCAGGGCCAGCTTAAATTGTCGGTGATGTAGCCGCCCAGTATGGGGCCGAATATGGGAGCGAGAACGACGGTCATCGACCAGAGTGCGAGCGCGAGCCCCTTTTTTTCATGGGGATAATTCGCGAGCAGCAAACTTTGCGAGAGCGGGATCATCGGTCCTGCCACAGCTCCCTGAAAAATGCGGAAGATGACCAGCATGGGCAGGCTGGATGAGAGGCCGCAGAGCATGGAGGCGAGGGTGAAGAGCAGGGTTGCGGATAAGAACAGCCTCACTTCACCGAAGCGTTTTGCGAGCCAGCCGGAGAGCGGCAAGGCAATGGCATTGCTGACAGCGAAGGAAGTGATGACCCAGGTTCCCTGATTCGGGCTTACCGCGAGATCGCCTGCAATGGTGGGTATCGAGACATTGGCGATCGAGGTGTCGAGCACCTGCATGAAGGTCGCAAGAGAAAGCGAGAGCGTCAGAAGGGCGAGCGAAGCTCCCGTAATCGGGGGCTGCTGACTCATTTCAGTCATTGTCCTGCAGTATTTTGCCGATCATGCGCTCGACCTCGTCGTTCCTGTTCTCGAACACCGATGTCGAATAGACGGGTTCATCCTGCGGTACTTTGGAGAGCACTGCGCCGCTTTCGTCATGGGTATCAATTTTCGCCACCATGGACAGGCCGATTCGCAACGGATGCTGGGCGACTTCGTTGGGGTCGAGTTTGATTCTCACGGGCAGCCGCTGTATGACCTTGATCCAGTTCCCGGTGGCGTTCTGCGCGGGGAGGAGTGAAAAGACGCTGCCGGTTCCGGCACCGAGGCCTGCGACTTTGCCGTGGAATACGACAGTTCTGCCGTAGAGGTCGGAGGTGAGCGTGGCAGGTTGGCCGATCCTGATATGACGCAGCTGGTTTTCCTTGAAATTCGCATCGACCCAGATTTCATTGAGCGGAACGATGACCATCAGGGCGGATCCGGGGCTTACGCGTTGCCCGATCTGAACCGAGCGCTTTGCGATATAGCCTGTTGCAGGCGCCTTGATCGAAGTGCGCACGGTATCGAGCCAAGCCTGCCTTACCCGGGTTTCCGCCTTCAGAACGGCAGGATGGGTGGCGAGCGTGGTATTTTCGACTGCGGACAGTGCGGCTACCAGTTTGTGCTCGGCTGAAGCCAGGGAAGATTCTGCGATGGCGACATTGTCTTTCGAATGCTGCAATTCTTCTTTCGATATTGCATGCTGGAGAATCAGTCTGTTGCGGCGATCAAGATCGGTTTTTGCTTTTTCGAGCACCGTCTGCTTTTCGTTGACGACTGATCTCAGCTCCCCTGCTGCGGCATAGAGCTGTTTGACGCTGCGCACTGTTTCGGCAAGTTCGGTTTGTGCATTTTGCAGGGCAAGCTGGGCATCCGTGCCATCGAGCGTCACGAGAGTCTGTCCGGCTTTCGCCAGTGCGGTATCGTCGGCATAGACGGAAACGACATTGCCGGTGATCTGCGGCATCAGTTGCACCAGATTTCCGGAAACGTAGGCATCGTCAGTGTCCTGGTAGTATTGCCCGTAGCTGAACCAGTAGATCGTGTAGGCTATTCCTGCGACGAGGAAAAGCGAACCGAGACCGAGCAGCATATGTTTGCGCTTTACACCGTTGTCTTCCATTGGTTACCCCGGATTCGATCGGGTGGCCCCCCCCGGCATGGGGGCGCCTCCCAGAGATTTGATCATTTGAAGGATGGTCTCCATCCGCATTTCGTCAAGATCGGTCTTGATGTTTCGCTGGGAAAGCAGGGGCGTTTCTGCCTCGATGACGGAAAGCGCATCTGCCAGTCCTTCCCGGTAGCGTGAGAACGCTATCTTATGGGCTTTCTCAAGCCCTTCGATCAGCTCGTTCTGTGCGGAAATCTGGGTGATGAGCGATTGCAGCGAGGTCGAGGCCTGCGAGACGTCGCGCATCGCATTGATGACCATCCGGTTGTATCCTTCCACGGCGATGTCGTACTCCGCATATTTCGCGCCCAGATTTGACTTC
The DNA here is from genome assembly GCA_021835845.1 of Pseudomonadota bacterium. Taxonomy (GTDB): domain Bacteria; phylum Pseudomonadota; class Gammaproteobacteria; order Burkholderiales; family JABEVD01; genus JABEVD01. The sequence continues at coordinate 93,491 of JAKBJU010000001.1, read as the reverse complement.
AGCATGCCTGCGTTGAATATGGGAAGATGAATGGCCGGCCCGAATGAGGTGATTTCGCTGCCGCTTTTCAACAGACTGCCGAACCCGATGCTTTGCACGCCGGCGTAAGCCTGGAGGTCGATATTGGGATAGAATTCCGCCTTTGCTACAGTGATCTGGTTTGTCGTGGCTTCGATTCTATAACGCTGCGCCATGATGTCGGGGCGCATGCCGATCAGATCTGCGGGAATGGAAGCAGGAATCTGCGGCGGCGGATCGATCCTGGGCAAAATGGCGTCCCCGCTTTCCCGAGCCTTGCCCAGCAGCGCAGCAATCTGAGCCCTGCCCAGTTTGACGGCTTCCTCGATTCTTGAAACATCGAGCCTGCTCTTCGCCACATTGCTTTCTTCCTGGCTTACCCGGTAGTCCGATTCGATGCCGTTGCTTGCGCGAAATTTGGCAAGGCGAAGCAGCGCTTCCTGTTCTTGCAGGATATGTTTGGAGATGTCGAGTTTTGCCAGATTGGATTGAAGCATGAAATAACTTTGCGCAATTGCGGTGCCCAAGATGAGCCGGGTTTCTATCGCCTCTGCTTCCTCGGCACTGGCTTCGCTCAATGCCGCATTCAGTGCGGCCCGGTTCTTTCCCCACCAGTCGAAATCATAATCGAAATCCAGCGCCAATTGACCGAAATTCAAGGTGCTTCCGCCCAGAGGCGGAGGAAAGTATCCTGTGGCGCTCATCCTTTCCCGGACTGCGGAGCCATCGACATTGAGTTGGGGATAGCGCTGTGCGTCAGCTATGCCGGCCTCGCTCCTGGCCAGCCTGATGCGGGCCTGCGCAATCTTTATGTCCGGCGAATTCGCGAGCGCTTCCTCGATCAGGGCGTCGAGCTGATCGTCCCTGAATATCGCCCACCATTTCGTATCGATGGCGAATTTCGGAGAAGGTTTCTTGATGGCGAGCGGCTTGGATTCCGGGTGAAACCGGGAGAAATCCGCACAACCGCAAAGCAGCGTGCAGGTGAGTATCGCAGCTATTGCCCGCATGGCTTCTCTATGGATTCGTCTATGCGCCCGAGCAGCTTGCGCAGCAGAAATTCGAATCGTTCGATTTCGCCGGCATCGAAACCGGACCATAATTCTCTGTAGTAATTCCATTGATGGGGAAGGACGGACTCGACTAGTTCCCGCCCACCTGTCGTCAGGGAAAGCACTATCTTTCTACGATCTTCGCGGCTTGGCTTGCGCTCGACCCAGCCCTTATCGACGAGTTCGTCGGAGAGCCGGGTAATGTTCGTTCTGGACGAAACCATGGCATCGCTCAGACTGCACGGATTGATGGCATTTTCCGGCGTCGAATAGATCATGACGAGCGTGAACCAGCTCGAACTGTTGAGTCCGAACCGGCTCAGGTAGAGGTTCTGCCTGTCGTTGAGTTCCTTGAAGACATGGAAATACAGGCGGCTCAGGATGAGTTCCCGCTTCGGCGCATCGGGATGCTGACCGGCGAAATGGCTTATTCGGTCTTCGAATGGCTGAAAGGATGACGTCATGGCAGGGGAAATCTAGTTCACCGGTTTATTGTAACGTGCAAAACTATATTGTCAATGCGATGCGCTATAGTTTTCTTAGGGTGCCAGAAACGGAGGGAAAATGCACGCGGGATTGAGCCTTGCCGAGGCAGAAAGGAGACTCCGGCTGGACGGGTTCAACGATTTTTCGCCCGGGAAGAAGCGAGGTTTCCTGGCGATTGCGCGCGATGTCGCCCTGGAACCCATGTTCCTGCTGTTGGTCTCGGCTGGCATCATCTATTCCGTTCTTGGGGACATCGGCGAAGCCCTTGCGCTGCTTTTTTTCGTTTTCGTGGTGATGGGGATCACCATCTATCAGGAAAACAAGACTGAAAGAGTGCTGGAGGCGTTGCGCGACTTGACGAGCCCGCGGGCGAACGTGATCCGGGATGGCCAAGCGCTCAGAATTGCGGGAAGGGAGGTGGTGCGGGAGGATATCCTGCTTTTGTCGGAAGGGGACCGCATTCCGGCGGACGCGGTGCTCCTTGAATGCAACGACTTTTCGGCTGACGAATCGCTGCTCACCGGGGAATCCGTTCCTGTCAGGAAAATGCCTTTCAAGGGGGCGGGTTTCGAGACTGCAAAACCCGGGGGGGAAGGGCTGCCTTTCGTTTATGCCGGGACGATGGTGACCCAGGGAAAAGGTATTGCAAGCGTGCTCGCAACAGGGATGAACAGCGAGATGGGCAGGATAGGTCTGGCAATCCGATCCTTCGAAACAGAAAAGACGCCGCTGCAGAAAGAGATTGCGCTGCTGGTCAGAAATCTTGCGCTGCTGTCCGCTGCGCTCTTTATCCTGCTTGTCGCATCCTATGGCTGGATGCACGGTGCATGGCTTGAGGGTTTGCTTGCGGGGATCACCATGGCGATGGCCATTCTGCCCGAGGAGTTTCCAGTGGTGCTCACGGTCTTCCTTGCTCTCGGCGCATGGCGCATTGCACGCAACAACGTCCTGACGCGACGGCTTCCCGCAGTGGAGACGCTGGGGGCGGCAAGCGTGCTTTGCGTCGACAAGACCGGAACATTGACTGAAAACCGCATGTCAGTCGCAACGCTTTGCGCGGACGGAGAATTTCTGGAAACCGGTGCCTTGGAAGACCTGCCGGAAGCATTTCACGAACTTCTGGAATACGGCATCCTTGCCAGCGAAGTCGATCCCTTCGATCCCATGGAAAAGGCATTTCATGACTTGGGGAAGCGTTTTCCCTCCATGACCGAACATCTCCATGAGGATTGGGAGATCGTTCAAGAGTATCCGCTTTCTCCCGAACTGCTTGCGATGTCGCATGTCTGGCAATCCAAGGGCAGGGAGGAGCATGTCGTGGCCGCTAAAGGCTCGCCTGAAGCGATATTCAATCTTTGCCATCTAGATGAGAAAGCGCTTGCCGTGCATTCCGAGGAAGTTGCAAGGATGGCGAGAGACGGCCTGCGCGTCCTGGGCGTTGCCCATGCGCGATACAACGGCAAATCCTGGCCGCAAATCCAGCACGATTTCGAATTCGAGCTTGCCGGACTGGTTGGCCTGATCGATCCTGTGCGGGAAGGGGTGCCGTCAGCTGTGCAGGAATGCCGGAGGGCAGGAATACGTGTCGCGATGATGACAGGCGACAACCCCCTGACTGCGCAGGCCGTCGGTCGTCGCATCGGGCTCGGCACGGAGACGGTCACAGGCCCCGAGATCGAGGAAATGGATGAGGAAGAACTCATTCGCGTTGCTGCCAGAACGGATATTTTCGCCAGAGTCGTCCCCTTGCAGAAGTTCAAGATCGTGAACGCCTTGCGCCGATGCGGCGAAGTCGTCGCGATGACCGGGGATGGCGTGAACGACGCTCCTGCCCTGAAAGCTGCCCATATCGGCATCGCGATGGGAAAGCGTGGCACGGACGTCGCCAGGGAAGCAGCGTCCCTGGTTCTTCTCGACGACGACTTTTCCTCCATCGTGCATGCCGTGAAGCTTGGCAGGCGGATCTACGCGAATCTGACCAGGGCTTTTTCCTTCAGCCTGGCCGTGCATGTCCCCATCGCGGGAATGTCCCTCATCCCGGTATTCATGAACTGGCCGCTGCTTTTTTATCCGGTCCATATCGCTTTCCTCCAGCTCATCATCGATCCGGTATGCTCGCTCGTTTTCGAAGCCGAGCCCGCCGATGCGCATCTCATGCAAATGCCGCCGAGAAAGAGCGACGCCCCCATTCTAGAGTGGAAGACGGTGGCTCTGAGCCTGCTTCAGGGTAGCGTCGTCCTGGCAGCGATGCTCGTCGTCTATGTCGTAGCGCTCCCTCATGGCGAATTTCATGCAAGGACGGTCGCTTTCAGCACCCTGGTCTTTTCCAACCTTGGTTTGATCCTGGTGAGCCGGTCCGGATCGGAGTCCATCATTTCCGGCCTGAAAAAACCGAATCCGCTGTTGTGGCTGGTGCTAATGGGGGCTGCGGTCGCGCTCATGCTGGTGATCTATCTGCCCTTCTTTCATGGCCTTTTCGGGTTTTCGAGCCTGGGCTTTGGCGATGTTCTGTCGAGCATCGCCGTCGGCACCCTGAGCGTCATCTGGTTCGAGATTTTCAAGGCCCGCAATGCGGCTTAATCTGCTGTTTTTCGTGGCGGGTGCGGCGATTCTGCAGCATCAGGCAAGTCTTCCTGCAATGGAATGGGAGCTCGTGCTGCCGCCTCTTTTTGTCGCGGCAATGCTGATTCCGCGGCGATTCCCCCATGAGATAATGCTGAAGGGGTTTTTCCTGCTGGCAGGATTCTTTTATGCTGCAATTTTTGCGCAGATCAGATTATCTGATGCATTGCCTGCAGCGTGGGAGGGGCGCGACATCGATATTGTCGGGCTTGTCGCCGAACTTCCAAGATCCAGTGAAAAGGGACAGTCTTTCTCATTCGATGTCGAAAGCATCGAAACGCCCGGCGCCTTCGTGCCACGGAAAATCATGCTGAGCCGGTATTTCGGGGCGGATCGGGTGAATGTCCATCCGGGCGAGCGCTGGCGCTTCAAGGTCAGGCTCAGGCGCCCTCACGGCAATGCCAATCCCTATGGCTTCGATTACGAGGCCTGGCTTCTCGAGCGGGGAATCAGGGCGACGGGATATGTGCGGGAAGGGGCGCTGATGGGAGGCTCAAGTGCCTTCCCTTCCAGTTTTGTCGAAGCCGCCAGGGAGCGGTTGCGCGACAGGGTGTATGCGGCCCTTCCCGGCTTTCCCTACTCCGGCGTGATCGCGGCGCTTCTGATGGGGGAGCAGAAGGCGATTCCTGAACGCGATTGGCAGGTGTTCAGGCGCACCGGAGTCATTCACCTGATGAGCATATCGGGGTTGCATGTGACGATGATCGCCGGGCTTTTTGCATGGTTCGCCTACAAGATATGGCGCCTCAGCCCCTCGCTAATCCTGAAACTTCCCGCAAGGAAGGTCGCGGCGCTCGCAGGCGCGCTTTCAGCGCTCGTTTATGCGCTGCTGGCAGGCTATGCGATCCCGACCCAGCGTACGGTCTACATGCTTGCCGTGGTCGCGGCCGCGCTCTGGTCGGGAAGGATGGCGGTCCCATCCATCATCCTGAGCTGGGCGCTTTTCGCCGTGACGGCCCTGGATCCGTGGGCCGTGCTCTCTCCCGGATTCTGGCTTTCCTTCATTGCGGTTGCCCTCATCATGTATGTCGGAACGGGGAGAATAAGACTGGCGAACTGGCTGCGAACCTGGATATCGATCCAGTGGGCGGTTACCATCGGGCTGATTCCGGTTCTCCTGGCATTTTTCCAGCAGATATCGCTGGTCTCTCCGATTGCCAATGCGATTGCCATACCGGTGGTCAGCTTCATGGTGGTTCCCCTGACGCTTCTGGGGGCTGCAATGCCATTCGACGCCCCGTTCCTTTTGGCCCACAAGATTTTTTCCCTTCTGATGCTGTTTCTGGTCAGGTTGAGCGATCTTCCTGAAGCCGTCTGGATGCAGCATGCCCCTCCATCCTGGACGCTGATCACGGCCGCACTCGGGATAGCCTGGATATTGCTGCCCAGAGGGTTTCCTGTACGCTGGCTCGGGTTTTCTGGTCTTGCCCCATTGTTTCTGTTTTTTCCGCCAAATCCGGAATTTTTGAGGCTTTCGGTGCTCGATGTCGGGCAGGGGCTAGCAGCCGTTGTGCAGACGAAGCACCATGCCCTGCTGTTCGATGCCGGCCCAGCCTTCTCGCCCCAGGCCGACAGCGGCAACCGGATCATCGTCCCGTACCTGAGAGGATCGGGCATCGACAGACTGGATGCCGTTATCCTGAGCCATGAGGACATGGATCATATCGGCGGCGCGATTTCGGTTTTTGATTCGATCCCGGTGGGCTGGATGCTTTCTTCGCTACCCAAAGGCAATCCTGTTCTCTCCCACGTGGCAAGCCATCTGCACTGCCATTCGGGGCAATCCTGGATATGGGACGAGGTGCGCTTCGAGGTACTGTGGCCGCTTGCGCCCAGTTACTCGAACTCGAATATCACCAGCAATGCGCGGAGCTGTGTTCTCAGGGTTTCTTCCAGAGAAGGGTCGATCCTGATAACCGGAGACATCGAAAAAGGGGCAGAGGGAAGTCTTGCGAAAAAACATAATCTCCAATCCGATATCCTGATCGCGCCGCACCATGGCGGAAGAAGCTCCAGGGACTTCGCGCATGCGGTTTCGCCGCGCTATGCGGTTTTTTCGGCAGGCTACAGGAACCGCTTCAACCATCCGAGACCAGAGGTGGTATCGCTGTACGAGAATGCCGGAAGCAGGATACTCAGAACCGATTCGGACGGGGCGCTGATTTTCAATTTTTCTTCCGCCGGGATAAGCGAGACATCCTGGCGGAATGTAAACAGGCGCTACTGGTTTCAGGAAAAATGAATGCCGGTTCCGACCATTTCGTTGACCTCGATCCGGTAGGAGAAGCGTGATGGGTCGGAGCCATTGAGGAATTCGCTGCCGACCTGTGCATAAGGGTAGATGAAAAGCGGCACCCTGGTGTCCAGAAAGGGCAGAACGATGTTGCGCTCGTGGTTGAGCCCTATCCAGTTTGGCTTCCAATAGCCGAAAAGCCGGGTTTTGAGCTCGGCGATTCTAGAGTCGGCAAAACTCGTCTTTTCTTCGAGTATGGTGCGATGAATTTCAGCAGGGTCAGCCGGAATCCAGCCAGCTCCGGAAAGATAGAATTCCGCCCTGGCATGATGGGATGCAGCGATTTTTCCGTCGATCGACTCGTTCAGCAACAAGCCATATGCGCCTCTCGCGGGCACGCCTGCGCAGCGACAGAGATTGACGAAAAGGGAGACGATGTCCAGACTCTTGCCGCCCAGATTGCCGCTCGCAAGCATCGCTTCTGAATCGCCTTTTCCGCAACCTTTGACGGCTGGATCATAATGGGTGTTGTCGACTACCCAGTCGTAAATGGCGTGTGCCTTTTCCAGGGGGGAGCTTGCATGCTTGGTCACCTGAATCGCAGTTTTGCGGACGATCTCCCCGTCAGCGGCAAGGTAAGCCCGGATCGCGGGAGGGACTTTTTCTGAATGCGGACGGATGTCGGAAAGAGCGACGCGCCTCTCGGCGGTCTTGATCATCGTGCCTACCGTGATTCTTCTCGGACTGCTGCCATGCCATTCGCCGAAGAAGGTGGCTGCAGGGTTTTTCGGGGGGTCGTAAAGGCTTGCAGTGGCGGCACCTTCGCTCCAGACGCTTCCCATGTTGCGCTGATAGAGGGTGTCATTGCTGTCCGGAATCGGCAGCCAGAGTTTCGCGCTCTTTCCCCCTTCGGGTAAGGAGACGTGATAATTCAGGCGGTATGTCTTCCAGGATGCGATTTCGTCATAATAGCCCCATGCAGGCAAGGCGAACAAAATGCCGCTGGAGGCGGCAAGTTTGATAAAATCGCGGCGATTCATTGCTGCTCCTTGGATCTTTCGGAAACAAAACCATTATAGTACCTTCAGGCCAGCCATGACACTCCCCTTCATCGAATTCGAAACCTCTTCAAACCCCGCGTTCTCGGTCATCTGGCTGCACGGACTGGGAGCGGACGGAAACGACTTCATCCCGGTCGCAGAGGCCCTGTCTCTGCCGGACATGCGCTTCATTTTCCCCCATGCGCCGATCAGACCCGTCACCCTGAACGGTGGCTACAGGATGCGCGCCTGGTACGACCTCTATTCGCTGGACCTGAAATCAGGCGAGGACAGGGAAGGCATGCTGGATACGCAGCAGCGCATTTCGGAATTCATCGCCAGGGAGAAAGAAAGGGGCATGGCTTCAGACCATGTTTTTCTTGCCGGATTCTCCCAGGGGGGCGCAGCTGCCCTGTATGCCGGCTTGCGCCATCCGGAGAGGCTTGCCGGGATAATGGCTCTTTCAGCCTATCTTCCCCTGGCAGACTCCTTGAGGGAAGAAGCCCATTCGGCCAATTCGGAAACGCCCCTTTTCATGGCGCACGGGACAATGGACGAAGTCATCCCGATTTCGGCGGGAAGGGCTTCCAGAGACGCACTGGCAAACCTGGGACATGAGGTGGAATGGCGCGACTACGCCATGGCTCATTCCGTATGCCAGGATGAAATCGGGGACATCGCCGCATGGATCGGCGAAATCGTGGCCAGGGCGCTGTAAGTCGAGTTGTGCGATAATCCCGTGAAATGGTCGTTTTAACGGATTCTGCATGTTCAGGAATATCGAAGATTTCATCGGCAATACGCCGCTGGTCAGGCTGAGAAGGCTTCCGGGGAAGACCTCGAATATCGTCCTCGCCAAGCTCGAAGGAAACAATCCCGCCGGATCGGTGAAGGACCGACCTGCGTTTTCCATGATTGCCCGGGCGCAAGCCAGGGGGGAAATCAACCCGGGGGACACGCTGATCGAGGCGACGAGCGGGAATACGGGCATTGCGCTGGCCATGGCCGCCGCCGTGCGCGGATTCAGGATGGTATTGGTGATGCCGGAGCACATGAGCATCGAGCGGCGCCAGGTGATGCGGGCTTACGGGGCTGAAATCGTCCTGACGCCCCAAGAGGGCGGCATGGAGGCGGCGATCGATCTCGCCAACCGGATGCAGGCTGAGGGCAGAGGAAAAATACTCGACCAGTTCTCCAATCCGGACAATCCGGTCGCGCATTACGAAGGGACTGCTCCGGAAATATGGCGCGAGACGGAAGGGAGGCTCACCCATTTCGTGAGCAGCATGGGCACGACTGGAACAATCATGGGCTGCGCCAGGTTTTTCAGGGAGGCGAATCCGGATATCCGCATCGTCGGCGTGCAGCCGGACGAAGGGGCGCAGATTCCCGGAATCAGGAAGTGGCCTGAAGCCTATTTGCCCAAAATCTACGATTCCAGCCTTGTCGACGAGATCATGCTGGTTTCACAGCACGAAGCCGAAGAAACCACGAGAAGGCTGGCGGCAGAGGAAGGCATTTTTGGCGGCATTTCTTCGGGTGGTGCCATGGCCGCCGCGCTCAAGCTTTCCGAAAAATTGCATGATGCCGTCATCGTTTCCATCGTGTGCGACAGGGGCGATCGCTACCTTTCCACGGGCGTTTTTCCAGCCTAAATTTTCTCCTTGGCGGCCCCCTGGATGCACACGTTCTTTGCCGGAGCGCCGAGCTGCGTCTATAAAAAGGTAAATCCGCCCATGGGAGCAGCTTATGGAAACAGGGCCAGATTCTGGTAGGCTTCTCGATATCATCGCCGGGCTCTTGAAAGAAACGCATGCTTCAAGGATCGTCTTCCCGACGCTCGACATGTCTCTGGAACGCGATCTGGGTTTGGACAGCCTCGCCAAGGTCGAGCTTCTGCTCAGGATAGAGCGTGCCTTTGGGGTGCAATTTCCTGAAGAAGCCCTGGCAAGAGCGGAAACGCCCAGGGACCTTCTGAATGCGCTCGGCAAGCCTCGGTTGTCTGGTGAAAGGAGAGCAGTCTTCGAGCCCGAGACGGCTGGCACCGGGTTCCCCCCGCTCGAAGCGCGGACCCTCACGGATGTTCTCGACTGGCATGCAGGACGCCATCCGGATCGCACCCACATTCTGTTCGAAGGAGCGAAAGAGGACGTGCGAATCAGTTATGCGGAACTCAAATCCGGGGCGGAAAAGATCGCCAATGGCCTCATCGCTCGGGGCAGGGTGCCCGGAGAATCCATCGCCATCATGCTCCCCACGGGAGCGGATTATTTTTTCGGTTTTTTCGGGGTGCTGCTTGCGGGATGCATCCCGGTGCCGATCTACCCGCCTTTCCGTCTTTCCCAGATGGAGGACCATCTGAAGCGTCATGTCGGCATACTGTCCAATGCAGAGGTTGTCATGCTGGTCACTTTCGGCGATGCGCTCAGGCTTGCCAAACTCCTCGGGCTTCAGGTCGAGTCGATGCGGGAAATCGTCACGCTGGATGATCTGTCTTCTGCCAAAGCCCATGCATTGCCGGTTCTGGGGGCGGAAGATGTCGCGCTCCTGCAATATACTTCGGGAAGCACGGGAAACCCCAAGGGGGTGATGCTGAGTCATGCCAATTTGCTTGCAAATATTCGCGCCATGGGGGTTGCTGCCCAGGTCGAGCACTCGGATGTTTTCGTGAGTTGGCTTCCGCTCTACCACGACATGGGGCTGATCGGGGCCTGGCTCGGCAGCCTTTATCACGCCTGTCATTACATCGTCATGTCGCCGATGACTTTCCTGTCAAACCCTTCGCGCTGGCTCAGCAGCATTGCAAGGCATCGCGCGACCCTGACCGCTTCCCCGAATTTCGGCTATGCGCTTTGCCTTGCCAAAATCGACGAGAAGGCGTTGGAGGGAATCGATCTTTCCAGTTTGCGCATGGCTTTCAACGGGGCGGAACCCGTCAGCGCGGAGGTGATCCTGGGTTTCTCGAAAAAATTCGAAAAATTTGGCTTTAGGGAAAATGCGATGTGTCCCGTTTACGGACTTGCCGAATCGTCGGTCGGCCTGGCTTTCCCTCCTGTCGGGCGCGGTCCTAAAATAGACCGGATCGATCGTGAACGTTTCATGCGGACGCGGAAGGCCGTTCCTTCCGAAGCCGACGAGCTTGCTTTCGTTTCCTGCGGCTTGCCGCTACCCCTTCATCAGGTCAGGATCGTGGATGAGACGGGTAGGGAGGTCGGGGACCGCCAGGAAGGCAAGCTGGAATTCAAGGGACCTTCCTCTACGCGGGGATATTTGCGGAATCCAGAGGAAACTGCCAGACTTTTCCACGATGGCTGGCTCGATTCAGGGGATTACGCCTATATCGCGCAGGGCGAGATATACCTTACCGGGCGCGCCAAAGATGTCATCATCCGGGCCGGCAGGAATATCTATCCCTACGAGACCGAGGAGGCGGTGGGCAACCTGCCCGGAGTGAGGCGGGGCTGTGTCGCGGTCTTCGGCGTGCAGAGAGGCGGCACCGAGCGTCTAGTGGTGATGGCCGAGACCCGGGAAAAAGAGGCGCTTGATGCCATCAGGGAGGCCGTCAGCAACGCTGTGGTCGATGTGCTCGGAGAACCCCCCGACGAAATCCTGCTGGTTCCCCCGCATACCGTACTGAAAACTTCCAGCGGGAAAATCAGAAGATCCGCAAGCCGGGCGCGCTATCTCGAAGGTTTTGAAAAGCGGCGCCTGAATTATCTGCGCCTTGTTATGGCTGGAGTCCTTCCGCAGTTGAGGCGGCTGTCGAGGGCCGCAGCCGGATTTTCTTACGCGGCTTATGTATGGTTTGTTTTCTGGACGATTGCGCCCGTCGCATGGGTTTTTGCGGTGATTTCTTCCAGTCCTGCATGGAGCTGGCAGATGAGCAGGGCCTTCGCGCGAATTTTTGTCAGGCTGTCCGGTACGTCGCTCGGCATTGCCGGGATCGGGAACGTGGAATGCAAACCGTCGATCCTCGTCGCCAACCATGCGAGCTATATCGACGGCATCGTTCTGGTCGCAGCGCTTCCCGGGAATCTCGCGCCAAACGGATTTTTCAAATTCGTCGCCAAGAAGGAACTGCTGGAATCCTTCGCTTCCAGGCATTATCTCAGGCACCTGGGCGCGGATTTCGTCGAGCGCGGAGGGCTCGGGGAAGATGCGAAGCGCCTGGAGGAAGCCGTTGAAGCCGGGTATTCCATGATCTTCTTCCCAGAAGGGACTTTCACCAGAATGCCCGGCCTTGCCGGCTTCCGCATGGGGGCATTCCTTGCGGCTTCCCATGCCGGCGTCGCCGTGATCCCGGTTGCATTGAAGGGAACGCGCTCCATCCTGAGAGATGGCGGCTGGTTCCCACGCAGGGGAAAAGCGGAAGTGTGGATCGGGGATCCGATTTTTCCCGAGGGGAGGGGATGGCAATCCGCAATCATGCTGCGCGATGCGGCAAGAGCGACCATCCTCGAGCATTGCGGCGAACCCGATCTGGCACCAATGCAGACCGCGGCATGATTGGAATCGCACAAAGAAGGCCGAAGAATGGCACGGTCCCGTGAAATTCCATGCGTCGTGCGAGACGTCGGGGCCTACCTCGAAACCGGCTCGATCCCCCATATTTGCTCGGCATACTCCCCTATGGTGCGGTCGCTCGAGAATTTGCCCATCCTGGCGACATTCAGTATGGCCTTGCGGGACCATTCGTCGCTGTCGCGGTAAAGCTCGTCGACCCTGGCCTGGCAGCCGATGTAGGCGTCGTAATCCGCGAGCAGCCGGTAATGGTCGCCGTTTTGGGTGAGGGCGCTGATGATGGGCATATAGCAATCGGGTTCGGTGGGGGAAAAGTAGCCCGAGCCGATCATGTCCAGCACTTCCTTGAGCTTCGGGTTTTCCCAATAATCATTCCAGGGGTGGTGATCCCGCAGATAGCTTTCGGCGACCTCTTCTGCGGTCAGGCCGAAGATGAAGATGTTGTCCTCCCCGACTTCTTCACGTATCTCGACGTTGGCGCCGTCAAGCGTACCGATGGTTAATGCTCCGTTCATGGAAAGCTTCATGTTGCCGGTGCCGGAAGCCTCGGTTCCCGCAGTCGAGATCTGCTCGGATAGGTCCGCGGCAGGAATGATGTCGAGCGCCGTGGAAACATCGTAATTGGGGATGAACACGACCTTGAGCCGGCCGTTTACCGCAGGATCGTTGTTGACGATGTCGGCCACGTCGTTGATCAGCCGGATGACGAGCTTGGCCATGGCATAGCCGGGCGCGGCCTTGCCTCCGAAAATCACGGTGCGTGGCACGATATCCGATCCCGGATTGTGACGGATCTGGTTGTAGCGCGTGACGATATGCAGCACGTTGAGCAGCTGGCGCTTGTATTCGTGGATGCGTTTGATCTGGACGTCGAACAGCGAATTCGGGTCGACGTCTATCCCCAGGTGTTTCTTGATGAGCTTTGCCAGGCGCTTCTTGTTGGCCAGCTTGACTGCACGGAATGCCTTGCGGAATCTGGGATTGTCGGCAAGCGGAACCAGCTTTTCGAGCTGATCGAGATCTGCCGGCCAGCCATTGCCGATGTGCGAGGAGATCAGTTCGGCCAGGAGCGGGTTCGCCTGCTTGAGCCAGAGCCTGGGGGTGACGCCGTTGGTCATGTTGACGATCTTGCCAGGAAAAAAGCGGTCGAAGTCGGCAAAAATCGTGCTTTTCATCAATTCGGTGTGAATGCGCGCCACGCCGTTCACCTTGTGGCTGCCGACGATGGCAAGGTGGGCCATGCGGATGTGCCTTTCTTCTTGCTCAGCAATGATCGACATGCGCTTCGTCAGCTCAATATCCCCAGGATGATGATGCATGACATCCTTCAGAAAGCGATGGTTGATCTCGAAGATGATCTGCATGTGGCGCGGCAGCACCTTCTCGAGCAGGGCAACCGGCCAGGTTTCGAGTGCTTCAGGCATGAGCGTGTGATTGGTGTAAGAGAAGGTCTTGAGGGTGATCTCCCAGGCCTCTTCCCATCCCATCTGATGGACATCCATCAAAAGGCGCATCAATTCCGGAATTGCGATCGAAGGATGGGTGTCGTTGAGCTGGATTGCGACCTTGTCTGGGAACTCGGCGAAGCCGCTGTGATATTTGCAGTATCGATGCAGGATATCCTGCAGGGATGCACTGACGAAGAAGTATTGCTGCTTGAGGCGCAATTCGCGCCCCATAAGCGTGTGATCGTCGGGGTAGAGCACTTTCGAAAGGTTTTCGGAGTCATCCTTTTCTTCCACCGCCTTGATGTAATTGCCTTCGTTGAAATATCTGAGATCGAAATCGCGGGTCGCTTTCGCCGACCAGAGCCGCATGTTGTTCACGACATCGTTGCCATAGCCTGGAACCGGCGTATCGTAGGCCATGGCCATGACTTCTTCTGCATCCGTCCAATGATAATGAATGCGCCCATCCTCCTCGGCATACTCCATGACGCGCCCAAAGAATTTGACCGGGTGGAGCACTTCAGGACGTGCGAACTCCCAAGGATTGCCATAACGCAGCCAGTTGTCGGGATGCTCGATCTGGCAGCCGTTCTCGATGCGCTGGTTGAACATGCCATATTCGTAGCGTATTCCGCAGCCGTAGCCTGGCAGGCCGAGCGTCGCCATGGAGTCGAGAAAGCAGGCTGCGAGGCGCCCGAGGCCGCCGTTGCCCAGCGCCGCATCGGGTTCGATTTCGCGCAGCTCTTCGATGTCCAGCCCCAGTTCGTCCAGGGCCTTCAGGCATTCATCGTAAAACCCGACATTGCTCATGCTGTTCACCAGCATGCGCCCGATGAGAAACTCCAGGGAGAAGTAGTAGACCCGCTTGGCATCTTCCCGGTAATAGCTGCGCATGGTTTCCATCCATCGCTCAGCGAGTCTGTCCCTAACGGCATAGGCGAGTGCAAGGAACCAGTCCCGGTCGGTGGCGGTCACGGGATCCTTGCCGATGGTGTAGGTCAGCCGATTGGCGAGCGAATGTCGGATAGTCTGGGCATCCAGCCCGAGTTTCTCGTAATGAAAAAAATCCGGCCTGGAATGTTTGCGCTTGTTCATGGCTTGCCCCTCCGGTGTGTCACGTTTCGATATGCCGACATTAAACCACTAAATTATGTAGCGGGGGCATCCCATCTCTTCGGCTTATTGACTTGCAGGGCAAAGAATTGCCCTCAGGGCAGGTCCTCCCTGATTGCTCAACTCAACGAGATGGAGCTCGCTGAAGAAGGATTGGCATTGCCGGTCCAGAACGCGAAACAACTGGCCGCAATGACACATAAACTTGAGCTTGGGATTGATTCTGTCGTCCTTGATCAGGGTGTACGCTTCGAGTTGTGGCAGCAGCATGGAAATATGGTGCAAGATGAGTTCGTGTGAAGGATAGCCGAGCAGTTTCTCGGCAACCGGGTTGCACTCGATGATCATGCCATTTTCGTCCAGGATCAGTGCCGCAACGTTATCCTGGGATTCGACATGGTTTGACATTCGTCCGGTTCGTTCAGGCAATCTCATGATTCACCCCCTGAGTTTGTGGCCTTGATGCTGTACTGACAGGGCGGTGTCGACTGTAGTTCTCCGTCCGAGCCGAAAAAATGCATTAAATTTAATTTACGTGGGGCTGCCGACAGTGCAGGAAGTTTCGCTAACCCAGGTGGAGGCTGCATGAGTCAGAGCTCGGGCTCTCCCTGCCAGAGCATTTCATAGCCGATTTCGTCGGCTTCAGAACACAGCTCCATCAGGGCCGAGAACCTGCTCCTGAACGTCGCATCCGCATGGGATATTTCGTGTTCTTCGAATGAATGCCAGTAGGTGACGATGACGACATGGTCGTCCCCGGGCTTTTTCGCGTTCAGCGAGCCCTCTTCGGATACGAAGCCGTTGAACCTGAAGACCTGGCCGGCGATGAAGCCGCCTCTCTCGCCCCCATAGGTGTTCTTCACCACGTTGCACATTTCGCCCAGCGCCAGTTCGACGTCGCTCATGTCGACGCCCGGCTTGAGTTTCAGGGTGTTGAAAAGCATTTTTGCGCCGAAAGGAATCGAAACAGCTTCGAACATGGCCCTCTCCCGGTTGCATATTGATTCGAGTATAGCCCGGATTGGAGAAGCCCGAATCAGACTGTCCGGTCAGGAAGGTATCCGGGAGCGGAAGATGGCCCGTATGGAATGGGGCGCCGACCTGGAAATTTTAGTATCATGTCGCCATTTCATGAAACAGAGACCTAAATGAGCGACATCCCGAACTGCCCGAAGTGCAACTCGAGCTTCACCTACGCCGACGGCGGGCTTTACGTCTGCCCGGAGTGCGGCCACGAGTGGGAGGCGACAGAGGAAGCCGCTTCGGAAGCATTGATCGTGAAGGACGCGAACGGCAACCCGTTGCAGGACGGGGATTCGGTCACGGTCATCAAGGATCTGAAGGTCAAGGGTTCTTCCCTGGTGGTCAAGGTCGGCACGAAAGTGAAGAACATCAGGCTGGTCGAAGGCGACCACGACATCGACTGCAGGATAGACGGCATCGGCCCGATGAAGCTGAAATCCGAATTCGTCAAGAAGGCCTAGTCGGTCATCGCCCTTTCGATGCGCCGGTCGGGAACGAGCCACATGAGCGCGACGAACAGGTAGAGGAACAGGGAAATCCAGGGCGAGACGAAGGCGAGCGGTATCGAGACGAGGTAGATCAGGGGCGAGGATTTTCCCTTCATGTCGCGTCCCACGGCCCTGGCGAGCAGGGAGTCGCCGCCCTGGACCGAGATGAGGGTTCTCTGCAGCATCCAGTAGGCGATCGCGGCCATCAGCAGGATGGCGCCGTAGAGGGCGGTGGGCAGCGATGCGAAATGGTTTTCTCCCATCCATGCGGTGGAAACCGGGAACAGGGAGAGCCAGAACAGCAGATGCAGGTTCGCCCAGAGGATCCCGCCGCTCACGCTCTCCGTCGTCTGGAGCATGTGGTGATGGTTGTTCCAGTAGATGCCGATGTAAAGGAAGCTCAGCACGTAGCTCATGAAAGCGGGCAGCAGCGGCGCGAGATCTGACATCGCATCGCCGTGGGGCGCCTTGAGCTCCAGCACCATGATCGTGATGATGATCGCGAGCACCCCGTCGCTGAACGCTTCGAGGCGGCTCGTCTTCATGGCGCGGTGTCTGTTCATGATCTGTCCATTGTGCCAGAAAACCGGCAACCGGCGTCACCCCGAAGACTTCATTTTCATCCGCTGCTTCCAGAGCACGGCAAGCGCCCAGGCCAATGCGGAAAGCATCACGAGGCCGCCCAGCAGGTGTGCGTCCGCCCCCCATGTTTGTGCATTGTCGAGTTGCCCCAGGGCGCTCAGAAGGTAGATCCAGTCGTGCGGGCCGTCTTCTCCGGTATGGCCGCCGAGCAGGATCAGTTGCGGGTGCAGCGAATCGTAGATGTAGGGCGACAAGTCGATCAGGCTGGCGCCGCCCCACCACATGCCGAGCGCGGCTGCGAAGTTGTCCTTGTTCTTCCAGAAAAAGGCGGCACCTATCCCGAACGGGAGAAGGAGCTGGAAAAGGCTGCCGCCGAGTATGTGCATGAATTCGCCGAATGGCATGAAGAACACGTGACCTGCTTCGTGTATCGGTAGGAGGACGAGATGCATGAAGGAGGAGCCCATTTCGCCGTCACGGTAATCGTAGGAGAACAGAACCCGGCTCCAGGAGGCGAGCATCACGAATGCGACGACGCGGCCGTAGAAGCTCGTGTTGCCGATTTCATCCAGCGGGGCGAGCAGCGCGCTTTCAGTCGTTTTCTCGATGCGCGGCGGGGCTGGCGCTGCCCATTTGAAGAAATAGACCCCGCAGAAAGGGCAGGGCGCAGCTTCAGGCAAAGGCTGCGGCAGGCGCTTTCCGCACTTGGGGCATTGCGAGTAGGTGCGCTGCATGGGCATGAGGACTCGACTTCCTGCGGGGATGTTCTTGAAGTATCGCATTTCCCGCCTGCTGCAATTCCGGCAATCCTACTCCCCTCCGACCGGCAAATCCAACTTGTTCGTCCCGTCTGCCCGGAAGGTCTGGAAATCAGTCTTTCAGGAATTTTTCAGGCTCGATTTCGGCCCGCCTGAGAATTGCCCTGAGCGTGCCGCAAGGCACAGGCATCAGCTCGGCTTTCAAGTCAGCGCTGACCGAAAGGGTCAAAGACTTCGATGCCGCAGCCTTTGAAGTCGCGGATATTCCGCGTCGCGAGTGGCAGGCTGTATATCTGTGCAGTGGCTGCGATCAGCATATCCGCCTGAGTTCTGACCTGTCCTGATGCTGCGAAATTGCCCCGCAGTTTCCCGGCCTGCCGTGAAATTTCCAAGCTTACCGGCAATATCAGGGAATTGCCGAGGAATGACTCGAACCAGTCTGAAATTCTCTGATTCGGCCTATAGTGGTGTATCGGTTCGTTTCAGGATCGCGACAAGTCTCGCGGGGAGCAAGGCGCTGGAGCCGGTGGGATCACCCACCCCGGATGAAATGTCTGTCGAGCAGATCGCTCATCATCTTTGCCAGAACGCTCTCGTCGGAATCGGCGATTTCCAGATACAGCCCGTGAGCGATGATGTCGAACCGGCTGAACAATTCGGGATCGAATCGCTTGCCGCAATCCTGCTTCAGCAGTTTCATCGATTCGTCAAAACTGAAGGCTTGCTTGTAGGGGCGCCTGGATGTGAGGGCATCGAACACGTCTACAATGGTGAAGAGCCTCGCGTTAAGCGGTATTTCATTTCCCTTCAGCCCCTTCAGATAGCCCGTTCCGTCATATTTTTCGTGATGGAATTCGATTACGTCACGCGCGCCCCTGAGCCATTCGGATTGGCTGATGATGTCCAGGCCCAGCACAACATGGCTGCGCATGATCCTGAATTCTTCATCGTTCAGCCTGTCAGGTTTGAGCAGGATGTTGTCGCTGATGCCGATCTTGCCTACATCGTGGAGGAAAGCGCCGGCGATCAAGTTGCGAATCTGGCTGTTTTCCAGACCGATCGCTTCGGCGAGACGGATCGCATAGATGGTGACCCTGTAATTGTGGGCATTGGTGTCGGAATCGCGCTTGGCGATGGCGCTGCCAAGCACATCCATCAGTTCGATGTTTCCCTTGAGCAGATCTGAAGAGAGCTTGATGAGTTCGCTGTTGAGGGAAATGATGATGGGATAGAGCATGACGGCCGTGATGAAGCATACGACGATTACCAGAAGGAGGGTGCCGACTATGTCGATCCGGATGTTGCGATAGGTTCTTGCGTCGACCTGATAAATGCCATCGAAGTAACCGAGTGGCCTGGAAGTGCTGTCGCGTAGCGGCAGCAGAATCTGCATGTACAGATTCCGTTCGGTCAGGAATCTTCTGTAGTGCACCGAGGAAACCGGCGTGAAGGGGCGGGCGTGCTGCTCGACCTGCTTCATGACGGGAGTTTTTTGCGGATTTGTTTCATGCAGGATCAGCCTGCCGTTCTCGTCATACAGGGAAATCGCAACAAAATGTCCGGTGAGAAACCGGTTCGCCCGCTGCCTCAGGCTTTCCCTTTCCGCGACGCTGGATCTATCGAGCCCGGACGTGAAAAAACCGGATTCCTCCAGGGCAAGTCCCTTGACCAGCTTGTCCACTTTTTCCATCTCGAGATAAAAGACGGCTGTGCCGAGAATGAAGGACAAGGCTGCCCATCCCAGAAACAGGCGCTTGAAGATTTTCTGGCGGATATTTTTCATCTGGTCCGGGGAGCATGCTGGATCACTTCATCCTAGCATTTCCGAAGGTGTTTGGATTTTTTCATGATCTGATCCCTGGGATATTGATGCAAGGTGACAATGGTGGATTCGAATCCGTGCGAATAAAGGAATTTCGCAATTTCATCCAGGGTCTTGAATCCGCGCGGGGACGGGTCGTGTCTTGAATTGACCAGGAACCCGTGATCCCCGTAATTCGTGGTGAATAGGATGACCCAGCCCTCGGGCAGATAGAAGATTTCCGGATATTTCATCATGCCTTCGTATTTTTTCAAGTCCGATTCTGTCCATCGCTCCTCCATTTACCTTCCCCCTGTTTGTTCAAATTAGGAATGCACCGCGGAGTCAGACCATTTGTCTGAAAATAGGTTCGGATATCTTGTCCGTCGCGGCAAGATTTCCGGAAGCACGGACAGTGCGGGGGCTATTGAAGGGAGCCTGCGCAGGGCTCCTGGACGAGCACCCAGGGCTTGACGACGACTGCCCAGAGTCGGGCTTTGGAATCGAGCCACATCCGGGCTTCCTCGTCCGAAACCTTGCCGATCATCCCGGCAGATAGCCATTTCCCGACCTTTTCACTGTCGTCCGTAGAGATGCGCAGGGCGACCTCGACGAGATCGAGATTCGTCCGCACGGAAATCACGCATCCGGCTGCGAAATGGCGCTGCAGTTCGTGCCAGCTTATCAGGGAAGTGTCGAGATTGAGCTTCGCTTTCAGAATTTCTCTGTCCGGATCGTCCATGATTTCTGCCAAAATGCGCCAGTATAAAGGCTTTGCTGTTCCGGCCCAAGCGCCAGGGGTATAATCGTGCGGGATAGAAGAAAGCGGTTGCCTCGAACGATTTTCTAAAGAGCTTCATGGATATCAGAACCCTTTTCGTCGCAATGTCGGTCTCCAACCTGGCCTTCGCCCTGGGCATCTTTCTTTACGTCAAGGGACAGCATTCCGTTCACCATTCCATAAGCATCTGGGGGGTGTCGCGCTTTTTTGCCGGGATGGGGGCCATTATCCTCGCATTGCGCGGGGTGCTGCTGCCCGTCCCGGTTGCCATCGTTTTTGCCAACGCCATGATCTGGACAGCCATTTACCTTTCCGTGATTGCGTTCAAGTCCTGCCTGAACAGGCCAGTGCCGGAGCTGCCTTCGACCGGAACGGTTTTTTTCGGGTTCGCGCTCGCATGGCTTGCCTTCCTCCTTCTCGGCATTCCCGAGAACATGAGGATAGTGCTTTTTTCCGTCTATTTTTCCATGGCCCTGGTCGTCATATCGAAGGATCTGTCCGTGGGCTGGCGGGACAATTCCATCTTGCAGAAGTTTCTGGCTTCCTTCACTCCTTTTCTCGTTGCGGTCACGGTCTTGCGCGGCGTCGAAGCGGTGTGGCATCCGGAAGAGGGGGTGTTCTCCCGCGATGCCTTCCAGGTCGTGGCGATATTCATCGGGTTCGTGGAGACGATCGCCACCTCCTTCGGTTTCCTGCTGCTTGCGAAGGAGAAAACCGACAGGGAACTGGAGATGCAGGCGGGCACCGATCACCTCACCGGCCTGCCGAACCGTCGGGCCTTCTATTCGATGGCAGGCAAGGTGTTCTCCCTCGGGAAGCGCACGGGGCAGGCCATGTCGCTGCTTCTTCTGGACATCGACCATTTCAAGAAGATCAACGACCGATTCGGACACGATACCGGGGACAGGGTGCTGGAAGCCTTCGCGGACATACTGCGCTCCGCCACCAGGCAATGCGATTTTCTGGTCAGACTGGGCGGCGAGGAATTCGGGGTGTTGATGCCGGACACGCCTCCCGGCGCAGCCGGGGATGCGGCCGAGCGGATCAGGCTTGCCGTTCAAAATTGCGAAATCAGGGCAGGAGACGAGCCGATCCGGTTCACCGTCAGCACCGGGGTTTACGGCGAGGATGCGGTTTCCAGTCCCGATATGGATCGTTATTTCCGGCGCGCGGATCACGCACTCTATCGCGCCAAATCGCACGGAAGGAACAGGGTCGAGGCTGGAGAACCACAGGAGATGGATGCCGATGAAGCGCTATGATGAACTTGTGCAGGAAGCCCTGGCGCGAGTGAAGGAAATTCAGCCATGGGATCTGCGCGATGCCATGGTGTCAGGGCGCGAGCTGCTGCTTCTCGATGTCAGGGAGCCTGCCGAATTTGCCATGCTGCACATTCCGGGATCTCTCAACGTGCCGAGAGGCGTTCTCGAGCAGGCGTGCGAATGGGATTACGAGGAAACCGTGCCCAGGCTTGCGGCCGGCCGCGATCTGGATATCGTGGTCATCTGCCGCTCCGGGAAAAGATCCGTGCTCGCGGCGGACAGGATGCGGGAAATGGGGTTTTCTGATGTCTCGTCGCTCAGGACCGGGGTGCGCGGCTGGAACGATTTCGAGCAGCCGCTTGTGGACGGCAACGGAGCGCCGGTGGATGCGGACAGTGCGGAGGAGCTTCTCGCCTCCCGCCTGCGGACGGATCAGCGAAAACCCTAAGGAACCACTGATTTGTTCCCGCGACCGCGTGGGAACAAATCAGCGGTTCCCTAGGAGGATTGCTGCGCCTTGGCGACCTGGCTGTGCACTTCGGCCATGTCGAGCTTCCTAGCTTCCTCGATGAGCTGGGTGAGGGCGGATGCGGGAAGGGCGCCTGCCTCGGCGTAAATGATCACCTGTTCCCGGAATATCATCAGTGTTGGAATGGAGCGGATGTTGAAGGAGGCGGCGATGCCCTGCTCGATTTCGGTATTGACCTTGGCGAAAACGATGTCCGGATATTGCTCGGAAATCTTTTCGTAGGTCGGGGCGAAAGACCGGCAGGGGGCGCACCAGGGCGCCCAGAAGTCGACGATGACCATGTCGTTGCCGGTGATGGTGCTTTCGAAATTGTGCTGATCGAGTTCTGTCGTGGCCATGGAAACCCCGGTGGAATATAAGAGGAAGCGTATATTCCAATTCTTATGCATCTGCCCGCGCCTGTCAAGAAAGCGCGCAAATTCCCCCGGGGATGGGCTCTACTTGCCGAGAACGTCTTTGCGGGTGCTCTCTGCGATCGCCGCGGCCTGAGCGATGAGATCCCCGGGCACCTTGAGTTCGGTGAGGGTTGCGCCTAGGTTTTCCATCACGGCATCGAAGTGGGAGTCGTTGAGACCCTGCTTGACGAGGTGCGCATGGCCGCGCCTCATGTCTTCTCCCGAATAGTTGTTGGGCCCGCCGAAGGCCATGGTGAGGAAAGCTTTCTGCTTGGCGGCCTGCTTGTCCATGTCGACGCCTTCGAAGAAACGGCTGATGCGGTCGTCCGCCAGCACCTTGCGATAAAAGATGTCCACCGCAGCATTGACCGCGGCTTCGCCGCCGATATTTTCAAACAGCGTCCGGGGGCGGACTGGCGCGGGAGGCAGTTTTCCCGAAGTCAATATCGTCAGCGCCAAGAAAAGGAATGGCGAAAAAAGGATTAAAAAAGGCAGTGAATTTTCCATGTTGCTAAACCCTCCATGATTTATCGATGAATTCTGCTGTTTCCGGATATCCATTCCAGCATTATGGTCATGTTAACATAAAAGTGTATTCATAATGCATTAAATCGGCCCCGGGTATTCGCTGTCCTGGAAGGCGCCCCTGTTTTCGAGTAACATTGCCTTCTCTCAGGATGCCTTGCCCATGACGCCACTGCTCGAACTCCTTTCTCCCGCGAAGACCGCCGAAATCGGGCGAGAAGCGATTCTGCACGGGGCGGATGCCGTCTATATCGGGGGACCTTCCTTCGGGGCGAGGGCCAATGCGTCGAATTCGGTGAAGGATATCGCCGGGCTTTGCGATTTCGCCCACCGCTACCATGCGCGCGTTTTCGCGACGCTCAATACCATCTTGCACGATTCCGAACTCGAGCCGGCAGGGAAGCTTGTTTGGGAGCTTTTCGATGCCGGGGTCGATGCGCTCATCGTCCAGGACATGGGGCTGCTGGAGATCGATCTGCCGCCCATAGAATTGCATGCGAGCACGCAGACCGATATCCGCTCAATCGGGAAGGCAAGATTTCTGTCGGAAGCCGGATTTTCCCAGATCGTGCTGGCAAGGGAGCTTGCCCTGCCCGAAATCAGCGCAATCAGCGCATCGTGCGACGCCGTGCTGGAATTCTTCATCCACGGTGCGCTTTGCGTCGCGTATTCCGGGCAATGCTACATCAGCCATGCCCAAACCGGCAGAAGCGCGAACCGGGGCGACTGCTCCCAGGCATGCCGCCTTCCCTATACCCTGCAGGACGGGCAGGGGCGGGTGGTGGCCTATGAGAAGCATCTGCTTTCGATGAAGGACAACGACCAGAGCGCGAATCTCGAAGCATTGATCGATGCGGGAATCCGCTCTTTCAAGATAGAGGGGCGCTACAAGGATGCCCCCTATGTCAAGAACATCACCGCGCATTACAGGATACTTCTCGACAGGATAATGGAGAAGAGGCCCGAGTTTTCGCGGTCTTCCAGCGGGATTTCGACATTCCGCTTTTCTCCCGATCCCGAAAGGACTTTCCACCGCGGCTCGACCGACTACTTCGTGAACGGCAGGCAGGACGACATCGGGGCTTTCGATTCACCGAAATTCCTGGGAAAACCGGTCGGGACAGTCTCGCGAATGGGAACGGACTGGTTCGAAATGGAGAGCCCTGAAGTATTGAACAACGGCGACGGCTTCTCATTCATGAGAAAGCGCGAGGCGGTCGGCACCCGGGCAAACCGGGTGGAGAAGTCGGGCGATCTCTGGCGGATTTATCCGAACGACATGGCGGGCCTGAAAGTCGGGCTGGACTTGTACCGGAACCGCGACCATGTCTGGGAGCAGGCGCTGCTCAAGCCTTCCGCGGAACGCAGGATCGGCCTCGGGATGCATCTTGCGGAGACTTCGGATGGTATCAGGCTCACCCTCGCCGACGAAGACGGCTGCGTTGCGGTTTCTGAGGCTAAGCTCAAGCTCGAACCTGCAAAAGACGCCGAAGGGACGGTGTCTTCCCTGAAGGCAAATCTTGCCAGGCTGGGCGGCACGCCTTTCTTCGTGCGGGATATCACCGTCGATTTTTCGCATGGCTGGTTCGTTCCGGCCTCCGTCATCAATGCCATGAGGCGGGAAGCCATCGAGAAACTCGAGGCGGCAAGGCTGGAGGGCAGACCGAGAGGGGTTCGCAAGCCTCCTGCCTATCCTCCGGTTCCCTATCCTGAAGCTTCGCTCAGCTATCTTGCCAATGTCTACAATGGGAAGGCCAGGGCGTTTTACGAGAAGCACGGCGTGAAGCTCATCGATGCGGCCTATGAAGCGCACGAGGAAGCAGGGGACGTCTCGCTCATGATCACCAGGCATTGCCTGCGCCACGCGTTCAATCTCTGCCCCAAGCAGGCCAAGGGCATATCCGGGGTCCAGGGACAGGTGCGCGCCGAGCCGATGACGCTCGTGAACGGCAACGAGAAGCTCGCCCTGAAATTCGACTGCAGGGCCTGCGAGATGCATGTCGTCGGCAAAATCAGAAAACCTGTCCTCAGCTCGCCGCCCCCTTCGATTTTCCCCGTCACGTTTTACCGCTGAGGACTTTACAGAGGCGAAAAAGCCTCTTAAACTCCGCCCATGACTTCGAGGGTGCTGTTATTCTTTTTTGCGCTGCTTTTCAGCGGGATAGTCCATGCGGGTGACGCCGGGATGTCCTATGCTGCAGAAGGCGAAGCGCTCCTGAAAGGGCTTCCCGATTCGGTGCGCGGCCTCCTGGATTACGCCGTCAGCCAGGCGGGAGTCGCCTACCGCAGGGGCGGAACCCGTCCGGAGACCGGCTTCGATTGCAGCGGATTCGTGCGCTACGTGTTCGACCACGTCGAAGGACTATCCCTGCCGCACAGCTCAAAAGCCATGAGCCTGATCGGAAACCGCATCAAGCTCGCCGAGCTCAAGCCGGGCGATCTCGTCTTTTTCCGCATCATGCGCCGCGGCATTTCGCATGTCGGCATCTATCTCGGGGACAACCGCTTCATCCATGCCGCGAGCACCAGAACCGGGAGCGTCGTGATCTCGGATCTCGGCGAAAGCTATTGGGCCAGGCGCCTCACCCTGGCAAGACGCATCGCTCTTCCGGACGAAAACATTCCGGAGTCACTGGCTCAGGCGCGCCCCTTGACGAATTGAAGGGTTGTTTCCGCAACGCGCCCCCCCAAGTGGGATGCGGTTTCCAGGTCTGATGCCAGCATCGCATCTGCTCCCTGGTCGGCGTTCGACTGGGCCATCGCGCCCGAAGAGCTGCCCAGCCGGTTGAGGTCGTTCACCGATCCCTGGCTGGAGTTGTTCCCGGGCAGAAGCCCGGTTCCGACCCAGATCATCGAATGCTGCTGAGAGAAAACCATAAGCTGGATCAGTGAATTGAGCTTGTCCCCGCTCTGGCTTGCCGAATTGGTGAAGCCGGCCGCGATCTTGTCTTTCCACCCCTGCGAGAACCAGACTTTTGAGCTCTTGTCCATGAAATCCTTGAAGGGTGCGGAAAGGCTGCCCATGTAGGTCGGCGCGCCGAAAATGATCGCGTCAGCTTTTTCGAGTTCGGCCCATTTTGCCTCGTCGATTTCCGCCACCGGATAGAGCGCGGCATGGACGCCGGGAACGGAGGCTGCGCCGTTCTTGACCGCTTCGGCCTGGCGCGCCGTGTGCCCGTATCCGCTGTGGTAGACAACTGCTATTTTCGCCATGTTTTCTCCTCAGTTTGAATGAAAGGCGAAGGCGTCCATGGCGATCGAGCCGTCATAAACGCCTTCATAGATGAATTCGGTTCTGAAATCCGCCCCTGCGGTGCCCAGCGCGACAAAAAGCGGAAGCAGGTGCTCGTCGGTTGGGTGCGCTTGCAGCGCGCCGGGCGCGATTTTGCGGTAGTTCAGCAAGGCGCCGATGTCCTTCGCTTGCAGCATTTTCCTGAGCCATGCCATGAATTCGGAGACGTAAGGCGGCGTCTCGGCGGCATCTTGCCGGTAATGGGACAGGTTGTGCGTGAGATTTCCGGATGACGCGATCAGTATGCCCTCGCGCCTCAATGGAGAGAGCGCTTCCCCCAGGTGATAATGGTGCTCTGGTGTGTTGCGGTATTGCAGGGACAATGGAACGATGGGCACCGTTGCATCCGGATAGAGGATGCGCAAGGGTATCCATGCGCCATGGTCGAGTCCCTGTTTCTCGGCGACCCCGGCTGCGATGCCGGCTTCGTTGAGCAGCTTGGAGGCATGCCGCGCAAGCTCGGGAGATCCCTTCGCAGGGTAATTGATGCCATACAATTCTTCCGGGAAACCCCAGAAATCATGGATGGTCTGCGGGTTTGGGGAGGCGCCGAACATGGGGATGCCGGTATTCCAGTGCGCCGAGACGACGATAATGGCTTCGGGCTTCTCCAGGGAAGCCGCGAATTTCCGAATGGCTTCCCCGGCATGGCCCGGGGACAATGCAAAGGTGGGCGCCCCGTGGGGCAAAAAAAGCGCAGGCTGGACTGTCATGATGAGAAGAATTGTGCCAGTTTTGCCAATCGGGATAAACTTCCATTTACGGGATGGAATGTATCGATTTTCGGGATAATGTATGGACAGGATTTCGGCAATGCAGACTTTTGTCGCCGTGGTCGAGGCGGGCTCGTTTGCCCGCGCAGCGGAACAGCAGCGTATATCGACGACCTCCGCTTCGCGGCTGGTCTCCGAACTTGAGAGTCATCTCGGTGCGCGCCTTCTGCAGCGCACCACCAGAAGGCTGTCCCTCACCGAAACCGGATCCGCCTATTTCGAGCGGTGCAGGCAGATTCTTTCCGATGTCGAGGAAGCCGAAAGCCTCGCCGCCGAAGCCGATGCCCAGCCCAAGGGCTTGCTGCGCATCAGTCTGCCGCAGAGCTTCGGGCTGCGCCATGTCGCGCCCATGATTCCCGATTTCTGCGCGCGCCATCCCGCGCTTCAGCTGGACCTCAGTTTCTCGGACAAGGTGATCGAATTCGTCGAGGAAGGCGTGGATGTGGCAGTGAGAATTGCATTCGAGCTGAAGGAATCCCTGGTGGCGCGCCGCCTCATGACGGTTCCTGTCGTGGCTTGCGCGTCTGAGTCCTATCTCGGCAGGTCGGGTTTGCCGAAAACCCCGGCGGACCTGAAGTCGCACGATTGCCTGCAATACAGCTATGCATCGTCCCAGTTGCTGGAAAACATCCCGGTCAGCGGCAATTTCAGAACCAACAGCGGCGACATGATCCGACTGGCTGCGCTCGCCGGCCAGGGAATCGCCATGCTGCCCCTGTTTCTGGTGGCAGACGATCTGCGCTCCGGAAAATTGCGCAGCGTGCTGGACGATCATCCTTTTCCGGGGCTCGGCGTCTATGTCGTGTACCTCGAAAGCGCGAGGCGCTCGGCCAGGATCAAGGCGTTCGTCGATTATATTGCGGAGCGGTTTTCAGGGCGGGCGCCATGGGATCGAGCCTGAGCACGGCCGCTTGGCCGGGCCGCGCATCGGCGGGGGCGGATTTCGTATCGTCCTGAATCTTCCAATTATTTCGGTTTTTTGGTAGAATTCAAGGAATTTGATGGGCCGTGAGCCCATTTTTTGTTTGTGGGGCGTTATGGATCTGCGTGCATTGCTGGAGGGAACACTGTCCGGCCTGGGTTACGAGCTGGTCGATCTGGAGATCGGCAACCGCGGCAGGTTGATGAGGGTGTTCATCGACAAGTCCGGCGGCATCAGCATAGACGACTGTACCGCGGTCAGCAATCACCTTTCCCGGGTTTTTGCCGTGGAGAATGTCGACTACGACAGACTCGAGGTGTCGTCTCCGGGAATGGATCGGCCCCTCAACAAGGAAAAGGATTTTGTCCGGTTTGCCGGATGCAGGGCTAGAATTAAGTTGAGATCGCCCCTCGGTGGGCGAAAGATTTTTTCGGGTGTTCTGGGTGAAATGCACGACGGCGCGGTTCAGTTGCTGGTCGACGAAAAGCCCGTTCTGCTGAACCTTGCGGATGTGGACAAGGCAAGGCTGATTCCCGATTTTGATTAATGGCGGTTTGATTATGCTGGAGGGTGAATGAGTCGCGAAGTGTTGTTGATGGTCGATGCGCTGGCGCGCGAGAAAAATGTCGACAAGGATATCGTTTTCGGAGCGCTTGAGGCGGCTTTGGCTGCGGCCACCAAGAAGAAATTGCACGACGATGTCGATGTCAGGGTGGAGATCGATCGCGCATCCGGCAATTACGCCTCTTTCCGGTGCTGGGAAGTCGTGGCCGACGACGCCGAAGAGGTCACTCCGAGCCAGATCAGGCTGTCCGAAGCGAAGCAAAGGGACGCCAGCCTCGATGTGGGCGACGTGATCGAAGAGCCGGTTGATGCCATCGAGTTCGGTCGCATCGGCGCGCAGAGCGCAAAGCAGGTGATCGTCCAGAAGATACGGGATGCGGAAAGGGAACAGCTCGTTGCCGATTTTCTCGAGCGCAAGGAATTTCTGGTCAGCGGCACGATCAAGAGGATGGAGCGCGGCAACGCGATCATCGAGGCCGGCAAGATAGAAGCCGTTCTGCCCAGGGAGCAGATGATTCCGAAGGAAAATCTGCGGGTGGGGGACAGGGTGCGCGCCTATCTCCTGAAGATCGAC
The DNA here is from genome assembly GCA_021835845.1 of Pseudomonadota bacterium. Lineage (GTDB taxonomy): Bacteria > Pseudomonadota > Gammaproteobacteria > Burkholderiales > JABEVD01 > JABEVD01. The sequence goes on along the minus strand of JAKBJU010000001.1, from coordinate 64,689 downwards.
AGGGGAGGGCGCGGCCCCCAGATGATCCTTTCCAGGATTGCGCCGGAATTTCTGGTCCGGCTGTTCGAGCTGGAGGTTCCCGAGATCGAGGAGGGGATGCTCGAAATCGTGTCCGCGGCCAGGGATCCGGGGTCGCGTGCCAAGATCGCGGTGAAATCGAATGATCAGCGCATCGATCCGATCGGGACCTGCGTAGGCATGCGCGGTTCCCGTGTTCAGGCCGTGACGGGCGAACTTGCCGGCGAGCGCGTCGACATCATTCTCTGGTCGGCGGACCCGGCGACTTTCGTGATCAATGCGCTTGCCCCTGCCGAAATCAGCGGCGTGGTCGTGGACGAAGAAGCGCACAGCATGGACATCGTCGTCGAGGATGATCAGCTTGCCCAGGCGATCGGGCGAAGCGGCCAGAACGTGAGGCTTGCCACGGAGCTGACCGGATGGCAGATCAATCTCATGACGGTCGAGGAGTCCGACAGGAAGAACCAGGAGGAATTCCTGGAGATCAGGGGGCTGTTCATGGAAAAGCTGGATGTCGACGAGGAAGTCGCCGATATCCTGGTCCAGGAAGGGTTCAGCACGCTCGAGGAAGTGGCTTATGTGCCGCTCAACGAAATGCTCGAGATCGATTCTTTCGACGAGGATACGGTCAACGCCCTCCGGAGCCGGGCAAGAAATGCCCTGCTGACGGAAGCGATTGCGAGCGAGGAAAAGGTCGAGCATGCCGCCGACGATCTCCTTTCGCTCGACGGAATGGACGAGCAGACTGCCAAGCTGCTGGCTGCAAAAGGCATTTCGACCCGCGATGATCTCGCGGATCTCGCAGTGGACGACCTGGTCGAGTTGACCGAAATGGACGAGGGGCGGGCGGCCCAGTTGATCATGGCAGCGCGTGCGCCATGGTTTGAATGAGGTGTAAGGGAAATCAATGGGACAGATGAATGTAGAGCAATTTGCCGCTGAACTGGGCGTGCCCGGCGCCCAGCTGCTCGAGCAGCTGCGGGCGGCGGGTGTGGACAAGCAGAGGCTCTCCGATGTCGTGAGCGAGCAGGACAAAACCAGGCTGCTTGATTATTTGCGGCGCGCTCATGGCACTGGCGAAGGCCAGAACAAGATCACCCTGACCCGCCGCCAGACATCCGAGATCAGGAAAGCGGACAGCAGCGGGAAATCGCGAACCATTCAAGTCGAAGTCAGGAAGAAGCGCGTATTCGTCAAGCGCGAGGAAGCGCCTGTCCAGGAGGAGGCCCCTGTCAAGATCGAAGTGCCCGAGCCGGTACCCGTTGCGGCTCCGGTAGCCGAGGTGGCTGCCCCGAGAGTTCTCGACGAAGAGCAGCTTCTGCTGCGTCAGGAAGAGGCGGCAAAGAATGCCGAGCTTGCGGCGCGCCAGGCGGCCGAATTCCGCGAGAAGGAGGAAAGAAGGCTGCAGAAGCGCGAACAGGCGGAAGCCAAGCCTGCCGAGGAGGTCAAGGTCGAGGGGACGCTCCACAAGCCTGCCGCCACCGAAGACAAAGGCGAGAAAAAGGGCGCCAAGAAGAGTGCAAAGCCGGCTTGGAAAGACGAAGGCGTCAAGAAGGGCGGGCTGAAGGTGCGGGGCGATCTGGGCGCTTCGCAGGGCTGGCGTGGCGGGAAGAAGGAGCACAAGAATCATCGCAAGGAAGAGCATGCCTTTTCCATGCCGACCGAGCCGATCGTGCGTGAAGTGCTGGTTCCCGAAACCATCAGCGTCGCGGCTCTGGCCCAGAAAATGAACGTGAAGGCAGCTGAAGTCATCAAGGTTCTGATGAAGCTCGGCAGCATGGTGACCATCAATCAGGTGCTCGACCAGGATACCGCGATGGTCGCGGTGGAAGAGCTGGGGCATATCGCAAAACCGGCCAAGCTCGACGAGCCGGATGCCTATCTGACCGAATCCATGCAGTCGCACGAGGCCGAACTTGAGCCGCGCGCGCCCGTGGTAACCGTAATGGGCCATGTGGACCACGGCAAAACCTCCCTGCTCGACTACATCCGCAGGAGCCGCGTTGCGAGCGGGGAAGCGGGCGGCATTACCCAGCACATCGGCGCCTATCATGTCGAAACTCCCAAGGGGATGATCACTTTCCTGGATACGCCGGGACATGAAGCTTTCACGGCAATGCGTGCACGGGGCTCGAAAGTCACGGACGTGGTCATTCTCGTGGTCGGGGCCGACGACGGCGTGATGCCGCAGACCATCGAGGCGATCCATCATGCCAAGGCGGCCAACGTGCCGATTGTCGTTGCCGTCAACAAGATCGACAAGCCGGAGGCGAATCCTGAGCGCGTCAGGCAGGAACTGGTCGCCCAGGGCGTGGTGCCCGATGACTGGGGCGGCGATACCATGTTCGTCGAAGTTTCCGCAAAGACCGGAAAAGGCGTGGACGACCTTCTGGACAGCGTCCTGCTTCAATCCGAAGTGCTCGAGTTGAAGGCCGCGAAGAATATTCCGGCAAAGGGCATCGTGATCGAAGCGCGGATGGACAAGGGCAAGGGACCGGTCGCGACGATTCTGGTCCAGTCGGGTACCTTGAAGCGCGGCGACGTTCTGCTTTCTGGCGCGGTTTACGGGCGCGTGCGCGCCATGCTCGACGAAAACGGCAAGACCATTCAGGAAGCCGGCCCTTCCATCCCGGTCGAGATCCAGGGGCTTTCTGATGTGCCTGCGGCAGGGGCGGATGCGATGGTGCTGGTCGACGAGCGCAAGGCGCGCGAGATCGCGCTTTTCAGGCAGGGGAAATTCAGGGACGTCAAGCTCGCCAAGCAGCAGGCTTCCAAGCTCGAAAACATGTTCGACCAGATGGCGGAAGACGCGGTCAAATCGCTGCGCATCATCGTCAAGGCGGACGTGCAGGGCTCTGCCGAGGCGTTGGCCTATTCTCTCGAGAAGCTTTCCACGGACGAGGTCAAGGTCAACATCATCCACAACGGCGTGGGCGCGATCACCGAATCCGACGTCAATCTTGCCCTGGCATCGAATGCAGTGGTGCTGGGATTCAACGTCAGGGCCGACGTCACGGCGAGAAAGCTGATTGCATCCGCAGGCGTGGACGTGCGGTATTACACCATCATTTACGAGGCGGTGGACGAAATCAGGGCTGCGCTCTCCGGCATGCTCGCTCCTGAGCGCAAGGAAAACGTCATCGGGCTCGTCGAAATCAGGCAGGTTTTCAGGATTTCGAAAGTCGGCGCAGTGGCCGGGTGCTATGTGCTGGAGGGTGTCGTCAAGCGCGGTTCCATGGTTCGCGTGCTGAGGGACGATGTCGTCATCCACAGCGGAGAGCTCGATTCGCTGAAGCGCTTCAAGGACGACGTCAAGGAAGTGAAGGCCGGCTTCGAATGCGGTCTTTCCCTCAAGAACTACAATGAGATAGAAGTCGGCGACAAGCTCGAAGTGTACGAGATCGTCGAGATTGCGCGCACCCTCTGATGGGCAAGGATTCCGCCAGGGTAGAGCGCATCGCACAGCAGATCCAGCGCGACCTCGCCGATCTGCTGAGGACCGAAGTCAGGGATCCGCGTATAGGCATGGTGACGCTCACCGGTGTGGAGGTGAGCCGCGATTATTCGCATGCGAAAGTGTACTACACGGTTCTGGGAACCGAAAAGGACCGCGGCGAAATTGCCGAGGGCTTGCAGCGCGCCTCCGGGTTCCTGCACAGCCAGCTTTTCCACAGGCTGAAATTGCGCGTCGTGCCCCAGCTCCATTTCGAGTATGACGCTTCCGTCGAGCGGGGCGCCTATCTTTCCAGGCTGATCGACGAGGCGGTCGGGGGCGGATCGTAATTCGATGAGGCGCCGCATCGACGGGGTGTTCTTGCTCGACAAGCCGCTCGAGGTGAGCTCGAACGGGGCGCTGCAAATGGCCAGGAGACTGTTCTGTGCCGCCAAGGCGGGGCATACCGGAACGCTGGATCCACTGGCTTCCGGCCTGCTTCCGATCTGCTTCGGAGAGGCGACGAAATTCTCGGCCATGATGCTCGATGCGGACAAGACCTACCGCGCTGCCCTGAAGCTGGGGCAGACGACTGCCACGGGCGATGCCGAAGGCGAAATTCTGGAGCGGCGCGATGTCTCGCTCGATGCGCGGCAGGTCGAAGCGGCACTGGAACAGTTCAGGGGGGAAATCAGGCAGGTTCCTCCCATGCACAGCGCCCTGAAGCACAAGGGCAAGCCGCTTTATGCCTACATCCGGGCAGGAGTGGAAATCGCTCGCCAGGAAAGGTGCGTGACGATACACGATATCGTGATGGACAGTTTTTCGGGCGACGAGCTGCACCTGACTGTCAGGTGCAGCAAGGGAACCTATGTCAGGGTGCTCGCCGAGGATATCGGGAAAGCGCTCGGCTGCGGCGCCCATCTGAAGGGGCTGGTCAGGACGGGGATAGGGCCTTTCGATCTCGGGGAGGCTTTCACCCTGGACGAAGTCGGGAAACGGGAGGATCGCGATGCCATGCTGCTTCCGTGCGACGCCCTGCTTGGGCAATTCGAAAAGCTGGTCGTCGGGGAGGAGGCTGCGCAATTCCTGACGAGCGGAAGAGCGGTGGAGGCTCGTGCTGGGCAGGGAGTCTACAGGCTGTACGATGTCGGGAATCGGTTCCTGGGTCTCGTGGAGGCGGGAGAAGACGGGAAAATCAGGCCGAAACGCATGATGTCGGGGGATTTTCAGGCAATTTCTGCTTGAGGAATGCGCCTTTTAAAAGGTAAAATACGAAACTTTATTTTGGAGAAGCGGCAATGTCTATCAGCACCGTGCAAAAAGCACAGATCGTCAAGGATTACCAGCGGGCAGGGAGCGACACGGGTTCGCCCGAGGTTCAGGTCGCGCTGCTCACGGCCAGGATCAATTACCTGACCGAGCATTTCAAGACCCACATCAAGGATCACCATTCCCGCAGGGGTCTGCTGCGCCTCGTGAGCCGCCGCAGGAAGCTCCTGGATTATCTCAAGAGCGTCAATGCGGACAGCTACAAGACCCTGATCGAACGTCTCGGCCTGCGCAAGTAACTTTTTACAAAGGATAGCACCTTGAATCATTACAAGAAAACTGTGGCTTATGGCCGCCACCAGCTGACTCTCGAAACCGGAGAGATCGCAAGGCAGGCACATGGGGCAGTGATGGTCACCATGGACGACACGGTGGTTCTGGCGACCGTCGTGGGGTCGAAATCGGTCAAGCCCGGCCAGGATTTCCTGCCGCTCACCGTCGACTACATGGAAAAGACCTATGCTGCGGGTAAGATTCCAGGGGGCTATTTCAAGCGCGAAGGCAGACCGACCGAGAAGGAAACGCTGACTTCCCGCCTCATAGACAGGCCGATCCGCCCCCTCTTTCCCGAAGGCTTCTACAACGAAGTCCAGGTGGTGGCGACCGTGATGTCTTCCAATCCCGAAGTGGATGCCGATATCCTGGCGATGATAGGCACTTCGGCTGCGCTCGCCATATCCGGCATTCCCTTCAACGGGCCGATCGGGGCGGCGAGGGTCGGTTATATCGGCGGGCAGTATGTGCTCAACCCCACCCTTTCCGAACTGAACGAATCCGAACTCAACCTCGTGGTTGCCGGGACGGAATCCGCAGTATTGATGGTCGAATCCGAAGCGTTGCAGCTTTCCGAGGAAGTGATGCTCGATGCGGTGATGTACGGCCATAGCCAGATGCAGGCCGTGATCGCGGCGATCAACGAGATGAGCGAGGCGGTCGGCGCGGAACCTTGGGACTGGAATCCGCCGGAAAAGGACGAGGCATTGATTGCCGAAGTCGCCTCCAGGGCCGAGAAAGCCCTGCGGGAAGCCTATGCGGTCAAACAGAAGCAGGCGAGGAGCGAAAAGATCGGATCGATCAGGGACGAAGTGCTCGCAGCCCTCAATCCCGATTCCGATGCCGACCGCGGACAGACCATCAAGACCCTGTTCAGCGACCTCGAGGCGAAGATCGTCCGCGACCAGATTCTGAATGGCGAGCCCAGGATAGACGGACGCGACACACGAACCGTCAGGCCGATTGCCATCAGGACTTCCGTGCTGCCGCGCACGCACGGTTCCGCCCTCTTCACCCGCGGGGAAACCCAGGCGCTGGTCGTGGCGACTCTGGGAACCGAGCGGGATTCGCAGGTTATCGAAGCGCTCCAGGGCGAAGTCACGGAACGCTTCATGCTGCATTACAACATGCCGCCCTATGCGACCGGGGAAACCGGGCGTGTCGGCTCTCCCAAGCGCCGCGAAATCGGCCATGGGCGTCTTGCCAAGCGCGCGCTGGCTGCCGTGCTGCCGAAGCAGGATGAATTCGGCTATTCGATCAGGATCGTTTCCGAAATCACCGAATCGAACGGTTCCAGTTCCATGGCCTCGGTTTGCGGCGGGTGCCTCTCCCTCATGGATGCGGGCGTGCCGCTCAAGGCCCATGTCGCCGGAATCGCGATGGGCCTCATCAAGGAAGGCAACCGCTTTGCCGTGCTGACGGACATCCTGGGCGACGAGGATCATCTCGGCGACATGGATTTCAAGGTGGCCGGATCCGAAAACGGCATCACCGCGCTGCAGATGGACATCAAGATCACCGGCATTACCCGCGAGATCATGAAGGCCGCGCTCTCTCAGGCAAAGGAAGGCCGCCTGCACATTCTCGGAATCATGAAATCCGCCCTGGGCGGGACCCGTGAGCAGATGTCGATCCATGCGCCGCGCATGATCAAGATCAAGATCAATCCGGAGAAGATCCGCGACGTGATCGGCAAGGGCGGTTCGGTGATCCGCGCCCTGACGGAAGAGACCGGGACCCAGATCGACATCGCCGAGGACGGCACGGTGACGATCGCCTGCGTTACCGCGCAGGGCGGCGAGCTTGCCAAGAAGCGCATCGAGGACATCACGGCCGATGTCGAAGTCGGCAAGATCTACGACGGCGTGGTGCAGAAGCTGCTCGACTTCGGCGCTATCGTCGCAGTCCTGCCTGGCAAGGATGGGCTGCTGCACATTTCGCAGATCGCGCACGAGCGGGTGAATGCCGTATCCGACCACCTCAAGGAAGGCCAGCAGGTCAAGGTCAAGGTGCTGGAAGCCGACGAGAAGGGCAGGTTGCGCCTTTCGATGAAGGCGATACTGCCGGAGCCGCCCAGGGAAGAACACAAGCCTGAACCAGTCGCCGAATAAAAGAACCCGGGGAAACCCGGGTTTTTTGTCATGATCCGCTATTATGTCTCTGATGCACAAAATACAATAATACAGCAAGTTACAATACCAACTGTCTCATGTTGGCGCCAATTGGTAAGTTCAGTCTATTTTTCATTCTCGCTGATTCCGTCCCTTCATGGGCGGCTACCCAAAGAATAAAGAGGTGGCCCCGGAAATTCGGACAGTCGGATAAGTGGTAATCTTGCTCAACCGAAGCCGTGAAGAACGGCAAATAGAAGAGGGAGGGTGTAAGAATTTTTGTGTAAACGGTCATTTGGCAGGAAACTGCCGTACTTTAGCAAGGAGAAGAAATGACCGTATCAAAAGCATTGCCCACAGACCTGATCGACAGCCTGCTGTCTGATTACAAGAAGCCTGAAGACCTGATTGGCGAGAACGGCCTGCTGAAGTGACCATCACCCAGTTCTTCAACGTCCCGCTCGGAATCGACAAGCACCGGGCCGTTTCCCTCAACCCAAGCTTCTCGACTTCCGCCATCCGGACTGCTTCTTCCCTCAATTCCTTCGTGTATTGCCCATGCGGTATTCGTGCCATTTCGTTCCTCCGATTCCTCTCATTTTACAGAATCATTGGACTCCATTTTTTTCGTCCGACCTCAAAGGCTTGCCTGCGCTTTTCGGCATGGTCGAGCGTGGCGCGGCGCTTTGCGGCGTCCATCTCGTTCCAGGCCACGATTTCGGAAAGCGATCTGAAGCAGCCTAGGCAGATGTCGTTCTCGTCCAGGCAGCAGTTGCGCAGGCAGGGGGAGGCTGTCATGGCGATGCCTTGAGCACCGTGTCAACGGCATTGGCGAGTTTTTCCGGGTAATCCCGGCTGAAATGAAGTCCTCGGCTTTCGCGGCGCAGCATCGCGCTTCTCACGATGAGATCCGCGGTCAGAACGAGATTCCTGAGCTCGAGCAGATCCTGGCTGACCCTGAAGTTGGAGTAGTATTCCTCGATTTCTTCGGTAAGCAGCCTGATTCTGTTCTGTGCCCGCTCCAGGCGCTTCCTGGTGCGCACGATGCCCACATAGTTCCACATGAAGCGGCGCAATTCAGACCAGTTGTGATGGATAACGATTTCCTCGTCGGCATCGGTCACGCGGCTTTCGTCCCACAATGGCAGCTCACGCTTCTCCCCGGGGGGCTTTGCCAGGATGTCCCTCGCCGCAGCCTTAGAAAAAACCAGGCATTCCAGCAGGGAATTGCTGGCGAGCCGGTTTGCGCCATGCAAGCCGGTGCAGGCGGTCTCTCCCAGGGCATAGAGATTCGGGACGTCGGTTCTGCCTGAAAGATCGGTCGCGATGCCGCCGCAAAGGTAATGCGCAGCGGGAACGACAGGAATCGGCTCTCGGGAGATGTTGATGCCGAGTTCCAGGCACCGGGAATAGATGTTGGGAAAATGGCTGCGCAGAAAATCCGCCCCCTTGTGCGTCATGTCCAGATAGACGCATTCGATGCCGCGCTTTTTCATTTCGAAATCGATCGCGCGGGCGACCACATCCCGCGGCGCAAGCTCGGCCCTTTCATCGTGATCCGGCATGAAGCGCGTCCTGTCCGGCAGTCTCAGGATTCCGCCCTCTCCCCTGAGGGACTCGGAAATGAGGAAGGATTTTTCCTTGGGATGATAGAGGCAGGTGGGATGGAACTGGATGAACTCCATGTTGGTTACCCTGCAGCCTGCGCGCCATCCGATCGCTATGCCGTCTCCCGTTGCGGTATCGGGGTTCGTGGTGTAGAGGTAAACCTTGCCGGTGCCGCCCGTGGCCAGGACGGTATTGTCCGCTGCAATGCTCTTCACCCGGTTTTCCACGGAGTCCAGGGCATACAGGCCGAGGCACTGGTTGTTCTCGAGACCGAGCTTCGATCCCGTGATCAGGTCGATCGCCATATGGTTCTCGAGTATGGTGATGTTGGGATTTTCCCTTGCTTGGTCGACGAGGGTTTGCTGGACCGCCTTCCCCGTTGCGTCGTCGGCATGGATGATTCTTCTGAAACTGTGCCCGCCTTCTCTGGTGAGGTGGTAGTGGCCTGCATCTTCGGGGTCGTGGGTAAAGGGCACATGCCTGTCGATCAGCCACTGGATGGCTTCCTTTCCCTCGCTCACGACGTGCCTCACCACTTCCTCGTTGCACAGGCCGGCGCCCGCGACGAGGGTGTCCCTCACATGCGCTTCGATCGAATCGTCTTCGGAGAGGACTGCTGCGATGCCGCCCTGGGCCATGTAGCTTGCGCCTCCGAGCAGGGATTTTTTCGTGATCAGGCCGACTTTCTGCCTTTCGGCGAGCTGCAATGCAAGGGAAAGCCCGGCGAGTCCGCTGCCGACGATGATCGTGTCAAAGCGCATCCGTTCAAACCCTGTGTTATATTGCTGTCGCAAATATATCACGCAATCCGGATGTTTTTACGAAAACATGGCGCGCCCGGTGAACTAATGCCCACCCCGGGTTGTCTGTGTTTGAAATTGCATGCTTCTTGTGCTTCATGAACGATGTCCTGAAAGGTTATACTTAAGCGAATACGCAATACGATCGAAGCTGAATCGAATCTTTTCGCACTATTTCAGGGAAATTCATGGAGGACAGAAGCATAGACCAGCAGCTGGTTGAACGGGCGCAGCGCGGAGACAAGCAAGCGTTCGGACTGCTGGTAGAAAAGTACCAACGCAAGCTCGCCAGGCTGCTTTCGCGGTTCATTCGCGATCCGGCCGAGGTGGAGGACGTGACGCAGGAGGCTTTTGTCAAGGCTTACCGTGCCCTGCCCTCCTTCAGGGGCGACAGCGCATTTTATACCTGGCTCTATCGGATCGGCATCAATACGGCAAAGAATTATCTGGTGGCGCAAGGGCGTCGAGCGCCGACGACGACGGCGCTGGACAACGAGGAGGTGGAAAATTCCGAAGACGGGGAGGGGTTGTGGGAGGTGACCACCCCGGAGAACGAGTTGATGAGCAAACAGATCGTCCAGACGGTGAACAGCACGCTGCAGAACCTGCCTGACGAACTGAGGCGGGCGATCACGCTGCGCGAAATCGAAGGCTTGAGTTACGAGGAAATCGCGAACATCATGGATTGTCCGATAGGAACGGTGCGCTCCAGAATCTTTCGCGCAAGGGAAGTGATTGCAGAAAAGCTGAAACCGATGTTGGAACCCAGGAAGAACAAGAGGTGGTGAAATGACTGAAAAAATTTCGATGCTGATGGACGGCGAACTGGAAGATGACGAAGCGCTCACCCTGGTGTCCGGGATGAAGGCTGAGGACCAGGACGACTGGCTTTTTTATCATCTGATCGGAGATGCCATCAGGGATCCCGTGGGATTCAGGGCCGATCTCGATCTGGATTGCAGCGAGGCCATCCATGCCGAACCCACCGTGCTGGCTCCTGTTCCGCATAAGGCGAACCTGCACAAAGTCAATCGTTACGCCTGGTCGGCGGCAGCCTCGTTCGCGGCAGTCGTCCTGGTCGGATGGGTCGCACTGCAAAGTCCCGAGAACTCCCCGGTTCCGAAACAGGTCGCGCAGGCCACGCATCTCGATGTCATCAAATCCAGACTGAGTGACTACCTGCTTGCGCACCAGGAAGTTTCTCCCGAATCCGGAATGATGAATTCCAACATCGTGCAGGTTTCCGACACCTATCAGGAAAACGGCAGATGAGAGTTGTGGTTTTGCTGGCCTGCCTTCTGGCCAATGTCGCGTTTGCATCGACCCCGATTCCGGCGCAGGAATCCCTCCAGTTGCTGCAGAACATCTCTGCAGCGGCACGTCGGGTGACCTATCAGGGAACCTTCATCTTTCAGCGCGAAGGACGAGTCGAAAGCACGCGAATCTACCATCTTGCCGATCACGCTGGCGAATACGAGAAGCTGGTCAGGCTGGACGGACCTGCGAGGGAAATCATCTTCAATGGGGAGGATTACCAGTTCTACTATCCCGATCAGAAATCCATGATGGCGGAGCGCCATGATGTGGCGAGAAGGGGATTCCCCGCCCTGTTGCCGGAACAGCTGCAGACGCTTTCCGAAAATTACCGGGTTGAGGACGATGGGAATGAGCGGTTGGCCGGCTACCAGGCCAAGGTTTATCGCCTGCTGCCCAAGGATGGGTTTCGTTATGGACACAAGCTGTGGGTCGATCCTGCAACCGGTCTACTCCTGAAGGTTGCGATGGTTGGCGAGGATGGCGACGTTATCGAGCAATTCGCATTCACCTACGTCAAGATCGGGGGCGGCCTGGACAGGAACCTGCTCAAGCCCACCCTGCCGGTAAAGGCGCCCCTGCTGCATAACGAGCATCCCCGTGATCCAGTTCAGAGCGGGTGGGAAGTCGGCAACCTGCCTTCCGGATTCAGGAAAATCGCTGAAATGAAGCGGCTGTTCCGGGGTAAATCCGATCCCGTGACGCACCTCGTTTATTCTGACGGCATCGTGGCCGTTTCGGTTTTCATCGAGTCGTTGAAGCCGGGAGCGAGACCCATGGACGGGGTGGCAAAGCAGGGTTCGGTGAATCTGTATGCTCGCCCGGACGGCCAATATCAGGTTACCGTAGTCGGTGAAGTTCCCGAAGTTACCGTGAGGCAGATTGGCGACTCTGTTGCCTACAAGGGAAAGCCATGATCGAAACGCGCGCAAGGGTGATCGAAACCGGGAACGGGGTTGCCATGGTCGAAGCCGAAAGGCAGGCGGGATGCGGTCATTGCGATACCGAGAAAGGTTGCGGCAAGTCTGCCATGTCCAAGCTGTTCTGCTCCAATCCCCGGCGGTTCGAGGTCATCGACCCGGTGGGAGCCACGGTGGGCGATGAGGTTCGGATAGGGGTTCGGGATGGTGCCCTGCTGAAGGGATCGCTTGCGGTTTATGGGGTGCCGATGCTGGCGCTTCTTGCGGGCGCTCTTGCAGGCAATGCCTACGGGGGCGATGGGGCTGCAGTTCTGGGCGGTGCAGTCGGCCTTGTCCTGGGGTTCTTGTGGGCAAGGCACTACAGTTCGATCAATCGCGGCAATCCCCGCTTCCAGCCCTACATTCTGGAAAAATGATTTCTTGAAGCAAAGGAAGAACCTATGACGAAATTTTACGGCTTTTTGATCGCGCTGTTCATGGTCTCTGCGGCCAATGCCCAGAATCTCCCTGACTTCACTCAGATCGCGTCGAAAGAGGGCCCCGCTGTCGTCAATATCAGCACTACCCATATGGTGCACGATTCCGGAGTTCCCGCCATGCCCGGCCTGTCTCCCGACGACCCTTTCTACCAGTTTTTCCGCCGTTTCGGCCCTCAGGCGCCGCGCGATTATGAAGCGCGCTCCCTGGGTTCGGGTTTCATCATCAGCTCCGACGGCTACATCCTGACCAATGCCCATGTGGTTGATTCCGCAGACGAGGTGATGGTCAAGCTCAACGACAAGCGCCAGTTCAAGGCCAGGGTGGTCGGGGTGGACAAGCGTTCCGACGTTGCGCTCGTCAAGATCAAGGCTCATGGGCTGCCTTTCGTGACGAGGGGGAATCCTGCCAAGCTGAAGGTCGGGGAGTGGGTGGTCGCGATCGGCTCGCCCTTCGGCTTCGACAATACGGTGACCGCCGGAATCGTCAGCGCCAAGGGACGCGCATTGCCTCAGGAAGATTACGTGCCGTTCATCCAGACTGACGTGGCGATCAACCCCGGCAATTCGGGCGGGCCGCTTTTCAACATGGAAGGGGAAGTGGTCGGAATCAATTCGCAGATCTACAGCAGGACGGGCGGATTCATGGGGCTTTCCTTCGCCATTCCTATCGATGTCGCGATGAATGTGGTCGACCAGTTGCGCAGCACCGGACATGTGACTCGGGGCAGGATGGGCGTCGTGATCCAGAATGTGAGCCGGGAGCTTGCCGAATCCTTTGGACTTTCCGAGCCCAAAGGCGCGCTGATCAGCAAGGTGGAGAAGGATGGGCCGGCCGACAAGGCGGGTCTGCAGCCATCAGACATCATCCTGAAATTCAACGGACAGGCCATTGGCGAGTCGCGCGACCTGCCCAAGATCGTCGCTGCGACGAAGCCGGGGTCGAAGATCGATGTCGAGATCTGGCGCAAGGGAAAAAGTGTCGAGGTGCCGCTCGTCGTGGGTGAGATGCCTGCAGACAAGACTGCCGTGAGCGGGACGCAACAGGGGGGCGCAAGGAAATCCGACAGGCTGGGGCTTTATCTGTCCGAACTGACTCCCGACCAGAAGAAGCAGATTCAGAGCACGCATGGCCTCGTCGTCACGAACATCGATGATGGCCCGGCGGCCGATGCCGGGATCGCGAGGGGGGATGTGATTCTCTCGTTCAACAACCAGGACGTTGTCAGCGTCTCCCAGTTTGACAGTTTGCTTGCGAAGATTCCCAAGGGGAAGGTCATCGCATTGCTGGTGTGGCGCGGCGGGAATGCGATATTCGTCACGATGAAAGTCGGATGAAGTATTACCATTGCATGCCGAAATCCGCTAAAATCCGGAATTGACTTTCAAAGGGCACCTCCAGTGCCCTTTTTTCCGAATCATGATGCAGCATATCCGCAACTTTTCTATCATCGCCCATATCGACCACGGCAAATCCACCCTGGCCGACCGGATCATCCAGCTTTGCGGCGGGCTTTCCGAGCGGGAGATGGAATCCCAGGTGCTCGATTCGATGGATATCGAGCGTGAACGAGGCATCACCATCAAGGCCCAGACTGCAGCCCTGAGATATGTCGCGAAGAACGGCGAGATCTATTACCTCAACCTGATCGACACTCCGGGGCATGTCGATTTCTCCTATGAGGTTTCCCGCTCGCTGGCCGCCTGCGAAGGTGCGCTGCTGGTGGTCGATGCGTCCCAGGGAGTCGAGGCGCAGACGGTGGCCAACTGCTACACTGCGCTGGATCAGGGAGTGGAAGTGCTCCCCGTGCTCAACAAGATCGATCTGCCGGCTGCCGAGCCTGACAGGGTCATCCAGGAAATCGAGGACATCATCGGGATCGATGCGCACGGTGCTGTGCGGGCAAGCGCGAAGACTGGATTCGGTGTCGAGGATGTCCTGGAGGAGATTATCGTCAAGATCCCGCCGCCGAAGGGCGACATCGATGCGCCGCTGAAGGCGCTCATCATCGATTCCTGGTTCGACAATTATGTCGGCGTGGTGATGCTGGTGCGCGTGGTGGACGGGGTGCTCGGCCCCAAGGACAAGATCCTGCTGATGTCCAACGGACTATCCTATCTTTGCGAGGAAGTCGGGGCCTTCACGCCCAAATCGATGGCGAAGGAAAGCCTGAGCGCGGGGCAGGTGGGTTATGTGATCGCGGGAATCAAGGAACTGAAATCCGCCAAGGTCGGCGATACGATTACCCTTGCCTCGCGTCCAGCGGCATCTCCGCTCCCGGGATTCAAGGAAATCCAGCCCCAGGTTTTCGCAGGGCTTTATCCTGTCGAATCCAACGAGTACGATGCCCTGAGGGACGCCCTCGAGAAACTCAAGCTGAACGATGCCTCCCTCAATTACGAAGCCGAGACTTCGCAGGCGCTGGGATTCGGCTTCCGCTGCGGCTTTCTGGGACTCCTGCACATGGAAATCGTGCAGGAGCGCCTCGAGCGCGAATACGGCATGAATCTCATCACCACCGCCCCCACTGTCGTCTACCAGGTGGTGGCCAGGGACGGCACGGTGTCCGAGATCGAGAATCCATCCAGAATGCCCGATCCTTCCAAGATAGAGGAGATCCGGGAACCGATCATCAACGCGACCATACTGGTGCCCCAGGAATATGTCGGCGTCGTGATGACGCTTTGCGTGCAGAAGCGCGGGGTGCAGCGCAACATGCAGTACATGGGCAGGCAGGTGATGCTCAATTACGACATGCCGCTCAACGAGGTGGTGATGGACTTCTTCGACAAGCTGAAATCCGCCAGCCGCGGCTATGCTTCGCTCGATTACGAATTCAAGGAATATCAGGCGTCCGATCTCGTCAAGCTCGACATCATGATCAACGGCGAGAAGGTCGATGCGCTTTCCCTGATCGTGCATCGTTCGAACAGCCAGTATCGCGGCAGGCAGCTCGCCGAAAAAATGCGCGAGCTCATTCCGAGGCAAATGTTCGATGTCGCGGTGCAGGCTGCGGTCGGGGCGCACATCATCGCGAGGGAAACCATCAAGGCATTGCGCAAGAACGTATTGGCGAAATGCTACGGCGGCGATATTTCCAGGAAGCGCAAACTCCTGGAAAAACAGAAGGCCGGAAAGAAGCGCATGAAGCAGGTCGGCAGCGTCGAAATTCCGCAGGAAGCATTCCTCGCCGTGCTGCAGATCGACAACAAATAATTCGGGGGAAATATGGACTTTGCTTTGATCATGGTGATCCTGCTGTCAGTGACCGGTGCGATCTGGCTGCTGGACAGGTTTTCGCTAGGAAAGAGCCGGGCGACGGGCGAAAAGGAGCCATGGTGGGTCGAATATTCCAAGAGCTTTTTCCCCGTGATTCTGGCAGTCTTCGTGCTGCGCTCCTTTCTGGTCGAGCCTTTCAAGATCCCCTCCGGTTCGATGATACCGACCCTGCTGGTGGGCGATTTCATTCTCGTCAACAAGTACACCTACGGCATCAGGATCCCTGTCATCGACAGGAAAGTCATAGACATCAATGAGCCCAAGCGCGGCGAAGTGATGGTGTTCCGCTATCCCAACGATCCTTCGGTCGATTACATCAAGCGCGTCGTCGGATTGCCGGGGGACACGGTCCTCTACAAGGACAAGCATCTGTTCGTGAACGGTGCGGAAGCTTTCCAGGAGCCGGAAGGGAAATACAGCTATGTGGAAGGTGGACTCAATTTCATGCAATTGAACCGCATGAAGGAGAATCTGGACGGGCACATCCACGATATCCTGATCAATCCGGATCAGCCCAATGTCCATCTGGAAGGGGTGAGGGATTTTCCGCACCGGGAGAACTGCACCTACAGTGAGCATGAATTCAGCTGCGTCGTGCCCCCGGGCAATTATTTCATGATGGGAGACAACCGCGACGGCAGCAGCGACGGACGCTACTGGGGGTTCGTGCCGGAGCGCAACATTGTCGGGCGTGCGTTCCTGATCTGGTGGAATTTCAGCGACATGAAGCGCATCGGCACCTTGATCAATTGAGGAGACGAACTTGAAGAAGCAGAGCGGGATTACCCTTTCGGGCTTTCTGATGGCATCTGCGATTGTCATCGTGGCAGCGCTGCTCGCGGTGAAGATCATTCCTGCTTATACCGAATACGAGAACATCAAGCGCGACATGACCGAGATCGTGAACAATCCTGACATGGCCGACGCATCGGATCTCGAAATTCGCGATGCCTTTGCGAAGAAGGCATCGGTGGACGATGTCACATCGGTCACTGCCCAGGACATCCAGATCGACAGGGAGCCTTTCCAGCTTCATGTCAAATATGTGGTAGATGTTCCGCTGGTGACGAATTTCGGCCTGCATCTCGATTTCGAGGTCAAGGCGGTCAAGGGGGCAAAGTAGCTTGGAAGCGCTCTGCCCCAGAATGGGCTATGCATTCCGGAACAATGCGCTGCTGCGGCAGGCGCTGACCCATCGCAGCCATGGCAGCCCGAACAACGAGCGCCTCGAATTCCTCGGAGACAGCATCCTGAATTGCGTGATCGCCGATGCCCTCTTCAAGGCATTTCCCAAGCTTCCGGAAGGGGATCTCTCGCGCATCAGGGCGAACCTCGTCAACCAGCAGAGCCTTTGCGAACTCGCGATCAGGCTCGATCTCGGCAGCTTTCTCCTGCTCGGGGAGGGGGAGATGAAAAGCAGCGGAAACAGGCGCCCTTCGATACTCGCCGATGCACTGGAAGCGGTGTTCGGCGCAATTTTTCTCGACGGCGGCTTCGATGCGGCATCCTCTGTCATCGGCAAGCTTTACGAGAAATCGATGGGCGAAATCGATTCCGGCATGCCGGTCAAGGATCCCAAAACGCAGCTTCAGGAATACCTGCAGGGCAGG
The DNA here is from genome assembly GCA_021835845.1 of Pseudomonadota bacterium. Classification (GTDB taxonomy): domain Bacteria; phylum Pseudomonadota; class Gammaproteobacteria; order Burkholderiales; family JABEVD01; genus JABEVD01. The sequence goes on along the minus strand of JAKBJU010000001.1, from coordinate 47,514 downwards.
AGAATCGCACTTCCGCGCTACCAGGTGGTGGAGACGAGCGGGGAAGCGCACAGGCAGCGCTTCAAGGTGGAATGCTGCATTGCCGAACTCGACATCCGCACCACGGGCGAAGGCGAAAGCCGTCGCGGGGCGGAGCAGTCAGCGGCGCTCGATGCCTATCGCAGCGCCACCCGGGCCAACCCTTGAGGACCGGATATGTCGCCATCGTGGGCAGGCCGAACGTCGGCAAGTCGACCCTGCTCAACCATATCGTCGGACAGAAGATCAGCATCACTTCCAGCCGTGCCCAGACGACCCGGCACCGCGTCACGGGAATACTGACGACCAGCGCCAGCCAGCTGGTCTTCGTCGATACGCCGGGCTTCCAGAACCAGCATGTGAATGCGCTCAATCGCGCGATGAACCGCAGCGTGAAGCGCAGCCTCGAGGCAGTCGATGTCGTGCTTTTCGTGATCGAGGCGGGACATTTCGACGAACGCGATGCCATCGTGCTCGAACTTCTGCCCGTGGACAAGCCGGTTTTTCTCGTCATCAACAAGATCGACAGGCTGGCCGACAAGGCGCACCTTCTGCCCTTCATGGAAAAGATTGCAACCAAATTTTCCTTTGCCGCGATCATTCCGGTCAGCGCCGAAAAGAATCTGCAGCTCGACCAGCTGGTGAAGGCCGTCGAACCCGCCCTCCCGGAAGGGGAGCCGCTGTTCGGGGAGGACGAGATCACCGAGAGGAGCGAGCGCTTCCTCGCATCCGAACTCGTCAGGGAAAAGCTTTTTCGTCTCCTGGGGGACGAGATCCCCTATTCGACTGCTGTCGAGATCGAGCAATTCAGGATGGAAGGGGGGATGCGCCGCATCCATGCCCTGATACTCGTCGACAAGCCGAACCAGAAGGCGATCGTGATCGGCAAGGGCGGCGAAAAGCTCAAGGCGATTGCCACCCAGGCGAGACGGGACATGGAAAAGCTGTTCGACGGCAAGGTTTTTCTCGAAGTCTGGGTCAAGGTGAAATCGGGATGGAGTGACGACGAGCGCGTGATCAAGAGCCTGGGGTATGAAGAAGGCTGAGCGGTTCGATTCCAAGGAGGCTTTCGTCCTGCACAGCTACCCCTTCCGCGAGACGAGCCTGATCGTCGAGGCGTTCAGCCTGGATCTGGGCAGGGTGGCGCTGGTCGCGCGCGGCGCGCGCAGGCCAGCGTCCAGTTTCAGGGGGTTGCTGCTCCCTTTCCAGCCCCTGCTGCTTTCCTGGTACGGCAAGTCCGAGCTCAGAACCCTGCATCGGGCCGAATGGCAGGGCGGTCACCCCAGGCTCGCCGGAATGGCGCTGATCTGCGGACTCTACCTGAACGAGCTGCTGATGCGGCTTCTTCCCAGAGACGACGCCCACGAAGGGCTTTTCGTCAATTACCGGGAAACCTTGCAGGCCATGGGGCGGGATGCAGATCTGCAAGGCATACTCAGGCGCTTCGAAGTCGATCTTTTGAAGGAGATGGGCTATGCGCCCATCCTCGACGCCGATGTCAGGGGGAAGCCGATCGAGCCGGAACGGGTTTATACTTACGAACTGGAGCGCGGGCCTGTGCCGGACGAGGGGGCGACCCCGAATTCCGTCAGGCTCACGGGCAAGACGCTGCTCGACATGGCGTGCGGGAATTATGCGGACGCCGCTACCCAGCAGCAGAGCAAGGCCCTGATGCGCATGTTGATCAATCACCATTTGGGCGCCCAGCCCTTGCACACGCGGCGCCTGCTTCAGGATTTGCAGAAATTATGATTCAGCTCGGCTTCAACATAGACCATATCGCAACGGTCAGGCAGGCGCGCGGCACGACCTACCCCAGCCCCATTCATGCCGCGCTGCTCGCCGAAAATTCGGGAGCGGATTCGATCACGCTGCATCTCAGGGAAGACCGGCGGCACATCCAGGACAGGGATGTCGAGATCCTGCGCGAGATCCTGCAGACCAGGATGAACCTCGAATCCGCGGTGACGCAGGAGATGGTGGAATTCGCGCTGCGCATCAGGCCGCAGGACATCTGCCTCGTTCCCGAGCGCAGGGAAGAGCTGACCACGGAAGGCGGACTCGACGTGATTGCGCATTTCGACCGCATCAGGGCTGCCTGTTCAAAACTGCGTGATGCCGGAATCCGGGTTTCCCTGTTCATCGATGCCGAATCCGGGCAGATCGAAGCGGCCGCGAAGGCCGGAGCGCCGGTGATCGAGATCCATACCGGACATTATGCGAACCTGCGCGGGGAAGAGCGGGAAGAAGAAATCCTGCGCATCGAAAATGCAGTAGAAAGCGCCATGGCGCTGGGGCTCAAGGTCAATGCCGGCCATGGTCTCGACTACCACAACGTGCAGCGGATCGCGGCGATAGCCGGCGTGGAAGAACTCAACATCGGGCACGCCATCGTCGCGCGAGCGCTTTTCGTGGGGCTTCCCGAAGCGATTCGCTCCATGAAGCAGCTGATGCTGGAAGCCCGATGATCTACGGCGTCGGCACCGACATCATCGAGATCGGGCGCGTCGCGAAGCTCCTGGAGCGCTTCGGTGAGCGATTTGCGAAGCGGATACTGTCTTTCGGCGAATGGCCGGCCTTCGAGGCGAGCGCCAGCCCGGTGCATTTTCTCGCCAAGCGCTTTGCGGCCAAGGAAGCGCTTTCCAAGGCGCTCGGCGTGGGACTCAGGCATCCCGTCAGCTTCGGGTTTATTTCGGTCGTGAACGATGCCCTGGGCAAGCCAGGATTCAGCTTTCACGGCGAACTGGATGCGTTCCTCAAGGAATGCGGTATTTCGAACCACCACCTCAGCCTCAGCGACGAAAAGAGCCTCGCCTGCGCTTTCGTGGTTCTGGAAAAGGGAGAATAAATGGCGCTCGGCCCGATCATGCTGGACATTCAGGGAGTGGAACTGACTCCTGAGGACAGGGAAAGACTGATGCATCCCGGAACGGGGGGAGTGATCCTCTTTTCCAGGAATTTCCAGTCAGTCGAGCAGGTTCGCGAGCTCTGTTCCTCGATTCATGCCTTGCGCACGCCGCCGCTCCTGATCGCTGTCGACCACGAGGGCGGCAGGGTTCAGCGCTTTCGCGAGGGCTTCACCCGCATTCCGCCGATGCGCGAATTCGGGGAAATATGGGACACGCATCCCGCACGCGCGAGGCATCTTGCCAAGCTGACCGGCTTCGTGCTCGCCTCCGAACTGCGCGCCTGCGGCGTGGATTTCAGCTTCGCCCCGGTGCTCGACATCGATTACGGTAGGAGCGGCGTGATCGGAGATCGGGCTTTCCATGAAGACCCGGAAGCGATAGCCGCGCTCGCCCACAGCCTCACGATCGGACTCAGGGAGGGCGGGATGGGTAGCGTCGGCAAGCATTTTCCGGGGCACGGTCATGTCGAAGCGGATTCGCATGTCGCAGTGCCCGTCGACGAGCGCAGCCTCGACGAAATCCTGGAGAAGGATCTCGTCCCGTTCAGGCAGATGATCGATTTCGGGATGACCGCGGTGATGCCGGCCCATGTGATCTATCCGAAAGTCGATTCCCTGCCTGCAGGATTTTCCAGCACATGGCTGGAGAAGATTCTGCGCCGGCAGCTCGGCTTCGAGGGGGTGATATTCAGCGACGATCTCAGCATGGCAGGAGCAAAGGTTGCGGGAGGCGTGGTCGAGCGGGCCCAGGCTGCGCTCGGCGCAGGCTGCGACATGGTGCTGGTGTGCAACGATCCGGCTTCGGCGGATGAACTGCTCTGTGGATTGAAATGGGAAATGCCTGCGCTTTCCATGTCGAGGCTCGCCAGGATGCACGGCAGGCCCCACCCCAAGACATGGTTTCAGTTGCGGGAGGACGTGCATTACTGCGATGCCGTCCGCCAGGTGGCCGGGGTCGGGGTGAAGGACGGGGAGCTTGCGCTGTAAATGGGGCACGACCATGACCATGTTCACGATTATTCGAGGGCTTTCCGGATCGGGGTGACGCTCAACACGGCGTTCGTCTGCCTGGAGCTGTTTTTCGGATTGCAGAGCCATTCGCTCGCCCTGCTCGCCGATGCGGGCCACAATTTCAGCGATGTGCTCGGGCTTGCCGCAGCCTGGGGGGCGGCTGTCTTATCCAGAAAAATTCCCTCCCTGCGCTACACCTACGGCTTCAGAAGTTCTTCCATCCTGGCGGGGCTGTTCAATGCGCTCCTGCTGCTCGTCGTCACCGGGGGAATTATCTGGGAAGCCCTCGCCAGGTTGAGCCATCCTTCCCCCATAGGCGGAAAGACCGTGATCGGAATCGCGTTCATGGGCTTTCTGGTGAACCTGTCCACGGCAATCCTCCTGCATCATCGGCACGAGGAGGATCTCAATGTCAGGGCGGCTTTCCTGCACATGGCCTCCGATGCCGCCCTGTCGCTCGGCGTCGCGATATCAGGCGCGATCGTCCTGTTCACCGGATTCTACAGGCTGGATCCGCTGGTGAGCCTTGGGATATCTGCAGCCATCGTCTACGGCACCTGGGATCTCCTCAAGCGTTCGGCGGGCCTTGCCCTGCATGCCGTGCCGCCAAACATCGACCCGAAAGGCGTGAGGGACTACTTTTCCTCCCTTGCAGGCGTGCATGAAGTGCACGATCTGCACATCTGGGGGATGAGCACGACGGAATCCGCCTTGACGGTTCACCTGGTGATGCCGCAGGGGCATCCGGGCGATGCCTTCATGGCGAAAATTGCCCGGGACTTGCGCGATTCTTTCCATATCGGGCACGCGACGATGCAGGTCGAAATCGGGGACCCCATGCATCCCTGCGCCCTGGCTCCGGAGCACCTGGTCTGAAATGAAATTTTCCGAAGACTGCCGCCTGTGCCCGAGGCTTGCCAATTTTCTCGATGAAGTGAAAGAATCCCACCCGGGCTATCATGCGAAGCCCGTTTCACCTTTCGGGGACGATTCCCCGGCACTGCTCGTGGTGGGGCTTGCGCCTGGCATGCATGGGGCGAACCGCACCGGGCGCCCCTTCACCGGAGACCATGCGGGAATACTGCTCTACGAGACACTCTACAAATTCGGTTTTTCCAGTCAGGCTGCGTCCGAAAAGGGCGATGCCCTTGTCCTGAAGGGATGCCGGATCACCAATGCGGTGAAGTGCCTTCCCCCCCAGAACAAGCCGGACAATGCCGAGATCAGGCAATGCAATGCCTATCTGGCGCAGGAAATTGCCGACCTCGACCGCGGCAGCGCGATCCTCGCGCTCGGCACGATCGCGCACAATGCCGTGCTCTTGGCGCTCAGGCTGAAGGCGAAGGATTATCCGTTCGGGCACGGCAGCATTCACGATCTGCCCGGCGGACTCGGGCTTCACGACAGCTATCATTGCAGCCGCTACAATACGCAGACGAGGCGCCTGACGCGGGAAATGTTCGAGGCCGTTTTCGAAAACATCGGGAGGATGTCAGCATGCCATACGTCAACATCAGGATAGCGGGAACGCTCACGCGCGAGCAGAAGCGGAGAATCGCGCAGGAGATCACCGATACGCTGGAGCGCATCGCGCAAAAGCCTGCATCCTACACCTACATTGCCTTCGACGAGCTGCCGGACGCCAATTGGGCGATAGCCGGGAAGCTCCTCGACGAGGAAGACTAGCTTGGAGTTTCTCAAGGCTTATGCCGCCGGGCTTCCCATGCAGCCCGGCGTCTACCGCATGATCGATGCCGCAGGCGAGGTGATCTATGTCGGCAAGGCGCGCGAACTCAAGAAGCGCGTGAGTTCCTACTTCCAGAAGACCGACCATTCCCCCCGCATCAGGCTGATGGTGTCGCAGATCGCATCGATCGAAACCACCGTGACGCGCACCGAAGCGGAGGCGCTGATCCTCGAGAACAACCTCATCAAGTCGCTGAGCCCCCGCTACAACATATTGTTCAGGGACGACAAATCCTATCCCTATATCCAGTTGAGCGGACACGAATTTCCCCGCCTGGCCTATTACCGGGGAGCGCTCGACCGCAAGAGCCGGTTTTTCGGCCCCTTCCCGAACGCGGGCGCGGCAAAGGAAGCCATTCATCTGTTGCAGAAGATATTCCGTCTGAGAACCTGCGAGGACAGCGTTTTTGCCAACCGCTCGCGTCCCTGCCTGCTCCACCAGATCCATCGCTGCAGCGGCCCTTGCGTCGGGCTGGTGTCGAATGAATCCTATGCAGGGGACGTGAAGGCGGCGAGCGCTTTCCTGAGCGGCAGGCAGAACGAATTGCTGCAGGACATTGCCGCCAGGATGAATGCGGCCGCGGAAAAACTGGATTTCGAGCAGGCCGCGATCTGCCGCGACCAGATGCAGTCGCTCAGGCGCGTTCAGGAGAAGCAGTATGTCCTGAGCGGCCATGCGGTGGATGCCGATGTCGTGGTCTGCATTGCCGGCGGGGATGCGGTCTGCGTGAATCTTGCGATGATCAGGGGAGGGCAGCATCTCGGGGACAGGAGCTTCTTTCCCAAAAATGCGCAGGGATGCGAAATTCCGGACGTGCTCGAAGCCTTCCTTTCCCAGCACTATCTGTCCGTTCCGGTCCCCTCGCAGATCATCCTGAACGGAAAAGTCGGGCTGCTCGCCGAACAGCTGGGGGGAAAGGTTCAATTCGTCACCGATCCCATCGGGGAGAAGCGCATCTGGCTGGACATGGCAATCGAGAATGCCCGGCTTGCATTGGGCAGGATGCTCGGCGAGAAGCTCGGCCAGGAGGCGAGGCTGGAGGCGCTCAAGGAGGCGCTGAATCTGGAGGAGGCACCCGGGCGGATCGAGTGCTTCGACATCAGCCACACGCAAGGGGAGGCGACGGTCGCTTCCTGCGTGGTCTACGACAGGTTCGCCATGCAGAAGGGAGAATACCGTCGCTACAATATCGCGGGCATACCGGGGGACGATTACGGGGCGATGCGCATCGCGCTCGAAAAGCGCTACGGGAAAGGGGGCGGGCTGCTGCCCGATCTCATCCTGATAGACGGCGGAAAGGGGCAATTGAAGGCCGCTAGTGAAACGCTCCATGAACTCGGCATCGCCGGGGTGGACATGGTCGGGGTGGCGAAGGGGGAGGGGAGGCGCGCGGAAAACGACAGGCTGATTTTATTGGGAGCTGAAAAACCGTTACAATTGGAACGCGACAACCCCGGACTTCTGCTCATCCAGACAATCAGGGACGAAGCGCACCGATTTGCGATCTCCGGGCATCGCGCCAGAAGGGGAAAGGCCAGGACCGCATCCGGGCTTGAGGAAATCGAAGGGATAGGCGGGAAGAGGAGACAGCACCTTCTCACCCGTTTCGGGGGACTCAGGGGCGTGCTTGCCGCGAGCATAGAGGAGCTGGAGCAGACGGACGGGATCAGCCGTGCGCTTGCAGAGAAAATATACCGACATTTGCATTGATGCCCTATACCATTCCCAATCTGCTGACCTGGCTCAGGATACTCCTGATTCCGCTTTTCGTCGGCATGTTCTATTTTCCCGATCTCTGGATTTCCGCGGAAGACAAGAACCTCTTTTCGGCGCTGATTTTCCTTTTTGCCGCAATCACCGACTGGCTTGACGGCTATCTTGCACGGGCTCTTGAGCAGACTTCGGCCTTCGGCGCCTTTCTCGATCCTGTCGCCGACAAGCTGATGGTCGCCGCAGCCCTCATCGTGCTGGTGAAGCTCGGGCGCGTGAACGATCTGGTTTCCTTCATCATCATCGGCCGCGAAATCGCGATCTCCGCGCTGCGCGAATGGATGGCGAAGATCGGCGAAAGCGGCAGCGTCGCGGTCTCCTTCATCGGCAAGGTCAAGACCGCATCCCAGATGGCGGCGATTCTCCTGCTGCTCTACGATGGCAGCATTATGGGCCTGGACTCTTTCTGGATTGGCACCTGGCTGATTTATCTGGCTGCCATTCTCACCCTGGTTTCCATGGCCTACTATCTGAAGATGGCTGCGCCCGGAGCGGCAGAGCCTTGACAAAAGGGCGCGCCCCTTTATAATAGCGTCTCTTTCAAGCGGGAATAGCTCAGTGGTAGAGCACAACCTTGCCAAGGTTGGGGTCGCGAGTTCGAACCTCGTTTCCCGCTCCATTCCGAATTTTCATTTGTCCAGTTTCCCCGAGGCATTCTGTAGAGCAAGTCAAGATAGGGCCGGTTGCCAATTCGATACTTGTTTTTCTTGCGGCGGCGCTGAATACCGTGAAAGCGATTGTATGCGGGGCGCGCAGATGTTAGAATTCTGCTTTGCCGAATACGGGAAAGCGTTCGCTTTCCCTTTTTAATTGAGGGAAGCCTCAATAGTCGTACGGCGGGGTGGCAGAGTGGTTATGCAGCGGCCTGCAAAGCCGTGGACGCCGGTTCGATTCCGACCCCCGCCTCCATAAATATCAGTAAGTTACCTAGCATTCCCTTGTGAAAGTTTGTGAGTTCTTGGGTTTTTTGGGTGTTTTCATTCACCCAAATTTCACCCAAGGAATCCCTAGCTTTTGCTACCTACCCCTTCTTTCCCAGCTGGCTTTTGGGGATTGCATGACGGAAGCCGGGGTGTTCGATGTCGGGCACGAAGATATGAGCTTCTTCGTGATCCTGACACGTTTTTTCATCCCATTCGCGAAGCTCTTCTGCCGTCATTTGCCCGAAACGTTCATGGCTCTCTTCTGCTTCTTTCGCGCAGTGCTGTTCGTGCTTTTTGAATGCGTCATTGACCGCAGCGTGAATCGCGATGTCTGCAAGCCGCTTGATCCGAGCTATTTGTTCGTCTACAGCGGGATCGTCAAACGATAGTCCGTGACCAAAGATTTTAAAAATCGCGGCCTGCAACTCCTCCATCTTTTTTGCATCTGCATTGCTTTCGGACAGCGTGCCGACATTTCCGCGACCAACTAAAACCGTACGTACCGTTTCCCCTCTCCAACCCTTCTCCCATGCGAATGCTGAAACGTCTCGCATACGAGCGGGCGACATGATCGCCCTTGCGCACAGGTACTTTCTCCATACCCCAGTGCTGTCGTCTGTCGCAATCCCCTTGTAGCGACTCAAGCGCATTTTCTGCACTAGCGCCTCAACCGTCAGCCCAGAAAGGTCTTTGATCTCGCGTGCGAGCTTTTGCGTCAGAGCGAGACTTTGTTGCTTTTCCGTCTCTTCGATCCTTGGCCGTCCGCGTCCGCGCTTTGCAGGTCGAGTCATGATTCCGCCCCCTCGTGAGTGTTCCTAAATAATGCTACACCAAAACTATTATTTACGCAATAACAGTTTTTGCAAGGAAAGAATAGCATTGAACCGTGTTCACTTTAATTTAAAGGCGCGGTATGAAAATCCTCAAGAATTCTGATCTCGCGAAAATCATGGGCGTCAGCGTACTGACGATTGAAGGCCGGAAGAGTCGCGAGCCAGAAACACTCCCCCCCACCAGGCTTATTGGGAACATGAAAGTCTGGCTCGAATCCGATGTGATCGAATGGCTGAACAGTCTTCCTCTTGCCAGCAGCGCAACGAGCCAGCCCAAAGCTGAAAAAGCGGCGACGAGGGGCCGCCCCACGAAAGCCGAGACGATTGCACGCCGCCAGGCTGGAGGTGCGCAATGAGTCAGGACGTTCTGTTCACCCGCTCGGTTTCGCCCGAGGAGGCGGGCGATATTGCCCTCAAAGCCCTTTCTGAGCACTTTAAAGTGCTCCGCAACCAGCACAAGCGCTCAACCCACGATGCGATCTTAGCAAGTCTCAAGAGCGAAGAAATACAGGACCTCATCTCAATCGCTTGGAAATTCGCGCTGGGTGGCGCGGAATGGAGTTTCTTCCTCGGTCTCGAAGACGTGATCGAAGCGATTTCGGGAGAGATCGCTCGGCTAGAAAGTCGAGTCGAGGACGGCGCGAAGACGGGGCCGCGCATGGGGCGACGGAAGAAAGCAGAGAAGGAAGCAGCGGATCGGACCGGGGATCTGTTCGGGGATGACGAGGTGTGACATGGCCAAGAACACTCGTTCACCTGAAGACGGGCCTGAGGAAGAATATGACGTTGAGGAATCGACCGACACCGCAGCACTCGTCCCGCTCAAAATTTTGGACCCTGAAACCGCTTTATCGGGACCCGCGAGGTCAATCCTCATCTATGCGTTTTCCCTGCCGCAGAAGCCCACAAAGAAGATTCTGAAGAGGCTCGCGGGCTTCGAAGAAAGCAGCTGGATCAAGTACACGAAGGAGCTTGTAGAAAAAGGTTGGCTGGAGAGGAGGAACCTCGGCGGGAAAGGACGTGGGAATTGGAGCCATACCCGGACCTTTTTCCGTTCACCCCGGAAAAACCCTTTGCTAGATTGAGGGTTTTGGGGGGGGTGGCGAATAGATGCGTTGAATTTTAATGCATCTAAAATCAACGACCAAAATCTGTGATGCTTTTTATCACAGTCAGGCCCCTAGGGCGGGGCTGCAAGTCTCAACGCCTCAGTGCTCTCAGAGCGTGTAGGGCGAGGCAGGCGGGATAGGGTCACCCCGCCCCCTCGCCCGTCACGGGCGGCATAGGGGTATCGCCGCCCATAGGGGGTAGGGTTTTTTGGAGTGCAGGGAATGAGCATCGAAGAAATTCAAATGAGATTCATGATCGAACTTGCTGAAGAAGTCGGTTGCCAGGCATTCAATCTTTTCTCTTCCCGCGACCCGTCGGACAAGTCAGCATGGCGCGTGTTTGATGGTGGCAGACTCACAGACCCGCCGCAGACAATGGCGCGTACCCGCGAACGGTACGGAATGAAATACGTTGAGGATTTGCTGGCCGACCTTCGCAAAGAAAACAAGCTCGGCGGGAACGTCTATTTTCGACCCGCAGCTTCGAGCGCGGACAGCATCGCATCGTACAGATACCTTTTTCTTGACGACGTGCCAAGGAAGACGGCCTTTGAAATCGCTGACTTCAATCGATGCTTTGTTATCGAGACTTCGCCGAACAATTGCCAGATCTGGCTCATAACAAATCAACGCATCGACGGACGCGAGCGGCAGCGGCTGCAAGCGATTCTCGCACAGAAAGTCGGCGCAGATCGAGCCGCGACGAGCGGAATTCAGCCAGGACGAATCCCCGGATTCAAAAATCACAAGCGGGGCGGCTGTTGGGTGAACGTTTTGAAGCGGCCAAAGGGAAAGCCGCTCGATGTTGAGACGATAAAGCCCGCAGCCGTCACGACGCCCGCAAACAATCCGCGACCGAAAAAATCTGCCGTTCCAGTCGGCGGCAGCAAGCCGCTGCCCCCCGTGACATCTAACAGACGCCCCGGAAAAACGCAGTCAGAAGTGGACTTCCAATGGACGATTTTGAAGGTGAAAGAAGGGGTGGAGGACGAAGAAATTGTGAGGCTGCTGGCAATTTCAGCGACTCGAAAAGGGAGGTCCGCAGAAAAGTATGCTCGACGGACTTTGGCCGCCGCAAAAGAGCGCCTTTTTCCATCCTGAAAACTCAACATGCGCATGAGGGCGAGGCAGGCGGCATAGGGTTATCGCCGCCCCCTCGCCCGACAAGTCGGCGTAGGGTTATCGCCGCCCCAAAATCAGGCTTTTGCTTGACCCAATGCCTTTTCAATTTTCTTGTCTGTCTTGTACTGGCTCAGGGCGTAGATGGACCAAATCGCGGCAGGGATCCAGCCGATGAGCGTGAGTTGAAGAATCAGGCATATTATTCCCGCGATGGGACGACCGATAGTGAAAAACTGAAGCCACGGAAGCAGAATCCCCAAGACTAAACGCATGTTTTTTCCCTCCAATTTTTAGGCTCATGAGTTGAAAGTTTGGTTGGCACGGAGCCCATCGCATCAACCAGAAAAGTTTCAATTTAGTGGTTTGGAAAATTTACCCGAGAATGATTCTATGTTCAACCACCGGAGCCACATCATGACCGAACCAGTTTCAATTTTCGACAAAATCCGCACGCTCTCAGCTCAGACGGACAAGCTGAGCGCATGGGAGAAATCCTACATCGCCGACCAGGCGCAGCGGCTTGAGAAATACGGCGAAGACCCCGACACCGGAATTCATCTTTCGGAGAAGCAGCGCGACATGATTTCCCGAATTTTTCAAGAACGCATCATCGACGGAAAGGAGCCACGCAATGCATGAACGTTACTTTCGAAAAGGCACATCGTCTTTTCTCCATGAAGAGCTTTTCCCTCATCTCGACGCCGACGGCAAGCCGATTTCAGCGGCCACTCTCCGCAGGATGAGGAATCGGCTTCGGCTTTTCAAGGCGCTGGTCATCTTTAACCGCGTGCTGATCGTCGCATCGATTTTCGGGGCTGGAATGCTGCTCGGAGCTTACCTCTCACCCACCGCGAAATCGATCCAGGATTTTCATGCGGCTGAAGCCAGCGGCTGGAAAAACGCCCGCTGATTTTTTCAATTTTCACGACGAAAGGAAAGAACCATGAAGCTCGAAACTCTTCTGAAAAAACGCGACGATCTCGAAAAGCAAATCGCGCAAGCGCAGAAAGACGAAGCTCGGAAAGAATCGATTTTCGCTCTCGCTCAAAAAGCAAAAATCCTGCATCTCCCCGACGATGTTTTACTCGCAGCTTTCGCTGAAATCGCTCGCGAAAATCCCAGCCGCCCCGCCTAAATTTTCCCCGCACTCTCCCCGCCTCTAAGCCCGGATTTTTCCGGGCTTTCTTTTTGGCGTTTTTCGTGTCGAGTAGCTCCACGAGAAGCCCCGGAAGAAGCGCCGGGACTATGGGGCTTCTCGTGGGGGCTTCTCGCGGGGCTTCTTCGTCTCACCGAAATCGATACATTTCATGTGTGATTTCAGCTTCGACCATTAGCGCACTCTGATATTCATGATGCGCTTAAGTGTTTCGGGCTTGACTTTGGGAAAGTCAAAAACACAAGCAAAGTCAAAGGCATCCCCTGCCGGAATCGCTTCGCCGCTGGACGCGGCGGCTCTTCCTGGCCTGCTGTCGCAGTCCCAGGGGCACGTCAAAAGCGGGCGACCCGACCCGTCCGCTGGACGGGCGGGGTCGAGCGCTTCCAGTCCCGGCTTCGCCGGTCCTTCCACCGCTCGACCCCGCCCCTCCAGAGTCTTTTTCGCTTCGCTCAAAGACCCCGGAGGGCTGCGGGTCCTGCGGAGCACTCTCTTCTCTTCTTTTTTGTTCGCTGCGCTCGCAAAAAAGCGAGGCTCGGAGAGTGCACCTTGGACCCTTGGCGCTTCGCGCTCGGGTCGCCGGGGCTTCGCCCCCCATGCCCATCCAGGTCTCGGTGCGGACGATGAAGCCGTCCTTACTCGACGCTGGCTGGCTTCGGTCCCTTCGGGACTCATGGCTCCCCCCGATCCTCGGACCGCTTCGCTGATCCTCGGAGGCTCGACGCGACGACCTTCGGTCTGCGTCTTGCCCCGGCTTCGCCGGTCCCCCTTCAGTCGCGAAAAATCACCGCGACTTGCGCGACGATGAGTCCGTCTTGCCTTCGCCCTTCGGGCTGCGCGGCTGCGCCTTGCCGTCACAGCCAAGCCACACGATTTCGAGCGCATCTACGGAATCGAAGGTGCGCTTTAACCCATGCTTACCGCTCAATTTAGTGGTATTTCTTTCCCATGCGATCCTAGAGAAGCAATTTCATTTTCAGGAGGAAGCAATGCAAGTTCTGAATTTCTACGTGCTCGGCTGCCTGCTTTTGGCATTCCACGCTCTCCGCTTTTTCGGTTTTGGTTTCGGCTTTTTAATCCTCTCGCATAACCGAAAAGCGCAGAACAAAGAAGGTTTTTTATCCCGGCTTTTCTCTCTGTTTTCGCTGCCAGCATGGGCAGCGCTCGCAATCCTTTTTGTTATCCCAACGCTCTCGAAAGTAACTTTTTATCCTCGGGATGACGGGACCGTTCCGACTTTGTTTCCCGGCTGGCTGGATATAGGCATTTTCATTATTTCCGCAGCAGCGGGAATCGCGGGCGCTATCTTTCTTCTGCGCGATGGCGTCCAAGCAATCGACAAGCTCAAAGGCAAGGCTACGGTTACGAGTGAGCGCGAGCGGAACAGAAAGACCGACGTTCGCGAGATCGAAAAGCACCTTCCTGATTCCGCCGCCGCGTTCGATCCGGTGAAATTTCTTGATAAGAGCAAGGGCGTTTTTCTCGGCCTGGACGAGAAGAAAAAACCTATCTACATCGAATTCGGCGGCGGCACTTCCGCGCCTCACGTTCAGGTGGTCGGCACGACCGGAGCGGGTAAAGGCGTGAGCCTGGGCGTCATGGCGTCTCAATTCCTTGAGCGCGGAGAAGCAGTTTTTTTCTGCGACCCGAAAAACGACGAGTGGGCTCCATCGGTCATGCATGCCGCAGCACAGCGAACCGGCAAGCCGTATTACTACATCAACCTCAACCGCCCGAACGGGGCGCAGTTTAACCCATTCGAAGGCGCAACGGCTGATGAAGCTTTCGAGTTGTTTCAAGCCGGGTTCAGCTTGATCGAGAAAGGCGACGCCAGCGACTTCTACGGCATTGCAGATCGTCGTGAAGCACTTGCGACCGCCCGGCAAATGGCCGCTGAAAATCTAACCATCGCTGAGGTTTTCGAGGCGCGAAAAGACCAGGTAGGCGAAGCCGAGAAGTTCTACGGCAAGCTGCGCGAAATGGCCGAAACACCGTCGATCAACGCGACCGCTGGGGGCGTATCGCTCGCCGAAGTTATCGAAAACGGCGGATGTGTCTACATCGTCGGATCGATGCGAAACGACATCGTGAAGACCGCGCAGCGCATCTTGCTTGTGCGCTTGTTGCAGCTTGCCGAACGGCGCGACCGCATGGCCGGAGAACTTCGCAAAATCTGTATTGTCCTTGACGAAGTGAAATACCACCTTTCCCGCCCAGCGCTTGAAGGACTGGGGGCCGCTCGCGACAAAGGTGTCCACCTGATCCTTGCTCACCAGAGCTTGGGCGACTTGAAAGACTGCACCAAGGATCTCAACCCTGATGCTGTCGTTGATGCTGTCGTTGAGAATTGCCGCGTCAAGCTCTGCTACCAGGTTAAATCCCCGGTCACAGCCGAATGGCTTGCAAGCATGTCCGGGAAGATCCTCGTGGACGACGAGAGCCGGACGGTTGAGCGGAATCTGGCTCTCTCTGAAACCGTCGATGCTCGCAGGTCGATTCGACAAGCCGAGCGCTATTTCATTGATGAAAACATGCTGTTGAATCTGCCCGCATCGGTAGCGGTTCTGTATGGAAGCGGACTTCCGAAATTCGTTTCGATTCGACCGCTGAGAGTCGCGAAGTCGCCAGAAGCAATCGCAATTCGCGAGGTTGAAGGGGCGAGCTTGAAGAGCGCTTCCGAGTCCGTCGCGCTCGATTCGGGCACCGAGAAAGCACCGTTCGACTTGCCGCCCGCGACTTCGCGCATAGTCGAGACCGACGGCCTCGACCTCGACCAACCCGAGACAATCAGCTTCGATTGACCACCAGGGGCGGGAGACCCGCCCCATTTCGCCGGACCATCAATTTACTCGCTTCGCGAGCCCCGAACTCGCTTCGCGAGACCCCCAGGCGCTCACGCGCCGGACTAACCCGCTTCGCGGGAAAGGCGGCTCGGCAAACAATGGTTTTTCGAACGCATGGGAAAATTGAATTGTGTTTTTTGGAGATGAAGAAATGGAAAAAACAGAACGACTCCCGGCCATGACTTACGCTGAAAAGCAGGCTCGCGCAGAAGCGAAACGCCGCATACTGCTTGATTTCCTCGCATCTGGCGAAGTCTTCTCGACCGTTGAAATCGCCGCATTGCTGCTGCAATGCAGCCGACGGGCCGCACAATCCACAGTCGGCGGCCTGGAGCGCGACGGTGCGCTCAAGTCGGAAGAAATAGAGAACGCGGGCCGGAAATCGAAAATCTACGGCATCACCCCGCATGGCCTCGCGCTCATCGACAAATGGGACATGCCTTTCCACGAACTCGGGCGCACGTCCCCGGCATTTCTCGCTCACAAACTGGACGGCCAGCGCATGCGGATCAAGGCCGAAGCCGCAGGCTGGACCGCATTCGTGCCCGAGCGATTGCAGAAAATGCAGGAATCGCCCAGGGAGCGAACGGCAGCGAAAGGGAAAGGCAAGGACTCGGAAAAAATCCCCGATTTCATCGCCACAAGCCCGAAGGGCGACCGAGTCGCAATCGAGATCGAGAGGACCATCAAGACCCCCCGGCGGTATGAATCTGTGCTGCTCGCGCATCTCAAATCGATTAAAGCAGGGCGCTACGCTTTTGTCGCTTACGTTTGCCCCGACGGCCTCGAAAAGCTTGTAGAGCGAGCTTTTGCGCGGGTCGAAACCATCCGGTTCGAAGGCGAAAACGTCAAGGTGACGGATTCTCATCGCGCTCGATTCGCCTTTTTCTCTTATTCGAAATTCGCACAGAAGAAAGGAGCTTAACAAATGGCATCTCAAACTCAACAATCTTCCATGCCCTTCATCTGGCGCATCGTGTTCGCGCTTTCCTGCGGAATCGGTGGCATCTATTTGATGATCTTCATCTGGACGAAAACCGGCGGAACCCTGCCGATTTCGGCAGACCATGCGCTCGAATTCCTCAAATCAGCAATCGAAAAAACGGGAGGGCAGCTCAAATGATTCGCCTCGGCTTGATGCTTTTCGGCTTCATCATCGCAATCCGCGTATTCCTCGGCGCGATCCAGATTGCCTTCACGCCCCAGGGCTTCGCAATCCTCGCAATGGCCTCGGGCCTCACATTCGTCGGCGGCTTTCTGGTTTCCGGCATCCGTCATGGCGAGTGGCACCGCGCATGGCAGGGCGGCCTTGACGGCCTGATTTTGCCCGCGAAGTGGCTCTTTCGCTTCGCGAAATGGCTTGCAGAAGTTGTTTTCGGAGCGATTAAAGGCATTGGACGCTGACAGTTTCCCGGAGTCCGGGACGCATTGAGCGTCGCGGCAAGACGGGGGGGGCGCTGCCCCCCATCTCTCAACAGCGGGGGCGCTGCCCCCGGAAAGGAAAAGGACATGGACAAGAAAACACAAACCGTTCTGAGTTTCGCAGCGCTCGGAATTGCCGTCGCGGTCATCGCCTTCGGCGCATCCTCGCTTTTCTCTTCGAAGAGCGCGACGACCAGCGACCAGGGCAACAGCACCACCGGAATTTTCTTCGGGCCCGCACCGCACTGGGAAAAGAAACTTGGCTACTACTTCTTTTTTGGCCTTCAAGACCCCGACGCTCCCGCTTCCGCTCAGCCAGCAGCCGCAACACCGGCGACCGGCGGACTCTTCGCCGACCAGCATCAAGCTACGGAGTTGCGGATTCAGGCACAAGCTCAGCCGCGCAGCTTGACGCCGCCACCGCCCACGGCTCGACTCGCAATCCATATAGAACCAATGGAGTTTTTTCCGGACGGCGCTCACCCCGGAAAGATTGTGGCCGCTGATTCGGTTGCGACAGAAAACACTTTCTCGGTTTCTCCGATCTGTTTCATCCCGTCGCTCTTCGATTTCAGCGACGGACGCGACCGGGAGAAGCGCGGGGTTTGTCCCAGCCTTTACGTGCGCGACCCGAAAAATCCGCGTTTCGGCGCAGCAGTAATGCCCTGGAGCCTTTCCGACTACTCGCCCGCTGGCAATTATTACGACGGCCAAAACACTGTAAACGGTTTATACGATTCGGTCCACGGCGAATGCATCGTTCACAAGTCGGAAGCGCTTCGCGAAGTCTTCGCTGACCGCCGCATTCGAAACCGCGAATGCTTCCGGGGCGTCTGGTTTTTCGCCGACGACCGCGAATAGTCGTTTTTCGGACCAGTGAGACACTGGATTGTCACATCGAAAAAGGAGCAGACATGAAACAATTCACACCCATCGCCGTACTCGCACTTGCGGGAATCGTCGCAGGTTGCGCGCAGAGCCCGCAGACCGGCGGCACAGAAGCGACAGCCGTCGCACCCGTGATCATCATACCGAACCGCGACGGAAAGACGGTCGAGGTCACTTTTCCCGCCGCACTCGCCGCAGGCGCGAAGCCCGCGCAGGCACATGAAACCGTGCTCCTCGGCTGCACCATGACGAGCCGCGAAGCGACGAATGCGGCGATCAAAGCGGCAGCGCAGAAATACGGCTGCCACGAGATCATAGCGACGGACCAGCAGACAGCTTTTTCTCCGGTCTTCATCAAGCAACAAGCAGGCGGCCAGGCGCTCATCACCGCGCCACTCGTCAACAAGAGCTTTACGGTCAAAAGCCAATGCATTCAACCGCTGGCTCAAGCGCGGGCGCAGCTCTCGCAACACCTGATTGGCGACCCGGCTTGCGCGATCCTCATCATCCCTCAAACCACGAAAGGACAGTAACATGAAGAAAACCGCTCTCATCGTCGCTCTCGCGACTATCGGCCTCGCCGGTTGCGACATGCCCGGAATCTTCGGCGGCGGCTCCACCGCCCCGGCCAAGACTCCGGCTTCGGCGCTCACGCTTTCCCCGGCTTCCGCCGTGGTCCCGGCGGCTCCCGCGCCTGTTTCGGCTCCCGTTGCAGCTTCCGCCGTGGTCCCGGCTTCGGCTCCTGCCTCCGCCCCCGTCGCATCGGGTCCCGGCCAGGTAACGCTCACGCAAGAGCAGTTTTCCGAGCTTTTGCAGCAAGCCAGGGCAGGGCAGGCCGCAGCTTCCGCCCCGGCAGCAGCACCGGCAGAGGAAAAGCCGAAGGAGCACAAGCACCGCGAAGCTCACCGTCCACGTCATGAGGCACGGCAGGACGAGCAGCTTCCGCCCGACGTGATCGCGAACGCAAACGAGGCTCGGCAGCATGCAGCCCGCGTCATCGATGTCGTGCCCATCACGCACCAGGTCAGTCAGCAGGTTTGCGAGCAGCAGAACTCGACAAATCCCCAGTACCTGGGGGCCGGGCTGGGCGGCGCAGCCGGAGCCATGGCCGGGTCTCAAATCGGCAACGGAAACGGACGAGTCGCAGCCGCAGCCCTCGGCGCTATTGTCGGGGCGCTCACCGGCGACCACATCCAGCACACGCCCACCACGACGTGTCACAACGTCACCCGCGACGTGACGGACGGCTATCGGGTCGATTACGAGCGCTTTGCGGGCGGCACTGGCTCGGTTGTCACGCCGACGGCCCCCCGCGTCGGCGACACCATCGTTTTACCCTGAAACCCACCCACCCCCCGCCCTCGGGCGGGGTTTTCGAAAGGAAAAATCATGGAAACAACTCTGACTTCATCTCAAGACCTCGGACATGCACGACTTCGTGAGCTTGGGGTTCCCGCAAATCCGCTGCACTCTGCAATCCGGGTTTTGCGACAAGATGCCGGGCTTGACCTTGAGGCCGTGCTGGCAGCAATCCAGATTCACGCGCTGACCCGAGGCGATGCAGCTTTAGCCGAATTCACAGAAGACGCTTTCCGCGTGCTCGACACCCACGAATAGTGGTATCCCAGGCGCATGGGAAGATGAATCAAGCGGCACCAGGGCGTCTTTGAATTTGGATTTTCAATTCTCCTTCGCCCTGCATCCCGCCCCGAATCGCAAAGATCGTTTCGGCGCTCGGAAAAGCAAGTAAGGCTTCGCCCCCTTCGGGTTCGCCGTCACCCGGTCCCTTCGGGCTGCGGCTTCGGTCGAATTTCTTGCCTTTCCTCCCTTGCCGAAACAAAACGCGATTCATACGGCGGGAAGCCGGGTCGAAAATGGAGAAACAACATGAAAATGCCTGAATTCAAGAAAACGACTTACGTCAAGATTGCCGCACTTTTGGTCCTCTTCTTCGGCTGCGCCCCATGGGCAGGCTTCACCCTCTCGCTCGCAATTTGCGCAGGCGCTGGCGTCATCTACATAATTTTCCGGCCCTACCTCAAGCTCTTCGCAGCAGTC
Source organism: Pseudomonadota bacterium (assembly GCA_021835845.1). GTDB lineage: Bacteria > Pseudomonadota > Gammaproteobacteria > Burkholderiales > JABEVD01 > JABEVD01. The sequence goes on along the minus strand of JAKBJU010000001.1, from coordinate 27,709 downwards.
GGCGTTTTCGGCATCTTCATGGAACTTGCAATGCTGACCCACGGCCCGGTTCACCCCCAGCCGCCAGCAAAACCGCAGCATGCAGCGGCGCACATGCACCATGTCGCGCATCACCACCGCGTCCACATCTCGACCGAAGGAGCATGACCATGTACCTCGATTTCACCGTCCTCGATCAAGTTTTCTCGACCGTTGACACGCACGGTAAAGCCTTTGCAATGAACTTCGCAACCTCGGACACGACCGAAAAAGTCTTTGTCGCGGCGGTCATCTTCGAGATTGTCGCGGCCCTTGTCATCTTGCTTTCAAACGACGGAAAAGGCGCGATGAAGCGGCTTTTCGAAGCCGTCATCCCGTCGATTGCGATTGCTGCAATCATTCTTCACTGGCAAACCCTCGCGGTCGATCCGGCTATGTCTGTCGCAGACGACCTCGTTAAAGCCGCGACCGGAGGGCAAACGTCGGAAGGACTTGGACATCTCGTCATTGCGAACTTTTCGCCCGCAGTCAAAGCCATTTCGACTTCGATTTTCCCGTCTTCGCAGTCCATCGCGCAGAACGCTTCGAACGCTTCGAATGCGTCTTCTATCTTCGCGATCCTCGGAAGCAGCTTGCTTACCGCTGTTGACTCGATTAGTTCATTTGTCGTGATGATGTCAGCAGTCGCAATTCTCGTCGGCGCTATGGCCGCATGCTGGGCCAGTCTGCTCATCGCAAACGTGGTCATATATTTGGCCCTCTGCTTCGGCCCGATCATTCTTGCGCTCTCGATCATCGGCAAGTTGCGGTCGATGATGGGCAACTGGATCGGTTTTTTCGTCGGCGCAATTTTTTACAAACCGGTTCTCGGCGTGCTCATCATGCTTTGTCTCGACATCGTGACCGAAATCGGCGTAATCGCAGGCCAGACCGGCTCATCGACAATGCCGACAACGGTCCTCATGATTTTCGTGTCGATCTTGAGCCTCGCGATCCTCGGCCTGATTTTGAACGCGACGCAAATCACCGGACGACTTTTCGGAGGACTCTCGCAATCGCTCACGCCCGACCCGACCAATACCGTGATGCAGCTGCAAATGCCCGGCAAGCCCGGCAAATAATGGATTTCCGGGGGCGGTTTAGACTGTCCCCATCACCCTTCCAAAAGGAGTCATCATGCAAAAAATCCTTTCTCTTCTTCTTCTCGTTTCCGCTCCCGCATTCGCCGGGGGTGGGGTCACGGGCGGGGCGACCGAAATTACCCAGCTTGCCAACAATGCGGAGCTTGTCGCATCCGTCGCGCAGCAGGCAGGCATCCAGGCGACCCAGTTGCAGCAGTACATTACTCAGCTGCAGCAGTATCAGGCGCAGGTGCAGAACCTTCAGGGGGCGGCGGCAAACGTGCAGCAATTTGGCGCAATGGCGAAGGCGGGCGCAGGCATGGGCGGGGTGCAGGGTTACGCCGCGATGGCCCAGGACTTGCTCAACCTGAAAGCCGCAGCGAACAATGTCACGCAGAACATTTCCGTGGACGCTGCGACGATGACCCGGCTGGGCATGACGCCCAACCAATACTACGGCTATGTCGCGCAGCAGGCCGCAGCCGGAAACAAGGTGTACAGCGACCAGCTTAAAACAACTCAAGCGAACCTCGCCGACCTGCAAAACAAGTCGCAGGCCGTCACGGCACTTGCACAGCAAATCCCGAACATTTCGGGCAACGTCCAAGGCTTCCAGACGCTTGCAAGCCAGAATGCGCAAATGTCGGCAATGCTGATCGATGAGAACGGAGCGCTCAATCAGCTTGTCGCTCAATCGAAAGCGCAGGCGCAGGGGCAGGCGCAGAACACCGAAGACAAAGCGGCTGCAATGCAGGCTTACTTGAAGGCGAAGGCAGCGGAGCAGCAAACCACCCAGCAAGAATTGAGCTACCCCGGAGCGGCGCAATGAAACTCTCAATCGATTTCACGGACGACGAGGCCCAGGCTTTCGAATCTCGGGCGCTCGCAGCAGGCTTGACCGCGAGCGCCTACCTCAAGGCGCTTGCAACCGGCGGGACCGGGACGGTTTCTCTCCCCGCTCCAGCACAACAGCAACAGCGTAGGAGCTTTCTCGACGCGCTCAATTCGAGATTCGCGGACTGGGCAACCGAGAAAACCTGCATTCTCTGGAAAAAATTCAAGGAGCTAGACTGATGTTTTCGCGCTTTCTTCAAGTCGTCGCAACCGCTTCAATTCTGACCGGCGCAATAGCCTACATTTTGCCGAAAACTCACGGCTTATGGAGCTTCATCGCGCTTCTCGCATGGCTTGGCGCGATGAGGGCCGCCGCTCTCTTCTTTATTGTCAGGCACGAAGTCGAGGAACAGCAAAAGGCGGGAATCCGCAACCAATACCAGCTGCAGCAATTTCAACAGCTTCAACAAGCCGAAATCATCCCTTTCCCGGACCAGCGCATACGCTCGATCCGGGCGGTTCAAATCGATTTCGACTAGGCTTCCCGCGCCCATCACGCCAGCGCAAGGCTGGCATTCGGGCCGCGCATGGGGTCAGCCTCAAGAAAGCAAAATCACGCCGTTTACCCGCTTCGAGCTCACCAGCTTCCCGTCATTGCATACCCACTGGATCAGCCCCCTGTCGATTTGCGAAGGGGGAACTGATCGTGGGCATCACAAGCAAGCCGGGAAAATCCCGGTTTTTGTCATTCTCCGCAAACGTCTTTATCTCCCCCTCCCGTCCCCCACAGGGGAAGGCGAAGAGAGCTTTCAGGTCGAGAGCATCACTTTTAACCGACCAAGGAGCTAGACCATGAAAACCGATCTCTACCAGCAAATCACCGATTCGATCATTGCCGCAATCGAGGCCAACGCGACGGGCGAGGGCATCACCTGGACGCAGGACGCGGCAGGAGGCATGCCGATCAACCATAAGACCCGCGCAGCCTATCGCGGCATAAACACCCTGATTCTCTGGAGCGCAGCGAGAGCGAACGGCTACAGCAGCAACGCATGGTTGACCTACAAGCAAGCCGCAGAGCTTGGCGGACAGGTCAGGAAGGGCGAGAAAGGCGAGCTTTGCGTTTATTTCAAGATGCTCGAAATCCTGGACAAGGAAACCGAAGAAGAGAAAGAAATCCCGATGGCCTCACCTTTTTGGGTTTTCAACCTCGACCAGATCGACGGCATCGAGAGGCCAGCAGCCGCAACCGTCAGAACCGAATGGGAGCAGGTAGAGGCCGCCGAGGCGATCCTGAAGGCGTCAGGCGCGAAGATCAACGAGACCGGACAGAAGGCTTTTTATCGTCCTTCGACCGACGAAATCACCATGCCGGAGCGTGCCAGATTTGCCAGCGCCAAGGATTTCTACAGCGTGGCGCTCCACGAACTCACCCACTGGACGGGAGCGAAGCACCGCCTTAACCGCGACTTTTCCGGCAGATTCGGAAGCGAGGCTTACGCATTCGAGGAACTGGTAGCGGAGCTTGGAAGCGCGTTTCTCAATGCTGAAACCGGGTTTATCGCTTCGCAGATTCCCAACCATGCAAGCTATATCGATTCGTGGCTCAAGGTACTGAAGAACGACAAGCGGGCGATTTTCACCGCAGCAAGTCAGGCCAGCAAGGCGCACGGCTACATCATGGCATTTCAGGAGCAGCAGCAAGCCGCAGCATGATGGAAACCGGGCGGAGAAATCCGCCCTTTTTTTCTTGAAAGGGTATCACCATGACCATACCAGATTTGATTAACAGTACGCTTGAAGCGGGCGGCGCATATTTCGCCTGGACCAACTTTTTCAAGCTTCGAGCAGATGGAGAAATTCGCGGCATCAACTGGATCGCATGGGCATGGTATGTGCTCTGGGGAGCTTGGGAAGTTGGATATATCTATCCATCACTTCACCAGCCCCTCACCATTGTCTTTTCGTCGGTCAGGATTTCCGCAAATGTCGCCTGGCTCGCTGTCGCTCTCCGGCTTAAATTCAGACCGGCCTAACCCCTTGCCGCTCATAACGATCATGCTTCCGAACGAAGACTAGCGGAGCAGCAAGCCGCTTAACCATAGGTATCCTTTGGTGAAACCAACCCCCGCCCGAGGGCGGGGAACCCCCCAGGCCGTCGCCCGCAAGCGGGCGGGCTCTTCGCGCTGCCGTTGCTTCGCCTCGCAGCGCCCGCGCAAGCGCGGTGTTTCCGGTAGACCGTTTCGAGTCGCCCACGTCCTTGGCCCTTTTCGGCCTACCTCTCGGAGCCACCCTATTTCCTTCCCTCGCGCCCGCTCAATGGCAAGGCGTCACGCCAGCCGGGCGAAAATCCGGCATATCCTCGGCCTTCGGCCTCCGGTATTCCGTTTTTCGCTTTTTCCGTCTGTCATGCCCCCCTTGCTTTCGCTTACCTCCCGCGCTCCTTCCGGAAATCAGGGTGAGGCGGCTCCGACAGGCAGGCAAACGAAAAGGGAGGACGAAAAATGGCGACTCGAAACAAACCGGAAACCATCAAAACCGCGCCCCCTTCGGGCGCCCCCCGCGAGGCTCACCAACAGGCAGGTAAAAGCGCACAAAATCAACAAGTTATGATTCACGTGAAACCGACAGCGCACAATCTGGCAGCTCTGGAAACCGGCGCGAAGCGCAGGGGGTGGGAAGGGGCAAAAGCGATTGCGGCAGCAGGGGTTATTCGACTCTTCGGCCAGCGCCAGGGGAGCGCCAGAATCGAACAAATCGCGGCATTCCAAGCCGCTTGAGGAGACCAGACATGAAAACCGTATTGATCGTTTTGAGCATGACTGTAGCGGCTCTCGGAACCGTGAGCCCGGCACTCAACGACGCCGGAACGGTTTTCGAAATCGTGCTGGGGCTGGTGCAGCTCGCAGACCTGAAAGTTAATGGTTTCGCGAGAGCATGACAAACTGTTTTAAAACACTTTTTCAACAACGAAGGGAGACATCATGAGTGATTTTCACAACAGAGAAATCGCGCTGGAAAAGGGCCGCCGATACGAATCCGAGGTCAGCCTTTCCAGCTGGCACAATGACAGAGGATCATTGGTTTCGGTGATTGGGCTCCGGACAGCCGGGGTGAGTTTCCAATCAGATATCACCCCGACCGAATGCCGCCGCCTCGCGAACAAGCTCCTGAATCATGCAGACGACTTCGAAAATCGCGTGATCGATGACCAGATTGTTTCGATTCTCGGCGACAGCGAAGAGGTGCGGAACACTCTGGAGCTGCTGACCGCAGGTGAAAAGTCAGAACTTTACCCGTTCATCCTCGCCGAGCAAGACCTTCAACGCGCAGTCGCAGCTGCTTCGAGCGCTTCGAAGAAGAAAAGAGCAGCTTAAATCAGCCAGGGGCGGGAAGCCGCCCCACACTACAGGAGATTTACCGTTATAATCAGATGGATACAGACAGATTGTATGCGGTGGCGTACTGGTTGTGTATAAATTACTTTGACAACTAAGAAATTTTTGACTAGGATTGAAGAGCCTTAGGGGTGTGACAAATACTTCAGCAATTAGAGCTTCGGTATCCACACACTGAGGCTTTTTTATTTCTGCCAAAGCAACAGACCTTTAGAATCCCAAGTTGACTGCCAATTTGGATTATCCTTCGTATAGCCACTTGATAGCCAATGCATAGGCGGTTTTCCAGTAGCCCCCGGTTTATTTAACCATATTGGTAGCAGAATAGGTTTTCCTCGGTGAAGTTCAACTGTCATTATTACAACAGAAGTTGATTGTGTCGCAGATTGATAGACTTTTATGGGAGAGCAGATCAGGCTATGTAACCGCTCTAATTTATTAATGCTAATACCATGATCGAACAGCATTTTATCCAAAACTGCTACGGAGGTAACAATCTCTAAATCAACGCATTTTAGGATAGCTAGCATGCCAGCATTAAATCGACCAAGAACCACATGATCATCCAATGCAGTCTCAGGTATTGCGTTACGCCCTCCTTCTGATTTAATCCAATCTAAAAGAGTACGATCTAGCTGCTTTCTTTTCAAATTACCCCCTTAAGTAACGGGGGATTGTAGCCATAATTAATAGATTAAGCCAACTGGGGGAACTGGGCTGAATCTATCCAAGCTTCTTCGCCAGTTCCTCAGCCTTCAAATGCGTGTAGCGTTTCAGCATGGCAAGCGTTTTATGTCCGGTTACGCTCGCAGCTTCCATCGGGTTTAGTCCTTTTTCGAACAATCTGGATGTCGCCTCGTGCCTGAGATCATGGAATCGTAGATCCTTGATACCAGCCCTGACCACGGCCCGTTCGAAACACTTTCTCAAAGCATCCTGACGCGCCTGGATAACCCGGCCATCAATAGAGCGTGGGAGAGCGTCCAGCGCCGCGACAGCGCGAGTCGAAAGTGGGATTGTTCGAGCTTCGCCGTTCTTGGTTTCCGGGATATGCGCTATTTGCCTTTTCAGGTTCACATGCTCCCACGACAGCTTGAAAATCTCTCCTTGCCGCATCGCCGTTTCAGTAGCAAGAACCACGACAGGCACAAGCCAGACGTTGCCGGACTTCCTGCATTCTTCAATGAGTGCTGTTTCCTCTTCAGTCGAAAGCCGCCTATCTCTTCCCGTTGGTTGGGAAGGACGGCGCACATTGCGAACTGGATTTGCTGGGAGGACGTAGCCCCATTCTTTGAGTGCGGTATCTATCACGACAGAAATTGCATTCAGGTAATGACAGACCGTGGAGGCTGCCCTCTTTTCTAAAAGCTCATCGCGGTATTCGGCAATTTCTTTAGACTGGATCGCAACGAGAGCGTGCTGTCCGAATCTCTCCTTGATCTTGCCCATGATCTCGGTTTCGCTCTTCCAGTTTTTCTTGGACGGGGTAACTTCTCGTAGATACCGATCTACTAGATCGCCGAAGGTAACTTTTTCCGATTCCGTCCGGGCAATGAACGTTCCTCGGATCATTTCGGATTCTATGATCTTGGACCAGTCCTCTGCATCCTTTTTCGTGAAGAAGGTTTTTGACTGTTCGGGAAAGCCCTTTTTCTTGATTCTGGCCCGCCATTGCAAATCACCGCGCCGCTCTATTTGTGCCATAATGTCCCCTGTTGGTTCACCCAAGAATCACCCAATAAATACATATTTAATTGTATCTTATTGTTTTGTTGGGGTAAAGGAATGGCCTGCAAAGCCGTGGACGCCGGTTCGATTCCGACCCCCGCCTCCAAAATCAGCGACATGCGCGGTTTTCATGTCGTGTATCGCGGATTTCAAGAACTTTCAAATCACCATGTAGGGACTGCCCTGCTGATCCTGCTCGCAGCATCATTTATCGTGTCGAAATTTCGAAACTCGCGTCGACCGCCAATTTGGCCGGGGGAAGTCGTGTTGTGGGTATGGAAATTGCTAGTTCCAGAGAGCCGAACTTGCGATCTGCGGCAGGATCGAATCGACGATGAGGTTAATGGGGCATGGGCATGGCGAGAGGATCTGAAAAAGAAGGCAGCGTCGAGCTGATAACTATCTACGAGATCAGCAAGATACTGAGTTCGTCCCTCGATTTGAGGAAGACGGTGCGGGAAGTTCTCAACGTGCTTTCGTCGCATCTGAAGATGCAGCGCGGCATGGTTAGCCTGGTGCAGGAGTCGGGGGAGTTACAGGTTGTTGGTGCATCCGGACTTTCTGACGCGGAAATCAGTCGGGGTCGTTTCCGGATCGGGGAGGGCGTGACCGGGAATATCATGAAATCGGGCATGCCCGTCGTGGTTCCTGACATCGCGAAGGAACCCATGTTCCTCAACCGCACCGGTTCGCGCAACCTGAATGAAGACAAGGTCATCTCCTTCATGGGGGTGCCGGTCAAGGTGGGGCGCGAGACCATAGGCGTCCTCAGCGTGGACCGTGAACTCGATGGGCAGCGTCCGAGTTTCGAGGGAGATATCCGCTTCCTGGTCATGGTCGCCAATCTGATCGGCCAGACGGTCAGGCTGCATCAGAAAGTGGCGAGTGAGCGGCAGCAACTCATGCTGGAAAAGAGCCGCCTGCAGAAGGAACTGCACGGGAAATACAGGCTGGACAACGTGATCGGGCAGAGCAAGGTCATGCAGGCGGTTTTTGCCGAAGTGCATCAGGCTGCTCCCGGGAAATCCACGGTGCTGTTGCGTGGGGAAAGCGGGACGGGTAAGGAGGTGATCGCCCGCGCCATCCATTACCTCAGTTCGAGAAAAGACAAGCCTTTTATCAAGGTCAATTGCGCGGCCCTGTCCGAGACCCTGCTCGAATCGGAACTTTTTGGCCACGAAAAGGGATCGTTCACGGGGGCGACCCAGGAGCGCAAGGGGCGCTTCGAGCTTGCCCATGGCGGCACCCTCTTTCTCGACGAGATCGGAGACATCACGCCATCGTTCCAAACGAAGCTGTTGCGGGTGCTCCAGGAGCGGGAATTCGAACGGGTCGGCGGCAACAGGCCGATCAAGGTGGACATACGCCTCGTCACGGCAACCAACCGCAACCTGGAGGAGGCGGTATCCAAGGGGGAATTCAGGGCCGACCTCTACTACAGGATCAACGTGGTGAGCATTTTTCTTCCGCCCTTGCGCGAGCGGCGCGAAGACATCCCCCTGCTGGTCGATCATTTTCTTCAGGAATTCAACCAGGAGAATCAGAAGAAGCTCGCGATCACCCCGGAAGCGCTGAAGGTCATGCTGGATTGCTATTGGCCTGGCAACGTGAGGGAGCTCGAAAATTGCGTCGAGCGGACAATGACCATGGCGCGCGGCAATACGATCCGGGAGGTGGATCTTCCCTGCCAGCAGAACAAGTGTTTCTCGCTCTCCCTGCGCAGCTACGGAAAATCGGGCAGCCCGGTGATTCCCATAATTTCAGCGCAGGCGGCAGAGCCGGAATCCAGGGAAGCGCCGCCTGATTTCCAGAACTCCGAACCTTCCTCCTTCGCCTCCGAGCGCGAACGCCTGGTCTGGGCCATGGAGCAATGCGGCTGGGTCCAGGCCAAGGCCGCGAGGCTGCTCAAGCTGACTTCCAGGCAAATGGGCTACGCTCTGCAGAAACACAAGATCGAGATCAAGCGGTTCTGACTTTCCGGTCGAACTAGCAACTGTAGCAAACGCTACACTTGCGACAACGCTGTACGGATTCAGACAATCCGGCTCACTCCAGATTCAAGCATTTCGGCGTTCTCCGGGCGATACTGCCTTTGGCATGGTTGTTGCTCATTCCTGTTCAGACGGATTTCATTCCGAAGATGACAAGGAGCGAACATGCTGGGACAAAATCAAACCGAGCCGCTTGAAGAGATGATGCAGCAAATTGCCGAGTACAAGGGATGCGGCACTTCGAGCGAAGGCGGAAAGGCGAGCTGCGGCTCTTCCTCGGCTCCCGAGGACATGGCGCCAGAAGTATGGGAAAAGGTCAAGAACCATCCCTGCTACAGCGAGGAAGCGCATCACCATTATGCGCGCATGCATGTGGCGGTTGCGCCTGCCTGCAATATCCAGTGCAACTACTGCAACAGGAAATACGACTGCGCGAACGAAAGCCGGCCGGGCGTGGTAAGCGAGAAGCTGACTCCGGAGCAGGCATCGAAGAAGGTGCTGGCGGTCGCGTCCACCATTCCGCAGATGACCGTTCTGGGAATCGCAGGCCCGGGAGATCCCCTTGCGAATCCCGAAAAGACTTTCAAGACTTTCGAGCTGATCTCGAAAAGCGCCCCGGACATCAAGCTTTGCCTGTCCACCAACGGGCTTGCCTTGCCTGACCATGTGGAAACCATCAAGGCCTTCAATGTGGACCATGTGACCATCACCATCAACATGGTCGATCCTGAAGTGGGGCAGTACATCTACCCCTGGATTTTCTGGAAGCACAAGCGTGTCACCGGGATCGAGGCGGCCAGGATACTCACCGAGCGCCAGATGCTGGGGCTGGAGATGCTGACTGCGGCCGGCATATTGTGCAAGGTGAATTCGGTCATGATCCCCGGGATCAACGACAGGCATCTGGTCGAAGTCAACCGGGCGGTGAAATCGAGGGGCGCTTTCCTGCACAACATCATGCCCCTGATTTCGGCGCCGGAGCATGGCACGGTATTCGGTCTCAACGGACAGCGCGGTCCCACTGCACAGGAATTGAAAGCACTGCAGGACGACTGCGAAGGCGAAATGAACATGATGCGTCATTGCAGGCAGTGCAGGGCGGATGCTGTAGGGCTGCTCGGGGAAGACAGAAGCGCCGAATTCACTACCGAAAAGATCATGGAAATGGATGTCCAGTACGACATCGAGAAGAGGCGCGCCTATCAGGAAATCGTCGAGCAGGACAGGCAGGAGAAGGTTGCGGCCAGAAATGCCGAGCTTCTCGAACTGGAAAAAGAGTATTCCGATGTGAAGATACTGGTCGCAGTTGCCACCAAGGGCAGCGGCAGGATCAACGAGCATTTCGGGCATGCGAGCGAATTCCAGATTTACGAGGTCGGCACGGAAGGGACCAAGTTCGTGGGGCATCGCCGCGTCGATCTCTACTGTCAGGGCGGATACGGCGAAGAGGATGCGCTGCCGACGGTGATCCGCGCCATCAACGACTGCGCGGCGGTATTCGTGGCCAAGATCGGCGGTTGCCCGAAGGATGAATTGCGCGCGGCGGGCATCGACCCGGTGGAGAAATACGCCCACGAATTCATCGAGCAGTCGGCGGTGCGCTACTTCAAGGAATACCTGGGGAAAATCAGATCCGGGGAGATCGTCCATGTCGACCGCGGCGACGCGGACATACGGCAGGGTGCCTATATCGCAGCTTGAATATTTAAATTCATTTCAATTTCTGGAGAGAAAATCATGGCATACAAGATCATTTCATCCCAATGCACAGCCTGTTCAGCGTGCGAACCGGAATGCCCGAACGTGGCGATTTACGAGAAGGACGGCACCTTCGTCATCAATCCCAAGAAATGCACCGAATGCATCGGCTATTTCGATGATGCCCAGTGCGTTGCGGTTTGTCCCGTTGACAATACCTGCGTGATCGACACCAGCTATCCACGCTACCAGGCTGCCTAGGAGAAAAGCATGAATGTGATGATCACCCCGGGCGCGGAAAAATTCATACGCCAGATGGTCCGCTTCAACGGCGGAGAGAATTACGGATTCAGGCTTTCCGTCACGGCAGGAGGCTGCTCGGGTCTTGCTTCCGAATTCACGGTCGAGGCTGCCCCCAAAGCAGGCGACAGCGTGGTGATGAAAGATGGCATCAGGCTCTTCCTCCCGGCGGAAAGCCGCCTGCTTCTGGAGGGGGTGACCATAGATTTTGTCGATACGCCGACGAAGACGGGGCTGTCCTTCATCGATCCCAAGGCGGCGCCTTGCGGTTGCAGCAGTGCAGGAGTTGCCAGCATCGACATTGCCTCGATAGCCAGGAACTGATGCTTGGATGCGTCCGATGAGGCTTGGCTCGAGCGCGCATGCCTGGGAGGCGGCTTGCCGCCGGAGGCGGAGCACCATCTTCGCCTCGCGGGAATCGCCTATTCGAACGACGAGGTGGCTGAAGCCCATCTCGACAGGGCGATGGAGGCAGCGCCTGGACACGCCGCGGTATTGATAGGGCGCTACCGTTTCTATTTCTACAAGGGGCGGCTCAATGATGCGCTGAAAGTGGCGAAAGATTGCCTTTTGAAGGCGGCGCATGACAATGCCTTGGCGCAGGACTGGCGGATGGTGCGCCATGAGGATGCGAATTTCGGCAGCTTCGAGGCGATATTGCCGAGATTCTATCTCTTCACCCTGAAGGCTTACGGGTACCTGAACATGCGGCTTGGCAACCTGGTCGAAGGCAGGGATGTAGTCCTGAAACTGATGGAACTGGATCCCGGGGACAGGATAGGGGCGAAGGTGCTTTTGAAGGTGCTCGATCGGATGGGGCTGGATGAGGATGACTGACGACATTGTCGAGGCCAGAAACTGGCTGGGAGAGGAGCTGGATTGCAGCATGTGTGGCAGCCGCGACGTGAAATGCCGCCTGATGCAAGCTTGTGTCGAGGACCGCTATGCGAAGCGGATAGACCGGTTTTTTGACTGGAATCCGGAAAAGGCGAAGGAATATCTGGAGCATCCCTATTTCGAGGTGAGGGCGGTCGCCGCCAAGCATGTCGAAGCCGAGTTTCTCCCCCGCCTCATGCATGACCGGGACGAGACGGTGAGGTGGAGCGTGGCGGTGCGGCTGCCGCAGGAATATCTGGCGGGGATGCGCATGGATCCCGACAGGGAGGTGAGAATCCGAGTTGCAGCCCGACTGGATGAGGCGAATCTCGGGGCGATGATCGACGACCCTGATTATTACGTTCGCCAGATCGTGGCGCGCAGGATGCCAGTTGCCATGCTGCCCCTGATGATGAGCGATTCGGACAGGGAAGTGAGGAAAACTGTGGCGAGAAGAATAGGCGAAGAGTGGCTCGTCAGGATTCTCGAGGATGAGGATGCTTCGGTGAGGCTGGAAGCCGTCATGCGCATCGACGAGATGAAGCTGCCGCTGCTCATCGACGATGCGGATTGGCGGGTGAGGTACGAAGTGGCGGGCAGGGTGGCACCGAAATACCTGAAAAGGCTTCTGGCGGATCCGGATGTGGCGGTGCGGGCTTTGGCGAAAACCCGCCTGTGAAAGAGGAGAAATCATGGCGAAAATCAGCAGGGATAGCGATGTGGTGGAGCTGACTTCTCCGCCCTGGTTCGATTACGGACAGAAGGTGCGCGTCATCAAGACGATCAGGAACGATGGCACTTTTCCCGGAAAGGATATCGGGGAAATTCTGGTGAAAAAGGGAGACCTGGGTTACGTGACGAGCATAGGTACGTTTCTGCAGCAATTCTACATCTACGGCGTCGAGATCATCGATCGGGGATACCGGGTCGGATTGCGTGGCAAGGAGCTTGAGATCGTCGGCGCCGTTGTCCCAGAAGCAGGGAGCTTGCAATGATCGAACCGAGGATGCCCAAATACCAGTGGGGCCAGCCTGTGCTTGCCGCTTCGGATTTGTACAACGACGGCTCATTTCCGGAAAAGGATGAAGGGGCGCTTCTGGTGAAAGGTGGAAGCCGTGGTGAAATCGTTCAGGTCGGCAGTCATGAGGAATCCAGGACGCCTGTTTATCTGGTTGAATTCCAGGAGGGATTCGTTGTGGGCTGCCTTGAGGAGGAAATCTCCCCCTTATAGCATGGAGGCGCGCTTGGCCAGCTATCCACACCCCAATGAGTTCGATCTAAAGAGGATAGAGCGCAGGATTTCGGAGAGATGCCGCTACCGCTATGTTTCTCCGGAGGTGGTTGCCATCCCGAACGGATACGAGATCAGGAGCCCCTGCTGCTCGCGCAACATCGACAGGCTGGGCGGGACGATAGACATCGCGCGGATGGAGTATGCGGAAAGATCGAGGCTCTGGCGGCTTTACTGCAAGGAACATTCGGGTGGGATATGGATGCTTTATGCCGAGTACGAAACCCTGCAGGCGCTGCTGAACGAACTCAATCTGGATCCCGAGAGGAGATTCTGGCAATGAATGTCTATCTCGACAACAATGCGACGACGCGGGTGGCCCGGAAAAGTCTGGATGCCATGCTGGAATGCATGGAGGATTACGGCAACCCCTCCAGCATGCATGTCCTGGGTCAGAACGCCAAGAAAAGACTGATGGATGCGCGGATGCAGGTTGCTTCATTTCTCGCCGCGTCCCCGCAGGAAGTGGTTTTTACGGGCAGCGGAACGGAGGGAAACCACATGGCGATCCTGGGGAGCTGCGCGCTGAATCCGGGAAAGAGGCATATCGTGACCAGCAGGGTCGAGCATCCTGCCACGCTTGCCCTTTTCGGGCATCTCGAGAAGCAGGGGCATCGGGTGACGATGCTGGATGTCGATGAAGAAGGCCGGCTCGATCCGGATGATCTGGAAAAAGCCGTGACGAACGAGACGGCCCTCGTGTCGCTGATGTGGGCGAACAACGAAACCGGCGTGGTTTTCCCGATCGGGGATGCCGTGAAGATTGCGAAATCGAAAGGCTGCCTGTTCCACACCGATGCGGTTCAGTGTGCGGGAAAGCTGAAAATCGATCTGTCGAGGATACCCGTGGATTTCCTGGTTTTCTCGGGGCACAAGATGCATGCGCCGAAGGGGGTGGGCGCACTCTTCGTGAGGAAGGGCATCAGGCTCCCGCCCCTTTTTTTCGGGAGCCAGGAAAGGGGGCGGCGGGGAGGGACGGAAAACCTGCCCGGGATAGCGGCGCTCGGGATGGCCTGCAGGCTCTTCATGGAAGACGATTGCTGCGAGCGGATCGGCCTGCTGCGCGCGAAGCTCGAAGCCGGAATTCTGGAAAGCATCCCCTTTGCGAGGATCAACGGGGGCGGGACGGAGAGGGTTCCCAATACGTCCAGTATCCGGTTCGGAGAAATGGAGAGCGAAGCGATTCTGGACAGGCTGGACAAGGCTGGAATTTACGCTTCGAGCGGCGCGGCGTGCGCTGCCGGCGGGAATCAGCCGTCCCATGTTCTCGTTGCCATGGGATTGGGAAAGGCTGCAGAAGCCTCGATAAGGTTTTCGCTCAGCCGTTACACGACGGAAGAGGAAATAGCTCAATTGCTGGGCATTTTGCCGGGCATTGTGGAGCAAATGACAGGGAGAATGCAATGAAGGTGATGATCCGCAGGAACGCTTCTGGCGAGCTTTCCGCCTATGTGCCGAAGAAGGACCTGGAAGAGCCCATCGTTTCCATGGAGAAGGAATCGATGTGGGGTGGCGTGGTGACGCTCGGAAACGGCTGGACCCTGGAGCTGCCGGAGATGGATGCGGACACCCGGCTTCCCATCACCGTCGATGCGCGCAAAAGCGGGGGGTGACATGGCAGTCGACATCCAGTTGATCGGGGTTTTCCTCGAAGGATGCGCGGACAGGAGCCAAATGGTTCCGGAATTCAGGAAGCGCTTTCCCGGCATTGCCCTGATACGTTGCGATCCCTATGACATGAGCGAAGAGATTCCTTTCAGGTCGTTTTCCGGGTTCGATCTGTACCTCGTCGATGGCAGGGATCATTGCGTGAAAATCACGCGCGATCCTCTGGATGCGACAGGGGTCGTGCTTGCAGAGAGAAGGCAATGATTCCGCTTTCCGACCCCGATATCAGCCTCTTCGAGCTGGATTTCGTCTCGGCCACACTGAAGTCGCCGAGGCTGAGTCAGGGGCCGATGGTTGAGGCTTTCGAATCCGCCTTCGCGTCCCATGTCGGTCGCAAGCATGCGGTCGCGGTGCAAAGCGGCACCATGGGACTTTTGCTGGGATTGAAGGTTTGCGGCATTGGGGATGGCGATGAAGTGATCGCATCCCCATATTCCTGGCATCAGGTCGCCCATGCCATAGCGCTTGCCGGCGCGAAACCCGTGTTTTCCGACATCGATTATTGGTCGGGCACACTGGACCCGGCAAAGGTCGAAGCCAGAATCACCCCGGCGACGCGCGCCATTCTGGTCGGCAACACCAATGGCCATCCGGCCCCCTGGGATGCCTTCAGGGAGATTGCGGCAAGGCGCGGCTTGCTGCTTATCGAGGATTCAACGGAAGCGATCGGGTCGATCTACAAGGGAAAACAGGTCGGGGGCTTCGGCGATTTCTCGGTTTTCGATTTTTCCCAGCCCGGCCCCCTGGTTTGCGGCGAGGGCGGCATGGTCGTGACGGACGACCAGGATCTGGCCAGGAAGCTGCGCCAGATCAGGAACAGGCGTCTGGACGAGCGCTTTTCGGTCGTGGTGGGCGGGCAGCCATCGTTTCATGTCCCGATGAGCGACCTCTCTGCATCTCTGGGAATCGCGCAGCTCGAGAGAATCGACGAAATACTGGAACGGAGAAAAATGGTCGAGAACAGCTATTACGACCATGTCCGCTCTTTCGAGGGGATCAAGGATCCCTACATAGCTCCCGATGTCGACGAGGTGCACTGGTTCCTCTATCTCGTCCATCTCGGCACCCGTTTCTCGAGGAGCAGCAGGGATGCGATCGTCACCGATCTGCACACCGAAGAGATCGAGGCTGCCGCCTATTGCCAGCCGATGCATCTGCAGCCTTTTTACCAGGAGCTCGGATACCGCAAGGGAAATTATTTCGTGACCGAGAAAGTCGCCGACAGAGTGCTTGCCCTGCCTTTTCACGGGCACCTGAACGAGGACCAGGTCGGCTTCATCGTGAAGACGTCAAAGGATGCCTCGCTCAACGTCGGCGCTGGTTCAGCCATTTATTAATTTTTACAAATCAACTTGCAAAGGAGCAATGAAATGCCAGTCTTAACCATTATGCCGTCCGGAAAAAACATCGAGGCTGCGGAAGGGGTGAGCATCCTGCAGGCGATCCTCGGTGCAGGGGAGCCTTTGTTGCACAAGTGCGATGGAAAGGCCGAATGCGGTTCCTGCCATATCTTCGTGCTGGAGGGGAGAAAGAGCGTATCGAAGATCCAGCGCCAGGAGAACGAGAAGCTCGACACCATCGTTGGCGTGGGCTCCAAGTCGCGCCTCGCCTGCCAGACGATTCTCGGTTCCGAGAACGTGACCGTCGAAGTATTGAGCTTCAATTAGGAGGGAGCCATGGAAAAAATCATGATTCATGTCCGGTTCGCCCCCAACGGGACGGTCACCGAGATCGGGGAGCGGCCTGCATCGGCCAGCGCCCAGCAATGGTTCAATCATCTGAGCCGCGGCACGACGAACTGTTACGAATCGCTTTCTGGCGGACGAGGCGTGTTCAGGATCGCGCGCGAAGAAATGGATGCGCTCAAGGCTGCCTGCGCCGCATAGGGAGATTTCCATGATGAAGAAGGAACTCGACGAAATCAGGAAGGGGCTGGAGAATGGGGGGATTGTTCCCTATCTCGGGCCGGGCGTCCTTGAACTCGTGCCGAACTGTCCTGTGCCAAATTCTCCAGAAGTGCTGGTCGAGCGCCTTGTCGCGAAAGTATCGGTCCCGCACAAGATCCGCAGGAATCTCACCGCTGCGGCGCAATTCATCGAGAATTTCAAGCATCGCAAGACGCTGACGACGATCATGGAGGAGGCTTTCAGGCAGAATGTTGCGCCTGGCGCATTGCATCGTTATCTCGCCGACCTATCCAATGAGCCCCTGTTGATTGTCGATGCGTGGTATGACAATGCCATGCAGCATGCACTCGAATCCAGAATCGACTGGGGGCAGGTGCAGGGAGTGAGCCAGTCCGAACATTTCGGAACCTGGGCGCACTATTATCGTCCCGACGGGATGCAGGCGGACGATTTCGAGGCCGATACCTGGGGAACGGTGCTGTACAAGCCGTTGGGTTCGATTTCTCCAGAGCGCAACTTTCTCGTCTCGGATTCCGATTTTGTCGAAGTGCTGACGGAGATCGACATCCAGACTCCGATTCCCGAAGTGGTGAAGACTTTGCGGAGCGAGCGGAATTTCCTTTTCCTGGGCTGCCGCTTCCGGAACCAGCTGGAGCGCACTTTCGCGCGCCAGATCATGAAGCGATCATCCAGCCTTCACTGGGCCGTCCTGCCCGGGGAATTGACCCGCAACGAGGAGCGCTTCCTGGAGGAGCAGAATATCCGGAGACTGGATGTGCCGCTGCAGGAATTCGTGGACAGCCTGATTGCGGTGAAGCTTGCAGCTTGATCAGGTCTTGGGCTTTTCGCTGGCCTTGTAATTGGAAAAATGCCCTTCCCTTGCGGCTTGAGCGCGCGCGCTCGATACGATTTCTGAAGTGAGGCTTCTCGGGGCGGGCTTCGAAACCAGTTTTTCGAGCTTTTCGCTTTTGCATTCGGGGCAGGCCACCACGGTCGAATTCATCACGAGCTTGTCGAAGATGGCATTGCAGTCGAGGCAACGGTAATCGTAAATCGGCATGGGTGTTCCTTGTAGGTTTTCAGACAAGCATTGATCGCGGGACTGTTCCGTCCTGCTCGGGAAACTCGATCACCCGTGTTTCGTCTTCTTCCGTGATTTCGGCGCGCTGCAGCGAGCCGTCGGCATGATAGGCGTAGCGATGCTCGAATTCGACCTCCCCGTAGACGATCTTGCGACAGGAGACTATACGGTCGAAGCTGTCGAAGCTTGCGGTGAAATAGGTGTTGCGATTCTGCACGGCATCCGGGTTCAACGGGCTGACCAGCTTGAGCGGGAGCTTGACTCCGCTGTAGGTCAGAAAATACTGCAGCTTGCTTTCGCTGGTCTTCTGCATATATTTCACTTGTCTCGCAGGCAAATTTCAGGGTCGGCCAGCATCCCGGAAAGTCCTATCCAGGCATGGATCAGGTCCTGGTCGAATCCGGCCTCGCATCGGTTTTCCACCTGCATGAGAGGGCGCCGGATGAGCAGGGGGTCGTGGATCATGAGATTCAGCGCTTCCTCTGCGGCAATATCTTCAGGCACGATCTCCCCGGATTTGACACGCGGCGAGGCGAGATTGAACCAGCCGTGAACGGGTTTCGAGCCGAAGAAGGTCATGAGCGTTTCTGGGGTCCAGGGGTGGATGAGCAAATTCCTTGCAATGACGGTATGCCCCGACGCGGCAAGAATCTTTTTCTGCCTGGCATTGTTGCCGCAACCTGGCTTTTCGAAGAAATACACGGTGGCCATCAGATTTTCCCGTGCAGCAGGGCGTCCACTTTCCCCCTCACGATTTCGATGGTGAGGGGTTTTGCGACCAGATCGTCAGCGCCCGATTTCAGGCAGGCGACGGCAAGAGGCAGTTCCTTTGCATCGGATACGATCAGGATGGCAAGCCCCGGGATTCCGGATTTGAGCTCCCCCAGTATGCCCTGGCCCATTTCGGAGACGATGCCGATGCCGAGAATCAAAAGATCCGGCTTCCAGTCGATGCTCTTGGCGAGCGCGGCTTCCAGCGTGGGGATGTCGTGCGTCTCGTTTTCATCGTGAAGCATGAACTGCAATGCGGCCCGGGTGATCTCGTCAGGATCGACCACGAATATCCGCTTGTTTTCCACCGCCCTGGCACTTTCAACGCCGATCTGCATGTCTTCTCCCATCATGGTTGATGCAAGAACCACAGCAAAATTCATTCCACGGGGTATTTGCGCATTTTGTGCATTTTGTTTGCAGGGTTCTCTACAGCGTTGTTGGTTTTGCAACAACCAGGGGGCGCTATGCCGGTTTCATGGATATCTAATAATCATGCATTAATACAATGTGTTGTTGAATATCTTCGGGCATGGCACGCTCGTTGCTTTGGTAAGGCTGCATCATGAATATTTAGCCGGATTGGCGACCGATAAGAAGAAGATCAAAGTGCACCTAACAAGTTTTATGCCGGCTGTGTTTGTGGAACGGGCAGTTTTAACAAGGTTTTCTTTTTAACGGTACTCTAAGGAGATTGAAATGGCAGATTTAAGGCAAATCGCATTTTACGGCAAGGGTGGCATCGGCAAGTCCACCACTTCCCAAAACACGCTGGCTGCTCTGGCTGATCTGGGCCAGAAAATCCTGATCGTCGGCTGTGATCCCAAGGCTGACTCCACCCGTCTGATCCTTCATGCAAAAGCGCAGGACACCATCCTGAGCCTTGCGGCGGATGCGGGCAGCGTGGAAGACCTCGAACTCGAGGACGTCATGAAAGTGGGGTACAAGGGAATCCGTTGCGTCGAATCCGGCGGCCCTGAGCCCGGTGTCGGCTGTGCAGGCCGCGGCGTCATCACTTCCATCAACTTCCTGGAAGAAGAAGGCGCTTACGACGACATGGACTATGTTTCCTACGACGTTCTGGGCGACGTGGTGTGCGGCGGATTCGCCATGCCGATTCGCGAAAACAAGGCGCAGGAAATCTATATCGTCATGTCGGGCGAGATGATGGCGATGTATGCCGCAAACAACATTTCCAAGGGCATTCTGAAGTACGCCAATTCGGGTGGCGTGCGCCTTGGCGGCCTGGTCTGCAACGAGCGCCAGACCGACAAGGAGCTCGAACTCGCAGAATCCCTGGCAGGCAAGCTCAATACCAAGCTGATCCACTTCGTTCCGCGCGACAACGTCGTGCAGCACGCAGAGCTTCGCCGCATGACGGTTCTGGAATATGCGCCTGATTCCAAGCAGGCGGACGAGTATCGCCAACTGGCGACCAAGATCCATGCGAACGCCGGCAATGGCACGATTCCCACGCCGATCACCATGGACGAGCTGGAAGACCTTCTGATGGAGCACGGCATCATGAAGCGCGTCGACGAATCCATCGTCGGCAAGACAGCAGCGGAACTGGCGGCCGAGGCAGCAGCGGCCTAAAGGTAATGCAGCCCGCGGCTTGCCGCGGGCTGAGCCTGGGAGGGCTCTGCAAATGAAGCTGATAGCTCGGCTCATTTACAGAGATTTCCCGGATGATCAACATTTTTTATCAAGTTAGGAGGGCGAAATGAGCCTGACAGTAGAGCAAGTGAAAGCGAGAAACCAGGATCTGATCAAGGAAGTTCTGGAGGTTTATCCCGAAAAAACGGCGAAGCGCCGCGCCAAGCACCTCAACGTGTTCGAGGAAGGCAAGACCGACTGCAACGTCAAATCCAACATCAAGTCCATTCCCGGCGTCATGACCATACGCGGATGCGCCTATGCGGGATCCAAGGGCGTGGTTTGGGGACCGATCAAGGACATGGTGCACATCAGCCACGGCCCCGTGGGATGCGGGCAGTATTCCTGGGCGGCGAGGCGCAACTATTACATCGGAACGACCGGCATCGACAGTTTCGTCACTATGCAGTTCACCTCCGATTTCCAGGAAAAGGACATCGTTTTCGGCGGGGACAAGAAACTCGAGAAGATCATGGACGAGATTCAGGATCTTTTTCCCCTCAACAAGGGAATCACGGTCCAGTCGGAATGCCCGATCGGCCTGATCGGCGACGATATCGAGGCGGTTTCCAAGAAGAAATCCAAGGAATATGGCGGGAAAACCATCGTTCCGGTGCGCTGCGAAGGTTTTCGCGGCGTATCGCAATCGCTGGGCCACCATATCGCCAACGATGCGGTGCGCGACTGGATTTTCGACAAGTCCGAAGGCAAGCATGCCGAATTCGTCGGCACCCCCTATGATGTCGCGATCATCGGTGACTACAACATCGGCGGAGACGCATGGGCATCCCGCATCCTGCTCGAGGAAATGGGCCTCAGGGTAATCGCCCAGTGGTCAGGGGACGGCAGCATCGCCGAACTCGAAAACACGCCGAAGGCCAAGCTCAATGTGCTGCATTGCTACCGCTCCATGAATTACATTTCGCGCCACATGGAAGAGAAATACGGGATTCCCTGGGTGGAATACAACTTCTTCGGCCCCTCCAAGATCGAGGCTTCCCTGCGTGAAATCGCCAGCCATTTCGACGACAAGATCAAGGAAGGCGCCGAGAAGGTGATTGCGAAATACAAGCCGATGATGCAGGCCGTCATCGACAAGTACAAGCCTCGCCTGGAAGGCAAGACGGTCATGCTTTTCGTCGGCGGATTGCGCCCCCGCCATGTGATCGGCGCTTACGAGGATCTGGGCATGGTGGTGGTCGGAACCGGGTACGAGTTCGGTCATAACGACGATTACCAGCGCACCACCCATTATGTGAAGGACGGCACCCTGATCTACGACGACGTTACCGGCTACGAGTTCGAGAAATTCGTCGAGAAGGTCCAGCCGGACCTGGTCGGTTCCGGGATCAAGGAAAAGTATGTTTTCCAGAAAATGGGCGTTCCCTTCCGCCAGATGCATTCATGGGACTATTCCGGCCCTTACCACGGCTACGACGGTTTCGCGATTTTCGCCCGCGACATGGATATGGCCATCAACAACCCGATTTGGGGACTGACCAAGACGCCTTGGGCGGCCTGATCAAGCTTGACTGACATTAGGAGAACATCATGACCCAGAGTACCAACAACGTGCTCGACCATTTCAACCTGTTCCGCGAGCCGGAATACATTGACATGTTCGAGGCCAAGAAGAAGAATTTCGAGTTTCCCCATCCTGAGGACAAGGTCGCCGAGGTGCGCGACTGGACCAAGACCTGGGAATACCGGGAAAAGAATTTCGGACGTGAAGCGCTTACCGTCAACCCGGCCAAGGCATGCCAGCCTCTTGGGGCTGTCTTCGTCGCAGTCGGGTTCGAGGGAACCATGCCCTTCGTCCACGGCTCGCAAGGCTGCGTGGCTTATTATCGCAGCCATCTGTCCCGTCATTTCAAGGAGCCTTCTTCCTGTGTTTCTTCCTCCATGACGGAAGATGCAGCAGTGTTCGGCGGCCTCAACAACATGATCGACGGGCTCGCCAATACCTACAGCATGTACAAGCCCAAGATGATCGCTGTTTCCACCACCTGCATGGCGGAAGTGATCGGGGACGACCTCAACGGCTTCATCACCAATGCGAGAAACAAGGGCAGCGTGCCGGAAGATTTCCCGGTTCCCTACGCCCATACTCCGGCGTTCGTCGGCAGTCATGTCACGGGCTATGACAACGCCCTCAGGGGAATACTGTCCAATTTCTGGGAAGGCAAGACCCGTGCCGCCAATGGAAAGATCAACTTCATCGGCGGCTTCGACGGCTATACCGTGGGAAACCTGCGCGAAGTCAAGCGGATGTTCGATCTCATGGGCGTCGAGTACACGATTCTCGCCGACAACAGCGAGGTCTTCGATACGCCTGCCGACGGGGAATTCCGCATGTATGACGGCGGCACCACGCTTGCGGATACCGAAGCTGCACTCAACGCCAAGGCAACGATCTCGATGCAGCAGTTTTGCACCGAGAAGACGCTCGCCTATGCTGCGGAGAAGGGCCAGGAAGTCGCTGCTTTCAATCATCCCGTGGGAGTCGCCGCCACCGACAAGTTCCTGATGGAAGTCTCGCGCATCACGGGCAAGGCGATTCCCGCAGCGCTTGCGAAGGAGCGCGGCCGCCTGGTGGATGCCATAGCGGATTCGAGCGCCCATATCCATGGCAAGAAGTTCGCGATTTACGGGGACCCGGACCTCACCCTCGGCCTTGCATCGTTCCTCATGGAGCTCGGGGCTGAACCTGTGCACGTTCTTTCCACCAACGGCGGAAAGGAATGGGAAGCCAAGATGCAGGAGCTGTTCGAATCCTCGCCTTTCGGCAAGGGCTGCCACGCCTACGCAGGCAAGGACTTGTGGCACATGCGCTCGCTGCTGTTCACCGAGCCGGTGGATTTTCTGATCGGCAATACCTATGGCAAGTTCCTTGAGCGGGACACGGGGACGCCGCTGGTCCGCATCGGTTTCCCCATTTTCGATCGCCATCACCACCACCGCTATCCGGTATGGGGCTATCAGGGCGGGATGAATGCATTGGTCACGATTCTCGACAAGATTTTCGACGAGATGGATAAAAACACCAATGTCGCGTCGAAGACCGATTACAGCTTCGACATCATCCGTTGACAGGGAGGGGGGATTTCCCCCTCTGCCTGAATTCCTAAGGAATCGACATGGCCAATGTAACGTTCAGTTCCCCAAAGATCAAAAAGGACATCACGGTGTATGCCACTGCCGGGGATTGCAAGACGCTGCTGGCAACTGCCAGGGCGAACAATATCCCGGTCAATTTCGAGTGCGAGAACGGCGAATGCGGTTCATGCGCAGTGGAAGTGGTCGTCCTGTCCAGCAGGCAGCCCATGGGCATGCACCTGACGGAAAAGGAGAAGACGGCACTCAAGCTCGCCGGAAAGATCAGCAGGCAACAGATCGAAGATGCCGAACTCAAGGATGTTCCTCCGCCATGGCGTCTGGCTTGCCAGTACATCGTGCGCGACGAGGATATCCTGGTGAAGTTCTGATTTCATGTCGACGGGGTGAATCATGGTTACGGTCACTTTTCTTACGCCTCCCATGAAGGAAAAGCTGGTGGTGGAAGTACCGGCGAATGCACGGGTCACCCTGCTCAATTTGATGAAGCGCTACAACTTTCCCAGGCAATGCGTCTGCGGGGAAGGAAAGTGCGGATCCTGCGCAGTCAAGGTCGCCCCGTTGCGCACGAGCGCGAGGATGGTCAGTCTGAGCGACATGGAGCGGCGAGAACTCCTTCATGCCGGGAAGCTGAGCCTGGAGGAGAGCAAGTCACAGGATCTGAAGGATATTCCGCCGAGATGGCGCCTCGCCTGCCAGTACGTCGTGGCGGACGAGCCGGTATTGGTGGCCTTCTAGGTAACGCCCACGCAAAATTTTAGGTAACCGTTTTGAGGTCGGACGGATTTCATGGAGTCCAACGGGTTAAGCGGCGACCAGATTTTCATAGTAACGCCGCATGAAGGCAGCGGGTGACAGGTAGCCAAGGCGTGCCTGTTTCCGCTCCCGATTATAGAAGATCTCGATGTACTCCGCGATCTCCCGTTCTGCCTCTTCTCGGGTGGCATAATGCCGATGATGCAAGAGCTCGGTTTTCAGGGTTCCCCAGAAGCTTTCCATCGGAGCATTGTCCCAGCAGTCCCCTTTGCGGCTCATGGAGAGCTTCATGCCGAACTGCCTGGCCAGCTTCCGATAATCATGGGAGCAGTATTGGCTGCCACGATCCGAATGGAGAATCAGCCCCTTCTCAGGCCGCCAGGCCGAGGCTGTCCGGAACAAAGCCTGCATCACCAGTTTCCTGCTCATCCGCGCTCCCATCGCATGACCGACAAGCTCACCGCTGTAGAGATCCTTCAGTCCGGCAAGGTATAGCCAGCCCTCATCGGTGGCAATATACGTTATGTCGCCGACCCATACTCGATTCGGCGCGGGCACATTGAAGTTCCGCTCAAGCAGGTTCGGGGCGACTGGAAGATTGTGCTTCGAGTCGGTTGTCGCCTTGAACTTGCGCTTCTGCTTGCAACGCAGACCGAGTTTACTGCGTATCCGCTTGATGCGATGGATGCCGATTTCCGATACCGACAATGCCCGGCACATCAGCGATACCGGATACTTAGGTCGCATGGCTTCAATCTGGGCGTATCTCACCGCGACTCCTTCGCGAAATACGCCGCAAACTTTTTTAGCAGGTCCCGCTCCATCTTCACTTCAGCAAGTTCCCGCTTTGCCCTGGCCAGTTCCATTTCCAGTTCGGTCAACGGCTACTGATGCTTGCCGATCTCCTGGAACTGGCCATTACGGTATGCCATCACCCAGTTCTTCAACGTCCCGCTGGGAATCGACAAGCGCCGGGCCGTTTCCCTCAACCCAAGCTTCTCGACTTCCGCCATGCGGACTGCTTCTTCCCTCAATTCCTTCGTGTACTGCCCATGCGGTATTCGTGCCATTTCGTTCCTCCGATTCCTCTCATTTTACAGAATCATTGGACTCCATTTTTTCCGTCCGACCTCAGAATTTTACGTTTATCCTTGCGTAGCGCAGATAGTTGCGCTTTCAGTGCCGATGCCTTATCTTCCACCCCAGCTAACGAGCCGGACAAGTAGGCCCGTTCCCTGATCAGCCGATTCAATTTGTTGCCTAGATTAAGTCATCTACCCATGAAATCACATCCAGCTTCGCCTGTCATGTGCATCAGAGACATAATAGCGTCATGATCCAGACCAGAAAACTCTCCCTTTACCGGGGAAGCAATCCCCTGCTGCTGGACGTGGATCTGGTCATCCGCGACGGCCAGAAAATCGGCATCACCGGGGCCAACGGCTGCGGCAAGTCGAGCTTCTTCGCCCTGCTCAAGGGCGAACTTCATCCGGATTCCGGGGAATTCGAGATGCCGAAATCCGCAGTCATCGCCCATGTCGAGCAGGAGGTTGCGGCTTCCAGCAGGCCTGCGATCGAATATGTGATCGACGGCGATGCCGAATTGCGCAGGGTGGAGCGCGAGATGGAAGCGAATCCGGACGGGGAGCATTATGCCCATGCCATTACCCGCTTCGAGGAACTGGGCGGCTACGGCACGAAGGCGAAGGCTGCTCGCCTGATGCACGGCCTGGGCTTCAATGATGCGCAGGTTTCGATGCCTGTCGCCGAGTTTTCCGGCGGATGGCGCATGCGGCTCAATCTCGCGAGAGCGCTGATGTGCCGCTCCGACATACTGCTTCTGGACGAGCCGACCAACCATCTCGATCTCGAGGCGGTTCTCTGGCTGGAGTCATGGCTGTCAGGCTACGAGGGTACGCTGCTGCTGATTTCCCATGACAGGGATTTTCTGGACGGCACGGTGGGTTCCATCTGTCATATCGAGAACAGGGGCCTCAGGCTCTACACCGGCAATTACGGCGATTTCGAGCGGCAGCGCGCCGCAGGCCTCGCCCAGCAGCAGGCCGCATTCGAGAAGCAGCAGAGAGAGGTCGCGCATCTGCAGTCCTATATCGACCGCTTCAGGGCGAAGGCCACGAAGTCCAGGCAGGCCCAGAGCAGGATCAAGGCGCTGGAGCGTATGGAGCTGATTTCTGCAGCGCACGTCGATTCCCCTTTCCGCTTCGGGTTCGAGAGTCCTGCACTCGCCTCGAATCCCCTTTTGAAGCTCGAAAAGGCCGCCGCCGGGTATCCGGGAAAAACCATCCTGGACGATGTTTCGCTTTCCATCGAATTGGGCAGCAGGATAGGGCTCGTCGGATCGAACGGCGCGGGAAAATCCACCCTGATCAAGCTGATCGCGGGAGAAATCCGGCCGCTCTCCGGCGAAAGAATCGAGGGGAGGGGGCTCGCGATCGGCTATTTCTCCCAGCATCAGCTGGAGAGCCTGAGGCTTGACGAGAGCCCTTTCGAGCACCTTCGGCGGCTTGACGAGGCTGCGCGCGAGCAGGACATCCGGGATTATCTGGGCGGGTTCGGCTTCCATGGGGATGCCGTCTTCGCTCCTGTGGTCAATTTTTCAGGGGGGGAGAAAGCGCGCCTCGTCCTTGCGCTCATCATCAGGGGGCGCCCCAATCTGCTGCTTCTGGACGAGCCGACCAACCATCTCGACCTGGAAATGCGCCATGCCTTGACGCTAGCGCTCCAGGATTACGAGGGCGCCATCGTCGTGGTCTCGCATGACAGGCATCTCGTCAGAACCGTGGCGGATGCGCTGATCCTTGTGGAAAGCGGGAAGGCGGTTGCTTTCGAGGGGGACGTCGAGGATTACGGCAGGCGCATCCTGCAGGCCCCTGCCGAAATCAGGCCGGCCAGGGAAAACCGAAAAAGGATGGAAGCGGAGCTGAGGGCGAAGCGCAGACCCCTGCAGATCAGCGCGGGCAGGCTGGAAGAGGAAATGGAAAAACTGGGTGCCGAGAAAGCCGCAATCGAGGAAAAAATTGCGGATCCCGGATTCTATGCCGACAGGGCAGCCGTGAAAGCGGCGCTGCTCGATGTGGCGGGGATCGAAGCCAGGCTCGCCGAAATCGAGAGCGAATGGTTCGATCTGGTAACCCAGCTAGAAGCGCTGGAATGAGCAGGCTCAGTGATAATCAGTTGAATAAATTTCTCTGATAGGGGCTTGCGGTAAGTTTTCCTCGGTCTGATGGGTGAATGTTGCACATAAGCTGGGTTTGAATTCTTGTCCCATGATTGCTGAGACCGACACAGTCTGCATGAGATTGAGCAGGTAATGGCGCAACAGATTACGCCAGACAATATGATCTGAATCGCCCCGTTCCTAGTAGACACCTTTAAGCCTTAAAATTTAGGCAATCAAGGAGGTGTCATGAGTGGCAATCGTTTTCCTGAAGAATTCAGGGTCGAGGCAGTAAAACAGATTACGGAGCGTGGTTATCCCGTGGCGGAAGTCGCAAGTCGGCTGGGGGTATCGCAGTACAG
>JAKBJU010000004.1 GCA_021835845.1 Pseudomonadota bacterium | reverse complement strand
GTAGCCGCACTACCTGCTTGCGTCTCTCGTGCAACTGCTCCAGCTTCTGATATCGAGCGTCTTCTTTGTCCATCCTCATCAGACATCAGAAACCCATGAAAGTTCATTCTTTATTCCGCCGAGTCTATAGTGCCAGCCTTTGCAGTCACTGTCTGGATCCGGTCATCACCTGGCAAATAGCAAGCCAGCGGCTTTGCCCAGAAGCGCAAGATTATTGACCGCTTTCGATTCGGCCAATTTCCAATGGCGCGAGGCACTTCCTCTTCAGCCGGTAAAGCTCGGCGGTATAATGCCCGTCTCCCGTTCTGCTCGCATCATCCAGGGCTGCGGCAACGAGATCGAGCGCCTCATCCAGATTCCCAAGATGCACATGGGCTTCGATCAGGGCGGACAGGAAAACCACGGAAATGCCGCCTATCGCTTCCCGCATGCCTGCCACGCTCGACTCAAGCTCGACCATGCCGTCATCCGTCTTTCCGAGCATGACCTTTGCCCATCCGTGGGCCATTTCTCCTGCTGCGCGCCATACCGGGAAATCGTGCTGCCGTGAAATGGAAAGCGTTTCCTCCGAAAGTTGCAGGGTTTCGGCAGGCCTGCCCTGCCAGCGGTAGAGGACCGAGGCGAAGCAAAGCGCCAGAGCGAGGGTATGGGGATGGGCAAGCTTTCTCGCCTCATCCAGCATCCGCTTGCAAATCTGCAAGGCTTCATCAGGTTCGCCGAGGAAATGGGAAGACCAGGCAAGGTAGGCCATGCAGGAGACCGAAAGATCCTCGTTGAACTGCTCGACCTGAACCGGATGATGGTCGGGGCGATAAAGGGCGATGGCCTGCTCCGCGTGAATTTTCGAGGCGATGAAGTCACCGGACCAGAATGCGGCATCGGCAACGGCATAGTGGGCCGCCTGCATTCTGATCGGGTCGCCGCGAGCCGATTCGATCAGTTGCCTTGCAGGGTTCAGCGCTTCCCGGGAGCCGGCTCTCGCAATGGTGTTCATGACATGCATCCATTGCGCCAGGAACAGTTCGGGGCAATTCCCGATCATGCCGCTCAGGGCCGAAGCGCGTTCATTGGCTCTTGTCGCCTCGATGGAGCCGTAACCCCGGGTTGCCTGGAGCGCGATCCCGAGGGCTGCCTGAAGCGTGAATTCAAGCCTGCTTCTCTGCGTATCTCCGATGGGCAAAAGTTCGACGAGTTCAAGGCCCGCCCTGAAATGCGCCACCGCTTCAGCATTGGCGGAATGCATGGCGGCACGCCTTCCGGCCTCGATCCAGAACTCGATGGCAGGGATCGTTTCGCCTGCCGATGTCATGTGCCTTGCCAGGATCTCGGGCTGGATGCGAGCCGCTTCGGTGCCTTTCAGGAATTCTGCGATCTTGTGGTGCGCCGACTGCCTGTCAGCTTTTGTCTGGGACTGGTAGGCGGCATCCGCGATCAGCGCGTGCCTGAACCGGAATTCAGGGTCTTTCGATATCAGCCCCGCATCCTGCAAGGCGCTCAAATGGCAATCCAGATCGGATGGGGAGGGAGAGATTGCGCGCAGCAGGTCGATATCGAACTCACGCCCTATGGTCGCAGCAAGCTGTGCAACCAGCTTTGCTTTTCCGAGCCTGTCCAGCTTAACGGCAAGCAGGTCGTGCAGGGGGGGGGGGACGGATTCCAGGCATTCGAATGCCATTTTCGCCATCTCTTCGGCGTAGAGCGGGATGCCATCCGAGCGCTTCACGATCTGGCAAACCTTTTCTTCGGGAATATTCCTGTCGATATGCTCGACCAGATTCACCACTTCCGGATCGGAAAGCGGGGGAAGCTCGATTTTCAGGACATTGCGCCAGGGCGAATTGAATTCGCATCTGGAAGCCAGCACCATCAGGATCGACCCCTTTTCCGCTTTTGCAGCGAATCGCTCGATCAATTCGAGGGTGGAGGGGTCGATCCAGTGCAGATCCTCGATGATGTAGAGCACGGGCTGGCGGGACGCCAGATGCTGCAACAGATCGAGAATCGCCTGCGTCAGCTTTTCGCGAGTCTCCTGCGGCGAGAGCCCGACCGGTTCTTCGGCAGGAATGGAAAGGAGCTTGGCAAGCAGCAGAAGAAGGTTCCTGTCAGCATTTGGATAAAGCTTCTCGAAATGAAGCCCCAGCTTTTCGAACCTGATTTCCGGACTGTCGTCATGCTCGAAACCGTAGAGCGATTCGAGCATGGCAATCAGGGGATGAAAAGGCGAATGGGCCGATTCGGGAAAGCAGCGCAATTCGCGTATGGTGACGCTCTCTTCGGACAGAATATCCTTCAAGGCATGCATCAGTCTGGATTTTCCCATGCCCGCCTCTCCCGTCACGAGAACGAGATGGCCCGTGCCTTGCCGGGACTGGTCCCACAGCCTCAATAGCGTCCCGATTTCGGAATCCCTGCCGATCAGCGGAGCGAGTGGAGTTGTTGCCTCAAGACGGTTCCTTGCATCGTTTTTCTTGAGGACACAGAAGACTTCCAGATGCCTGGATGTGCCGTACATCGGCATTTCGCCCAGGTTTTCGCAAAGAAAATAGCCATTGATCAGACGATGCGTGTCCGAGCTGATGACGGTTTCCCCGCTTCCGGCCAGCCTTCTCAGCTGAATGGCAACTCCCGAAGTTTTTCCGATGACGTCGGGCACGGGAGAATTCCTGCTCGTGACGATGAAGCCGGTGTGGATGCCAGCGCGAATTTCCATGCCCGGGATGGTCTGACCGGTGACCATGAGCGCAGATTCCACTGCTCGCAGCGCGGCATGCTCCTGCGCTGCCGGATAGCCGAAATAGGCGAGCAGGGTGCCGCCGTGGGACTGCACGACATGCCCGGAAAATTCCTGCAGGATGCCAATGGCATTCGATTGCAACTCCTGGAGCAGGGCCATCGTCTCCTCCGGATCCTCGGATTCCGCAGCGGACAATTCGCAATGCAGAACCGTTACGCGGCGGCGCTCGGCTGTGAAACTGCGGGAAGGGTCGGGAGTCTCAGGCGAAAGATCGCCCGAGCGGATGCGCTTGGCAAGCGCGCTGACCACCTTTCCAGGCGGCAGCCCCAGCTCCCTTTCCATCATTTTGCAATAGGACAGGTAATGGCGGAAAGCGGAACTTTTTTCCCCATTCAATGCGTGAAGGCGCATGATCCTCAAGTGCGCTGCTTCGTCCCATGGATCGAGTTCGGCATGACGCAAGGAAAGTTGCAATGCCTTGTTCAGGTTGCCTTGTTTCTCTTGATTGCTTGCTGCGCTTTCAAGCAAAGAGACGGCACGCCTGTTCAGCGCTTCCCTCTGCATCTGGAGCCATTCCTCGAAATCCGGGCAATCGGGAAGAGAAAGACCAGCCATGAATTCGCCCCGATAAGGACCGAGAATGTTTTCGCCATCCCTTGCTTCGGAGAATTCGATCAGGTCGACATGGGCTTCAGGATTGAAGCCGATCGCGCATTTGGTCGCGATGAAAAGCGTCTTTCCTGATGGAAGCTCAAGAACTCTGCGCAGGTCGGAAAGCGTGCGCCGAAGATTGCCTCTCGCTGTTTCAGGGTCCGCATCCGGCCACAGGAGAGAAGACAAAGCTTCCCTGCCGTGCTCCTTTTTCCGCTCGACAACGAGATAGGCGAGAAGCGCCCGCATCTTGTTGTAGAAGAGCCCTGGAACAGGGCGGCCGTCCATGCGTGCTTCGAATGTTCCGAACAGCAAGAGTTCGATGCGGGATGCCGAAGTGGACATGGATGGTATGCCGTGGTTTTTAAATCGGCTCTATCTTAACCCGGACTGGTTGTTTGCGGAATATTCCTTCGAAAGAGTTTGAATGAAAGCGGCTATTTCTTCGGACAAATAGGAAGCTTTTTCTCCGTCGAAATATGCTGGGGAATATTGCACAGTCCAGGAAAGCTGCCCACGCTTCATGGTCACGTACAATTCGACATGGCAGTTCTCGCCAGCATTTTCCTGGGCCTCGTAAAGGGCATCCGAGACGTTTTCCGAGCCTATGACCGGGAACATCGCATTTTCCCTGAATCCGTCGTCCATCCCTCCCCTGTAGATTAGCTTGATCCTGGGTCTGCGCAATGTTTTCATGGCATCGCCCCGCATCATGAGCAGGCCGTAGCCAATTCCTTCATCCGGAATCTGCTGCATTATTTTGCGTGTTTCCTGGAACAATTCGGCAGGGTCCTGTTTCACCGGAAGCTTGACGGGATAGCGGCAGACGAACCATCCCATGGCGGTCGTGGGGTTCGTGTCTTCGAATGCCTTCCTGCCGTGAAATTCCAGCAGGACCAGCGCGTTGCCCTCGCCAGTCATTTTGCACCAGGCATGGGCCAATGCCGCAAGGAATGCATGGTGCCTCTCGATCGGCAGGGGATGTTTTTCGACGAACCTCCTGTTCTCCGCAGGAGAGAGCCCGGGATGAAAAAGCAACTTCCACCTTTGCGAAGGATCAGGCTTCAAGCTGCAATCCGCATCTTCTGATTCGCCGCACACTTCCTTCCAGTAATCGACCTGCTTCAATGCCTCCTTTTTTCCGTAGGCATCAAGGGCAAGCAGCCATTTGCCATATTCGCATTTGCCATTCTTGACGATATTTCCCGACAATGCCGACTGGTAGGCATGCTGGAGGGAAGTGACGAATATCGAAACCGAAGTCACGTCGATCACGAGATGATGGAAGGACAGGCCGAGCAGGCCGGTCTCATTTTCTCCCCGATCAAAGAATACGGCACGCATCACGGGGCCTTCGGCAAGGTCGAATCCGCTCTTGAGGCTCTCGACCATGATGGTGCGGTTCTTCCTGACTTCCTCTGCCGACATTCCCGATGCGTCCATCATTTCGAACGAAATGCCGGTGCCTGAAATGCCGTACTGCTGCTTCCAGACATCTCCTTCCTTTGAAAACCTCATTCTCAGCGAATCGAATCGATATTCGAGCATGAAAAGCCCACGCTTCAATGCATGGATGTCAAGTTCGCTCGGGGTGCGCAGATAGACGATTTCCAGAAACGATTCGGGATTTTCCGGGCCTGGATGGAGGAAGGCGTGCTGCAGGGGGGTGAGCGGCAATTCCCGCCCTGCTGGATCGAATTCATCTGCCTCTTCTGATTGCGGAGCTTTCCGTGAAGAAGATTCCCGAATCATCAAGGCAAGGGAGGAAAGATCGAGATCGGATGAAAGGGATTCGGCATCGATGCAGACATCGAAGGCTTCCTCGATGGTGAGCGCCAGTTCGACGCGCTTCAGGGAATCGAAGCCGATCTCCCCGAGCTTCAGCTCGGGTTCGATGGAATCGAGAGGAATCCTGAGCACTCCGGATACGAGATGGCATATTTTTTTCTCCATTTCCGAATGGAGTCTGATAGACACTTCATCCGGTGCTTTCCGAATCGGCTTGAGAGTTCCGGAAAGGTACTGCTCCCGGCAGCTGGAGCGGCTGATCTTTCCGCTCGTGGTCCTCGGAAGGGAACCGGGCGGAAGGAGGACGATCTCCCCGGCTGCAAGATCGAAGGATTGCGCAAGGCCGGCCTGAATTGCGCGGACGATTTTCGAGGGATCGATGTTGCGGCGCGCTTCCCGCCTGACCTCGATTGCGATCACGAAATCGCCGTCATCAATCGAAAAAGCGGCGCAGGCATTGAGTTCCAGAGAAGGGTGGCTTGTGCTTGCTTCCTCCTCGATGTCGGATGGATGGTAGTTCCTTCCCCTGAGGACGATGAGGTCCTTCAATCTTCCATTCACGTAGAGTTCGTCGTCGAGCAGAAACCCCAGATCCCCCGTCCGGAGCCAGACGTCTCCCCTTCCAGGAATGACATTCCCGAAGGTTTTCCCGCTTTCCTCGTGATCGTTCCAGTATCCTGTCGCGACATTCTTTCCCTTGATCCGGATTTCCCCTTCCTTTCCTTCGGGACGGACTGTTCCAGTAGTTGGATCGACGATGGCGATCTCGACCCCATCCCCTGCCTTCCCGCAGCTCACGATTTCTGCCCCGTCAAGATTGATCGTTTTCGCGCCCTTTCCTCTATCAACTGCCGTCGCCATCAGGGTGGCTTCAGCGAGCCCATAGCAGGGAAATAGGGAAGACGCCTTGAATCCGGTCTTTGAGAAATTTTCGGCGAAGCGCTTGAGCGTTCCCGGTTTCACCGTCTCTGCGCCGCAGAAGGCGAGAGTCCAGGAGGAAAGATCCAGATTCTCGATAGCTTCATCCGGGATTCTGTCGGCGCAGAGATCGTAGGCGAAATTCGGCCCGCCGCTGACGTCCGCCCGGTACCTGTCCATCGCTTCGAGCCAGCGCACCGGCTTCTGCAAAAAATGCCTGGGCTCCATCATCACGAGCGGGTAGCCGCAATGAAGGGCTGAAAGGATGCCGCCGATCAGGCCCATGTCGTGGTAGGGGGGGAGCCAGCTCACCACGGTCGATGATTCCGATAATTCGTAGCGCAACATGATCGATTCCAGGTTCGCGGCGAGGTTCGCATGGGTCAGCATGACGCCCTTGGGGGAGCCGGTCGACCCGGAAGTGTACTGGATCAGGGCGAGGTCCGAATCGATGATTTCAGGCAGGGCGATGGATTGTTCTTCGAAGGGACTGTCGGTTGCAAGCAGCTTCACGCTGCTCTGTCTGAAGTGGGGCAAGAGCCTCGAAATGTTGGAAGAATCGGTCAGCGCGATCGCCGCATCGCAGTGTCTGGCGAGCCTCAGGAATCGCTCGCCGGAGCGGGAGCTCAGCTTCGAGGAAGGCGGGTAGCAGGGAACGGCTATTATGCCCGCATAGAAGCAGCCGAGCAGGGCCGAGCAGAATTCGAGCCCGGGGGGATGCAGCAGCAGCGCTCGCGAACCCTTTGGGGCATGAACAAGCAGGCGGGATGCGATCTTGCGCGCGCGGTCTTCGAGTTCGGAAAAGGAGAGCGAGACGGCATCCTTTTCGCCGTCCCGCAGGAATGTCAGAATCGTTTTTTCAGGCTGCAGCCTGATATGCTCACTGAACCTCTTCAGCATCAATCAGCAAGCGCAGCTCTTTCCGTTTCGTCTTACAAGCCGCTTTGGCAACATACGCCGCCCGCCGCCACCATTTCCAGCTCGAAGTCCGACAGTTCGTCGTTGGACGCCATCAATAATTGCTGGGCCTCTTCTGCGGTGAAAGAGAAATTGTGCTTTTCCCCAAGTTCGCTGATCGCCTTGTAGTCGATCCCTTGCGCCACGACAAGCGCTTTGACTTCCTTCTGAAGAGCAGGGTTCTGGTCGACTGCCTGTCTGAATGCTTCGACATCCTGAGTCATTTTCATCTCCTTTTGTTAAGTTACGGCATGGTCATCATAAACAATCACCGTTCGCCAATCGTTCGCAACTTTCTAAAGGGCATGAATGGCGAGCAGGGCAAGGCAGATCGATGCGGCAAGCAGCCTCCATCCGTATCCTCGAAAAAGCAGTTCGGGGGTCGAACCGTCTCCCAGCGCGCCCACGAAATTGGCTATGGCCTCCTTCCTGAACAGCCTTCTCTGCCTGAATTTAAGCGGATCCATGATTTTCCTCAATATCCCGTTTCATCTTCGCCTTCTTCCCTGACATGCATGCCTTGCGAGAAGAATATTTCCGGTTTGCCGCTCCAGGCGATCCTGCCTTCGTCCATCAGGTAGACCCTGTCGGCTGAAGCGATCGCGCTCGCCCGGTGCGAGACGAGCAGGCAGGCGATGCCGAGTTTCCTCAGATTGAAAAACAGCTTCTGCTGCATGTCTTCCGGAAGCGCGTTGGTCGCTTCGTCCAGGATCAGGAGATCAGGCCTCCTCAACAGTCTCCTCGCGATCAGGAGGCGCTGCTTCTGGCCAGTCGAGACCTTGTCGGAATCGACGATGCTCTGTATGCCCATGGGCATCGAATCGATGTCCTCCTCCAGCATCGCAAGCCTCGCCGCTTCCCTGATTTCGGCCAGGGTGTAGGGTGTGTTTGCGCCGGCGATATGGCCGCGAACGGACATGGCGACCTCAAGCTGGTCGTCCTGCAGAACTGCCCCGACCCTTTCCCGCCAGCCTGAAAGATCGCTCGTCATGTGGGGTCTTCCGTTTCGGTAGATGCCTCCCTCATGGGGGGGGGGGGAAGCCGAGGAGCAGGCGAAGCAGGGTCGACTTTCCGCTTCCAGAAGGCCCGGCCAGCGCGACGAATTCGCCCGGCGCGATCGTCATCGAAACGCCACTGATTGCCGCTTCCCTGTTTTCTGGATAGGTGAATCCGAGATTTCTGATCTCGACGGTTTCCGCTTCATGCCTGGAACCCATGGCTTTAGGCTCGACAGGCGCGCTGGAAAGCGAATTCAGTCTTTCCATCATCGGCATGATTTTCATGATTTCCGAACAGGCCAGGGAAAAGTTCTGTAAGGAAAAGGCGGAGATGAGGAAGGCGGAAAGCATGACGACTTCATGGGGTTCTCCGTTGACCGGGACCAGGAAGAGAACGCTTGCAAGCCATGGATAGAAATCGGCGAAGGAATCGGCGAGCAGATCGGCATTTTCCATCTTTTCCGATAATTTCATTTCATCTTCACGTCCTGCCTTCCAGAAATTCAGTGCCTGCTTTTGTCTGTCCATCTGCCTGAGCCTGGGAACCGCCTTGAGCATTTCGAGGAGATAGCGCATGTTGCCTATGCGCAGATGGAGACGCCTTGTTGCCCATTTATTTCCAATGCTTGCCGGCAGGATGGTGACGAGCATGGGCAGCAGGAGCAGCAACGCGAAGCCTGCCGACTTCAGCGATATCCAGGCGAGCGCTGCGATGCCGGAAAGAAAGACTCCGATATTGAAAAGCCTGCGCAGGACGCCGTTTCCCAGCAGATCGAGGATGCGTGGAATGGAGTGAATGCTCGATGAAATTTCCTCCGGTCCATGCTTGCCGAAATGGAGAGGCTGAAGCCGCATGACCCGCTGAAAGATCGCCGAGGATGCGGAAAGCTCCAGCCGTCCCTCCATCCTGAGCAGGAAGGAAATGCGGGCCGCCTCTGCCAGAACCAGTGCGGCCGATGCGAGGCACGCCGCAGTTCCCCAGTGAAGGCCGTGATCGGCGTTCAGGAGGCGAAAAGGGATGAAGGCATAAAGGCAGGCGAGCGCGAGGCTCGAAGAAGCCGCGCCGAAAAGGTCGGGAGCGAGCCTGGAAAAATCGTGCAGGAAGAAGCGCAATGGGCCTTTTCTTGCCGAATCATGGCGCGAGTAGAGCATGTATGCGCGATTTTCGAGAAGCTTCGCAGAGTGCAGATCCAGTTTTATCCGGGCTCCCTTTTCCGGGTCGAAAATGACATATCCAGCCCCTGATGGAAGGATGGCGACCGGGCGATGCCCATCCTTCAGAAAGGCGATCAAGGGGCCGTGGTCTCGTCTCCACCATTTTCCGACGACGAAGCGGACGCTGCGCATGGGAATGCGATTGTATCTCGCGAGCATGGAAAGGCCTTTTTCGTCCGCTCGACTTCCTTCTGTTGGAAGCGGTTCATGGGGCAGGGTGACCGATTTTTCCCCGATTTCCGATGCGACGAGTTCGAAGCATTGGAAAAGGGATTCCCTTCGGTCTCCGGGAGGTCTTTGAAGAGGAATCGGGTCTTCTTCGGACGAAAAAGCGGAAATGACTGGAGGTCGGGGTCTTTCAGGGATTTCCTCGACCAGCCTCCCTTCCGCCATGCGCAGAACCCTGTCGCATTCGGCGAGCGTGCTCGCCCTGTGGCTCACGACGATCAGGGTTATGCCGCGCTTTTTCAGGTTGGATCTGAGTTTCTGCTCGAGCGCATGATCGAGCCCGTCGGTCGCTTCGTCGAGTACCATGATTTGCGGGTCAAGAAGGAGCGCGCGCGCGATCTCCATTCTCTGCTTCTGGCCACCGCTGAAGTTCGCCGCCCGATGCTCCACCCTGGAATCGAGTCCCTCGGGAAGCCTCTCGATGACTTCATCCAGGCAGGCGTCCCTGATCGCATCATGGAGCGCTGTTTCGCTTGTCGCTTCATGCCACAGGCACAGGTTTTCCCTTAACGACCCTGAAAAGAAGAAGGGATGCTTGTTCACCCAGGCGATTTTTTTGGAAAGCCGCTCCCTCGAACAGAACGAAGCAGGCAACCCTTCGATAAAAAACTCCCCCTTCCAGGGTTTGTGGAGGCCCACGAGAAGCTGGGCGAGGGTCGACTTGCCGCACCCGGACGGGCCGGTGATGCCGACCTGCTCGCCTCTTCTGACGGCAAACGAAATTTCCCTGAGGAGGGGCGGCTTGACGGGGGAAAAGCCGAATTCGACATTCCTTGCTTCGAGCACACATTCCGCTCCAGAAAACGGACCGTCATCTTTAGATGGATTCTCCTGGACCTGCTGATTCAGATCGACAAGATGGGAAAGCTTTTCTTGGAGCAGGTCGAGCTTGCCGTGCAATTTCGAGATTTCCCTGAGATTGGGCAGCAGGGCGAAGGCCAGAATGAATGCGGCAGGCGATGCGTTTGCCGGGAGGAAGAGCAGCAGGATTGCGATAAGCAGCTCCGGACTAGCTTCGGACAAGGCATGAAAGAATCCATACATCTGGCGAAGCTTCACGATTCCCGAGGTGCCACCCATGCTGTCCGAAAGGAACTCAATGTCCCCGCTTCCCGTCTTGAATGACTCGAAATGACCGATCGCATGGGAGAGCTTGATCCAGGACTCCTCGTTTTGCCCGCGCATGCGCCTGAATTCTCCGGAACCGAGATGGCGCAATAATGAAATCAGGAGCAGAAACGCGATGATCGTCAATGATGCGGAAGTGCCTTCCCTCATGCCGGAATGGAATAAGGCCGCAAGCAGGAAAAGCATGCCCGGAAGATTGAAAAAGGCGGGCAAGATGGTCTTGCACAGCAATCTTGCGCATTCCGCCTGGTCATGCACTCTTCCCTGCAGCACGGCAGGTATCCTGTAGACGAAGAAGGCATGGGGAAGGCTGATGAGATGGTCGAGAAGTCTGGAGGCGCCTTCTCCGGAAAGCCTGAGTTCCAGATTCGACAGAAGCTTCTTCTGGAAAAATACCAGCGCCCCCCGCATGAATGCGGCGATCATCAGCCAGAATGCGACCCTTCCCAGGGATTTGGAGAGCAATTCATCCGCCTGCCAGGCGAAGAAGACTAGGGGAAGATTCAGCAGGAGGCCGGAAATCATGGCGAGGACGATTTTCGCTTTCCCATCCTTCAGGAAATGGCCTGCCATGGCATGGAGCGCGGGCTTTTTGCCTCCTGTTTCAAATGCATCGCCCGGGCTGAAGGAGAGGGTGATTCCCGTGTAGGCTTCGTCGAATTCCTCGTTGGGCATGCAGAATCTTCCGCAAGCCGGGTCGTTGAGCAGGACGCTTTCCGCTGTCATGCCTTCAACGACCACGAAATGGATGAAGTTGAGATAGACGACGAGGGGAAATCCCAGTTCTGGAAGGGAATCAGGCTCGCGCTTCAGCACCCTGGCTTCGAGTCGGTAATGCTTCGCGATTCTGACGAGATCAGTTGCATTGACGCAGTCGCGCGAGACGCCCGAGACCTGCCGCAACTCCTCCAGCGTGACGAACCGGCCGAAATGGCCGAGTATCATGGCCATGGCGCCCAGGCCGCATTCGGTCGTCTGAGTCTGGAAATAGGTGGCGGGAACCTGATTCTTTCGAAAAATTCCTGACAAGATCGGCTGCTCATTCTGCATGACGTTTCATGATAAGGTATCACCGTTCGCCAATCGTTCGCAATCTGCGAACGATTGGCGAACGATAAAAATTTAGAATGGGTATCATGGAAAATCCGGCGCTCCAATCAAGAGCAATTTCGTCCATATTAGAAGCATTGCATGATGGGTAGAAATATTTTCCGCCAGGCTGCGCTCGACCGGATGTCGTCCCCGGAGCAGATCGATCGCCTCGTCACCATCACGGATGCCAGGGGCTGGATCGCTTTGGCGGTTTGCGGCGGCCTGATTTCATGGTTGCTGATCTGGGGCGTTTTCGGTTCGATTCCGACCAATGTCAAGGGCCAGGGCATCCTCGTTGAAAGAGGCGGGTTGGTCAGCAATGCATCGAGCCAGGCTTCGGGCTCCCTGAAGCACTTTTTAGTGAAGGTGGGAGATGTCGTGAAGAAGGGCCAGCCTGTCGCTTATGTCGAGCAGGAATTGGGGGAGCAGCGAAAGGCGGATGCGGGAGGGGCGATTCAAGACCAGCAAAATGCCCTCTCCCGCCTGGACAACGACTACAGGAACGAGATTTCCGCAAAGAGGCGGGCGATCGAAGGTCGGACGAAGGCATTGCAGCCCCTGATCGAAGCTGACGAGCATCGGCTTGCCTTCCTCAACGGGGTGCTCGAGAAGCAGGAAAAATACGCCAGGAAGGGCATATTCTCGGAAAGCTCGCTCGACGAAATCAGGGCGGAGATCGCCAGAATCAGGACGGATCTTGCCAATCACAAGGAAGAGCAGAGTCAGCTGGGGCTGCAGCTGATTCAGATCGAAAGCCGTTATCGGGAAGAGCGAAGCAGGCAGGTTCTGGCATTGAACGATGCCAGAAGAAATGCAGGGCGGCAGGATCTGGCCTTGAATCAGGATTCAGTCGTCACTTCCCCAATCGACGGGCGCGTGATCGAACTGAAGTCGGCGCCCGGAGATTTTGTTCAGGCGGGCCAGCCGGTCTTGAGCGTGGAGGGGGGGCGCAAAGGGTTTGAAGCGGTTCTGTTCATGCCGACCGCAGACGGAAAGAAGCTTGTCGTCGGGCAAGCGGCGAGAATCAGTCCGGCCAACGTGAAGAAGGAAGAATACGGCAGCCTGATCGGGCGCGTGAGCAGCATATCCGATTTTCCGGTGACCAGGCAGGGCATGGATGCGCTTCTTTCCAATCCTGCTCTCACAGCGCTATTCGCAAGCCAGGGGCCGCCCTATGAAGTCAGAATCGATCTGCTTCCCGATCCAGAATCGGGGACCGGCTATCGCTGGACATCGAGAAAAGGCTCGCCCTACCCGTTATCGAGCGGCACGACCTTAGAGGCCGAAGTCACCGTGACCGAACAGCGCCCGATCACGCTCCTGATCCCTTTCCTCAGAAAAACCACCGGGCTTTACTGAATGGCTGAAGCCTCATCGCGTCGGGTCAGGACCCCCGCCATTCTACAGATGGAAGCGGTCGAATGCGGCGCGGCTTCCCTGGCGATGGTGCTCGCTCATTACGGCCGCTGGATTCCCCTGGAGGAACTGAGGAACGAATCGGGTGTCTCCCGCGACGGCAGCAAGGCGAGCAATATCCTGAAATGCGCCAGACGGCACGGGCTTTCGGCGAAGGGATTCAACAAGAACGACCCGAAGGCGATCCAGGCCCTGCCGATCCCTTCCATCATCCACTGGAATTTCAATCACTTCCTGGTTTTCGAGGGCATACGAAACGGCATCGTCTATCTCAACGATCCGGCAAGCGGGCCGCGAAAGGTATCGATCGAGGATCTCGAGGAATGCTTCACCGGGGTCGTGCTGGTTTTCGAGCCAGGACCGGAATTCGAGCCCTGCGGAAGGCCGCCCTCGCTGATAGCCGAACTGGCTTCGCGTCTCAAGCACTCCCATGAAGCGCTTGCCTTCGTCGGGCTGGCTAGCCTTCTCCTGGTCGTGCCTGCCGTGATCGTTCCGGTATTTTCCAAGGTATTCGTCGACGAGGTGCTGATCGGCAACCAGCAGGAATGGTTCAGGCCGCTGATCCTTGCCATGGTGCTGACTTTGATTGTCCGGGGATTCCTGGTGTGGGTCCAGCAGCATTATCTTCTCAGGCTCGAGATGAAGCTCGCCGTTACCCTGTCGAGCAGCTTCATCATGCATGTGCTGAAGCTGCCGGTGAGCTTCTTCACCCAGCGCCAGGCGGGCGACGTTGCAAACAGGGTTGCCGCAAGCGAGCGCATCGCGAAGCTGCTTGCTGGAGAACTGGCGACCAATTTCTTCAATCTGATCACGGTCTGCTTCTACGCAATCGTCATGATGCTCTTCAATCCAAGACTGGGCCTGGTCGGCATCACGCTCGTCTCGCTCAATTTTTTCCTGCTGAAAGGCATGGCACGTTCCAGAGAGGATGCCTCGGCTGCGATGGTGAACGATCTAGGCAAGCTGGGCGGAGCGACGGTAGGGAGCATAAGAGGCATCGAGACGATCAAGGCGAGCGGGACGGAAGGATCCTCCTTCTCGACTTGGGCAGGACACCAGGCCTCAGCGCTCGAAGCCCAGCAGAAGCTCGGCGCACAGTCCGTCTGGCAGAGCGCAACGCCGATGCTGCTCTCCACCCTGACCGTGGTCGCCGTCCTCGGGATCGGCGGCTATCAGGCCATGCGCGGAGAGATGACCCTGGGCGACCTCATTGCCTTCCAGCTGCTGATGGCTGGATTCACCCAACCAGTGGGCAGGCTGGTCGGCCTTGCCGGCACCATCCAGACAATCAAGGGGCTGCTGGTCAGGTTGTCCGACGTTTTCCGCTATCCCTTGCCGATCCGTCAGAATGATGGGGAGGATGATGATGCAACTGCCGCTGCCCTGCAGGGGATG
Organism: Pseudomonadota bacterium; assembly: GCA_021835845.1. Lineage (GTDB taxonomy): Bacteria > Pseudomonadota > Gammaproteobacteria > Burkholderiales > JABEVD01 > JABEVD01. The sequence goes on along the minus strand of JAKBJU010000004.1, from coordinate 115,336 downwards.
CTCGAATTGCGCAATGTGAGCTTTGGCTACAGCCCGCTCGATGCCCCGCTCATCAAAAACCTTTCGCTGACGGTCAAGCCGGGGCAGCGCATCGCCATGGTCGGCGGTTCCGGAAGCGGCAAGTCGACGGTGGGCAGGCTGGCATGCGGCCTGCTCGCCCCTTCCGAAGGGGAGGTGCTGCTGGACGGAAGAGCGCTCGACAGCCTTTCCGGTCGCGTGTTCGCAACTGCGGTTTCCTATGTCGACCAGGAAATCTATCTTTTCGAGGGAACGGTTCGGGAGAATCTAAGCCTTTGGGATCCTTCAGTGCCAGAAGAATCCATGAAATGCGCATTGGCCGATGCGAAAATCGCAGAAGAGATTCTTTCTCGCGAAGATGGCCTGGACGCGAAAGTGGACGAAGGCGGGGTGAACTTCAGCGGAGGGGAGCGGCAGCGACTGGAAATCGCGCGGGCGCTCACCAGAAACCCGCTCCTCATGGTGCTGGACGAGGCGACATCCGCCCTCGATCCCGTCACGGAAAAGGCGATCGACGACAATCTGCGGCGGCGAGGATGCGCGGTCGTCATCATTGCCCATCGCCTTTCCACGATCAGGGATTGCGACGAGATCCTCGTGTTGAGGCGGGGAGAGGTAGTCGAGCGCGGCACCCACGAATCCCTTCTCGAACTGCAGGGCGAATATGCAAGCCTGGTGGGGGGCATGTAGATGGATGCCATCCCGTTCTGGCCCAATGAAGCGCATCCCGCGACAAATTCAAGTCCGATCAGCCTTTGCGGGGAAGCTGGCGCTTATCTGGTTTTGAGCGGGGAAATCAATCTTTTCTGCATCGAGCACGATGGAGGAAGACGCCATTTCCTGACGAAATGCTCTCCTGGGGAAGTCTTTCTGGGCCTTCCCGAAATCGGGGGAAGGAAAACGATCGCCGTCGGCAATCTCGATGCATCGGTATCCCATGCGCCCGATGCATTCTCCCATTTCTCTTCGCTCCCTTCGGAAATGTCTTCCGGTCTGCTTGAGGGCTGGTGGAAAAAGTTTGGCGTTTCGCCTGGAGGATCTCCGTATGACATCGGAAGACTCGGCGAAATAGCTGCGGAAGAGATATCGAGCCGCCTTGCCAGTCAGGAAGAGGCAAGAATGGCTAGGCTGGCCGAATCCTGGCGTGGATCGCATCATGCGCTCGAAAGCAGTCTGGCTGGCCTGGGGCAGGTCATCTTCTCGAAAATCGCGCATGAAGCGGGGCAGGCTTCGCTCGATTCGCCATTGGTGAAGGTTTTCAGAATGGTTGCTCAGGCTGCGGGAATCGATCCGGATCTTTCCCCTGCGCTGCAGGGCGAGAATGATCTGGATAATTTGCTCTCGGGAATCGAAGTCAACAGCCGCAAGGTGCTGCTCAGGGATGACTGGTGGAGCCGGGACAACGGGCCATTGATCGCCCGTCTCGATGACGGTTCCCCAATAGCCCTGATAGGCGCTAAGAGGGGAGGGTATGAGCTGGTCGAGCCTGAAGGAAAATGCACAAGAGTCGACGAGGGCATGGCCGCTTCGATCGGCAAGGAAGCCGTCATGCTCTATGCGAGGTTGCCTGATCTGTCGCTCTCAGCTAGGGATGTTTGGCGCTTTTCTTCAGGTGGAATAGGACGCGATGCGAAGCGCCTCGTCTTCATGGGAATCGCCTCAGCTTCGCTCGGCATGATGGTGCCTGTCGCAACCGGCATGCTCATCGAATCGGTCATTCCAAGGGCAGCCTATTTCCAGCATATCCAGATCGTGGCCGCCCTGCTTGCCGCAGCATTCGGCGCATTCGGATTCGAGGTGGTCAAGGGATTCTCGATGCTGCGCATCGAGGGAAGAATCGACGCGGATCTCCAGGCGGCGCTTTTCGACAGGCTGCTCAGGCTTCCCGTCGGCTTCTTCAGGCGATTCACGGCAGGCGATCTGGGAGACAGGACGCTCAGCATCCAGACGATACGCGAGACGCTCTCCGTCACGGTGAGTTCCGCAGTGCTCGCCTCCATTTTTTCCATGGCCAGCCTGATCGTGATGCTCTGGTACAGCTGGCAGCTCAGCCTGATGGGCCTGATAATCGTGCTTGCTGTTCTGGCGGGATCGGCCTGGCTGGGAAAAAAACAATTGATCGAGGAGCGGGAGCAGACGAGGCACAGGGGCAGGGTGGAAGGGCTCGTGCTGCAGTTTATCGTTGGCGTCACCAAGCTCAAGGCGGCCGCAGCCGAATCGCGCGCATTCGCAGCCTGGTCCGATGCCTATGGTGCGCAGAAGATCCGGTTTTCCAGGGCGCAGCGCGCCGCCAACTTCCAGGAAATGGTGCAAGCCTGCACTCCCTTGCTGGCAAGCATTCTGCTTTTTTCCGGGATGGTCTGGCTGATGAAGCATGCCGCAACCGACATTCAATTGCAAAGCCTGGCCACCAGCCCCAGCGCAGTACCCGATCCCGATACGGTACAAAATCCGCTCACGCCGGGGGACATGCTGGCATTCAATGCGGCGTTCGGGCAGTTTCTGCAGGCCATGGTCGGGATGACGCTGGCGCTGACCCAGTCGCTGGGCGCGATTCCCCGGTTCGAGCGCTTGAGCCCGATCTTGAGGGAATTGCCCGAAAGCGGAAGGAACCGCAAGGCGCCCGGCGTGCTGAAGGGGGAAATCGAGTTTGCCGATGTCAGCTTCCGTTACCAGAAGGAAGGGCCGCCTCTTCTAGACCGCGTTTCCCTGAAAGTGGAGCCCGGCCAGTTCGTCGCCATCGTGGGGCCTTCCGGAAGCGGAAAATCGACATTGATGAGACTCATGATGGGGTTCGAGCTTCCCGAGCGCGGAGAGATTTTCTTCGACGGGAAGCCGCTTGCAGGCCTCGACCTGACGGCGTTGCGCCGCAGCATAGGGGTCGTGCTGCAAAGCGGCCGGATCTCGGCGGGAAGCATTTTTTCCAACATTGCGGGAAGCACGCGCATTTCGCAGATCGATGCCATGAATGCCGCTCGCCTTGTCGGGCTCGATGCGGACATTGATGTGATGCCCATGGGGCTGCATACCGTGCTTCAGGAAGGCGGGGCAACCCTGTCAGGCGGGCAGAGGCAGCGCCTGCTTCTTGCCAGGGCACTGGCCAGGAATCCGGGCATCTTGCTCCTGGACGAGGCGACCAGTGCGCTCGACAACCGGACACAGGAGACCGTGATGGAGAGTCTTGGCCGGCTCGACATCACCCGGGTCGTCATCGCTCATCGCCTGTCCACCATCGCCCGCGCCGACCAAGTCATCGTCGTGGCGGACGGAAAAATCGTCGAAACGGGCAGATACGAGGAACTGATCGCGGCAAACGGTGCTTTCGCCGCATTGGCAAAGCGGCAGCTGCTTTGATTTCAAAACAAGGGGGAAGCGTGACATGCGCAAGGTGCTATATATTTTCGGATTGTTGAGCGATACAGACATCGAATGGCTGGGCAAGGCGGGCAAGAGGCGCATACTGGCGGAAGGGACGGTGCTGATCAGGGAAGGCGAAATGCTCGACAGGCTCTACATCCTGACAGAAGGACGCATGGACGTATCCATATCCGGGCTAGGGGTTGTCGCATCCCTGGGTTCCGGTGAAATGCTCGGCGAAATGTCGTTTGTCGACAGTTCGCCCACTTCGGCCACCGTGACCGCCAGGAGCGAAGTCAAACTGCTCGAACTCGCAAAGGCGGATCTCGAAGCGCGCTTCACGATCGATACGGGATTCGGCATGCGTTTCTTTCGCGCCCTTTCCGTGTTTCTCGCCGATCGAATGAGAGGGACCATCAAGCGTATGGGCTACGGCAAGGCAGGAGACCTGTCTTCGGACGAAATCATGGAGGACGAACTGGACGATGGGCTACTGGATACCGTTTCCCTTGCCGGGGACAGGTTCAGTCGCATGATGCAGATTCTTTCAGGTGTTCAAGAATCCTGAACCATGCAAAGAGCCGCACTCTTTCTTGCCCTGTCCGCTCATGCCCTGGCTGCAAGTTCCATGGACCTGCTCCAGATCTATCGCGATGCCAGGTCCAGCGATGCGATATACAGGTCTGCCCAGGAGGCTTACAAGGCGGATTTGGAAAAGCTGCCCCAGGCCCGCTCCCTGCTTCTGCCCAAAGTGGATCTTTCGGCCAACACCATGGGCAACGATGTCTCCCTGCAGTATCAGGGCAGCAATATCTTCGAATCGGGCGCGAGCCGGTTCAACAGCAAGGGCTATGTGTTGAGCTTGACCCAACCGCTGTTCCGGCTCGACAACTGGGTGACCTACACGGAAGCCGAATTCAAGGTCACGCTGGCCGATGCCCGCTACAGGATGGCCAGTCAAGACCTGATCCTGCGCGCGAGCCGAGCCTATTCGGTATCGCGCCATGGACGATCTCGAAAACGTGCGCGGCAATGTGGACATTCAGACCAGACGAGCCTGCCTGGGCGTGGTAGACGGCATTGCCAGGGTGAAAGCGCTTGATCTGGCTCTGAAATCCAGTGAGAAAATGCTGAGGGCAATGAAGCTTGGCCGCGTGGCAGGCTCGCGCGATAACCTGGATGTGCTCAATGCCCAAGTGCAATTTTATTCGGCCAGCCGGGATCTGGAACATGCCAAATACGATTTCCTGATGAGCCAGTTGCAGCTGAAGGCAGCTGTCGCCGACCTTGCCGAAGCCGATCTTTACAGGGTCAACCGGTTATTTCATTGATGATCCGTCACGAGTGAACGTGCCAGTTTCGCAGCTATTCCGGGCTGCCCGAGACTGCAATCAGCAGGGTGATGCGGTGATCTGAAACGGCAGGCAAACCCGTTTTCGGCCGCCCGATCCTGGCGGAACGCCCTGAAAGCAATCATTTCCGATCCAGGGAAGCCTCGAACTCGTCGAGGGGGAGAGGCCTGCCGAAAAGGTACCCCTGATAGTGGATGCAGCCACGGTCGCGAAGAAGCTGCATCTGCTCTGCCGTCTCGACGCCTTCTGCAATGACGTCCAGGCTAAGGCTTTTCGCCATGGCAATGATGGTATGGACGATCGCCTTGTCGCTGGGGTCGGAGCCGATTTCCCGGACAAAAGACTGATCGATCTTGAGCTGATCTAGGGGAAGCCGCTTGAGATACTGCAATGAAGAATAGCCGGTGCCGAAGTCGTCCAGCGAGAACTGAATGCCGATTTCGCTCAATGCGCTCATGGTCGAAATTGTTTCTTCGACGTTTTCAAGCAGCGTGCCTTCCGTCAATTCAAGCTTGAGCCTTTTCGGATTGATGGCATGGCGCAGGACGATCTCTTTCACCTTGAGGACGAACCCGGGTTGCCTGAATTGCCTTGCGCTCACGTTCACGGCAAGCGTCAGATCACGGGCCTGATGCATGCCTTCCCAGGCCTTGATCCGGGCGCAGGCAGTTTCGATCACCCATTCTCCTATGGGCAGTATCATCCCAGTCTCTTCCGCCAGGGGTATGAATTCGGCAGGAGAAACAAATCCCCTGGCGGAGTGGGGCCAGCGAATCAGCGCTTCTGCGCCGATTGGCCGGTTCGAGGCATCGACCTGGATCTGGTAATGAAGCTGGAATTGCATCTTCTCGATTGCCTTGCGCAATTCGGCTTCCAGCTCGACCCGGGCGGCCACCTTTTCCTGCATCTGCCTGTCGAAGAACCTGAGCGTGTTTCTCCCATCCTGCTTGGCCTGGTACATGGCGATGTCGGCCTGCTTCATCATCTCTTCCATCACTCTGGATTCATTGAACAGGGTGATGCCTATGCTGGCCGTGCTCTGGTATTCGTATACTGCGAGCCTGTAGGGCAGGGCGAGACTGGACAGAATCTTCTCTCCCACGGCTTCTGCGTGCGATGCAGCTTCGAGCGCACCTTCGTCCAGGCCGTTCAGTATCACGACGAATTCGTCTCCGCCCAGGCGGGCCACAGTATCCGCTTCCCGCACGCACGCCTCCAGGCGTCCGGCCGCTTGCTGCAGAAGCAGATCGCCTATGTCGTGGCCCAGCGTGTCATTGAGTCCCTTGAAGTTGTCGAGATCGATCAGGAACAGCGCGCCGTCCAGCCCGCTTCTCGTGCTGGAAGCCATCGCCTGCCTGAGGCGGTCAAGAAGCAGGCGCCGGTTGGGGAGCCCGGTCAGGGGATCATAGAAGGCCAGTTGGGTGATCTCGCTTTCTGCCGCCTTCCTGTCGGAGATGTCCTGGATGACGGCGACGAAGTTCGTCACATTCCCCTTCTCGTCCCGGATGACGCCGGTTGAAAGATCGACCCAAATGGAATGGCCGTCCCTGTGGAGATAGCGCTTGTTGATGTGGTAGCCGTTGCGCTTTCCGGCGAGGATTTCATTGAAAAAGACATTTTCGATATTCAAATCCTCCGGATGCGTGAAATCGGCGAAATTCATCTTTCTGAGCGATTCCGCATCGTAGCCGAGCAGGGCGCGGAACGCCTCGTTGAAGCTCGTGACCTGCCCCTGCCGGTCAGTCGAGGCAATGCAGGTGTTGGTATTGTCCAGAATGCTGCGCAACCAGGACTCGCTGCTCTTCAGGGCTTCCAGCGTCTTCATGTGCTCGGTAATGTCCTGGGCGATGCCCTTGAGAGCAATGGCCGTTCCGGCGGCATCCACCCGCTCTCCGCGCACCCACATCCAGCCGCGGCTGCCATCCCTGCGAATCATTTCGAGCTCGAGTTCATAGGGTGCCCCGGTTTCCAGCGTATTGGCCAGGGCAGCGCTCAGCTTCTCCCAGCTTTCAGGGACGAACAATTTCATGTGTTCGGCGTAAGGCGGAGGAGGGAGCGCAGGATCGAACCCGTACATTTTATAAAGCTCTTCAGACCAAACCACCTGGCCGGTTGCCATGTCCAGATGCCAGCTACCCAAATGAGCGATGCGCTGCGCATCCCTGAGCATTTCCTCCATGCGCATTCTGTCGCTGACATCCCGAATGACCAGAACAGTCCTCAATTCGCCCCGGTCATTCTCGAATTGCTCTGAACTCACTTCCCCGAGAAAGCGCGATCCGTCCCCACGCAGGTAAATGAGTTCGGAGCGGACCCGGCCTGCCCGGGCGCGCGTTTCCAGAAATTCCTTCAGCTTCGGGGAAGCGGGGTCGACGAGCCCGGCGCGGCCAAGCCTGCAGATCTCTTCCTCCGATCGAAGAAACATCTGGCACGCCGCAGGGTTCGCCCTGAAGATGGTGCCGTCAGGCGCAGTCAGAAGCACTGCATCCATGCTGTGCTCAAAAATGATTTGGTCCAAGCTCGGCCGGTTCACGGTATTGCCCCATTGACGCCTGCCTTTACTTTAAACCATGCGTGATGGATCAGCCAGTCCTGACGCATCAAACAAGGGAGGTCGGACGGAATTCATGGAGTCCATGAAGGCGCTGTCCGGTCGACGAGTCAACTTAACCCGGACTGGTTGTTTGCGGAATATTAATACGCTTGATTCCGGCGAACCTGCATTTCAGATTCGATTGGAGGCAGTGACTGCCAGGCTCGATCCCTGATATCATTTGGCCAGGGAGGGTAAAACAATGAAAAAGGCAGGCGTCGCACTCCTTGCGCTCCTGATCGTTCTGGCGGGCATGCTCTTCTGGTTGCACGGCAACATGGACAGCCTCGTCAAAACCGCCATCGAGAAGTACGGCAGCGAGATGACCGGGACCAGGGTGCAGGTCGCCTCGGTCGAAATCAGGGCTGCGCAGGGAACGGGGATCGTGCGCGGCCTCGTCGTGGGCAATCCTTCCGGCTTCAGTACGCCTTACGCCCTGAAGGTCGGCGAGATCGAGATGGTTCTCGACGTATCCAGCATCGCAAAACCCGTGGTCCTCATCGACAGAATCGCCGTTGACTCTCCCGACGTCAGTTACGAGAAGGCGAACGGCACGACCAATTTCGATGCCATCCAGAAACACATCGCGGATCATGCCGGCCCTTCCGGGACCCGGAAGGGCGGCAAGAAGCTGATCGTCGGGGAGCTTTCCATCCGGGATGCAAAAGCGCAGGCGAGCGCCGGATTCATGAATGGCAGGACGGTTTCGGTGAAGCTGCCCGACATCACCCTGAACGACATCGGCAAGGCCCAGGGTGGGGTCACTCCCGGAGAGCTGGGACAGGAAGTGGCGGGAGCGCTGAAAGCGAAGCTCGAATCCGCAGTGAGCTTCGATGCTCTGGCAAAATCCATGGGGAAAACCCTGGAAAAGGCGGGAAGCGCGATCAGGGGATTGTTCTGAAAATGAAGGGGGCGACATGAAGATTTCTTTCCACGGCGCGGACAGGGGGGTCACCGGTTCCTGCCACATGATCGAATGCGGGGACAAGAAAATCCTGATCGACTGTGGCCTCTACCAGGGCGGGCGCGAAATCGAGGAGGAGAACGCGGAATCTTTCGGGTTCGATCCGGCGCAGATCGACTGCGTTCTGCTCACCCATGCCCATCTCGACCATTGCGGAAGGCTTCCGCTCCTGGTGAAGCGGGGTTTCAGGGGAGAGATCGTGACCACTGCCGCAACCCGCGAACTCTCGCGCCTCGTGATGCTCGATGCCGCCCATCTGCAGGAAGAGGAAGTTCACCACCGCCGCAATCATGGCCCTTCGGTCCCGCTCTATTCCCTGATGGATGCCTTCTATGCCCTCGATTTCTTCGGCCGCACGGCGAATTACGGCAGGCCATTGGAGCTCGTGCCGAACATCAGGGCGACCTTTCTGGATGCGGGCCATATCCTGGGCTCGGCCAGCATCCTGCTCGAACTGGAGGAAAAGGGAAAGAAGCGTTCCGTGCTTTTTTCCGGCGATATCGGCAACTCGGGAAGGCCCATCCTGAGGAGCCCCGTCGCCCCGGAAAGCGCGGATTTCGTGGTCATGGAAACCACCTACGGCGACCGCCTGCACCGGCCATTCGAGCCTTCCGTCGAGGAGTTTTACGAGGTCGTGGAAGACACCTTCGGGCGGGGCGGAAACGTGATCATTCCGACCTTCGCGCTGGAGCGGGCGCAGGAACTGCTGTATTTCCTGAGGGAAGGGGTCGAGTCGGGCCGGTTCTCCAGGACCACCCAGGTTTTCCTGGACTCGCCGATGGCGATTTCCGCCACGGAAATTTTCGGCAAGCATCCGGAATGCTATGCGCCGGAAACCGCCGAGATGTTCCGCAAGGGGCGCGATCCCTTTCATCTGCAGGGACTGCATTTCACCCGCGAGACGGCGGATTCGATCGCGATCAACCGGATCAGCGGCGGCGCGGTGATCATGGCGGGTGCCGGGATGTGCACCGGAGGGCGGATCAGGCACCATCTCCAGAACAGCCTGGGAAAGGAAAACTGCAGCGTCGTTTTCGTCGGCTATGCCGCGAACGGAACGCTTGCCCGCAGGATCATCGACGGGGCGAAGGAAGCGCACATCTACGGCAGGGAAGTGCCGGTGCGCGCCCGCATCCATACCATCAACGGCTTCTCCGCCCATGCCGATCAGGCCGAGCTCCTGAAATGGCACGAGGGAATAGGCGGGGTCGGGACGACTTTCCTGGTGCATGGCGAGGCAGCGTGCATGAGCCAGTTCGCTTCCCTTGTGAAGGGCAAGGTCGTGATGCCTTCCCTCGGCGAGTCCTTCGAGCTGTGAGGCCGTCTGCCGGGGAAGCCATGAACGGGAAATCGGACATCTGCCAATCGGAGAAAACATGCTGAAGACTATTCCGGCGCTGGCTCTGGCGCTCTATGCAACTGCCGCTTGCGCCGACGGCTATCTGGACGGCAACAAGCTTTTCGAAAGATACCAGGCGAAAGAAAGGATGGTCCAGGATTCCGGCCAGCAGCTTGCCACGGATGCCATCGATGCGGGCTTCTACATCGGCTACGTGCAGGGGGCGACCGAGGCGTTCGCTGGCGTTCTCTGCATTCCGCAAAAGCTTTCCGCCTCGCACGCCGAGGAAATCGTCGGGAGCTACCTCGAATCCCATGCGGGAATGCGGAAAATGTCAGCCAGCCAGCTGGTGAGGCAGGCGTTGGGAGAGGCCTATCCATGCAGGAAGAAATGACGGAATACGATTTCCGGCAGCAGATGGTTGCAGCCTCCCTGCGCCTTGTCGAGCTGGGATTGAACCGGGGGGCCGCGGGAAACCTTTCGCTTCGGCATGGGGAGAATTTCCTCGTCACCCCTTCGGCGTTGCCTCCGGAAGCCATGCGTCCCGAAGACATGGTGCTCATGGATTTTTCGGGCGAAGTCGTCACGGGCGAGAGGCCGTCGAGCGAATGGCGCTTCCACAGGGACATTTTCGCGAACCGCCCCGAGATCGGCTCGGTCGTCCACGTCCATTCCCCTTTCGCCACGACGCTCGCCTGCCTGGGCAGGGAAGTGCCGCCTTTCCATTACATGATCGCAGCCGCAGGCGGAACCTCGATACGCTGCGCGCCCTATGCGCTTTTCGGCACGCAGGCGCTGTCGGATCACGCCCTTGCCGCGCTCCATGACAGGCGCGCCTGCCTGCTTGCCAACCACGGCATGATCGCCGCAGGACGCGACCTGGATGAGGCGATGGGACTTGCCGTCGAGGTGGAGTCGCTTTGCGAGCAATACTGGCGTGCGCTGCAGATCGGAGAGCCGAATATCATTTCGGACTCCGAGATGAACGAGGTGATGGAAAAATTCAGGGGATACTGGAGGCGATAGCCCTTCTGGATGTCCGCCGCTCCAGCGGAATGGAGAGTTCCACCTTCGTCCCCCTCGGTTTTGCGGGATGCACGGCAAGCGCCCCGCCCAGAGCCTGGGCGCGTTCCACCATGCCGAGAATCCCCAGGGATTTGGAGCCTGCGCTTCTCTTGGGATCGATCCCCTTGCCGTCGTCGCTCACCGTCAGCAGAATATCCTTCTCGTTCGCCTGGAACCTGACCCGCACGTTTGCCGCATCGGCATGCCGGGCGATGTTGGTGAGGGTTTCCTGGAAGATGCGGAAGATGCCGGTGGCGACATCCTGCGGGACGGCAGGCTCGCTGCCCCTGGCCTCGATCTTGCAGCGGATGCCGGTCTTCCTGCCGAACTGGCCCAGTTGCCATTCGATTGCGGCGAGCAGTCCCAGATCGTCCAGGATGGCGGGCCGCAAGTCGGTGCAGATTTTCTTGACGCTCTGGATGGCGCCATCCAGCGCCTTGAATATCTCTTCGAACTGCCCCCTGCCGTCCATCTTCTCGACGGCCCAGCTCAGGTCGAACTTGATCGAGGTGAGGACGGAGCCGAGCTCGTCGTGGATTTCCCGTGCGACGCTCGCCCGTTCCACTTCACGGGCATGCTGCAGCCTGAACGAAAGCTCGCGCAATGCGCTGTAGGAGTGCTGGAGTTCTTCCTGGTGCTTCTTGCGCAGGCTGATGTCGGAAAGGGAAACCAGGATGGCGAAGGGGTGCCCCCCGCTGGAAAGGATTGCCGAATCGACCCTGATCCAGGTCGTGTCGCCCCTGGCCCTGGAAAGCCCCATGACGACGTTCCTGCAGGTTTTTCCCGTGCCGAGCGTGATCGCATGAGGCAGTTTCTTTTTCGGGTAGGGGGCGCCGTTCTCCTGGACGAAATCGAGCCCGATGCCGGAAAACTTGTTGCCGAGGATGGCTGTGCGGGACAGGTCAAGAATCGATTCTGCTCCCGGATTGCAGTCTATGACGGTGCCCTCCGGGTCCAGCAGGACGATTCCGTCGGCCAGGGCTTCGATCGCGGCACGGTAGATGCCGTCGCTTTCGGGCTTTCCTTCCATGTGCTCCCCTTTGGCATAGAATTAAGGAACCACTGATTTATTCCCACGCGCACCACGGGAGAATAAATCAGTGGCTCCTTAATCAATTATATGACCGGGGATGGCCAAAATGAAAAAGATCCTCAAATATGCGGGTGCGTCGATAGCCGTCCTGTTCGCGGCGTTCTTGCTGTTTCTCTCCTATGTCGCAATCGAAGTCGATCCGAACGACTACAAGCCGCAGATCGTGGCCTTCGTCAGGGACGAAACCGGGCGCACCCCGAATCTGGAGGGAAAGATCGGCCTGAAGCTGTTTCCCCGGATAGGACTGAATCTCGGCAAGGCTTCCCTGAGCGGACCAGAAGGCAAAGGGCAATTCGCCTCGATGGACAATGCAATGCTGGATATGGCATGGCTGCCCCTGCTTCGCGGCTCCCTGGAGGTGGACAGGATAGCCATAGACGGCCTGCATGTCAGGCTGGTGCGCCATTCCGACGGCACGACCAATTACGACGATCTGGCGGGCGGGAAAGCGGGGGGCGCAAGGAAGCCCGAATTCGACATCGGCGGCATCACGGTTGCGAACAGCTCGGTTTCCCTGGAAGACGAGAAGACCGGCAGCAAAAGGGTATTCGATGGCATTTCGCTTGCGACGGGAAGGCTGAAGGAAGGGGTGCATACCGGGTTTTCCCTGGGACTGGTCATGAAGGATGCCGCCGGGGAGTCGAAGCTGTCGCTCAAAAGCGGGCTTCTGCCCGGTTCCGAGAGCTACAGGCTGGACGGAATCGATCTCGAATTTTCCGGAGGGAAACATGCGATTGCCGTGAAAGGAGAGGCCGAAATCGACATGGAGAAGCGGTCTGCCTCAGCCGATCTGTCCGGGAAATTCGACGACAGCCACGTCAGGGCGAAGCTTGCCGTGAAACATTTTGCCTCTCCCGCCTACCGCTTCGATGTCGGCATAGACAGGCTGGATGCGGACCGCTACCTTGCCGGATCCAGGGATTCCGGCCCTGGGAAACCTTTCGATCTTTCCTTCCTCAGGAAGCTGGATGCGAGCGGCAATCTCGCGATAGGGGCGCTGAAAGTATACGGGCTGCAATTGTCGAATGTCGCTCTCGGCATCCATGCGGCTGATTCCAGGCTGAATCTCGACCCCATCAGGGCCGATCTCTATCAGGGAAAATCGGCAGGAAGCGCAGTGGTGGAAGCGCTCGCCGTGCCGAAATTCAGGCTGAAGGAGAATCTTTCCGGGATCAGCGTGGGGCCATTGATCCGGGACATGACGAAGAAGGACATTCTCGAAGGAAGGGGGGCGGTTGCGGTCGATTTGAAGGCGTCCGGCAACCTCGTCGGGGACCTCAGGAAATCCCTGGCAGGCAAGGCTTCCCTGCGCCTCACCGACGGCGCGGTGAGGGGGATCGATATGGCAGCCGCGCTGCGTGGCATCCAGTCGAAAATGGGAGGGGCGAAAAGCGGGGCTGCGAATGCTTCCGAAAAGACCGATTTCTCCGAGCTTTCCGCCACTTTCGACATCAGGAACGGCGTCGCCCACAACAGCGACCTGGCGGCGAAATCCCCCCTCTTCAGGCTGGGCGGCGAGGGGGATATCGACATTGGCAGGAGCGCCCTGAATTATCTCGCCAGGGTTTCCGTGGTCGCGACCCTGCAGGGCCAGGGCGGGGCCGACCTTTCCTCGCTCAGGGGCGTGACCGTCCCGGTCCGCATATCGGGCCCGTTCGATTCGCTGCATTATTCCCTGGATATCGCTTCCATGGCATCCGGTGCGCTGAAGGCAAAGGTCGAGCAGCAGAAAACCGAGGTCAAGGACAAGGTGAAGGAACGGCTCCTGAAGGGGCTGTTCGGCAACTGACAGGCGGTTTTCTTGTCAAGAAAATGGATTTTGACTATATTGAGCAGTTCTGATACATCTATTGCATCGGCTCGGCAAGAGGAATCATGACACTCACGGAATTCAAGTACATCGTTGCGTTGGCACGAGAGCGGCATTTTGGCAGGGCTGCAAGATCCTGCTTCGTCAGCCAGCCCACCCTGAGCGTGGCGGTGAGGAAACTCGAGGACGAACTCGGCGTCACGCTTTTCGAGCGCGGCATGAGCGACGTTTCCGTGACGCCGATAGGGGAGCAGGTCGTGGTCCAGGCAAAGCGCGTCCTGGAAGAGGCGACTGCGATCAGGCAGATGGTGCACAAGGGGAAGGAGCAGCTGAACGGCTCGCTCAGGATAGGCGCGATCTATACCATCGCCCCCTACCTGTTCCCCAGGCTGATTCCGGTGCTGCACGAGCGGGCGCCGCTCATGCCGCTTCTGATCCAGGAAAATTTCACCAACCGCCTCGCCGATCTCCTGAAGCGCGGCGAACTCGATGTCGCGATCCTTTCCGCCCCGTTTTCCGAGCCCGGGATCGTGACGCATGAAGTCTATGAAGAGCCCTTCCGCGTGGCGTTGCCCGTCAATCACAAATGGGTTGCCAAAGCCAGCATTTCGGCTTCCCAGCTTGCCCAGGACAACCTGTTCCTGCTTGCGGCGGGGAACTGCTTCAGGGATCAGGTGCTGCAGGCCAGCTCTGCCCTGAGCCGCGCCATCGCGGCTTCCTCCGGCCTGCAGAAAACCGTGGAAGGCAGCTCCCTGGAGACGATCCGCTACATGGTCGCATCCGGCGCCGGGATCACCGTGCTGCCTGCAACCGCGGCGGATGCGGAAGAATCGAGAAATGCCCTGATAGCCATCCGGCCGATTTCCTCTCCGGTGCCATCGAGGCGCGTCGTGCTCGCCTGGCGCAAGAGCTTCTACAGGCCGCAGGCAGTCGAGGCGGTCAGGCAGTCGATTCTGGACTGCAACCTTCCCGGCATTGTTCCGCTTAACGGGAAAATCGCAGGGTCATAACCGGATTCTATCGATGCGGCATAAACAATCAATTGGACCGGGCGGTTTCTCCTGAGTAACATGGTTCCTGAGCGCTTGCTCTTGTGCATGCAAAGGAGACCGAGATGAAATCATCGCCGACCGTCAGGAACATCGAATCCGCCTTCGCGGGGGAGTCGATGGCCCACATCAAATACCTCTATTTCGCCAGGCAGTGCCGCAGGGCCGGGGATATCGAAACCGCACAGGTGTTCGAGGAAACTGCGGCCCAGGAAGTGTTGCATGCCTTCGGCCATCTCGAACTGCTCCATCCTGCGGGCGAGACGACCCCGGAAAAATGCCTGGAAATGGCGATAGCCGGGGAAACCTACGAATATACCGAGATGTACCCTTCCTTCAGGAAAGAAGCCGAGGAGGAGGGAAGAATCGATGCGCTTGCCGAAATGGACGGGCAGATAGCCGAATCGAAGGAGCATGCGCAAAGGTTCATCGCCACCTTGCAGAAAGCGGCGAAGCGCTTCTCGGCACTGGCGAAGGTGGAGGAGCGGCATGCCGCACACTACCGCGAGGCGCTCGAAGCGATTATCAACAAAGGAGCTCAGTCATGAAGAAATGGCAATGCGTGGTTTGCGGATTCGTTTACGACGAGGCTGTCGGCATGCCCGAGGAGGGCGTGGCAGCCGGTACAAGATGGGAAGACATTCCGGAAGACTGGAACTGCCCGGATTGCGGCGTGGCGAAATCCGATTTCGAGATGGTCGAGGTCTGAAACCGTGGCACCGATCGTGATCGTGGGGAGCGGACTCGCCGGCTACCAGAGCGCGAAGGAGATCAGAAGACTGGACAGGGATGCCACGCTTCTTCTGGTCTCGATGGATTCGGGGGACTTCTATTCCAAGCCCATGCTCTCCAACGCATTATCCGCGGGGAAAACCCCGGATTCGCTGGTCATCAAGACCGCAGCCCGGATGGCGGAAGAGCTGGATGCCAGAATCAGGACGGATGCCCGCGTGGATGCGATTTTTCCCGGCGACCACGAAATTTCGATAGACGGGGAGAAGCTGCGCTATGCGAAGCTGGTGCTCGCCCTCGGCGCGGATCCGCTGCGTCTTCATGCGGACGCGCTTTCAGTCAACGACCTGTCCGGCTATGGGAAATTCAGGAAAGCGCTGGAAGGGAAGAGGCGGGTCGCGATAATCGGTGCGGGCCTGGTCGGCTGCGAATTCGCCGACGATCTTTCGTCAAGCGGATTCGAAGTCGATGTTTTCGACATTGCGACCCAGCCGCTGGGCCGGCTGGTGACGCCGGAATGCGGTAAGTGGATGGAGCATGCCATGAAGACAGTCGCATGGCATTGGGGGGCGAAGATCGCGAAAATCGAAAAGGGAAGCCTCCTTCTCGAAGACGGCAGCGCTTTCCAGGCCGATATCGTCCTTTCCGCAGTGGGACTGAAGCCCAGGATCGGGCTTGCGCAGGATGCGGGATTGGAATGCGCGAGGGGGATTCTGGTCAACCGGCAACTGGAGACGAGCGCACGGGATGTTTACGCAATAGGAGACTGCATGGAAATCGAGGGGCAGGTTCTGCCCTTCGTGATGCCCATCATGCACGCATCCAAGATTCTCGCCCGGAATGTGCTGGGAGAGCCGGAATCTCTCGTTTATCCCGCGATGCCCGTCGTCGTCAAGACGCCTTCCTGTCCTGCTGTGGTTTCCCCGCCGAAGCCGGATTCGAAGGGCGCCTGGCATACCGAATCAGATGCGGACGGCGTGAAATCCGTTTTCCTGGGAGAAGACGGAAAGATGCTCGGATTCGCGCTTTGCGGCAAGGCGGTATCCGAAAAGAATCTGCTTGCGAAGGAGCTTCCCGCCGTCCTTTCCTGATTGTTTGCTATGCTGGATTAGGGAAGCCCTGAAAAAGTCCCGCGTGGCCGTGACGGTCGGCTTTGCGGGATGAGACTCGCGAAGCGAGACGCAGCGAATGGTCATTCCCTTCGCAAATCGAGCGACAAGGAGGATCGCCCGTAAAGCCCCGTCCCTGAAGGGTTGCGTGAAAACGAAGCGAAGCGCAGTTTCGGGGCATCTCAAAATCGAGCGCTCGCTTTGTCGCCCTCCTGGGCATTGTAGGCCTGGCTACAACCTGCGTCGTGCTTCGCGCGATCATCTCGATTTTCCGGCAACACGGCTCATGAGCGACTTGTTCAGGGCTTCCTTAGGAAGGGGGGATCATGTTCGCTGACAGGGAGGAAGCCGCAAGGCTGCTTGCGAAGAAGCTGATGCATTACAGGGGCAGGCATCCGCTGATACTCGCCATTCCGCGCGGCGCCGTTCCTATGGGCAGAATCATCGCCCTGGAGCTGCAGGGGGATCTCGACGTCGTTCTGGTGAGAAAGCTGCGCTCGCCCTACAGCCCGGAATTCGCGGTGGGATCGGTGGACGAATCCGGCTGGTGTTATGTCGCGGATTATGCGGCAGCCGAGGGCGCCGGACCGGAGTACATCGAGCGCGAAAAGGCCGCGCAGCTCGAAGTCATCGCCAAAAGGCGCGCCGGATACATGCCTCCGATCGACCCCGAAGGGCGGATCGCCATCGTCATCGACGACGGGCTCGCCACCGGCTCGACCATGATCTCGGCGCTTCATGCATTGCGTTCGAGAAATCCATCGAAGCTGGTCTGCGCGGTTCCGGTTTCCCCTCCCGATGCGCTGGAGAAAATAAGGCCGCTTGCCGACGAAACCGTCTGCCTGGAAGTCCCGGAATATTTCCAGGCTGTGGGCCAGTTCTACCGGGATTTTCCCCAGGTCGAGGATCAGGAGGTGGTGAAGACGCTGAGGGATGCGCGCGAGAAGCCGCTGTCCTAAGGAACCACTGATTTATTCCCGCGCAGATCGCGTTGCTGAGAAAATCGAGATGATCGCGCGAAGCGCGACGCAGATCGTAGCCGGGCCTACGACATCAAGGAGCGCGACAAGGCGAGCGCTCGATTCTCACGCAACCCGATTGGGGCGGGGCTTTGCGGGCGATCTTCTTTGTTACGCGGCTCGCGAATGGAATAACCATTCGACTTCGCCGCGCGCCTCGAATCTCATCTCGCAAAGTCGCGTCGCGACCGCGTGGGAATAAATCAGTGGTTCCCTAAGATTCAGGCGTTCCTCAAGGAAAGATCGATCATCGCCTCGCTTTCCAGTTCCTGAAGCAATTCGATGATGCGCGACGACTGGTGCGTCAGCATGCGCATCTGCCGCGTCAGCTCGCTTCTGGACATGCCCTGGCTGGCCGATTCGAGCAGATCGAATCCTGCCTGGTGCAGGAGCCGGTGCGGCTCTTCCAGCCGGTCGAAAACGGGGTGCCCGCGAAATGCCTGGCCCACGCCGTAGTACCATCTCCCCAGCTTGCATTGATGGTGATCCACTTCCACGTTGGAAGCGCGTATCGCTGCCTCGTCGACCTTGCCATTGAAGGCGAGCGAAGTCACCCTGGAGATGAGCTGCTGGCGCCATTGCACATGGTCGAGAATCGCCATGTGGATGAGTCCGGTGGGCAGCCCAGTCCAGATATGATCCTTGCGGATGAAAGCCAGGTAATCGTCCAGAGGCATCGGCCTCGCTATCCAGAAGCCCTGAACTTCGGTGCATCCCGCGTGAAGCAGGAAGTCGTAGGCGGAGGCGGTTTCTATGCCTTCGGCCACGATTTCCATGCCGAGCTGGTGGGCCATGCGGATGCTCGCCAGGACGATGGTTGCGCTTCTTTCGGAATCGGACATGCGGCTGATCAGTCCCTGGTCGAGCTTGATGATGTCGAAAGGCAGGCGGCTCAGCGTGTCGATCGAGGAATATCCCGTGCCGAAATCGTCCATCGCCAGGCGGATTCCGCTCTCGGCCAGTTCCCTCAGGTTGCCGAGGGCTCTGCTGTTGCCCAGGCCGATCACCGACGCCTCGGTCAGTTCCGCCCCCAGCCGGGCCGGATCGATCCGGCCAGAAGCGTCCTGGATGGCATGAAGGAGATGCCTGTTTTCGAAATCCTTTGCCGAGAGATTGAATGCAGTGACGAGCTTCGCGTTGACGTCGTTGACGATCAGGGCGTCGGTGACCAGTTTCGGGAACATCGCCTGGCTGATTTCGGTGATGAATCCGCTCGATTCGGCCAGAGGAATGAACCTGTTCGGCAGAACGATTTTGCCGTCGGTTCTGATCCAGCGTATCAGGGCTTCCGCCCCGCTGATTCTGCCTGTGACGAGGGATATCTTGGGCTGGTAGTAATAGACGAATTCGCCGTTCTCGAGGGCAGATTCAAGTTCATGCAGCTTCACGTCAGGCATCATGTCAGAAGCGCCATTCGCTGCGCAGCAGGGCATGCAGGGCCATGTCGTGAAAGCTGCCCTTCCAGAAACCGAATTCGCGCATGGTCCCTTCCATTCTGAAGCCCAGGCCCGCCAGCACCCTGATCGATGCGGCATTGTCGGGATAGGTCAAGGCATTGATCCGGTTGAGCCCCAGCGATGAAAAGCCATGGCCGAGCAGGGCCTTCAGCGCCTCGGTCATGATTCCCTTTCCCCAGTATTCCCGTGCCAGATCGTAGCCCAGGGATGCGGAGAAGTATTCCGCGTTGAGGGCGAAGAGCCCGCAGCTGCCGATGATTCTGGAATTGCCTTTCAGGCTGATGCCGAGCCGCCCGATGGCAATGAAATGATCGAGCAGGATGCTCGCTTCAAGAAGATTGATCATGGTGCCGACTTCGTAATACCGCGTCACCTCGGGATTGGAAAAAATTGCCAGAAAGTCTTCGCCGTCCTCTTTTTTCAGGGGACGCAATTCGAGCCGCTCCGTATAGAGCGATGGGGGGTAAGTCATGATCTTCAGTTTCCGTCCGTCATGAGTTTTGCAAACGCTTCGGCAGGCAGGGCTTTCGAGAACAGATAGCCCTGAGCGTAATCGCAGCCCATTGCAACAAGCAGGTCGCGCTGCTGCGTCGTTTCGACGCCTTCCGCGATGACTTTCAGGCCAAGCTTGTGCGCCATGACCACGATGGCTTCGCACAGGGCCTCGTCGTTGGGGTCGGTCGTCATGTCACGGACGAAGGAGCGGTCGATCTTGAGATACTGGATGGGGTACTGCTTGAGATAGGAAAGCGACGAGTAACCCGTGCCAAAGTCGTCGAGCGATATCTGCAGTCCGGCTTCCCGCATGGCATGAAGCCGGTCCGTTGCGCTGCTGTTCGTCTCCAGCAGCAGCCCTTCGGTGATTTCCACGGCGATGCTGCTGCCGCCCAGGCCGAGCTGTTTCAGGTAATTCGGCCATTCGCCGAAATGATCCAGGGTGCTGTGGAATTGCACCGGAGAGGCATTGACGCTGATCTGGAAGGCGGGAGAGGATGCCTGAAGCCGTTTCGTCAGGCTCGCCGCTTCGCGGAAAACCCAGTCGCCGATCTCGTTGATCATTCCGGTTTCTTCGGCGAGCGGAACGAAATCCATCGGGCTGACCATGCCCTGCTCGGGATGCTCCCAGCGCAGCAGGGCTTCCGCCTTGTGAATGTTGCCAGTCGCAAGATCGACTATGGGCTGGAAATGGACTCTGAACTGTTCCTTGGCAAGCGCATTGCGCATGTCGGTGGTCAGCTTGAGGCGCTTCATGGCTTCTTCCTGAAGCTGGGGAGTGAAATAGCTGAAGCGGCTGCGGCCCCGACTCTTGGCCTCGTACATTGCCTGGTCGGCATGCTTGATCAGGTTGTGCGCGCTGTCCGCATCGTCCGGATAGAGGGTGATGCCGACGCTGGCGGAAACATAGGCGATTTCGCTGCCGAGCTGGAAGGGTTCCGCCAGCCTGGCGATGATGTTCTGCGCCGCATGATCGATTCTGGCCCTGTCGGACAATTCCCCCAGGATCACGGTGAATTCGTCGCCGCCGAGACGGGCCACGGTGTCCGATTCGCGCACGCAGGACATGATGCGCTTTGCCGCTTCCACCAGCAGTTCGTCTCCGACATGGTGCCCGAGCGTATCGTTGATTTCCTTGAAACGGTCCAGGTCGATGAAGAAAAGCGCCAGGGAAGCCCCGCTGCGATGCGTCTTCCTGATCTGCTGTTCCAGCTGCTCGCGGAACATGCGGCGATTGGGTAGCTGGGTGAGGGGATCGAAGTTGGCCTGTCGCCAGAGCATTTCATCCGACTGTTTCTTCTGGGTGATGTCGGAAAAAAGCGCCACCCGCTGATGCACCGATCCTGCTTCGTCGTAGATGGTGCTGATGGTCAGCCATTTGGCGATCAGCTCGCCGTCCTTGCGGCGGTCCCATACTTCGCCCTGCCACTGCCCGGTCTCATCCAGCGTTTTCCACATCTGCCGGTAAAATTCGCCGTCGTGGTGGCCGGAGCTCAGCAGGCTGGGATTTCTGCCCATCATTTCTTCTGCGCTGTAGCCGGTCAGATGGGTGAAGGCCGGATTGACGGCGACGACGCGGTTCTCGGAATCGGTCACGGTCATCCCCTCGCCGATATTCCGGAACACCGTCATGGCCAGCCGCTGCTCCTCTTCCCTGTGCCTGCGCTCGGTGATGTCCCTGCAGAAGACGAAGAAGCGCCCGCCTTCCATAGGCCAGAAGCTGACCGCCACCTCGACGGGCCAGATTTTCCCCGCCCTGGTCTTGTGCAGGCTTTCGAAGCGCTCGTATCCGTTCTTCATCACGTTTTCGATGTGCGCTGCGGTCTCTGCGGGGTCCTCCTTTGCTTCCAGGTCGGGAATGCTCATGGCGAGCAGTTCCTCCCGGCTGTAGCCCGAAAGCGCCACATAGGCGTCGTTGACTTCGAGAAGACGCCCCTGCATGTCCACCACCCAGAAGCCTTCCGGAGAAGTTTCGATGACGCCACGGTAGCGCGATTCCTTGGCCGCCAGTTCGTTTTCCATGCGCTTGCGTTCGGATATGTCGCGCACCACGCTGAGAATGACCTGGTTCCCGTTTATTTCGATGAGGCTGGCGTTGATTTCCACGGGCATCACCAGGCGGTTCTTGCATACATGCGCCGCCTCGAACGAAGCGCAGCCTGCCTTCATGACATTTTCGACCCTTTCCCGGACCCTGGGTGCGTGTTCGGCAGTATCGAATTCGGCGATGCGCCTTCCCACCATTTCTTCCTTGGAGTAGCCCAGTCTTTCATGACCGGTGCGGTTGATGTCGACGATGACCCCCTCTGTCGAAAGCAGCATGATGCAATCGCTGGCCTCCTCGAACAGGCGCTGGAACTTCTGCTCGCTTTCCATCAGCTTTCCGGTGAAGGCCTCGTTCCTGCGGAATTCGGCAAGGATGCGGCGCGTGACCAGAAAAACCAGCAGGCTGAATAGAGCCGCCAGCCCCCCCAGCAGCCACCAGATTTCGTGCACCCTGGATGCAGATTCGGCGGCCGCCTCCTTGGCAAAAAATTCGGCTTTCTTCCTCGCGAATTCGACGACGTAACCGGTATTGCCCAGAATCCGCTTGAAAAGCTGCTCCCCGGGGCCTGCCATCAGGCGCTTCGCCCGAGCCTGGTCGCCCTGCCGGATGAGGTCGATGACTTTCGATCTGATCTGCTGCCAGAGATCCATCTGGCGGTCGATCTCGTCCACCCGGCTCATGTCCCCGAGGAAGGAAGAATGGATCAGCTTCAAATCCGACCTGACCCCGGCATCCAGGGCGGACACTTCGAGAGAAAGCTCCGCCTGATTCGCCGGGTCCAGGGCCATCTCCACCATGTCGTCGCGCATCGCGACGATCTTGGTTTGCGCGTCCATGGCGGTGTTGCTGACCCTGAAAGGGTGGGTGTAGAGGTCGTGGGAGATGGACTGAAGGCTTGCTATGGTCGAGACGACTGCCATCCCGAACCCGAAAAGGAGCGCCAGGATGATGAAATGCGTTGCGGATATCCGCAGGTTGAAGCTTTTTTTGTAAGACATGGATAGGTCGACCTGCCCGCAGAAAAACCATTCCAGAAAAGAGGATTATGCTGGTTCGTGCCTCGTCCTGCAATCAGGAGGTCTTTTCCATGGCCGCGGCGAAGAAGCCGTCCGTGCCGTGGATGTCCGGCCGAAGCTCGAGATATTTTCCGGTATCCAGATCGATGTGCTGGGATTTCAGTATGTCCGAAGCGCCGAGCAGGCTGAATTCCGGATGGGACTCCAGGAATTTCGACACGATTTCCCGGTTTTCTTCCGGCAGGATGCTGCAGGTCGCGTAAACGAGGCGCCCTCCGGGCTTCACCAGCACGGAAGCTCCCGCGAGTATGGCGGCCTGCTTCGTCTTGAGTTCTTCGAGGCTCCCTTCCGACTGGCGCCATTTCAGGTCCGGATTGCGGCGCAATGTGCCGAGCCCGCTGCACGGGGCATCCACCAGCACCCTGTCGATTTTGCCGGACAGGCGCTTCACCTTGATGTCGTTCTCGTTCTGGATCAGTTGCGGATTGACGTTGGAGAGTCCGGAGCGTTTGAGCCTCGGCCCCAGCTTTTCCAGCCTTTTCTCGGATATGTCGAAAGCGTAGATCCTGCCCGTGGAATGCATCAGCGCGCCGAGCATCAGGGTTTTTCCCCCGGCTCCGGCGCAGAAATCGACCACCATTTCGCGCCTTTTGGGCGCGAGGAGATAGCCCAGCAGCTGGCTGCCCTCGTCCTGGACTTCCACCTTGCCTTCCAGGAAGAGTTCGTGCTCGTTGAGCGCGAACTTGTCCTGGATGCGCACGCCTGCAGGAGACCATTGCGTCGCCTCTCCGCCGAGTTTTTCGAGCACTTCTTTCCGGCTCGCCTTGATCGTGTTCACTCTCAGATCGAGCGGCGCCTTCTGCTGCATGCTTCTCCCCAGGGAAAGGATGGCCTCGTCGTTCATGGAGGGCCTGAGTTTCGAGACGACCCATTCCGGAAGCTCCGCCTTGACTTCCAGGGGCAGGTCGTCCGCCGGGACGGCCTTGGCCGAATTGAGCCATTTCTCCTCGGATTCGGAAAGATAGGGTTTGAGTTCCCTGAGGTTCATGCCCTCGATTCTGGAGAGATAAACCAGGGCGATCTTTCTGGGGGTGCCCGCGTTGCCGTCGGCTTGTCGTATGACATGGTCGATGAAGCTTTTCCTTCTCAGGACGGAAAACACGGTTTCGGCGACGAAGGCGCGCTCGGAGCGCCCGATTTTCGGGTGGTCGCGGAAAAAGAAGCGCAGGGCGACGTCCGCTGGCTCCCTCAGGGGGAGGATCCTGCGCAGCGCTTCGACAGTCAGGTCGAGGCGCATTCCGTTGAGTTTTTTCATGGATGATTGGCGTGAGGGTGGTTCGAGGAATCTCCGGATTGTACCTCAATCGCGCCTCATCGTCGTTTCCTGGCGCTATAGAGCTGGCCTTCGACGGGCTGCCCGCTCTCCTTGCGGATGGCGGCATTGCCTGCATATGACAGATCGAATCCGGCGTCATCGAGCAGCCTTGCGACATAATCCTCGCTGTGGCGGTATCTTCCCGTGATGCCGAGTTCGTAGCCCCCGGAGTCCGAGGCGAGTTTCTCCGTCGTGAAAACGAATTGCCCGCCCGGGGCGAGGTGCGCAGAGATTCCCGAGAAAACCGGTTCGAGGTTTCCGAAATAGATCAGCGTGTCCATGCATGAAATCAGATCGAAGCGGTCGCGGCCGTCGCAGAGGAATTCGCAGATCTCGGACTTGACCAGAAAATCGTAGCACTGCGTCTTTCCCGCTGCATCCAGCATCGCCTGGCTGATGTCCACTCCGGTCAGGCTGGGCGCAACGGATTTCAGGATCCGTCCGTTGAGCCCGGTTCCGCAGCCGAGATCCAGCGCTTTCAGGCTGTTTGGAACAAAGTTCAGCCGCTGCAATTCTTCCCGGAGCAGGCGGGGTCCGGCATAGTCGAGTCGGGTCAATATGGAATCGAATTGCGCTGCGAACCTGTCGAAAGCGGCCTCCACATAGCGCTCGGAGCAGCGTTCTGGCGCATCCCCCCTGAATGCGGCCAGCATGTGGCTTGCGACGGGGTTTCCCGGCTCTTCATGCAGCCAGTTTTCCATGAGGGCAATCGCCCTGTCCCTTTCCCCGACTTCGCAGTATGCGATGCCCAGCTTGATTTTCGACTTGTCCCGTGCGGGGTCGGCGATGAGCCCCAGGCTGTTTGAATGCCGCGCCTCAAGGAATCTTCCCTGCGCAACGAGGAGGGAAGCGAGCAGGTAATGGGCATCCGGGCAGTGCGGGTCGATTTGCGACGCTTCCCTGTAGAGCTGCTCCGCCCTGCCGATATCCCCGCTCTTTTCGAGCAGCGCGCCGAGGCTGGTCTTGCAGAAATAGTTGCCGGGGGCGAGCTTCAGCGAATGTTCGAATGCCGCAATGGCTTCATCGCAGCGTCCCAGTCTGTCGAGGACGATCCCGTGGTTGTAGTGCCATTCCGAATGGGAATTGTCGAGTTGAAGGGAGGCTTCGATGAATTCGAGCGCTTCTTCCAGCCGACCCATCTGCTGCAGCAGAAATCCCAGGTAATGCTTCGCCTTGGCCGAATCGGGATGGTGCGCTGGAATCTGCCGGTAAAGCGCTTCGCTTTCGGCATGGCGCCCCGCGAGATGCAGTCTCATCGCCTGATCCATGAGGTCGTCCGCCATGGCTCTATCCTGTTGTGGGATTGCTGCAATCTACCCCGGCATTTCGCCTCGCGTCAAGGAAAAACCTCCGCACCGGACAGCCGTGCGTACGGAGGGCGCAATTTGTTACAATCGGAACGGTTCGAGATCAATATGGCGGAAAATCGGGTGTAGGGTTGGTGAGGGCGAAGGGGGAGGGTGTAAGAATTTTTGTAATGGAATGGACGCCCACTTCCCCTATAGACTCGGCGGAATAAAGAATGAACTTTCATAGGTTTCTGATGTCTGATGGAGGTGGACAAAGAAGACGCTCGATATCAGAAGCTGGAGCAGTTGCACGAGAGACGCAAGCAGGTAGTGCGGCCATGATAAGGCAATTGTGACTATGAACAACGTTTCTCTGACATATCGAGATTCGTTGGGTGAAGTCTATGCAGTACTTGATCAATTGGTTGGCTCTCAGCATTGAATCGGCAAATGATTTTGGAACTGTCAAAGGGGGCATCAATTCGGGCTGGTTACGCTCTTATTATTATCTGATCTTAAAGAGTGTTTGAAAAGTTGAGCAAGTTACGGTTTTAATATCGTAAAAACTGAACTGTTGGAATTTTTAGGTCGCATTTTTCCAAAGCTTCTGGTTACGGATTTATTCTGATCAAACAATTATTTATTCCTTAAATCGTAACCGATCAGGATCGAGGCTGAGTAAAGAGCCATAGCGTCTCGATTTGGTTCCTTTTCGAGAAACAGGCAGCTTTCACTGCTGCAGGCTGTTTTCCTTCATGATCCTGAGCGCAGGCATGCCGTCGACGTTTTTCAGCGGGAAATAGACCTTGCGGGTTGCGGGGTCGACGACGACCACATGGGCATTGTCTCCGACAAAGCCCTCCCCTGCCTTGTGCATCCCGCCGGACAGATCGAAAACGGAAACGATGCCTGCTTCCCCGGCGACATAGAGACGGTTGAAGCCGGGGTCGAAGGCCAGCACGTCGGGATCTTTCCCGATCTGGAAGGCATGGGCGATTTCCATCGATTTCATGTTCAGGGCGAGCAGCCTGTCGTTGTCCTGGCATGCGATGAATGCGAGCCGGTCGCGTGCGTCGATGAGCAGTCCGTGGGGCCCGGCGCAGTCCTGCAGGGCGTGACTTGCGACAATCCTGTCGGTTTCGGGGTCGATCTCGATCAGCTTGTCCGATGTCTGGGCATTGACGAAGACATGTCCTGAAGCGGGATCGTACCGGGAATTGCCGACCTCGCTGTCCATCTGGATGGTCGCAATTTTCCGGTTGCGCTTGGTGTCGATCACGGTTTCCGTCTTCCCGTGCTCGTCCGAAACATAAAGCTTCTGCTGGCGCGGCGCATAGGCCATGCCGTCCGGATAGAAGCCGCCCGGAATGCGCGCGATGATTTTCAGGCTTTTTTCATCGATCACCACGATTTCATTGGTCGAGGTCGCCGAGGCATAAACCCTTCCCAGCGCGGGCACCGCCAGAACGCCGTGGACATGGCCGATGCCGGGAATGTCGGCCAGGACCCTGTCACGGTCCGCATCGAAGACGATGACCGCGTTGTCCCCAAGATGGGCGATGAACAGCTCGCGGGTTCCCGGGTCGAGGCTCGCATAATCGAGGCGCGTCGGGTCTCCCGGCAGCGGAACGTCTGCCGATCTTGTCAAGGGAACCCCGGCGGCCGGAGCCGCAAGCGGGGCCGCAAACAGCACGGCCAGAAGCGTCATGCGCAGCATCATGATCATGGTTTCCTCGATTGCATTGGTTGCAGAAATGAGTGCCAATGTAACCGAGCGGAATTAGACAATCATTACGTTTCCTGAATCTTCGGTAGATTGCGGTGATGGGAAAATAATGGGATAGCTTGGCTTCATTCGGCCGCAAGCCTGTAACCCACACCTGTTTCCGTAAGCAGATATCGAGGGTTGGCGGGCTCCTTTTCCAGTTTGTGGCGAAGCTGGCCCATGTAAATGCGCAGGTAATGCGCATCGTCCACATGCGATGGCCCCCATACTTCCTTCAAGAGAAACCGATGGGTCAGCACTCTACCGGCATGCTTGGCGAGAATCGACAAAAGGCGATATTCGATCGGCGTAAGATGGATTTCGATTTCATTCAGGGTGACGCGGTGCCCGGCAAGATCGATCGAAAGTCCATCGGCCTCGAATACACTTCCCTGCCCTTGAGGGGAATGCACTTGACGTCTCAATGCCGCCCGAATGCGGGCCAGCAATTCCCCTGACCCGAACGGTTTGGTCAAATAGTCGTCCGCGCCGGCATCGAGTGCATCGATTTTTTCCGATTCTTCGCTTCGCGCAGAGAGGATGATCACGGGCAGACTGCTCCATTCGCGAATCTTTCCAATGACCTCAATGCCGTCCATGTCCGGAAGACCAAGATCGAGAATCACGAGATCAGGCTTGCGGTTTGCCGTCTCGATCACGCCCTGCTTCCCCGTTTCGGCTTCGAATACCTGGTAGCCTTCTGCCTCAAGTGAGGTTTTGACAAAGCGGCGGATCTGCTTTTCATCCTCGATCAGGATGATCGAATTCATGCTTCCTCCAAATCAATCTTCGGGGGATTGCCTAGCGGCAAGGTAAAAGTGAATCGGGCCCCGCCGGCATCCAGATTCTCGGCCCATATTTTCCCATGGTGTGCCTCGACGACGGCTTTGCATATTGCAAGACCCAGCCCAACTCCGGGAGTGGCTGATTCCTTTTCTCCCCGCGTAAATTTCTCGAACATGGCTTCTTCACTACCTTCGACGAGTCCGGGACCGTTGTCGGAAACCGAGATGCGTGCTTCCTTGTCGGCAATTTGCGCTTCTATCCTGATACTGCTCCCCCGGGGAGTGTATTTCGCTGCATTCTCGAATAGGTTGCAGAATACCCGCTCGATGAGCGTGGCGTCGAATTCCAGAAGCGGAAAGTCGTCAGGCAAAGTTATCCTGATCCGATGTCCGGATAAAATGCTCTCTCTCGATTTCAATGCACTCCCGATAACTTCTTCAATGGAATGCCAGCCCCTAGTCAGCCTGACGTCTCCCGATTGCAGTCTTGCCATTTCCAGAAGGTTGTTGACGAGGGAACTCATGCGCGAAGCCTGGCTGCGAATGGCCTCGGCAATTTCAGCCTGCTCATTGCTCAAGGGTGGACGCGTTTTTTCGAGGGTTTCTGCGAAGCCAGCAAGGGAGGTGAGCGGGGTCCTGAGATCGTGGGAAAGTGCGGAAAGAACGGAATTCCTGAGGCGTTCGGATTCGATCTTGACGATTGCTTGCTGGGCAACCTCAATGTAATGAACGCGCTCCAGCGCCGTCGCGATCAGGGCGGAAAATCCGTCAAGCTGCCTCCTCTGCTCCGGGATCATCAGCCATCTTATGTTTTTAGGTTCCACGGCGATCACGCCCCTGGTTCGCATCGGCGCCTGCAGCGGCAAATAGAGCATGTTGCTTCCGGCAAGCGTGCCGGTGGAAAGTCCTGCCGGGGTATTGTGGTCGAAACACCATTGCGCAATGCTCAAGTCCGCTTCCGGCACTTCGGTATCCTCGAGCAGCTTGTCTCCATCGTCAACCAGCATAATCGCGACTCTGACGCCGAAGGTGGATGAAACGAATTTCCTGCCGATTGCGACGACTTCGCTCTGGACCAGAACCGAAGACAGGTCACGCGCCATTTCATAAAGCGATCTCAGGCGCAGTTCCCTATGCGAGGCTACCCTGGCCTGATATCTCAGATTAGCCGTCAGCTGACCGATGATCAGGGCGATGATGAGCATGACCGAAAAGGTGAGCAGATACTGAACGTCGCTCACTGCAAAGGAGAACCGGGGTGGGACGAAAAAGAAATCGTAGAAGCCCACGCTTAGAAAGGAGGCCAGAACGGCGGGGCCGCGACCGAATTTCAGTGCAACGATGACGACATCGAGCAGGAAAAGCATGGCGATGTTGGCGAGGTCGAAATAGGGGAACATCAACGCAGCGATTCCTGTGGCTAAAGCGCAGGCGCATGACGCCCAGAAATAAGGCTCTAGAGAAGCCTGCTTCGGTGAGGCATAGGGCTTCTTTTCTTCATTCAGGGTCCCCGCTTCTGTTCCGGAAGTCTGGATGACGTCCGCATCTGGAAATGCCTTGCCTATGCGCTCGGCGAAGGTTTTTCGCCAGGGCATGCTTTTGCCGCGCCCGACGACGATTTTTGCCAGATTGTGAGTGCGCGCATAATCCGCGAGGGTAATCGCCGCATCCTGGCCTGAAAGGGTCGCCGTCTTCGCTCCAAGTTCCTGGGCAAGCTTGAGCGTCTTGAGTATTCTCCTTCGCGCCTCCTCGGTCAAACGCTGAAGCCTAGGGGTTTCCACATAAACGGCATGCCATTCGACCCCGAGCTGCATGGCAAGCCTGCTGGCACTCCTGACGATCTTTTCCGAGCCAGTCCTGGGGCCGACGCAAAGCAGAATGGATTCCTGGGTCTGCCATAGCGCCTGGATAGAGCGCTCCTGGCGGTAACTGCGCATCTGATCGTCGACGCGATCGGCCGTGCGCCTCAGGGCAAGCTCCCTGAGAGCGATCAGGTTCCCCTTGCGGAAGAAATTGCGTATCGCGCTTTCCGCCTGCTGGGGCATGTAAATCTTCCCCTCCTTCAGGCGCTGGAGCAGTTCATCGGGGGTGATGT
This sequence comes from Pseudomonadota bacterium, assembly GCA_021835845.1. Lineage (GTDB taxonomy): Bacteria > Pseudomonadota > Gammaproteobacteria > Burkholderiales > JABEVD01 > JABEVD01. Next base: position 85,512 of record JAKBJU010000004.1, on the reverse strand, counting down.
CGACCAGGACGATCTCGTCCGCTACCTCGAATATCTTGTCTGGCAGCGTCTCGAAAATGCGTATTCCTGTGATTCCCCCCACGACATCGTTGAGGCTTTCCAGATGCTGTACATTCACCGTCGTGAAAACGTCTATTCCAGCGTCCAGCAACTCTTCCACATCTTGCCAGCGCTTGGGATGCCTCGAACCCGAAACATTGGAATGAGCGAGTTCGTCCACCAGGATCAGGGCTGGGCGTCGCTTTAGCGCTCCGTCCAGGTCGAATTCTGAAATCTGCTTGCCCCGATACTCGATCTCCTTCAAGGGGAGGACTTCCAGCCCTTCCAGCAAAGCCTTGGTCTCGCTTCTGCCGTGCGTTTCCGCGATGCCGATGACGACATCGAGTCCCTGTGCTCTGAGCTGCTTTGCCGAGGAAAGCATGGCATAGGTCTTGCCCACACCAGCCGAAGCGCCGAAAAATATCTTCAGCCTGCCTCGCTTCGCCTTTTCGGTCTCGCGCTGCACGCGTTCCAGCAGTTCGTCCGGATTGGGGCGTTGATCCGTCATAGGCATAACATCAATGCATGTTGTCCAATGCCAGGTTAAGTTCCAGCACATTCACTCTTGGTTCACCCAGGAATCCGAACTGGCGGCCCTGTATATGCTTCTCTACTAGCTGCTTCACTTTTGCCCGATCGAGCCCTCGTGCCTTTGCCACTCGCGAAATTTGGTATAGTGCCGCAGCCGGGCTAATGTCCGGATCGAGGCCGCTTCCCGAAGCCGTCACCAAGTCGACAGGAATCGGCAGCCTGTTGCCAGGATCGGCATCTTTCAGAGCCTTCACCCTCCCTTTCACAGCATCGATCTGAGCCGGGTTGGTCGGACCCAGATTGGAGCTGCCTGAAGATGATCCATTGTACGGCATGGGAGAAGTTGCGGAGGGGCGTCCCCAGAAATGTCTCGGATCGGAAAAATTCTGACCTATGAGCGTTGAACCTATCGGTTTCCCGTTTTCGATGATGAGGCTCCCATTCGCCTGATGATGCATCAGTCCCTGCGAGATGCCCGTGACGACGAGCGGGTAGACGCCCCCCGTGAGAACCGTGAGAAGCAGGAAGATCGATATTGCTGGTCTGATTTCTCTCAACATGATTTCTCCTTAAGCCAGTCCTGAGACGGCGAGCAGCATGTCTATGGCCTTGATGCCGATGAACGGCACGATCAGGCCGCCCAGACCGTAGACAATCAGATTGTCCCTGAGCAGGGTAGAAGCTCCGACCGGGCGATATCTGACGCCCTTCAGCGCCAGCGGAATGAGTGCGACGATGACCAAGGCATTGAAGATCACCGCCGAAAGAATGGCGCTCGCAGGAGTTGCGAGATGCATCACGTTGAGCGCACCGAGAGCTGGATAGGTCGATACGAATGCGGCCGGAACGATGGCGAAATACTTGGAAATGTCGTTGGCGATTGAAAAAGTGGTCAGCGCCCCTCTCGTCATCAGCATCTGCTTGCCTGTCTCGACGATCTCGATCAGCTTGGTGGGATTGGAGTCGAGATCCACCATGTTCCCTGCTTCTTTTGCAGCCTGTGTTCCCGTATTCATCGCCACCGCGACATCGGCCTGTGCGAGAGCCGGAGCATCGTTGGTCCCGTCCCCAGTCATGGCAACGAGATGTCCTTGAGATTGATTGTCCCGGATCAGCTTTAGTTTCGCTTCGGGCGTCGCTTCTGCAAGGAAATCGTCCACCCCGGCTTCCGCAGCAATGGCTGCGGCAGTAAGCCTGTTGTCTCCAGTGATCATGACGGTCCTGATACCCATCCTGCGCAGTTCGGCGAAGCGCTCTTTGATCCCGTGCTTGACGATATCCTTCAATTCGACCACGCCGAGGATCTTCGTATTGTCGACAACGACAAGCGGCGTGCTGCCGCGCCTTGCAACATCGTCGACGATGACCTGGACATTGAGAGGGAATTTCGCATCGAGCGTTTCAGCGTGGTGCCTGATCGCATCGACAGCGCCCTTCCTGATCTGCCTGGAATCAAGATTGACGCCGCTCATTCTGGTCTGCGCCGTGAAGGGAACGAAGGTTGCGCCCAGCTCGTGGATATTTCTTTCGCGAAAACCGAATTTATCCTTGGCGAGCACCACGATGCTCCGCCCTTCTGGCGTCTCGTCGGCAAGGGAGGCCAGTTGGGCGGCATCGGCAAGTTCTCGTTCTTCTATGCCGGGCGCAGGATGAAAATGGGTGGCCTGCCTGTTCCCGAGGGTGATCGTGCCTGTCTTGTCCAGGAGCAATACGTCAACGTCTCCTGCGGCTTCCACGGCACGTCCGGAAGTGGCGATCACGTTCTTCTGGAGCATTCTTCCCATGCCGGCCACGCCGATCGAGGAAAGAAGGCCCCCTATGGTAGTCGGAATGAGGCAGACCAGAAGCGCTACCAGCACGGTTACAGAAACAGGATGCCCTGACTTTGCGACATCCACGCTGTAGATCGAATAGGGAAGAAGCGTTGCAGTGGCGAAAAGGAATATGATCGTCATCGCCACGAGCAGGATGGTGAGCGCGATTTCGTTTGGCGTCTTCTGACGCTTTGCTCCTTCCACCATGGCAATCATCCTGTCCAGGAAGCTTTCTCCAGGGTTCGTCGTGACCTTGACCACGAGCCAATCGGAAAGAACAATGGTGCCGCCTGTGACGGCTGAAAAATCTCCCCCGGACTCGCGGATGACTGGGGCGGACTCCCCTGTGATGGCGCTCTCGTTCACCGATGCGACGCCCTCGATCACTTCACCGTCGGCGGGAATCATGTCTCCGGCCTCAACCAGGAATATATCCCCCTTTTGCAAACTGGAACTGGCTGCGGTGCTGAAGGAAGCGCCATAGCTGGGCTCGGAAAGCTTTTTCGCCATGATTTCGCGCCTTGCCTTTCGCAATGATGCTGCCTGGGCTTTGCTTCGCCCTTCGGCGATGGCTTCTGCGAAGTTTGCGAAAATCACGGTGAACCAGAGCCATAGCGATATGGCAAGGATGAATCCGGCAGATGCCTCCCCCTTGCCTCCGAGAGCCTTGAAAAAGAGGATGGTGGTCAGAAGGCTTCCAATCCATACGACGAACATCACGGGATTTTTCATCTGCTGCCGTGGAGAAAGCTTCTTGAAGGACTCCAGCAATGCCTGGTTGATGGTTTCCCCGTCCCACAAAATTTGTGATTCTTTTGTCATGGATTGATTCCTCAATGTGCACCGACCATGGTCAGGTGTTCGACCACAGGACCCAGTGCGAGCGCGGGGATGAAATTCAGCGCCCCCACAAGGATCACTGTGCCGATTAGAAGTCCGACGAAGAGCGGGGTATGAGTCGCCATGGTGCCGGAGCCTGAAGGAATGCGCCTTTTTGCAGCAAGGGAACCGGCAAGGGCCAGCACAGGGATCATCAGCCAGATTCTGCCGAAGAACATTGCCAATCCAAGCGTCAAATTATAGAAGGGCGTATTGGCGGACAATCCTGCAAAGGCACTGCCGTTGTTCCCTGCTGCGGAACTGAAGGCATAGAGGATTTCTGAAAAGCCGTGTGCTCCAGGGTTGGCAACGCCTGCCTTTCCCGCATCGACAAGGACGGCCATGGCCGTGAATCCCAAAATCAGGATAGGAGGGATCAATATTGTCAGGGAAGCCATCTTGATGTCGAAAGATTCGATTTTCTTGCCTAGATATTCAGGTGTGCGCCCAATCATGAGACCCGCAATGAAGACGGCGATCACCGCATAGACAAGCATCCCATATAAACCTGAGCCTACGCCGCCGAAGATCACTTCGCCAAGCTGGATCTGCGCCAAGGGAACGAGCCCTCCGAGGGGCATGAATGAATCGTGCATGCTGTTAACTGCGCCGCAGGAAGCGGCTGTCGTGATGGTGGCGAAAAGAGCGGAATTGATAATGCCGAATCGGGTCTCCTTGCCTTCCATGTTTCCGCCAGCCTGGATGTTGGAGTGGGTCTGATCCACCCCGAGCGAAGCATAGCCAGGATTTCCGTTCAGTTCGTAATGTTCCGTGATTGAAAGGAGACAAACGAAAATTAGGGTCATGGCAGCGAGAACCGCCCATCCCTGCCTCCTGTCTCCCACCATCATGCCGAACGTGTAGCAGAGTCCACCGGGGATAAGGAAGATCGCAAGCATCTGCAGATAATTGGAAAACGGCGTGGGATTTTCAAAAGGGTGGGCCGAATTGGCATTGAAGAATCCCCCGCCGTTCGTTCCAAGCTGCTTGATCGCTTCCTGGGATGCGACGGGTCCCATGGGAAGCGTTTGTCCCTTGGTGGTGGTTTTTTCGGCGACAGGATTTCCCTGTGAGTCCAACTTGGGATTGTCGTAGGTGGGCGCCTCTATCGTGCTTACCGTCTTGTAGGGGGAGAAATTCTGTATCACGCCCTGGCTGACGAAGAGAAGCGCGAGGACAATGGAAAGAGGAAGGAGGATGTAAAGCGTGCTCCTTGTGATGTCCACCCAGAAATTGCCGATCGCTTGTGAAGTGTGACGCGCGAATCCCCTGATCAATGCCACTGCGATCGCCATGCCTGCCGCCGCCGAGAAGAAATTCTGGACGGCGAGTCCCGTCATCTGGGTGAGGTAGCTCATGGTGGATTCGCCCGAGTATCCCTGCCAGTTGGTATTCGTCATGAAGCTGATCGCAGTATTGAAGGAAGAGTCGGGAGAAACCGCACCGAATTGCTGAGGATTGAGCGGAAGCATCCACTGCAGGCGCTGCAATGCATAGACGACGGCTGCGCCGAGCAGGCTGAACCAGAGCATGGCGATTGCGTAGCGCCACCAGTTCATTTCATCTTTCCGGTCCACGCCGCAAAGCCTGTAAAGAAGATTTTCTACGGGAGCAAGCCAACATGCGAATACAGGCAAATTGCCCTCATAGATTCTGGCCATGTACCAGCCAATCGGTTTGACGAGCAGAAGCAGCGTGACGAAATAGAAACTGATTTGAAGAATCCCGTTGGCAGTCATCAGAATTTCTCCGGTTTCACCAAGGCGACAATGAGATATACCAGCAACCCCAATGAAACGGCGCCGCTGAGGGCATAGATCCAGGTCATGAGGTTCTCCTCAATATTTCGCATCCGTAGACGAACAAAATGGATGCGGCAATCAACGCAACAATGAGTGCGATATAAACTGGCTCCATGTTTCCTCCAGGCATGATTCGATTGATGAATCATAGTCCGAGGGAAGTAAAGATGTTGTAAGGATCTTGGCCAAAAGCGTAAAGATCGCGTAAAGATTAAAGTGTAAGAATTGGGCGTCTCGACGGATTTTATTGTTTGCGATAATCGCAGGAGATACTGGCCTGGTTCAGTTTGACATCTGAATTCGTTTAACCGATAATCCGGGCGTTTCGACAACAGGGATTTGGCCGCATGGACAGTTGCCCTAGTCAATCTAGGAATTCATAGCGGAAACCGCGGCAGGAGTCCATCTCGTTCCGCCGTCCCGCTGGAAAAGCGGGACGGTGCATCCAGCATTACCAGATCACCGCCATTAGGCAAGTCTATTCCCGTTCGGGGATATGCTGTCGTTTTCGGCCACAGACGGCGCTATGAGCGCCATTGCATCCTCCCGGCAGATCGGTGGACCGGGCGGCGGCATCGGGGTTCCGTCTGCCCCGGAAGGCAGAGACCTTCCGAATAATTGCAACAATTCGGCGTTATCATGATTATCAAAAGGGAAATCATGTCCAGCAGAAAAAAAGCACGGCTCGAAACAGCCATGATGCTGCTCGTGTTCGGCCTGCATGCCGGGGCAGTGCGGGCGGACGATGCTGGGCAGGCCCAGCCTGCAGACGAATCCTGGGGCCTGCATGTCCAGGCCACGAACGTCAGCCAATGGCATCCTGCCTTCAATGCGTCCTATTCGGGACAGAACAGCCTGAATCCGGCGTCCAGCAGCGCAGAGACTTCGGACGTCACGCTCTTTGCCGGAACCAGGTTCTGGAGCGGAGAACTCTGGATCAACCCGGAGATCGACCAGGGGTTCGGCCTCTCCAACACCCTCGGCATGGCAGGCTACCCGAGCGGGGACGCCTACAAGGTCGGGGCAAATGCCCCCTACCAGCGACTTCCCAGGCTGTTTTACAGGAAGACGATCAACCTCGGCGGGGAGGTGAAGCAGGTCGAATCGGGCCTGAACCAGCTGGCAGGCACCCAGTCGGCTGACAACGTCATCCTGACCATGGGCAAGTTTTCGGTCGTCGACGTGTTCGACACCAATGCCTATGCCCATGATCCCAGGGCGGACTTCATGAACTGGTCGGTCATCGAATCAGGCGCATTCGATTATGCTGCGGATGCCTGGGGGTACACCTATGGCGCATCTGCCGAATGGACGCAATCGCGCTGGACGCTCAGAGGAGGTGTCTTCGCCCTTTCCAAAACGCCGAACAGCACCAAGATCGATCCGACATTCAACCAGCACGAATATGTGGGCGAGGTCGAGGAACGGCACAGACTTTTCGGGCATGACGGGAAGCTCAAGCTGCTCGCATTCGTCAACGACGGCTTGATGGGCAGCTATGCCGGCGCGCTGAGATTGGCAAGCCAGACGAATTCGACGCCCGATACGGCGCTGGTCAGGCGAGGCAACACCAATTCCGGTTTCGCGCTCAACCTCGAACAGGAGCTGACTTCCGATCTTGGCGCATTTGCGCGTGCAAGCTACAACGACGGAGCAGAGCAGGCATTCGATTTCACCGAAATCAACCGATCCGTTGCCGCAGGCCTTTCGCTCAAGGGCGGGCGCTGGAATCGGCAGGGAGACACCTTCGGCTTCGCCGCCGTGGCCAACGGGCTTTCTGGCGCTGCTCGAGACTATTTCGCGGCTGGCGGAATGGGCATCCTGATCGGCGACGGGGCGCTCAACTATGGCCTGGAAAAGATCGTGGAAACCTATTATTCGCTTCAGGCAACCCGGAATTTCTTCGTCACTTTCGACTATCAGTATGTGACCAATCCTGCCTACAATCAGGATCGCGGCCCCGTGAGCATTTATGGAATGCGGCTGCATTTCGAGTTCTGAAGCAGGCAATGTCGGCAGTATGGAAGGATGCCTGCGTTCGGCGACGGGAAGTCTGCCGCTCAAATGATCGATGAGTTTTGCTTGATTTTCGGTTCGGCATGTAGTAAGGTACCATAATATATTGAACCGAATTATGGTGGCTTGCTTATGCTTCTGCTCAAGGAATTGCCGACTTCGAAAAGCCTCGAGAAATTCCTCGCGCGCTATCCGGGCACGGACATCCAGGCGATTTCGGATTTCGTGAATCTGCTTCGCGCAGGCTCGGATATCTCGATCGCGCTTGACAGGATGCTGGCCCAGCACGGCCTGCTTCAGGGCAGGTGGTGGGTGCTCGTCCTCCTGCTGCGGCAGGATGACCTGACTTCGTCGCCAAGCGACCTCGCGGAAAAGGCCGGCGTCACCAAGGCGACCATGACCGGGTTCATCGACGGCCTGGAGCGGGAGAAATGGGTCGTCAGGCTTCCTGATCCTGTCGACAGGAGGAAATTCCTGATCCGCCTCACCGAGGCGGGCCAGCAGAAGCTCGACGAAGCCATTCCCGATTACAATCGCAAGGTGAGCGCGCTCATGTCGGCGCTTCCGGAAAGCCGGCGTGCGGAGCTGATCGCCAGCCTCAGGATTCTGGCAGGCAACCTGGATGTCATGAAGTGAATTTTTTTGCCCAGATGATTAGCTACCGTACTATATGCCGGGTTGCAATGCTGGCCGCGTGGTCGCTCCTTTCCGGCTGTGCGGGCGTTTCGGGCATTGCCCCGGACGGGAAAATGATTTCTGAAAACGCGCTGGCGCCGGGCAAGGCGGTGCTTGCCGCAAGCCGGACAGCCTGGCCTGACGAAGCATGGTGGAACAGCTATCGCGACCCGCAGCTTGATTCGCTCGTTGCGCGCGCCATATCGGGCAACCCGGTTCTGAAGACGGCAAAGGAGCGGATCGCGCTCGCCGAATCGATGGCGAATGAACGTCATTCGGCGCTGCTTGCGCAGGGCGATTTCGGCGCGTCTGCGAGCCGGGATCGCTTCACTGCCCTCCAGTTCATTCCCCCGCCATGGGGCGGGCATACCGAATGGAACAATGTCGCGGTTGCGTCATTTTCCTACGATCTCGATCTGTGGGGACGCCTCAGGAGCGCATGGCAGGCCTCGATCGGCGAAGCTCGTGCGCAATCGGCGGAGGAGCGGGAAGTGCGCATCGAGCTCGAGAATGCCGTCGTGCGAAGCTATATCCGGCTCGCCATGGAATATCACCTGCGCGATATTGCCGAGAAGCAGTATCTTGAGTTGAAGCAAGGCGCAGAGATCGAACGGAAGCGTCTTGATGCCGGCATGGGGACGGAAATGGCGCTCAGCGAGGCGCAATCTCCTCTTCCCCTTGCGCTGGCAAAGATCGAAGCCGTCGATGCCAGGATCGCTTTCCTGAAAAGCGGCCTGGCTGCCCTTGCCGGAGAGGGCCCTGGAGCGGAAGACGGCATCGGTCGGCCTGGCATGTCCCTGGAGATGCCCGTCGGGCTGCCGGACAGGCTGCCTGCAAACCTGATAGGCAGGAGGCCGGATGTGCGGGCAGCGCGCTGGAGGGTGGAAGCGGCAGGAAACAGAATCCGTTCGGCAAAGGCCGCCTTTTATCCGGATATCAATCTGGCAGCTGCGGCCGGCTTCGAAGCGCTTGGATTCAGCCAGATTCTGAGCAGTGCTGCCTTTCTGGCAGGAGCCGGGCCCGCGCTTTCGCTGCCCCTGTTCGATGGCGGGCAGCGCCGAGCCGGGCTGTCTGCGGCGAACGCCTCCTATGGCATCGCAGTGGACCAGTACAACGAAATGGTTGTCCGTGCCTTCAAGGATGTTTCCGACCAGCTGGTATCCTACAGGACTGAAACCGGCAGGCTGGCCAAGGCGGAACAGTCGCTTCGCCTGGCCCGGCGCGCCAGCGCGCTTTCGATGCAATCCTTCCGCGCCGGACTTGTCAATTATCGGCGCGTTCTCGACGCCGAGAAAGTCGCCCTGGAGCGTGAAGAAGCGCTCGCAAGGATCCGCGACGAGAAACTCGAGTCCTATGCAAGGCTGATGCTTGCGCTGGGAGGAGGGGCGAGATGATCGGTGCGCAGGCGATCACGGATTTTCGCGCCGCCTGGCGCGACTGGGCGAAAGCGGATGCCCCCCGGTTCGGATATCTGGCCAAGGTGCTGATCGCCTGCCTGGGCGCAATGTGGATTTCCATCCTGTTCGATATGGGGCAGCCGAGGACCGCCATGGTCACCGTGGCCATCGTCATGCAGAGCCATTCAGGGATGGTCTTGGCCAAGAGCTACTATCGCCTGATCGGCACCGTTGCAGGCGTACTGGCTGCGCTTCTTCTGGTCGGGCTTTTTGCCCAGGAGCGGGTGCCATTTCTGGCCAGCATGGCGATCTGGATAGGGATCTGCACCGCAGGGTCGGTAATCTTGCGCAACCATCAGTCCTATGCCTTCGTTCTGGCCGGCTACACGCTTTGCATCGTCGGCCTGCCAGCCGCTTCACAGCCGGACAGGGCATTCGACATCGCAGCGGACAGGGTCTCCGAAATCATGATCGGCCTGCTTTGCGCGACATTGGTGAGCGAACTGGTGTTCCCGAAGCGGATCGGGAGCGTCATGCTCGACTCGGCAAGGCGCCGCTTTTCCGACTTCAGCGTCATGGTGGCATCGTCATCGCCGGATGATGCGGGATACCGCTCGGCGCTGATGAAGCTGATGGGCGACATCTTCAGCCTGGAGGCATTCCGCGCATCATCCGTTCTGGAAAGCGACGACTCCCGCTCCTACCGCTTGAGGCTGGGGAGAATGAATGCAGAATTCATGGAAGCGACGACCGCTTTCCATGCTCTCGGGAATCTGTTGCAGCGGCAGAGAAGATCGGGGCTGAATGCCACTGCCGACGCGCTTTCCGGGATCTACAGGAAGATCGGGGAGGTGCTGATGCCGGGGGGGCTCCCGGCCGCTAACGAAAGGGAGGCGGCTGAGGCCGCGGCGAGGCTTTCGACATTGCGTGCCGGCCTCGATGCGGAGCTTGCTGCGGCGAGAAAAGGCGCAGACCGTGAAAAGATCGATTTCGACGTGGGCGCGGATCTCCTCGGGCGTCTTTTGGACGATCTCATGGCCTATGCCAGAACTTATGCCGCGCTCTCCAGAAAGCGCAACGATGCTGAGGCGCCTTCGCTGGGCGTGCATTTCGACCCGCTCGCTGTCGCGCTTGCGGGCATGCGCGGAGCGCTCATGCTGGCCATCATGGCATCGATCTGGATCTATGCCGAATGGGGCTCCGGCATCGAAGCGGTGACATTGGGCGTGGTTTCCAGCACGCTGTTCGCCACTTCGCCTTCGCCGGCGCGCACCATCCGCCAGTTCCTGATGGGCGCCCTGATCGGAACGGCGTTCGCCTACTGGACGAATTTCCATCTGCTGAATCAGGCCCAGGGTTTTGTCATGCTGGCCCTCGCAGTTGCTCCCGGAATCGCCATGGCCGCATGGCTGACGACAAGGCCGGAAGGAGCCGTTGTCGGCGCAGGCTTCTTCATCGTATTCCTGATGCATCTCGGGTTCGGCTCAGCCTACAGCGCGGACCCTGCGGCATTCATGAACGATGTCATCGCGGACATCTTCGCCATTGCGCTTTCCGGCGTCTTGTACGCCCTGATCGACCTGGGAGGGAGCCGCTGGACAAGGCGCAGAACTGTCCAGCGCCTGAAAAGTCTGGTGATCGGCGCGTGCCGGGAGCCGATGCCGCTCAGGCGGGAGAAGCTGGAGATAGGCGCCCGCGATCTCGTCTACCGGTCGGGGAGCATCAGGCGAATCGCGGATGAGGAGGATAGGATCGTGATCGAATGGCTGCTCCATGCGCTGGAAATCGGCCATGCCGTGATCGCTTTGCGGGAGCTGGTCGAGCAGGGGGGCGACCGTGAATCGCAGCGCCTGGTTCGGGGCGCACTCGAATCTGTCGCCTTGTTCTTCGAGTCGCCCTCGGAAAAACGGCGCCTGGCGGCCCTCCGGGCCCTGGAAGCGGCGTTTTTCGGCCATGACGGAGCCAGCGATGCGGCAGGGAGGAAGGTGCGTCTTCATCTGCATTTCATGAAGGTCGCCATCCAGGATCAGGATTCGGTTGTTTCCAAGGAGGAGGCGGCATGATCATGCCGAGGGAAGTCGAGCTTCTCGGCGCGACCTTTCCGGCTCTGGTTCCGGCTTTTCTGATCGCCGGAATCATCATGCTGGCCCTGGACAGGACTTTCGCAATTTCCGGTCTGTACCGCAGGGTCTGGTACCCGTCCCTCTTCAGATTCGCCCTGTTCGTTTGCCTGTTTTGCGGGATGGGGCTGGTCATTTATTGAAAGGATTTGAAATGAAAACGAATCGAGCAAAGATCTCCAGGCTGGCAATCACGATGACATTGGTCATCGCCGCGCTCTCGCTCGGCCGCATGCTCTGGATTCGCTACATGGATTCGCCCTGGACCAGGGATGGGCGCGTTCGGGCCGACGTGGTCGAGATTGCGCCGGATGTTGCCGGGCTGGTCGTGCAGGTCGCCGTGCGCGACAACCAGCATGTCAGCAAGGGCGAGCTGCTTTTTGCGATCGATCCGGAGCATTACCGCAATGCATTGGAAGCGGCTCAAGCCCTGGTCGAGGAAAGAAAGGCGGAGCTCGACATGAAGCTGGACGAAGCGGGGCGCAGAGCCAGGGTCGACGACAGCGTGGTATCCAGGGAAGACAGGCAGGATGCGCGGCTCGCGGCGGCAGGGGCCAGGGCCAGGTACCTCGAAGCGCAAGCCGTGCGGGACCAGGCAAAGCTGAACTTGGATCGCACCCAGGTCCGCTCTCCTGTCGACGGATGGGTGTCCAATCTTCTCGTCAGGCCGGGCGATTACGCCCATGCCGGCACCGCCGAACTGGCGGTAATCGATCAGCATTCGTTCTGGGTCTACGGCTATTTCGAGGAGAACAAGGTCGCGCTAATGAAGATCGGCGATCCTGCCAGAATCAGGCTGCTCGGGTCGGGACAGGTCATTTCCGGTCATGTCGAAAGCGTTGCGCACGGCATCTCCGACCGGGACAATCCGACCGATCCGCACCTCCTGGCGAACGTCAATCCGAGCTTCAACTGGGTGCGCCTCGCCCAGCGCGTTCCGGTGCGGATCAGGCTGGATGCCGTTCAGGGCGGCCAGCCTCTCGTGGCGGGAATGACCTGCACTGTCGTTGTCCAGCCGCGCCGGAATTGAATCTGAGCACAAAAACCGTAGAGGCCACCCTCCTGAGAGGTGGCCCCGGGAATTCGGACAGTCGGATAAGTCATCTGCGACGGATCGATCGGCAGCTTGTGCCGAAAGAACTCTTCTCCGCAACAGTATTGCCAGTACGGGTTCTCCACCCATCTTGCCACCACCGACTCATCCGATTCGTTGAACGCATGCTTCAGATAATGCAGCCCCACCATCAACCGGATCGGAATCCCTCTTCCGAATACAGCATGCCAAACTGTTCCTCGGCTGCCTGCCAGTCAAGCCTTCCGGCCAATCGATACAACTCGTGCCTCTGGTCCAGCATCTGATCCAATTTCATCCGGAACAGATCAACCTGCAGCGTCTTCTCGGGTTTCTTCGGCTTCATGAATTTGCAAGAAATCAATGGGTTGAAATCTGTGTTCTAGCAAACCATACACCAGAAGAACACACCTAACCAACAGATTTATAACAAATATTCTACTTCTTCAGGGGCGGCTAAATAAATTATGATGTAGGGAGCGCAATGTCCCGATCTCAAAATTGACTTGGCCTTGTTTCAGGAAGCATTTGATCTATCGCAACTCGCAGGGTGAAAAGAGATTAAAGTCAAAAGTGGTGTTTGGCCATTTGTAGCATGAAGCGTCAGGCCGCGAGCCTCCGCTGAACCAGATGACCGCCCAGAGCCAGTTCACCGTCCTTGAGGGGAATCCTCCCCCTAACAACAGTTCCATTTTATCGGCATCTCGAATTCTGCGCCAGCTATTTTAGACTTCTGGCGAGACGTATTGTTTCGGAAAGGCATTGCATCTTTGCAAAGACTGCATCCCATCCGTATCTCGCTCTTGTTTTTTCCTACCCGAATATATTCTCCAGGTTGTGTGGTACGGTGTCTTTGGGACGGCGGACTAGATCACTGATCTAAGGGGTGTTATAGGCAAATCAAAGTTACTTACAACAACACGTCTCTACACTAGTTAGCCTTTCGGAGACGGGTTTTTTCCGGAAAGCGAACTTTATTTCAGCTTGGTTTCCTTGTAAAGCACGTGCTTCCTTGCAACCGGGTCGAATTTCTTGATCTCGATCTTGTCCGGGGTGGTGCGCTTGTTCTTGGTGGTGGTGTAGAAGTGCCCGGTTCCGGCAGAGGATTCGAGCTTGATTTTGTCCCGCATGAGATTCTCCTAAATCAGTTCAGATTTTTTCGCCGCGGGAACGCAGTTCCGCCAGAACGGCATCGATTCCTTTTTTGTCGATCGTCCTGAGGCCGGCCCCGGAAAGACGCAGGCTGACCCAGCGGTTTTCGCTTTCGACCCAGAACTTGCGGTTCTGCAGATTGGGCAGGAACCTGCGCTTGGTTTTGTTGTTGGCATGGGAGACGTTGTTCCCTACCATGGGCTTCTTGCCGGTGACGATGCATACTCGCGCCATAATCTGCTCCAGAATTCTACAAAAGCGAATTTATACCATATTTTAGCCGGGAAGCGCAATTCCGATATAATGGCAGGGGAAAGGGGCAGCATGAAAATCATACTCGGCATAACCGGCGGAATCGCAGCGTACAAGGCGGCTGAACTGGTTCGGCTTTTCGTGAAAAGAGGGTGCGAGGTCGAAGTCGTCATGACGGATGCCGCAACCCGCTTCATCACGCCGCTCACGATGCAGACGCTCTCGGGACGCCCGGTGCGCCTTGCCCAGTGGGACGACATGGCGCATATCGACCTGTCGCGGGGATCAGCAGCGATCCTGGTGGCCCCTGCCACGGCAGACTTCATCGCGAAGATCGCCCAGGGGCACGCTTCAGACCTGCTCTCCAGTCTTTGCCTTGCCAGAGATTGCTCGTTGTTTCTGGTGCCCGCGATGAACCGGCAGATGTGGGACAATCCGGCGACCCGGCGCAACCTGGCGCAGATCCTGGAAGACGGTGTCCATGTGGTGGGGCCTCTGGAGGGCGTCCAGGCTTGCGGCGAAACGGGAATGGGGCGGATGGCGGAACCCGATGAAATCGCATCCGCAGTGCTTTCCGCGCTTTCCCCGAAAATTCTTTCCGGGAAGAAATTTCTGGTGACTGCCGGCCCCACCCTGGAAGCCATCGATCCCGTCAGGGTGATCACCAATCTGAGTTCGGGGAAAATGGGCTATGCCGTTGCGCAGGCCGCGCTTGATTCAGGCGCGCAAGTCATCCTCGTTTCCGGCCCCACCTGTCTCCCCCCGCCGGTAGGGGTGAAGTTCGTTCCGGTTGCGAGCGCGCGGGAAATGCGGGATGCCGTCATGGCGAATGTCGGGGGCAGCGACGTTTTCGTTGGCGTGGCTGCGGTTGCGGATTACCGGGTCGCGAATCCGAGTTCGAGCAAGATCAAGAAGGGCGGCACGTTGAAGCTTGAGCTTGAGCCCAATCCGGACATCCTTCAGGAAGTCGCAAGCATGGAGAATCCGCCATTTTGCGTGGGATTCGCTGCCGAAACCGGCAATCTGGAAGAAAATGCGCGGCTCAAAATGAAGAGGAAGAACGTTCCCATGCTCGTCGGGAACCTCGCGCAGGATGCATTGGGGAGGGATGAAAGCGAGATCGTGATATTCAGTTCAGGCGCTGCGAAGCAACTGCCTCGGGCGGCAAAGACCAAACTTGCAGCTCAGCTGATCGAGGAAATCGCCAGAGCAATCAGCTGAAATCGCCTTTCGAGCTGGCCCGGCTTTCCAGCCATCTCTTGACGCGGTTGGCATCGCCTATCCTGGTCTGACTTCCCCAGGAATCGAGCAGAACGATCACGACGGGTTTCTCGGCAATGGTGGTGTGCATTACCAGGCAATGGCCGGCTTCGTTGATGAAGCCGGTCTTGGAAAGGCCGATATGCCAGCTATTGCTGGCCTTGTATTTTACCAGCAGGTTCGAGTTGTTGTACTCGAGGACGCGCTCGCTTCTTTTCCTGGGAAGTACGACCTTGTGGGTGGAGGTGGTCGTGTCTTGCCTGATCACGTCGTATTGGTAGGCTGCTTCGACCATCTTCACGAGATCGGCGGCAGTGGAGACGTTTTCGCTGTGGAGGCCGGAAGAATCGACGAAATGGGTGTGCTCCATGCCGAGCGCCTTGGCCTTCTCGTTCATCGCCTTGACGAAAGCGGTTATTCCGCCCGGGTAGTTGTGCCCGAGCGTTGCGGCAGCGCGGTTCTCGGAGGACATGAGAGCGAGCCTGAGCATCTCGTTGCGCGTGAGCTTGGTGCCGACCGGCAGCCTGGATGCGGAGTGCCTGAGCGTGTCGACATCTTCATCCTCGATCTTCAGCACTTCGTTCATGGGAAGCTTGGCGTCGAGTGTCACCATCGCAGTCATCAGCTTGGTGATCGAAGCGATCGGAACCACAGCGTCGGTATGCTTGGCATAAAGCTCCTCGCTGTTTTTCTCGTCGTAAATCACGGCGGCATAGGATGCCAGCCTTGGGTAAGCTGCGCCGCGGGGCAAGTGTGCATTCCTGTTGTAGGATGCCTTCACGAAGTGGGATTTGTGGTGGTGCCGGTGGTGATGATGGCGTGCCGCATTCGCGCTTCCCGACATCAGGAGCCCGGAAACGGCGCACAAGGCGATCAGAATTTTCATTGATTTCCCCTTCATTCAGCCTTCCGATAAGCAATTACCCTGAAATATTCGGAGGATACGCGATATTCTTAAACAGAATTAAGAATTTTGCAAGTCCGAACCGTCACGGCCTGATGAAATTTTCGCGGTAATACTTCAATTCCTCGATCGATTCGTGAATGTCGGCCAGCGCTTCGTGCCTGTTGTGCTTCTTGAATCCGTCCGAAAGCGCGGGCTTCCAGCGCTTGGCAAGCTCCTTGAGGGTGCTGACGTCGAGGTTACGGTAATGGAAGTAGGCCTCGAGCTTCGGCATGGATTTGGCGAGGAAGCGCCGGTCCTGACAGATGGAGTTGCCGCACATGGGTGAAGTCCCCTTGGGCACATGCTCTTCCAGAAAGGCGATCATTCCGGATTCTGCTGCAGCCTCGTCGAGCGAGGAGGCGCGGATTTTATCGATCAGGCCGGATTTGGCATGAGTGGACTTGTTCCAGCTGTCCATGCCGTCGAGAATCGCATCGGGCTGATGCACGACGAGGACCGGGGCTTCGGCAACGATATTCAATTCGGAATCGGTCACGATCAGGGCGACTTCCAGAATCCTGTCGAGGTCGGGATTCAGGCCGCTCATTTCCATGTCGATCCAGATGAGCCGATTGCTGTCTTGTGCCATAATTGCCCCTGAAAAATATGAAATTGTGTCACATCCATTTCCTGGCGTCATCCGTATGAATGCACAAATTTTTGAAAAAATCTTCGTTTCCGCCCTGCTGGCCTCGATCCTGCTCAAGTTTTGGCTGGCGATGCGCCATGTCCGGCATATCAGGGCAAGACGGGACAGCATTCCCGAGGATTTCAGGGACAGGAT
This sequence comes from Pseudomonadota bacterium, assembly GCA_021835845.1. Classification (GTDB taxonomy): domain Bacteria; phylum Pseudomonadota; class Gammaproteobacteria; order Burkholderiales; family JABEVD01; genus JABEVD01. Next base: position 68,773 of record JAKBJU010000004.1, on the reverse strand, counting down.
ATCCATCGAGGATCACAGGAAGGCTGCGGGCTACACGTCTTCGAAAACGGCGGCAGGTTTCGCTTCGGATTTTGTCGAGGCGCTCGCTGTGCTGTGGTTCACTCTGGGCGGGGGATTGAACATGCTGGAGTCCTTCTGGTCAGGGCATGTCGCAAATCCCATCTTCGAGGGCGTGCTGCTGATAGCGAGCGCTGTGCTTATCCTGGAAGCGATGGAACTGCCGGTCGCACTTTACAGCACATTTGTCATTGAGGCCCGATACGGCTTCAACAAGATGACGCTGCCGCTTTTCGTGCTCGATGCGCTCAAGAAAGGCATTCTGGGTGCCCTTTTCGGGCTTCCCCTGGCCGCCTTCATTCTCTGGCTGATGGCGAAAACGGGAGCGCGCTGGTGGCTGGATGTCTGGCTTGCCTGGATGGCATTCAATCTGTTCATTCTTGCCGTTTACCCTACGTGGATTGCACCTGTTTTCAACAAGTTCAAGCCGCTCGAGGAATCCTCCATGAAGAAGCGGATCGAGCATCTTCTGGAAAAGTGCGGATTCAAGTCGGACGGGCTTTTCGTGATGGACGGCTCTCGCCGCAGCAGCCATGGAAACGCCTATTTCACGGGATTCGGCAAGACCAAGCGCATCGTCTTTTTCGATACCCTGCTCGCCAATCTGGATGAGGCGGAAGTCGAGGCCGTTCTTGCCCACGAACTCGGACATTTCATGCATCGTCACGTGATCAAGCGCATTGCCTTGAGTTTCGTGCTCAGCCTCGTTTTTCTCTGGGCGCTGGGGCATGTCAGGGGCGAGGCATGGTTTTTCGATGGGCTCAATGCGGAGAATCATTCCGATGCGATGGCGCTGCTGCTCTTTTTCATGGTCGTGCCAAGCTTCACCTTCCTTCTCAAGCCCCTTCTGAGCTTCTATTCCAGGAAGAACGAATTCGAGGCGGACGCCTATGCGGCGAAGCAATCCGATGCAGAGCACCTCGCGCGTGCGCTCACCAAGCTTTACCAGGAAAGCGCGAAAACCCTCACTCCGGATCCGCTCTATTCGGTTTTTTACGATTCGCACCCGCCAGCCTCGATTCGTATAGCGCATTTGAGGAAGGCGATGCATAATTGAAAGCACTTTTTCCAGGCGAGGATGAATATGGAATGCTCTCTCGATAAAAAGAAATGCAAACCCTGCGAGGGGGGCGTCCCTCCCCTGGCGGATGCTGCCATATCCGAACTGCTGGGAAGCCTGGCGGGATGGGAGCGAGTCGGCAATGCGATCGGGAAAACCTACAATTTCCGGAATTATTACGAAACGATGGCCTTCGTGAACATGACGGCCTGGGTTTCCCACAAGGAAGATCATCACCCCGATCTTCATGTCGGCTACAACCAGTGCCGGGTCGAATATACCACCCATGCGATAGGCGGCCTTTCCGAGAACGATTTCATCTGCGCGGCAAAGATCGATACGCTGCTTTCCGTTTGAAGCTGCTCCAGGGACAAGTCGTTGCAGCCTACGGCAGGCAATATGCCGTGGAAATCGGGGAGGAGACGTTCTCCTGTGTGAGGAGGGGGAAGAAAAACGATGTGGTCGTCGGCGACATCGTCGATGTCGAAGCCAGGGTGATCGAATCGATAGCCCCCCGCGCCTCCCTGCTTTATCGCAGCGATGCCTATCGCGAGAAGCGCATCGCTGCCAATCTCACCCAGGTTATCTTCGTTCTGGCTGGCGTTCCGACGTTCAGCGAGGAACTTCTGAATTGCTGCCTGATCGCGGCAGAGGATCAGGGATTGAAGTCCCTGATCCTGCTCAACAAGTCCGACATGCTCGAACCGACCAGGGAGGCGCTGAAATCTCTCGATTTGTACGAACGGCTAGGCTATCCGGTTCTCGTCCTCTCTGCAAAGCAGGATGTCTCGCCGCTGGTTTCCCTGCTCGATGGGGAAACCAGCGTGTTCGTCGGGCAGTCCGGGATGGGGAAGTCGACCCTCATCAATGCGCTGATACCGGAGGCTTCGAGGGAAACCGGGGAGATATCGTCCGCGCTCGATTCGGGAAGGCATACCACTACCCATGCGAGGCTCTTCCACCTCTCGGGGAACAGCCATATCGTCGATTCGCCGGGGCTGCAGGAATTCGGTTTGCATCACCTCGGCCAGGAGCGGGTCGCCCATGCATTCGTCGAGTTCAGGCCGTATCTGGGTCATTGCCGATTCAGGAACTGCAGGCACCTCGAAGAACCGGGATGCGCAGTGGCATCCGCCTTCGAATCAGGAAAAATCGACAAAAGGCGAATCGAAATCTACAGGAGGCTCGCTGCAAGATTTCATTTGCCGAAATACAGGAAGGGACTCAGCGACAGGTAAAGGATGGCTGCCATGGCGACAAAGTAGGCAAGGAAGCGGAGCGGATGATTCCTTGCCGAATCGAGCAGGGTTTTCTGCTCGCCCCGGCTTTTGAGGCTTTCGTATTCGCTTCTGGCGCGGCTTGCCCGCTCGAACTGGTAGCCATCGATCAGCGCCCTGGCTTCGTGAAGCCGATTGCAGTCCCGGAGCCATAGCGACGCTGGCGAGACGCCGAGGAAACTCGCCGGCACTTCGTAATAGTCGATGCCGCCATTATTCAGCAGTTCCCGGATTTCTTCGGCTTCGTCGTCCGGAACGCCGCCGAGCATGAATAGTCTGCATGGGCTCACTTTTTCGCCGGACTCAGGATGCCCATCAGCTGGTCGCGCAGGGAGCGCATCAGGGCGAGCTCGCTTTTTTCGACCGAGTAGGACGTGCCGCGGCCCCAGTCTCCATACAGTGCCCCTACCGGGTGATTGTTGAACGACATCGGGAGCAGGACAAAGGACCGCACGTCCGTCAGGGAGGTACCGAACCAGGCGGGGAGATTTTCCGAAATCTTGGGATCGGCAACATTCTCGATGAAGATGTCCGCATTGTTTTGCAGGGCGAGGCGGAACAGGTCCGGAACGGTGGATTCAGGAAGAACCAGCTTGGACAGTACTTCCGGCATTCCGTGTCCGAATCCGACGCGTCCCTTCAAGGTGTCGCCATCGCGCAAGATGGCGACAACCCGGTTGAATCCCATGCTCATATAAAGCGTCTCCAGGGCAAGATTCAGTGCGTTCCCGAAGGAGAGGCCTTCCTTCAATGCGCTGGAGAAGCCTTCCAGGCCGGAAGCAAGGCGATCTCCGGCATTTTCCGGCTTGCCTTCGGTCCAGGATTCCTCTGCGTCCAGCAGCGCCGTTTCCCTGGCGTGGGAGACGGCTGATTCAACCGATTGCGAAATGGCTTCCAGCGGTACGAGCAGGGCGTCCCCGTATTTGCCGACCAGCTTGTCGAGGCCGGATTTGCCTTCTGCGGCCATGGCTGCAGCTTCCCCGGAAAAGCTCGCCACAAGGTTGATCCATTCGGCAGATCCGGGAATGCTGGGACCGATGGAATCCTTCGGGCGTGCCATGCTGTTTGCGATCTTTGCCGGGAGGCGCCAGCGCTTGGCCGATTCCTGTGCGATTTCGTCCAGGGAAATGCCGATCACCTTTTTCGCCGCCTCATTTTCGGCATCGATCTGTCCGCTGGCGAGCTTCGCTATTTCATCCCATTCTTCCGGGAAATAGAATGCAACCAGAAGCCGGCCCAAATGATGCATGAGCGCGCAAACGACCACTTCCTCTGCATCTTTCAGGTTGGCTTTGGCGGCGATTCCATGGGCGATGCTGCCGGCGAGGAGGGATTTCGCCATTTCCGCTTTCGCCGTGGGCGAATCCGGGACCGAAGCGGACAGGGTGTCCATCAGGCGCACGCTCAGGGCGAGATGTCCGATGGCATCCACGCCGAGAACCAGCACGGCCTTCGTGATGGTCGTGATTTCACCTCCCAGCGCGGAATACATCGCAGAATTCGCCAGTCGGATCACTTTTTGCGTCAGTGCGAAATCGCTCAGAATGGCCGTGGTCAGCTCCGAAGCATTGCGATCCTCGTCGTGCATGGCCTCGGCGATTTCCTGGGCAGCGCTTGAAAGAGCCGGGAAGTCGCCTTTTTCGCTCATGCGCTTCCACAACAGATCGAAAAAGCCGGAGTGGCCTTTCCCCAGTCGCGAGATCAGGGTATGTTCAGTCATTGCTTGTTGGCTAGGGGTTTTCCGGTTGGCTTGTCGCATGCATTATAGCCAGGAGTTCCTTAATTTTTCCTGAAAATCGGCGCCGTTCATGGGCCTCCCCTTGAGATATCCCTGAATCAGGTCGCAGCCCCGGGAGGCCAGGAACTGGAGCTGTTCGTCGTGTTCGACGCCTTCCGCCACGACGGAAAGGCCGAGTCCTTTGGCAAGGCTCAAAACCGCCGATATGATGGCGACGTCTTCCTTGCGGTGGGGCAGTTCGTCGACGAAAGACTTGTCGATCTTGAGTACGGAAAGAGGGAACTTCTTGAGATAGGCAAGCGATGAATAGCCGGTTCCGAAATCGTCGATGGCGATCTTGACGCCGCATGAACGCAGTTCATCCAGAGTCTCTCCCGATCTTTCCGGATCACTCATCAGGACGCCTTCGGTGATCTCCAGCATCAGGCTGGAAGGAGCGAGTCCCGATTCGTCGAGCGCGCCCTTGATCGATTCCAGCAATCCTGCCTGCCTGAACTGGCGGGGGGATACATTGACCGAAATATAAAATTCCGGATGCCCATCGGATTGCCATAGCTTCGCCTGATGGCAGGCCATGCGCAACGCCCATCTCCCCAGCAGCTCGATGAGCCCGGTGCTTTCTGCGATGGGGATGAAAATTGCGGGGGAAATCGTTCCTCTTTCCGGATTTTCCCATCGCATCAGGGTTTCCGCACCTTTCAGCTTGCCGGAAGCGGCGCAGAATATGGGCTGATAGTGGAGCAGGAACTCGCCGTTGCGGATGCCTTCGTGCATCGCCGATTCCAGCGAAACATCGCTGGTTTCCGGATTGACGGTTTTGTCGTAGAGCCGCCAGCAGTTCCCGCCGAGGTTTTTTGCGCTGTACATGGCCATTTCGGCATGCTTGAAAAGCGAAACGGGGTCATGGCCATGGTCGGGGTGAATCGCGGCGCCTATGCTCGCGCTGATGTAAATGTCTTTGTTCTGGATGCGGAAAGGGCGCTGCATCGCGGTCAATACTTTTTTCACGACGATCTCGGCTTCCTTTTCCTGGCTGATGCCGTTCAGGATGAATGCGAATTCGTCGCCGCCGATTCTTGCCAGGGTGTCGGTTTCCCTGACTAGTGTTTTCAGTCTTTCTGCAACCGCCTGGATCAGTTCGTCTCCTCCTGCATGATCCAGCGAATCGTTGATTTTCTTGAAGCTGTCGAGATCGAGAAGCTGCAGCGCCAGCCCGGGCTGCTGCCGCCTTTGCACGGCGGAGATGCCCACCTTGATGCGGTCATTGAGGAGGAGCCGGTTGGGAAGATCGGTCAGCGGATCATGGGTGGCGAGATGGGAAATCCTGCTTTGATCTTCCTGCCAGTGCGAAACATCGAACGCGATCAGAACGAATTCCGGGGGCGAAAGATCAGGCAGTTGAGCCAGGTGGCAATCCACCCACACCGGGGCGCCCTTTTTCAGCAGGCGGCAGACGAAAGACTGCTTTTGCGCGAGGAACAAGGCCGATTCCATCGCTTTCTCGATCCTGTTCGCGTCTTCCGGATGGGTCAGGCTGGAGAAGGGCTCCCCAATCAGGGAGCGCGAATCGTCGAGAAAGGATGCGGAATCGACGTCGCGAATGATGCCTTGCGAATCGAGCCGAACGGCAAAATCCGCAAGGCTGCAACCGGATCCGATCAGGCGCATTGAGTCAATCATGTCTTCAGCCGATCAGGTTGGCGATGGTGAGCAGCAGGATCAAAAGCAGCCAGAGCAGCAGGCTTCTCCAGATGAGTCCGACAGCGCTTTGCATGTAGGCGCTGTCTGCCTCGTCCCCCATGCCCATGAGCGGCCTGAATTGCTGCAGGCCGTTTTCTGGCAATGCCTCGCCAAGCCTTACGCCAAGGGCTCCTGCGCCGCTGGAAAGCAGTATGCCGTGCGCGGCCGGGCGCCAGGAAGCGGCCTGCGTTCTCCAGCAGTAAAGCGCGTCCTCGAAATCGCCCACGATTGCGAAGCTCAATGCCGTGAGGCGAGCGGGGATCCAGTCGATGATCTCGAAAGCCTGGGCCGCAAATTTCCCCAGTTCCCCGGCCTCTTCGGGATAGCGGTTCCATTCATCATTGAGGGCTGTCGACAGGCGGTAAAGCACTGCGCCCATCGGACCCAGCAGGGCGTAGAAAAATATCACCCCGAAAACATAGACATGAGAATAGACCAGGCCCAGTTCGATCGAAACCCGCGAAATTTCCTCGGCGTTGAATTCTGCAGCCGAAGCGCCTTGCCATGCGCCGAGCAATTCCCTGGCCTTTTGCAGGTCGCCGCTCTTCAAGGCCTTGTCGATTGCGGTGTAAGCATGGCTGAATTGCCTGAATCCCATGGTCAAGTACAGCACGAACACATTCCAGACCCAGCCGAGGGTTGGGCTGAGCTTGTGGAGCAGCAGGGACGCGGCCCCGACTGCGAGAGTCAGCGGGATCGCTGCAGTCATCCAGGCAAGGACGCCGTGGCGGGCTTCCCCCGTTGTGAAATGCTTTCTGAGCCAGTCGAAATAGCCCAGCATGAAAGCCAGCGTCTTTCCGTTGAAAGGCCTCACCTGTTCCAGCAAAAGCGCCACGATCAGCGAGAAAAACGTCATTTACTCGCTTTCCACCGGCTCGGCCTTCACGCCTTCGAGAGCCTCCCGGAGCGTGTCTTCGCTCATGTCATTGAGGCATTTGGACAGCATCTCTGCGGACTCGTACATGTCCGGGGGCAGTTTTTTCGTGTCGAGGTTGGCGACGAAGACGGCAGCCGAACCTGCGACTCTGAGGAGGCTGCGCCGTTCGTTCATCAGCATTTCGATTTCCGCGCGCAGCATTGAAATCTCCTGTTCATGCAAGACATGCGTCATGGCATACTCCTTTCGAAAATCCATTCTACCGTAAAAAGGGTTCGATCTATACGCTGCCGGCGGCGACAGCCGTCATGTTGACGATCCTGCGCACGGTTGCGGTAGGGGTCAGGATATGGGCAGGTTTTGCGCAGCCCAGCAGGATCGGACCTACCGTGATCCCGCCGCCTGCCTCCATCTTGAGCAGGTTGAAGGCGATGTTTGCCGCGTCGAGATTGGGCATGATCAGCAAATTTGCCTCGCCATGGAGTTTCGAGGTTTTGAAATGCTGGTGCCTGATTTCTTCCGAAAGCGCAGCGTCGGAATGCATTTCCCCTTCGATTTCGAGGTCCGGGGCGATTTTCCTCACCAGGGCCAGCGCCTGGCGCATTTTTCCCGACGAGGGGGTGTTGGCGCTGCCGAAATTCGAGTGGGAAAGCAGTGCGACTTTGGGCGTCATGCCGAAGTGCCTGACCTGATCTGCGGCAAGCAGGGTCATTTCGGCGATCTGCTGCACGTCCGGATCAGGGTTCACGTAAGTGTCGCAAACGAAAAGGTTGCCGTTGTCGAGCAGGAGCAGGTTCATGGCGGCGAATGTGTGCGCCCCGGGCTTCAGTCCGATCAGCAGTCTGATGCGGTCAAGGTGCCGTGAATAGTCTCCGTGTAGGCCGCAGAGCATCGCATCCACGCTGCCTTCGTTCAGCAGGTGGGCCGCATGTCCCGTTGCGTCCTGCCCGGGAAGCGTGACTTCAAAATCGGCATTGGCCCGGATGCGCAGCCCCAGACGCGCAATTGCCGCTTCGATGACTTCAGGTCGGCCTGCAAGGACCGGCCTTGCGAGTTCTTCGTCGACGACGGTCTGGACGGCCCGCAAAACGCGGTCGTCCTCTCCTTCGGCATAAATCACCCGCTTCTTGCCGGATTTGGCTGCGGCGAACACGGGTTTCATGACCAGCGCCGACTGGTAAATGAAGCGCGACAGGTGTTCCCTGTAGGCTTCGAAATCGCGAATCGGCCTTGTGGCGATACCGCTTTCCATGGCTGCCTTGGCTACTGCGGGCGCGATTCTCATGACCAGTCTCGGGTCGAACGGCTTCGGAATCAGATAGTCCCTGCCGAAAGCCGGCAGTTTTCCCCCATAGGCCATCGCGGCAGCATCCGAATGTTCGGCGTGGGCGAGTTCGGCAATGGCGTAAACCGCTGCCTTTTTCATCGCCTCGTCGATGGACGTCGCGCCAACGTCGAGAGCCCCCCTGAAGATGAAGGGAAAGCAGAGCGCGTTGTTGACCTGGTTGGGATAGTCGGAGCGGCCGGTTGCGATCACGACATCGGGCCTCGCCTGTTTGGCAATTGCGGGATGGATCTCGGGTTCGGGGTTGGCGAGCGCCAGAATGAGGGGGTTTTCCGCCATTTTTTCGACCATTTCAGGCTTCAGCACGCCTCCTGCGGAAAGACCGAGAAAAATGTCCGCGCCGCCAATCACTTCGCTCAAGCTTCTGGCATCGGTCTGTTTCGCATAGCGCGCCTTGTTGGGATCCATCTCCTCGATCCGGCCTTCGTAGACCACGCCCTTGATGTCGGTGACAACGATGTTTTCCATGGCAAGGCCAAGGCTCACCAGCATGTCGAGGCAGGCGAGCGCGGCAGCGCCCGCCCCGGAGACGACGAGCTTCACATCGGCGATATCCTTGCCCACCACCTTGAGCCCGTTGATGACGGCGGCCCCGACGATGATCGCAGTGCCGTGCTGGTCATCGTGAAAGACGGGGATTTTCATCCTTTCTCGCAATTTCCTTTCGATCTCGAAGCATTCCGGCGCCTTGATGTCTTCGAGATTGATCCCGCCGAAGGTCGGTTCCAGGCTGGCGATGATTTCGACCAGCTTGTCCGGATTGCGCTCGTCGATTTCGAGGTCGAATACGTCGATTCCGGCGAATTTCTTGAACAGGATACCCTTGCCTTCCATGACGGGTTTTGCCGCGAGCGGCCCGATTGCGCCAAGGCCCAGCACTGCCGTCCCGTTGGTGATGACCGCGACGAGGTTTCCTCTTGCCGTCAGGTTGAATGCTTCTTCGGGGTTTTCTGCAATGGCTTCGCATACCGCGGCAACTCCCGGCGTGTAGGCAAGGCCCAGGTCGCTCTGGTTGGTGAGTCCCTTGGACGGGACGACGGCTATCTTTCCGGGCTGCGGCAAGCGGTGATATTCGAGCGCATTCTTGCGCAACTGTTCGTCCATGGGTGCTCCGTTGAATATTTCTGGAAAAATGGATTATTGAGTCAATCGGTATCCGAAGGAAGAGTCTGCTGCGGCCCGAGCAGCCGCACTTCCCTTTGCGGGAAGGGTATTTCGATGCCGTTTTTCTTGAATTCGCGCCAGATTTCGAGGTTGATGTCCGAGCACAGCCCCAGCCGGCCTTCTTCGAGATCGGCGATCCAGAATCCGAGCTCGAGGTCGATGCCGCTGTCGGCAAAGTCCTTGAGATACACGCGAGGTTCGGGATCCTTGAGTGTGCGCTTATGATGCTTCGCCGCGTCCGCCATGATTTTCATGGCAAGCTCGAGGTCGCTTGAATAGCCGACCTGGACCGTGACCGAGAGCCATACCTTCCTGTCAGTATAGGTATGGTTGACCACGGTCGAGGTGATCAGGGTGTCGTTCGGGATCAATGCCTCGCTGCCGTTGGGACTTTTCAGGACGACATATCTTGTGGTGAGCTTGGTGAGCACCCCCATTTTGTCCTCGATGCTGACGACGTCGTTGATGTGGATGGATCGGTCCAGCAGGATGATGAATCCGCTCACGTAATTGCTCGCGATTTTCTGCAGGCCGAGGCCGAGGCCGACGCCAAGCGCTCCCCCGAACATCGAAAGCGCAGTCATGTCGATCCCGGCGGCGGAAAGGGAGGCGATGGCGGCGATCACGATGAAAAGCGTTCGGGTAACCTTGGAAAGCATGACCCTGAGGTTCATGTCCATGAGATCGGCTCCCATGATCCGCTTTTCGATGGCGCGGCTTGCCCAGAGCGAAACCAGGAAGCTCGTCGCGACAACGACCAGCGCCTGCATGACGAGGAGGACCGAAATGCGTTGCTTGCCGAAGCTGAAGCTGATTTCGTCCAGGGATTCGACGATGTCCTGGGACAGGCCGGATATGTGCAGCGCGAGAACGATCCAGATCAGCCATGCGATGGCTCTTTCCATGGACTGAATCCACGCTTTCTGGGTGAAAATCGTCTGCAGCATGTAAACCAGAACGCGAATGACGGCGAGCGCAATCAGCATCTGCGTGGCGATGTCGAGCAGGTTTGTTGCGTGATGGGGGTACTTGAGTACGGCCTTGCCGATCAGCGCGAAGGCGAGAGCCGAGAGCGGGAAGACGAGTCTTCTCGCATCTTCCGAGTTGATTTTGGGCGAGGCGAGGCGAGAGGAAATCCAGGCCGCGAGGAGGCAAATGGCGATGACGGACGCCTGCAGCACGGATTCCGGGCGCCCCGAGAGAAGCTGTGCTAGATTATCCACGGTACCCTGGGCGTCATTCCAGATACGGTGAAATTTCCCGGATCAGGAAGTCATGAAAATGCTTCATGCCGTCTTCCATCGGGGATTGGTAGGGGCCGGATTCCGTGCTTTCTGCATGGTAAAGCGCCTTGCGGCCTTCGGTCATTTTCCTGCAGATGACGGCATCCTCCACCGCCGTTTCCTGGTAGGCCGCTTTCTCTGCTTCGACGAGATCCCGCTCAAAAAGCGCGATATCTTCAGGATAGTAGAATTCCACGATGTTCGTGCAATGGTCGGGGCCTCGCGGCACGACGGTGCTGATCACGAGGACATGGGGATACCATTCGATCATGATGTTGGGGTAATACACGACCCAGATTGCGCCGCGCGGAAACTCCCTGCCATGATCGTATTTCAGCAGGAGTTCCTGCCAGTTCCGGTAGACGGAGCTGCCGGCTCTCACTTTCGCGTATCTTGCGCCGACCACCTGGACGCTGTACCAGTCGCCGAATTCCCAGGTCAGCGCGTCGCAGTCGACGAAGCTGTCGAGGCCGGGATGGCAGGGGGCGACATGGTAATCCTCAAGGTAGACCTCGATGAAGGTTTTCCAGTTGCAGTCGTATTCGTCGATCTGAACCCTGTCGAAGACATGGTTCGAGAAGTCGATGTCCTTGAAGCAGGAAAAACTGGCCAGATCCCGCCTGACGTCGCGCTTTCCCGAGAACAGCAGGCCGTTCCAGTTCGAAAGCGGCGTCTTGCCGAGGTCGAGGCAGGGGTTTTCCGGAAAATGGGGCGCCCCGATGAGCTTGCCTTCCAGGTCGTAAGTCCAGCGATGGAGCGGACAGACGATGTTCCTGGCGTTTCCCCTGCCTTCGAGCATGGTCGCCTGGCGATGGCGGCAGATGTTGCTCAGAAGCTCCACGCCTTTCTCGTTTCTGAGCAGAAGCCTGGCGTTGTCCATCCAGTCGAGGGTATGGAAGTCGCCGATGTTCGGCACCATCAGTTCGTGCCCGACATAGCCCGGACCGCTGTCGAAAATCAGACGCTTCTCCAGGTCGGCCACTTCCCGGCTGCAGTACCAGTCCACCGGCAAAGGCGCAAGTCCAGCCGAAACATCGATAGCATCGGACATTATCGCTTCCTCACGAAACTTGTGGTTAAACGTTATATTTTTTATGAAATCCGGGAAAAGAGCAATATTTCTTTCGCGATTGACCGGGATGCTTCGATTAGGCTATTTTTACGGTTTAGGAAAGTTTCATGAGCAAACAGGAAAAATCTCCCGAGAATTTCGAAGCAGCGCTGCTTGAGCTCGAATCCATCGTGGCGACAATGGAAGCAGGGCAGTTGACGCTGGAAGCGTCCCTTGCCGCATACAAGCGCGGCGCTTTCCTGCTCCAGTATTGCCAGGAAGCGCTCAAGGATGCGGAGCAGCAAGTCTCGATCCTGGAGGGCGGCACCCTCAAGAACTGGTCTGCCGATGACAAATGACGATTTCCAGTCCTGGGTGCAGGCGCACCAGGCGCTGATCGAATCCGCGCTTCAGGACTGCCTGCCGCAAGCCGGCGTTTCTCCTGCGCGGCTTCACGGTGCGATGCGCTATGCGGTTCTGGGAGGCGGGAAGCGGGTTCGCCCGCTGCTCGCGTACGCTTCGGGGGAACTGTCCGGTGCGGACCTGGGGCGAGTCACGCGCGCTGCCTGCGCGGTCGAACTGGTTCATGCCTATTCCCTGGTTCACGACGATCTGCCCTGCATGGACGACGACGTGCTGCGCCGGGGAAAGCCGACCTGCCATGTCGAATACGATGAAGCCACGGCCCTGCTTGTCGGCGACAGCCTGCAGTCGCTGGCATTCGAAATGCTGGCTCATCCCGGACTTTCGGACGATGGCGGCGTCCAGGTGGAAATGATCCGCCTGCTCGCGGAGGCATCCGGATCGAGGGGGATGGCGGGCGGGCAGGCCATCGATCTTGAAAGCACCGGAAAAACGCTGGAGCTGCCTGAGCTCGAGAACATGCATATCAGAAAGACCGGGGAGCTCATCAGGGCGTCTGTCGTGCTCGGGGCGCGCTGCGGCGAAATCGATGAAGCCGGACTCGGGCAGCTCGACCGTTTCGCAAAGTCGATCGGCCTCGCCTTTCAGGTCGTCGACGATGTGCTCGATGCGGAATCTTCCACGGCAACCCTCGGCAAGACCGCGGGAAAGGACAGCAAGGACAACAAGCCGACCTACGTTTCCCTGCTCGGGGCAAGGCAGGCGAAGGAAATGGCGCGGGAGCTCTACGATTCCGCGCTTTCTGCCCTGGCGGGATTCGGAGCGCGTGCCGGCCGATTGCGGCAGATGGCGGATTTCGTGGTTCAGAGGCAATTCTGATGCATCCGCTTCTCGACAAGATCGATTCTCCGGAAGACTTGCGCGCGCTGGACAGGAAATCCCTGGCGAAGCTCGCGGAAGAATTGCGTCAATACATCATCGAGTCCGTTTGCCAAACGGGCGGGCACCTTTCTTCCAATCTCGGCACCATTGAACTCACCATCGCGCTGCATTACGTATTCAACACCCCTTACGACAGGGTAGTGTGGGATGTCGGGCATCAGACTTATGCGCACAAGATATTGACGGGAAGGCGCGAGGCGATGAGCGGCCTGAGGATGAAAGGCGGCATCTCGGGCTTTCCGAAAAGAAGCGAGAGTGAATACGATGCCTTCGGCACAGCCCATTCCAGCACATCGATCAGCGCGGCATTGGGGATGGCGGTTGCTGCCAAGCTCGAAGGGATGCCGCGGCGCGCCGTTGCGGTGATCGGGGATGGCGCGATGACAGGAGGCATGGCATTCGAGGCACTCAACAATGCGGGGGCGATGGATGCCAACCTGCTCGTCGTCCTCAACGACAACGAAATGTCCATTTCGAAGAATGTGGGGGCACTCGACAACTATCTCGCGAGAATACTTTCCGGCAGCATCTATTCGGCTGCGAGGCGCGCCAGCGAAAAGGTGTTGAGCGTCGTCCCGCCGGTGCTGGAACTGGCGAAAAGGGCCGAGGAGCACGTCAAGGGAATGGTGACTCCGGGAACGCTTTTCGAGGAATTCGGATTTAACTACATCGGTCCCATAGACGGACACGACCTTGAAGCGCTGGTGTCGACCCTGTCCAATGTCAAAAAGCTTCAGGGGCCGCAGTTCCTGCATGTCGTCACGAAAAAGGGGAAAGGCTACAGTCTGGCCGAGGAAGATCCCATACTTTATCACGGCGTCGGAAAATTCGATTCCAGGAGCGGGATACTCGGCGCCGCCCCCAGGAAGCCGAGCTACACGGAAGTTTTCGGGCAATGGCTGTGCGACATGGCCGGGAAGGATGAAAGGCTGGTCGGCATCACTCCTGCGATGCGGGAAGGCTCGGGGATGGTCGAGTTTTCGGAGCGCTTCCCGGATCGGTACTTCGATGTTGGAATAGCGGAGCAGCATGCGCTCACTTTTGCCGCTGGCCTTGCGTGCGAAGGAATGAAGCCTGTCGTCGCGATTTATTCGACATTCCTGCAAAGGGCTTACGACCAGCTGATCCACGACATCGCGATCCAGAACCTGCCGGTGGTTTTCGCCATAGACAGGGCGGGTCTCGTCGGTGCGGACGGACCGACCCATGCCGGCAGCTTCGATCTGTCCTTCCTGCGCTGCATTCCCAATATGACGGTGATGGCAGCTTCAAACGAGAACGAGCTGAGGCAGATGCTCTACACTGCATTTGCCATGGATTCGCCTGTCGCGGTGCGCTATCCGAGGGGGCAGGGTCCCGGAAAAAGTATCGAGGCAGAAATGCAGGCCATCGAAATCGGGCGAGGCGCGGTTCTGCATGAGGGCGAAAAGGTCGCGCTGCTTGCTTTCGGGAGCATGGTTGAACCCTCTCTCAAGGCGGGTGTCGAACTGGGCGGGACTGTAGTCAACATGCGCTTTGTCAAGCCCCTTGACGAAAAACTGGTTCTCGAGCTTGCCGGAACCCACGAGCTTCTGGTGACGGTGGAGGAGAACGCCGTCATGGGGGGGGCGGGAAGCGCAGTCTCGGAATGCCTGAGCCGCCACGGCAGGACTGTTCCCATACTCCATCTGGGGCTCCCGGATAGCTACATCGAGCAGGGGGATCCTGCCGGACTGCTTGCGGAATGTCTGCTCGATGGCGAGGGCATTCTCTATGCAGTCAGGGAGCGGCTTGCATCGACCCGTTAATCCGAGCGGTTTACTCGGGATTGTCCGGCGGCTATAATTCGACAGGGCCAGAATGGAAGGAATGACGTGATTTCAGCAGAAAACATCCCTGACGTGCAGAGCACGGAGGATCTGAGGCACCTCGCCATAGACCGGGTCGGCATCAAGTCGATCCGGCATCCCGTCAAGGTGGCGGACAAGAGCGGAGGGGTGCAGCATACCGTTGCGATCTTCAACATGTATGTCCATCTTCCCCACAATTTCAAGGGGACGCATATGTCGCGCTTCGTCGAGATACTGAACGGCAGGGAGCGCGAAATCTCAGTCGAATCCTTCGAGAGCATGCTGCGCCAGATGGTCGAGAAGCTTGAAGCCGAGTCCGGCTACATCGAAATGAGTTTTCCCTATTTCGTCAACAAGGCCGCCCCGGTTTCCGGGGTGACGAGCCTGCTGGATTACGATGTCACCTTCATCGGCGAGATAGAGAAGGGCAAATACCGCTTCAAGATGAAGGTGATGGTTCCCGTCACCAGTCTGTGCCCGTGTTCGAAAAAGATATCGGATTACGGCGCGCACAACCAGAGATCCCATGTGACCGTGACGGCCTGCACGAACGATTTCGTCTGGATCGAGGATATCGTGGGCATCGTGGAGGGGCAGGCGTCCTGCGAGCTTTACGGGCTATTGAAGCGGCCGGACGAGAAATATGTCACCGAGCGCGCTTACGACAACCCGAAATTCGTCGAGGACATGGTGCGGGATGTCGCCGCAGTGCTGAACCGGGATGCAAGGATCAGCGGGTACACCGTCGAATCCGAGAATTTCGAGTCGATCCACAATCATTCAGCCTACGCCCTCATCGAGCGTGACAAAACCAAGGGCTGAGATTTCCCTTCTTTCCCGCCCGATGCTGGCGGTGCTGAGTGCGCAATTTCTTTCCGCTTTCGCCGACAATGCCTTGCTGGTTGCGGCCATCGCACTCCTGAAGCAGCAAAATTCGGCGGGGCTCGCCCCCATGCTGCAGGAATGCTTCGTCGTGCCGTTCATCCTGCTCGCCCCCTTTGTCGGTTCACTTGCCGATGCCCTTCCCAAGGGAAGGGTGATGTTCCTCTCCAATGCCATGAAGCTGGCAGGCTCCGGACTCATGATCATGGGCGTCAGCCCGCTGCTTTCCTACGCCATGGCGGGAATCGGGGCGGCCGCCTACTCTCCCGCCAAATACGGCATCCTTCCCCAGCTTTTCAGTGCCGAGAAACTGGTTAAGGCGAACGGCTTGCTGGAAGGATCGACCATTATTGCCATCCTTCTGGGCGTGCTCGCAGGGGGCATGATTTCCGACAGGTCTGTCGAAGCCGCCCTGCGCTTCGTCTTCCTGTGTTACGGGCTGGCTGCCATGGTGAACCTGATGATTCCGAAATTGCCTCCGGAGCGGAAAGAGATTGTCTTCAGATCGCTGCTTCCCGATTTTCTTGCGGCCTTCATGCGACTTGTCCGAAACGGGGATGCGCGCTTCACTCTGATTGGAACGAGCCTGTTCTGGGGGACGGGCGCAACCTTGAGAATCGCCCTCTTCGCATGGGTTCCCGCTGTCCTTTCGATTTCCGGCAACAAGACGCCCGGGATACTGATGGGCATGGTATCGATGGGAATCGTTCTGGGGGCGATTGCTGCAGCGGCATGGGTCAGGATCGAGCAGGTAAACCGGGTGCTGCTCGCAGGGATTGCGATCGGCCCCCTGGTTATGGTGCTCTCTCAAGCGGACAGTGAATCGCAGGCGATGATTCTGATGATGCTGATCGGTCTTTGCGGCGGACTGTTCGCCGTGCCGCTGAATGCGCTCCTGCAGGAAAGGGGGCATGAGCTGATAGGCGCTGGCCGGGCGCTCGCCGTACAGAATTTTTTCGAAAACATCGCCATTGCCGCTATGGTGGGCCTCTATGCGGCGACCGAGCGGGCCGGATTTGCGGAAAAGACATCCGTTGCCGTTTTTGGGCTGTTCATACTGGCGGGAATGATCTTCATAACTGCCCACAGGCGCAGGCTCTGGAGGACGTGAATCTGTGCTATCCTTCTTAAGGAACCACTGATTCATTCCCACGCGGTCGCGACGCGACTTTGCGGGATGAGATTCGAGGCGCGCGGCGAAGTCGAATGGTCATTCCATTCGCGAGCCGCGTAACAAAGAAGAACGCCCGCAAAGCCCCGTCCCAATCGGGTTGCGTGAAAACGAAGCGAAGCGCAGTTTCGGGGCATCTCAAAATCGAGCGCTCGCCTTGTCGCGCTCCTTGATGTCGTAGGCCCGGCTACGATCTGCGTCGCGCTCCGCGCGATCATCTTGATTTTCCCAGTAACGCGATCTGCGCGGGAATAAATCAGTGGTTCCTTAGAGGGGAGGGGCGGCAAATGGCGATGTTTGCTCACGAAGACAGGTTAGGCGAAATTCATCAGAATGTTTCGCTCGGCAGGAAAATCGATTCGATATACAGGACCCTGAAAACGGCTTTCCCCTTCATTTCGAGGGTGGCCGCCGCGCTGTACGACCCCAAGAGCGATATTCTGAAGACATTCGTGTGCAGCGGCGATGAAACCAATCCACTGGTGAACTATCAGGCGAAGCTTGCCGATGCTCCTTCCCTCGCTGAAATTCTGGAGAAGGGCCGTCCGCGCGTCGTCAACGACCTTGCCCTTTTCTCGGCGGGTGAGCACGAGCATACCCGGCGCATCGAGGGAGAACGGCATGTTTCGAGCTATACCATGCCGATGTATGTGCGCGGCGTATTTTTCGGTTTCATTTTTTTCAATTCGCGGCAACTCGCCTCCTTTACCGAGGAAGTGCTGAGCCGGATCGATCCCTTCGGGCATCTGATCGCGCTGACCATTATCTCCGAGCTTTCTACCGCCCAGACCCTGCTCGCGACGGTCAAGACCGCCAGAGACATGGCGCATTTGCGGGATGAGGAAACCGGCGCGCATCAGGACAGGATGTCGCGCTATGCCAGATTGATCGCCAGGAAGCTTGCTCCGGAATACGGCTTTTCCGACGAATATATCGAGAATGTCTTCATTTTCGCCCCATTGCACGATATCGGGAAAATGGGGGTTCCGGACCAGATATTGCTCAAGGCGGGCCGCCTCAATGAAGAGGAATATTTCCAGATGAAAACCCATACCACCAAGGGCAGGCAGATCATAGACCGCATGGTCGAGAATTTCGAGCTGAGCCGGGTCGATTATGTCGGGATCATGCGCAATATCGCCGAATTCCATCACGAGGCCATGGACGGCAGTGGGTATCCGATGGGAAGGAAAGGAGACCAGATTCCCATCGAGGCCAGAATCGTGGCGGTTGCGGACATTTTCGATGCCCTTACCAGCAAGCGGCCCTACAAGGATTCCTGGAGCAATGACGAGGCTTTTTCCATGCTGCGCCAATGGAGCGGAATCAAGCTGGATCCCGCGTGCGTATCGGCTTTCGTCGATTCCAGAGCGGAGATAGAGGAAATACAGAGCCAGTTCGCCGAGAACAGCTTCGGCTGACGCTTTCAGTGCTCCAGCTTCTGGTCGGAACTGACCTCTCCTGCGCGCTTCAGGGCGAACTCGGTCAGGATGGGGCCGACGGTTTCGAGGATGGCGACCGAACCCAGGACGATTGCGGAGAGCTCCCTGGAAAACTCGGGGTACAGATGGGCGGTCTCTTCGGTGAGTCCGATCGCAAGCCCGGCCATGGGCACGAGCGTCAGGCCGAGAAGCGCAGACTGTCCTGTCGATAGCGGCGAGAAGGGGGTCAGGACGAGGAGCCCGGCGGTTTTTCCAATGAACCGGATGCCGACGAAAGCGAGCGCCGCCCAGCCCACCGAGGCGAGTTCCTTCAGATGAAGGTTGGCGCCCGCGATGACGAACAGCAGCACGAAAAATATTTCCCCGCCGTGGCCAAATTCGATTTCCATGAGGTCGTTCCGGGTGTCGAGATTGCGCGCCATGATGCCGAGCGCGAGCAGGGTGAGGAGATTGGAACAGCTGAACAGCTTGGACAGTCCGATTGCGGAAATGATCAGCCCGACGAGCAGGGCGAATTGCAGGTTTTCGTTCCTTCCCAGGAGGCGGGCGATCCGGATGCAGGCATGGGCCAGCAGCCAGGCGAGGACGAGGGAGGCCAGGGCCTGGTAGAGGGGTTGCAGCAGGATCGTGGCCCAGTCCGCCTGCTGCTTGTAATGCAGGAACGGGAGCAGCACCGTGTAGGCGAAAAAGGCAAGCACGTTGTTGATGGCGACATGGTTCAATGCGCGCCTGGTCACAGGACCTTCGGCCTTGAATTCCCGCACCACGAGCAGAACCACGGCAGGGGATGAAGAAATCCCGATTGCGGCGGCCAGGGCGGCATGGAGCTTCCCGACATGAAACAGCCCCAGCACGAAAAAGACCAGCAAGAAGGAGAAAGAAGCTTCGGCAAGACTGGAAAGAATCAGTATCCTGTCGCCGCGCAATGCCTTGAAGTCGAGCTGCATGCCGAGCTGGAACAGGATGAGGCCGAGCGCGATGTCGGTGAAGAGCTTCGCATCGGCGAGCATGTTCGCATCGAGCAGGCCGAGCATGCTGGGTCCGAGAATGAGCCCGGTTGCGACGAATCCGGTGATTCTCGGCAGGAAGCTGGTGCGCTGGGCTAACTCTCCGCCAACGATGCCGACGAGCAAAATGGCACCGAAAAGCAGAAAGTCGTTTCCCGTCATGGGCCATTGGGGCAGGAAACTGAATTGCAATTGAATGGTCACTGGAAGACGATGCTGTTTATTTTAGACCGGATGCGCCAGTTCTGGAAATAACTTGAAATCCGGGCATCAGTCCCCAATTGAACCCGCAGATATAACAGAACGGAGTCTTCAAACATGCAGCAAGAATCGGTCAAGGAAACTTTGGGCTTTCAGACTGAGGTCAGGCAGTTGCTGAACCTCATGATCCATTCCCTCTACAGCAACAAGGAAATTTTCCTGAGGGAACTCATTTCGAACGCATCGGATGCGACGGACAAGCTGAGGTTCGAGGCGCTCACCGACAGCGCGCTTTTCGAAGACGATTCCGACCTCAAGATA
The DNA here is from genome assembly GCA_021835845.1 of Pseudomonadota bacterium. Classification (GTDB taxonomy): domain Bacteria; phylum Pseudomonadota; class Gammaproteobacteria; order Burkholderiales; family JABEVD01; genus JABEVD01. Next base: position 49,023 of record JAKBJU010000004.1, on the reverse strand, counting down.
CATCTTGCCTTCGACAGGGAGGCGAAAACCATCACGATTTCCGACAACGGGATCGGCATGTCGAGGCAGGAAGTGATCGACAATATCGGCACGATCGCCAAATCCGGCACCCGGGAATTTTTTGGCAAGCTCACCGGAGATCAGGCGAAGGATGCCAATCTCATCGGCCAGTTCGGGGTGGGGTTTTATTCCGCATTCATCGTCGCCGATCGGGTCTCTCTCGTCACCCGCAGGGCCGGATTGACTCCGGAGCACGGGGTGAGATGGGAGTCGACAGGGGAAGGCGAATACACCCTGGAGACGATCGAGAGGGCATCCAGGGGAACCGAAATCACGCTCCATCTGCGCGAGGACGAGGAGTCGCTGCTGGATGCCTGGCGCATCAAGTCCATCGTCAGGAAATATTCCGACCATATCCAGCTCCCCATCGTCCTGAAAGACGAGGAGGGCAAGGAGGAGACCGTCAACCAGGCTTCGGCGCTTTGGGCGAGGCCAAAATCCGAGATCACCCAGGAGCAGTACGAAGAATTCTACAGGCATGTCGGCCACGACAGTGAAGCGCCGCTCGCTCATGTGCACGCGAAGGTGGAAGGCAAGCAGGAATATACGCAGCTGCTCTACATTCCTTCGCGCGCGCCCTTCGACCTTTTCGACCGCGAGCATCGGCACGGCATCAAGCTTTACGTGCGCCGCGTGTTCATCATGGACGATGCCGATCAGCTGATGCCGCAGTATCTGAGATTCGTGAAAGGCGTGATCGATTCGAACGACCTGCCGCTCAACGTTTCTCGCGAAATCCTGCAGGAGTCCAAAACCATCGAGGCGATCAGGTCGGGATGCGTCAAGAAGGTTTTGTCCATGATCGAGGATCTGGAGAAGGATGCCGAGAAGTACGCCAAATTCTGGAAGGAATTCGGCAAGGTGATGAAGGAGGGCGTGGGCGAGGATTTTGCCAACCGGGACAAGATCGCGAAATTGCTGCGGTTCGCTTCCACACGCCTGGATACCGACGAAGAATCCGCTTCCCTTTCCGACTACGTTTCGAGAATGAAGGAAGGGCAGGAAAAGATCTATTTCGTGACGGCTGAAACTTTTGCCGCGGCGAAGAACAGCCCGCATCTTGAAATCTTCAGGAAGAAGGGCATAGAAGTGCTGCTGCTTTCCGACCGGGTGGACGAATGGCTGGTATCGAACTTGCACGAATTCGAGGGAAAGCCGTTGCAGTCGGTTGCCAAGGGGGGGCTCGATCTCGGGCAACTCGAGGACGAGGAAGAGAAGAAGGAGCAGGAAAAGGAGAGCGGCGAGTACAAGGATCTCGTCGAGAAAATCAAGGCGGCGCTGGAAGAGAAGGTCAAGGACGTGCGCGTCACCCTGCGCCTCACCGAGTCGCCCGCCTGTCTCGTTGCGGACCAGCACGACATGGGGATGAATCTCGAGCGCCTGCTGAAATCGGCTGGGCAGAAGGTGCCGACGACCAAGCCCATTCTCGAGATCAACCCCCATCATCCCATCGTCCAAAGCCTAAAATACGAGGAGGAGCGCTTTTCGGACTGGAGCCATATCCTGTTCGACCAGGCCCTCCTCTCCGAGGGCGGGCAACTCGAGGATCCTGCCGGTTTCGTCAAGCGCCTCAACGGCCTGATGCTGGCCCTGTCCGGAAAATGAAGTTCGGGGTGTGCGCTTGCACACCCCGAATCCCCCGTTCTGCGCCTATCGGTCCGATCTGGCTTTCGCTTTTTCCAGTTCGGAAAGCTCCCTGGCTTCTCCGGCCTTCGGTCCGGTTGCGACCATCACGGTCATCGCGATGAAGATGATGACGCCGATGAAAAGATGGTCGGCCACGGTGACGACCGTGCCGGCGAATATGAGAACGAGTAGAAAGAGGATTTTTGCGAGTTTTCTGATCATGACTGCAGCGTTGGGTCGGGTCGCCTTACCCTGAACCAGCAGCAGTACAGGGCGGGAAGGAAAAGCAGGGTGAGCAGGGTCGCGACCAGGAGGCCGCCCATGATGACGACCGCCATCGGCCCCCAGAAGCTGTTCTGCGCAAGGGGGATCATTGCGAGTATCGCGCTTGACGCAGTGAGCAGGATGGGCCGCGAGCGCCTCACCGTCGACTCCACTACTGCATCCCATAGGGTGAGCCCTTCCGACAGGTCCTGTGCTATCTGGTCGACCAGGATGACGGAATTGCGCATGATCATTCCGGCAAGCGAGATCATGCCGAGCATCGAGACGAAGCCGAACGGGACGTGGAACAGGAGCAGGGAGGAAGTGACGCCGATGATGCCGAGCGGCGCCGTCAGGAGAACGATGACGGCCAGATGGAAACGTTTCAACTGGAGCATGAGCAGGGTGATGATGAGGACGGCCGTGACGGGCAGAACCGCCATGATCGATTCCTGTGCTTTCCCGCTGTCTTCGGCTGCGCCTCCGGTTTCTATTTTGTACCCTTCCGGAAGCCTGATGGCGGAGAGCCGGCTCTCGATTTGCGCATTCACGTCCTGGGCTTGAATTCCGTCTGGAACGTCGGCCCGTACTGTCGCCACAGGAAGTCCGTTCTTGTGCCAGAGAATGCCTTCCTCGACATCGTCGTTGATAGACGCGATTTTTGCCAGGGGCACGAAGCTGCCGTCATCTGCATGGACCTTCATCCGGCCGGGGTAATCGATGTCGCCGCGTTCTGCCTTGTCTGCGCGCATGACGATGCCGATGCTTCTGTCGCTTTCCCGGTAATGGCTGACCGTGATGCCGCTGGAAAGGATGCGGAGCTGGTTCGAGAGATCATGAATGCCGAATTGTCTTGCCTTGGCCTGATCCACCTCGATGTCGTAGATCCTGGTGTTTTCCCCGGAATCGAAGCTGATGTTCTTGGCGCGGCCGTTTTCCTTCAGGATTTTTGCGACTTCGCCGGCGATCTGCCTCAGCTTGTAGATATTCTCGCCTGTCACCCGATACTGGATGGGGTAGCCCACGGGCGGGCCATTTTCCAGCCTCGAAATCCTGATGCCGTATTCCGGATAGGCTGAAGAGAACGCCATGCGCAAATGCTGCAGCACCTTTTCGCGCATCGCGATGTCGGTTGTCATGACCACGATCTGTGCGTAATTCGGAGAGGGCAGCCCGAGATCGAGGGGGAGATAGAAGCGCGGCGTATTGCCCCCCACGTAGCTTGCGAAATCAGCCACCCCTTGTTCCTGCCTGATGCGGTTTTCAAGATCCTTGACGACCTTTTCCGTTGCCGAGAAGGTCATTCCTTCGGGAAGCCAGATGTCCGCCAGGAGTTCGGGGCGCTCGGAGGGCGGAAAGAATTCCTGTTCGACTCTGGAAAAGCCGAGCACCGAAAGCAGGAATGCGAGCAGTGTCGCTGCGACGACCATCCAGCGCCGATCCAGGCACCAGATGACGATTTTCCTGAAAATGGCAAAGAAGCCCTTGTCGTAGTAATCGTCCTGCGGAGCATGGACATGACTTTCTTCGAGCAGTTTGTAGCCGAGATAGGGGGTGAAGATTACGGCGACCAGCCATGAGACGAGCAGCGCCAGAGTGACGACGATGCAGAGCGAGAAGGTGTATTCGCCGGCCGACGATCTTGCGAGGCCCACGGGGAGGAAGGCGGCCGCCGTGACGAGGGTTCCGGTGAGCATGGGAAATGCAGTGCTCTTGTAGGCGAAAGTCGCGGCTCTCGCCTTTCCCCAGCCTTCCTCTATCTTCACTTTCATCATTTCCACGGCGATCATCGCATCGTCGACCAGGAGTCCGAGCGCGATGATGAGTGCGCCGAGAGAGACGCGCTGCAGGTCGATGCCGAAAAGCTTCATGAGCAGGAATGTGCCTGCCAGCACGATGGGGACGGAAAACGCAACTACCAGGCCGGCCCTCGTTTTCAGGCTGAGAAATCCCACTGCGAGCACGATGAGAAGGGCTTCGAGCAGGGATCTCATGAACTGGCTGATCGACTTGTCGATTACTGCAGGCTGGTTCGCGACGCGGTGCACTTCGATTCCGGGAGGCAGGCGGGATCGAATCCTGGACATCACCCGATCGACAGCATGGCCTGCTTCGATGGCATCGGCGTTTTGCGCCAGGGAAATGGCGAGTCCCACCGCATCCTGTCCGTCAAAGCGCATCTCGAAGGTCTGGGGATCGGCATAGCTTCTGTAGACATGGCTGATGTCCCCGAGCCTGTAGGTTTTTCCTCCCGCGTGAATTTCCAGATCCTGTATCGATCCCAGCGAATCGAAGTCTCCGCTTGCGCGCATGCGCACCGTGTTGAAATCCGTGACGATCTTGCCGGAAGGGAGCATGGCGTTGCGATTTTTCAGAAGCGATGCAAGCGCCAGCGGGTCGATTCCGAGTTCGGCAAGCTTCAGGTTCGGAAAATCGATATAGATCTTCTCGTCCCGTACCCCGATCAGGCTGATTTTGCCGATATGCTCGGTCCCGAGAAGTGCCTGTCTTGCCATGCCGGCCTGTTTTGCAAGTTCGGCATTGTCCGCGCTTTTCGAAGTGAAGGCATAGATCAGGCCGAAAGTCTCTCCGAACTTGTCGTTGATGACGGGGCCGGTCATGTTTGCAGGCAGGGAAGGACGAAGATCGGCCAGCTCGTTGCGCACCTCGTTCCAGGTGCGCTGCAGCTCGGAGGACGGTATCGAATCCTTGAGCGTGAGGTAAATCACCGCTTCCCCAGGTTTGGAGTAGCTTCCCATATTGCCCAGCCAGGGGGTTTCCTGGAGCTTGTGCTCGATCTTGTCCGTGATCTGGCTTTCCATTTCGTGCGCGGTAGCTCCAGGCCAGCGCACTTCGATGGTCATGTCCTTGAAGGTGAAGTCGGGATCTTCCTTGCGAGGGAGCTGGGTGTAGGCATAGAAGCCGGATATCAGAAGAGCGGCGAGAAAATAGAGCACAAGCGTTTTCTGCCCGAGCGCCCATTCCGATAGGTTGAATTGGCTCATTGTTGACGCGTTCTATGCCATTGAGATTTCATTATAAGCCACGATCATCGGGATAGGATTTCGCCCAGGGAGGCGAGAAGCGCGCTGCAGGCTTCATCCGTTCCCACGGTGATGCGCAGGAACTGGTCTATTCTGGGTTGCCTGAAATGGCGGACGATGATGCGGTTTTCCCTCAGTTTCGATGCGATCAGCGCAGCATCCCATTCAGGGTGCCTTGCAAAAACGAAGTTTGCCATGGAAGGTAGGACCAAGAAGCCGAGCTTCTTCAGCCCGGAAACCAGTATTGCGCGGCTCGATATCACGCTCCGGCAGGTATGCTCGAAATAATCCCGGTCCTCGAATGCGGCGACAGCGCCTGAAATTGCGAGGCGCCCCAGGGGGTAGGAGTTGAAGCTGTTCTTGAGGCGCTCCAGAGCCTCGATCAGATCGGGGTTTCCCACTGCGAAGCCGACCCTGAGCCCTGCGAGGGAACGGGATTTCGACAGCGTCTGAATCACCAGCAGGTTCGCATGGCGCCGCGTCAAGGAAACGACGGAATCTCCTCCGAAATCGATGTAGGCTTCGTCAACGACAACGACCGAATCCGGATTGGCTTCGACGATTTTCTCGATCGCCGCGGGTTCGAGCAGGCAGCCTGTCGGCGCATTCGGGTTGGGAAAGATGATGCCGCCGTTGGGCCTGAAATAATCTTCTGCATTTATCGAGAAATTCTCGTCCAGAGGCACGGTCTCGAAAGCGATGCCATAGAGCCTGGCGTAGACAGGGTAGAAACTGTAGGTCACGTCGGGAAATAGAATGGGCTTTTCATGCTTGAGCAGGGCATGAAATACATGGGCAAGGACTTCGTCCGATCCGTTGCCGACGAAAACCGAGTCCGGGCCGATATGGTAATAATCGGCGATCGCCGCCTTGAGGCGTTCTCCGTTGGGGTCGGGATAGAGCCTGAGGCTCGGCCCCGCCTCGAGTTTCAAGGCCTCGATCACCCTGGGGGAGGGCGGGTAGGGGTTCTCGTTGGTGTTCAGCTTGATTAGGTTGTCGATTTTGGGCTGCTCCCCGGGAACGTAGGGGGTCAGGCTGGTTACGACGTCGCTCCAGTATCGGCTCATTTTTTCGATTTGCGTTAAAAAGGCTATTCTAACTTATCTTGCGCCATACGCTGGCGAGCCAGAGTTGCTGCTCGAAAGGCAGGTTGGCAGGGCGGTAATAATGATCGAGTTCGAGAAAACCCGCATCCAGCATGAATTGGCGCCATGATGCGAGGTCATGGTAGGTGCCGTATCTTCCATTTCGCCAGCCTTCCTCGTTCGCTCCGCGCGGGTTGGAACTGAAAAGCACGCCATCCTGCCTGAGCGAGGCATGCAATTGATTCAGTGCGCGCGGCAGTTCCTGTCTGGGTATGTGGAAGAGGGAGGCATTGGCGAATATGCCGTCGAAACGGCATGCGGGCAGATCGAGCTTCAGGAAGTCCTGGTGCCAGACTTCGCAGCCGCTGTAGTCGCGGGCCATCCGTGCGAAATTTTCGCATCCCTCAAGCCCTATGGCGATGTGCCCCATTTTCGAGAAGGTCCTGAGATCCCTTCCAGGTCCGCAGCCGAAATCGAGGATTGAAAATGGAGGACTGCCGGGAATATGCTTCAGCAGCGCAGCGATGTTCTGGCTGACGTCATGATCCTTCGTTCCCTCGAAGAAATCCTGCGCGCGAGAAGCATAATGCTCCAGCGTGGCGGACGAGATGTTTTCGAGATCGCGAGGGCCGAGCTTCATTGACCTGGGAATGGTTTCGACGGATCATTCTAGCCCGTTTCCTGCCGTCAAGGAATCTCTACAGCATGGACATCCCGGCGAAGGCGATGTTGAATCCCATCCAGAATGCCAATGCGATGCTCCAGGTGGTTTTCTTGTCCCGGGCCATGTTGAACCTGTTTTGCGACCAGGTGAAGGCATAGCCGCAGGCGGCTCCAAACAGCAGGCCCCAGATGAAATGCTGGGTTTTCATCCCCCACAGAACCCCTGTCGTCATGGCTTCATGAGGCGTGACCGGGGAGAAAAGGCCGGCGCAAGCACCGAAAGCCAGCCATCTGACCATGTAATAGGATAGATCGTTCTTCGAATGGGCATTGATCTGCATGACGAGGCTCCTCTTTCGATGACCGAAAAAGGTCCGGCTTTCACCGGACCTTTGCTGCGCTGCCTCAGCCGCGGGCCTGCGCTTCCAGTGCGCCGTGGCGGGTCATCGAAATTGCCAGGATGACGACATAGGCAATGCCGAAGATGATCATGCACCAGTCAACGAAACCGCTGAAACTGGTGGGATCGAAGGCAAGATGGCCGTCTCCGCCCCAGTTGCCGAAGGAACCACGGCCTACAAGACACATCGTCGCTGCGCCAAACACGCTTCCGTTTCCCATTCCGGTCAGCATTCCGCCGACTATGGTTGACCAAAACGCCTTGCTCGATAGACTTCTGCTTGCCATCTTACCCTCCTGGTCGAAAATGCTTTGATATTATTTGGCGATGCCCGCTCAAGACCTGCCGGATGCCGCCCCTTTATCTCCTCTTTAAGCTAACCCTGAACAATGCGGCGGCAACGGTTCGTGCCGACGCAAATGTTCTTATAACACAAAAACCATAATAGTAAGATGGTTTTTTGATATCTCGGCAAAGAGTCGCCGGGTTGGCTTTGGTATTTTGAATAAAAACAAGTTGATGCGTGCATCTGATGTTCGGTTGAATTCAGGGGGGAGTTCGCCATGCTAGAATCGTATGACCTTGGCCTGGGACAAGAAGATGGCTTGCGCCGCAGAACATGCTGACCTGCTGATTGAGCGAATGGGAAACAACCCGCTCCAGATTCTGATCGCGACCCAGAAGGCGTTCAACCATGTTTCAGACGATGCGATTTGCAGGGTCGCCTCGGCCCTCGGCCTTCCGCTTTCCCGGATTCTCGGGGATGTCGAGTTTTACAGTTTCCTGAGTCGCGAACCGCTGGGAACCTATTCCGTCTTGATGAGCGACAGCATCACGGACTGGATGCTCGGCAGCCGGGAACTGTTTCTGAGGCTGTGCGGGAATCTCGGGGTGAGCCCGAGAGTCATGCGGCACGACGGGCTGGCGACGGTGGGCAAAACCTCCTGCACGGGAATGTGCGATCAGGGCCCTGCCCTGCTCGTGAATGGCACCGCCGTTGCGAATCTCAGCGATGACCGCATCGATGCCATCTCGCGCCTCATGGAAAAGCGGATCCCGCTTGCCGCGTGGCCGGATGAATATTTTCATGTTGAATCGAACATCAGGCGTCGCGACTGGCTTTTCCAGGATTGGCGAGGCCCCATCCTGGAAGGGGAAGCCCTGCTACAGGAAATGACGGATGCCGGGCTGAGGGGGCGGGGAGGGGCGGGCTATCCGACTGCGAAGAAATGGGCGTCATGCCGCGATGCACCGGGGGGCGAGCGGCATGTCGTCTGCAATGCCGACGAGGGTGAGCCCGGAACGTTCAAGGACAGGGTGCTGCTGCAGCACTGCGCCGGGCGCCTGTTCGAAGGCATGGCGCTTTGCGCGCGCATCATCAAAGCCAAGAAAGGCTTCCTCTATGTCAGGGGAGAATACCGCTACCTCGAAGCGCACCTGGAGGCGCTGCTCGCTGCGCGGCGCGATGCCGATTTCGAAATCGAGCTCCACTGGGGGGCGGGAGCCTATATCTGCGGGGAAGAGTCCGCTCTTCTTGAATCGATCGAGGGGAAGCGGGGCATACCCAGGGTGCGCCCTCCGTTTCCCGTCACATTCGGAGTCCATGGCATGCCCACCGTTGTCGACAATGTGGAAACGTTCTGCGCGGCAGCAGCAATTGCTGCAGGCGGGGGGAGGGAGTTCCGCTCTCTCGGGACGGCAGAGTCATGTGGGACCAAGCTTCTCTCGGTGTCCGGAGATTGTGCCAGGCCGGGCATCTACGAATATTCTTTCGGCGTTTCGGTCGACCGGATACTGGAAGATTGCGGCGCCGGCAATGTTCTTGCAGTGCAGGTCGGGGGGGCTGCGGGCAACTGCCTGGATGCATCGGAATTCGGCAGGAAAATCTGTTTCGAGGATCTTCCCACCAGCGGTTCTGTGATGGTTTTTGACAGGAGCAGGGACATGCGGGAAGCGGCGCTCAACTTTTCCAGATTCTTTGCCCATGAATCCTGCGGTTTTTGCACGCCCTGCCGGGTCGGAACCGAAATATTGGCGCAAGCCATGGAAGGGATTTCGGCGGGGCGCGGGAGCGGAGAAGATATCGCAGAGATCGGCAATCTGGGCAGCATCCTCAGGGCGAGCCATTGCGGGCTCGGGCAGAGCGCGAACCGCGCGGTGCTCGACATGCTGAGGAAATTTCCGGAGCATTTCGAGAGGGGCGTCAATTGAAGACAATCAGCCTGGATGGCGCAATGGTGCCACTCGCCGAGGGACAGACCGTCATGGAATGCGCGCTCGCCGCGAACATTCCCATTCCTCATCTATGCTATCTTCCCGGGTTTGCACCTCACGGAAGCTGCAGGCTCTGCACCGTGAAAATCGACGGAAGATTCGCATCCGCATGCACCCAGCCTGCCATGGAAGGGCAGCATGTCGAAATCGACACGGAAGAGTTGCGGCAGGTGAGGCTTTCCCTGCTCAGAATGCTTTTCGTAGAGGGAAATCATTACTGCCCTGCGTGCGAAAAGAGCGGAAGCTGCAGGCTGCAGAAGGCGGCCTATGACGAAGGCATGCTCGACCTGCATTACCGGCCCTGGTATCCCAACAGGCAAATGGATGCCTCCCATCCGGATGTCCTCATCGACAGGGACCGCTGCATTTTCTGCGAGCTTTGCGTGAAGGCGAGCAGGGATGTCGACGGGAAAAACATATTCGGGATTTCCGGACGCGGGATCGATACCCGCCTTGTCGTCAATTCGAAAAGCGGGCTGCTCGCCGATACGGATATTTCGGCGCAGGACAGGGCAGTCGAAGTCTGTCCGGTAGGGGCGATTCTGGTCAAGGGGCGAGGATTCGAAGTTCCCATCGGGAAGCGGCTTTATGATTAGGCTCGCCACCTGTTCGCTGGCTGGCTGTTTCGGCTGCCACATGTCCTTTCTCGACATGGATGAGAAATTCCTCGCTCTCGTTGAAAGAGTCGAATTCGACAGGAGCCCCTTTACCGACATCAAGTCGGTCGGGAAATGCGATATCGGGCTGGTGGAAGGGGGGCTGTGCAACGAGGAGAATCTGGCGGCTCTGAAAGAATTCAGGGAAAACTGCTCAATTCTGGTCGCAGTCGGCGCCTGTGCGATCAATGGCGGAATTCCGGCGATGAGGAATCGCTTTTCAATGGACGAATGCCTTGCCGAAGCCTATCTCGACGGAATCGGGATAGAGAATCCGCAGATCCCTGCCGATCCCGAACTTCCCGTGCTCCTGAAAAAGGTTTGCCCGGTGCACGAAGCCGTCAGAATCGACTACTTTCTGCCAGGGTGCCCGCCTCCTGCAGGCGCATTCGAGGTGCTCCTGGAAGCATTGCTGAAAGGGGAAAAGCCGGTATTGCCGGAGAAGCTCATCCATTATGACTAGAATCGTCATCGATCCCCTGAGCCGGGTCGAAGGGCACGGCAAGGTTACGCTGCGGCTAGACGCAGAAAACAGGGTAGCCGAGGCGCGCCTCCATATCGTCGAATTCAGGGGGTTCGAGAAATTCATCCAGGGCCGCCCTTACTGGGAAGTGCCGGTCCTGGTGGAGCGGTTGTGCGGCATCTGCCCGGTCAGTCATCATCTTGCCGCAGCCAAGGCGATAGATGGAATCATGGGGGTCGAAAAGCTCACGCCGACAGCCGAAAAACTGAGAAGGCTGCTGCATTTCGGGCAGGTGCTGCAGTCGCATGCGCTGCATTTTTTTCATCTCGCTTCCCCGGATCTTCTTTTCGGCTTCGATTCCGAAGTTGCGCAAAGGAACATCGCAGGGCTTTTGAAGAACTATCCCGATCTTGCCTTGAAGGGGGTGAGGCTCAGGAAGTACGGGCAGGAAGTGATCCGCATGATCATGGGCAAACGCATTCACGGTACCGCCGCAATTGCCGGCGGCATGAACAAGGCATTGTCCTTCGAGGAAAGGGATGCTCTGCTCGAAAATATCGACGAGATCATTTCCTGGGCGGACGCTTCGGTCGATCTTGCCCGGGAGATTTTTCTTTCGGCTCCCGGATGCCGGAATTTCGCGAAAATCTCCTCTCCCTTCCTTTCCCTTTCCGGAAAGTGCGGCGAGCATGAACTGTACGACGGGCATCTGCGCTGCAGGAACGCCGAGGGGGAGATTGTTTTCGACGAGATCGCGGATTCGGGCTATGCCGGACTCATCAGGGAAGAAGTGAAGTCCTGGAGCTACATGAAGTTTCCCTATCTCGTCATGCTGGGAACGGAAGCGGGATGGTACAGGGTGGGGCCGCTCGCCAGAATCAATAATTGCGATCTGATTTCCAGCCCCATGGCCGAGGCGAGAAGGAGAGAATTCGTCTCCGATGGCTGGCCCGTGCATGCGCCGCTCGCTTACCACTGGGCCAGGATGATCGAGCTCCTGCATTGCGCGGAGAAAATCAGGGAGCTTCTTGATGATGCGGACATCACCGGAGGCGATCTCAGGGTCGAAACGGCAATGGGGCGCGAGGGAGTCGGAGTGATCGAGGCGCCGCGCGGCACGCTCATCCACCACTATCGTGTCGACGATCAGGGGCTGATCGAGATGGCGAACCTGATCGTTTCGACGACGCACAACAACCGGGCGATGAACGAAGCCGTGCTCCAGGTGGCGAAGCAGGAGATCGGCGGAAAAAAAGAGGTCACCGAAGGCATGCTCAACCGCATCGAAGTCGCAATCCGCGCTTTCGACCCCTGCCTTTCCTGCGCAACCCATGCCGTGGGCAAGATGCCCCTTCGGGTCGAGGCCGTCGATGCGGCAGGGGATGTGATCTGGAGCGTGGAGAAATGAGCAGAACTGCGGTCATCTGCTGCGGCAATCCCAGCCGCGGTGACGATGCGCTGGGTCATCTGTTTTTCGGCAGGCTGGGAAACTCATCAGGAGAGTTCGATGCCTTTTGCGATTACCAGCTGCAGATTGAGCATGTTTTCGATATGCACGACAGGGAATGCGTGATTTTTGTCGATGCCGCAGTGGACATTGCCGGGCCGTTCGAAATGCGCGAAATCTTTCCAAAACGAGACGCGAGCCACAGCACGCATGCCCTGTCTCCCGAGGCGCTCCTCGATGTCTACGAGAAAGTCATGAAAAGCTTTGCTCCGAAAGCCTATCTCTTGAGTGTGAGGGGGGAGTCCTTCGGCCTCGGCGAGCCTTTGAGCGCCAATGCGCAGAAGAATCTCGATGCGGCATGGGTTTTTCTGCAGGATTTCATGGGACTGAAGAGCGACTTGGGGAAAGCTGCCATTCCGGGTTAGAATTGAAGAATTTTGTTGCAGGCAGGAGAATCGAAATGCAGATAGGCATCCCTCTTGAGATCCGGGCGGGGGAGAAGCGGGTCGCGGCGACTCCCGAGACGGTGAAGAAGCTTGCCTCGGCCCATTCCGTTTTCGTGCAGGCGGGGGCAGGCCTCGGAGCGAGCATTCCCGATTCCGAATATGAGGCTGCAGGGGCGAAAGTCCTGGGAAGCGCCGCAGAACTTTATGCCGCATCCCAGCTCGTCCTGAAGGTCAGGGGGCTGGAAGAGTCCGAATTTTCCCTGGTGAAGAAAGACTCCATTCTGGTCGGACTCCTTTCTCCGCACGAGAAGGAGAAAATGGAAGCCTGTGCGAGACACGGCCTCACCGCATTCGCCATGGAATCGATCCCGCGGATCAGCCGCGCGCAGAGCATGGATGTGCTTTCATCCCAGGCCAACATCGGCGGATACAAGTCGGTGATCCTGGCCGCAAATGCCTACGGGCGCTTCTTTCCCATGCTGATGACTGCAGCGGGAACGGTCAAGGCCGCGCGCGTGCTCGTGCTTGGCGTGGGAGTGGCGGGTCTGCAGGCGATCGCAACAGCGAAAAGGCTGGGTGCGGTGATCGAGGCTTTCGACGTGCGCCCCGCGGTCAAGGAGCAGGTGCTGAGCCTCGGCGCGAAATTCGTCGAAGTGCCGCTCGCAGAAGGAGAGTCCGCCGAAACTTCCGGAGGCTATGCCAGGGAAATGTCAGAGGAATACAAGCAGAAGCAGGCCGAGCTCATTCATGCCAGAGCGATACAGTCCGACATCGTCATCACGACTGCCCTGATCCCGGGAAGGCCAGCTCCCATTCTCCTGAAAGAGGAAACGGTTGCGGCGATGAAGCATGGCTCGGTGGTGGTCGACATGGCTGTCGAATCCGGCGGCAACTGCCCCCTGTCGGAGAAGGACAGGGTCGTCGAAAAGCACGGCGTGACCCTGATCGGCCATACCAATCTGCCTGCCATGATGGCAGCCGATGCGAGCGCGCTTTATGCGAGAAACATGCTGAATTTCATCAACCTGCTGTTCGAGCCCAAAACCGGGGAATTGAAGATCGACCGCGAGGACGAAATCATCGCGGGCACCCTGGTTTGCGTGAACGGCGAACTGGTCAAAAAGTAAGGAGAAAATCATGGGCGGCGCAGTCGATCCCTTTGTCATCAATCTCACGGTTTTCGTGCTGGCGATTTTCGTCGGATACCATGTCGTGTGGAATGTCACCCCGGCGTTGCACACCCCCCTGATGGCGGTAACGAATGCAATCAGCGGGATCATCATCGTCGGCGCCATGCTCGCCGCAGGCCCCTCCAGAATCGATTTCGGGACGATAGTCGGCGCAATTGCCGTGACGCTCGCGTCAATCAACGTTTTCGGCGGCTTCCTCGTGACCCGCCGCATGCTCGAAATGTTCAAGAAGAAAAAGAGGTAAACATGTCCGCGAATCAGGTCGCCCTCGCTTATCTCGCTGCTGCGGTCCTCTTCATTCTTTCGCTGAAGGGGCTCTCGTCGCCGGTTTCGGCAAGGCGGGGAAACGCCTTCGGCATGGTCGGCATGGTCATTGCCGTGCTGACCACGCTCACCCTCACCCACAATTACGCCCTGATCCTCGTCTGCATTTTGATAGGCGGGTCGATAGGGGGGACGGTCGCGAGAAAGATCGAGATGACCTCGATGCCGGAGCTTGTCGCGGCGATGCACTCCCTGGTGGGGCTCGCTGCGGTTTTCATTGCGGTATCCGCGCTCAACAATCCTGTCGCCTACGGCATTGCAGATGCTGACGGCTCGCTTCGTTCCGAGAGCCTGATCGAGCTCTTCATCGGCACATTCGTCGGCGCGATCACCTTCACGGGATCGGTCGTCGCCTTCGGCAAACTTTCCGGGAAGATCAGGAGCGCGCCGGTTTCCTTTGCCGGGCAGCATTGGGTCAATCTCGCGTTGGGACTTGCCATGTTGGGATTCGGCGTCAGCTTTTTCATCACCCAGAGCTGGACGCCCTTCATCGCCATGACGGCGATAGCCCTGCTCCTCGGAGTGCTGCTCATCATCCCCATCGGCGGCGCGGACATGCCCGTCGTGGTTTCCATGCTGAATTCCTATTCGGGATGGGCTGCGGCCGGGATCGGCTTCACCCTCAACAACAACATGCTGATCGTGGCAGGATCGCTGGTCGGTAGCTCGGGTGCGATTCTCTCCTACATCATGTGCAAGGCGATGAACCGCTCCTTCATCAACGTGATGCTGGGCGGATTCGGCGCCGCCCCACTTGAGGAAGCCGTTGCCGGAGGCGCCCAGAAGAGCGTGAGGAGCGGAAGCCCGGAAGATGCCGCTTACCTCATGGGCAATGCCGAGAGCATCGTCATCGTCCCGGGCTACGGGCTTGCCGTTGCGCGAGCCCAGCATGCCATGCAGGAGATGACCCATATCCTGACCGAGAAGGGCATCAAGGTGCGCTACGCGATCCACCCTGTTGCGGGCAGGATGCCTGGGCACATGAACGTGCTGCTCGCGGAGGCCGAAGTGCCTTACGAGCAGGTGCTGGAGATGGATGAAATCAACAGCGAATTTTCCGATACCGACGTTGTGCTCGTGGTCGGTGCGAACGACGTGGTGAATCCGGCGGCCAAGAACAATCCGGGCAGCCCGATCTACGGCATGCCGATACTGGAGGCCTACAAGGCGAGGACCATCATCGTGGTCAAGCGCAGCATGGCCGCAGGCTATTCCGGGCTCGACAACGATCTCTTCTACATGGACAAGACCATGATGGTGTTCGGGGACGCAAAGAAGGTCGTCGAGGAGATGGTGAAGTCGCTGTAAGTCTGATATCTTGGTCCATCCGCGAAAGGGCGACATGGACCGGAACATCAGCAATCTTCTCGGCAAGATCAGGGAACTCGAAGAGGAACTCGAGACGGAGCTCGCCAAAAAGCGCGATGAGCTGCGCTTTTCGATTCACGACAGGAAGGTCCGCTTCGAAAAGGAAATAATCGAGGAGCACAGGCGGCTCAAGACTTCCCTTCTTTCCTATCTGATCCAGTCCGAACTCAAGCATGTCCTCATCGCCCCCATCATCTATTCCCTGATTCTCCCCTTTCTTCTTCTCGATTTCTTCGTCAGCCTCTACCAGGCGATCTGCTTTCCGATCTACGGCATCCCGAAGGTGAGGCGGCGCGATTTCATCGTCTTCGACAGGCATCACCTCGCCTATCTCAACCTCATCGAAAAATTCAACTGCGCCTACTGCTCCTACGGCAACGGCCTCATCGCCTATGTGAGGGAAATCGCAGGCAGGACGGAGCAGTACTGGTGCCCGATCAAGCATGCGAGCCGGATCCTGGGCACGCATTCGAGATACAGGCGATTTCTCGATTACGGGGATGCGCAAAGCTACCATGATTCAATGGAAAAGCTGAGGAAGAGCTTTGGTGAATAAGGAATGAACTGGGACATCTTCTGCAACGTCGTCGACAATTACGGCGACATCGGCGTCTCATGGCGCCTCGCGCGCCAGCTTGCGAACGAACATGGGCAGAAGGTGCGCCTCTGGGTCGACGATCTGGAAAGCTTTCTTCGGCTCTGCCCTGAAGGAAAGAAGGTCGATTCTCAGCGCCTGAAGGGAGTGGAAGTGAGGCACTGGAGCAGCCCCTTCCCGGATGTCTTGCCGTTTGACGTGGTGATCGAGTCTTTCGGCTGCAGGCTGCCCGAATGCTATGTCGAAAAGATGGCGCAAATGCCGGAGAAGCCGGTCTGGATCAACCTCGAATACCTCTCCGCGGAAGACTGGGTGAAGGAAGTCCACTGCATGCCCTCTCCCCATCCGAAACTGCCTCTCGTGAAATATTTCTTCTTCCCTGGGTTTTCCGGGGATACGGGCGGGCTGCTTCTGGAGAAGGATCTGCTCGAACAGCGCGACGCATTTCTGGGCGATTCTGATTCAGGATCGAATTTCTGGCGCGAACTCGGTATCGATCCGAAAGGCAGAACCGGGGTTTCCCTTTTCTGCTACGAGAATCCCGCGCTCGATTCGCTTTTCGAAGCCTGGGCCGAAGGGGGGGAAGCCATTCTTTGCCTGGTTCCGGAGGGAGGGATCGTGCGGCGGGTGAAGGATTTTTTCGGAAGCGGCCCCCTTTCGAGAGGCGGCCTCGAAGTCCGAATCATCCCTTTCGTTCCCCAGGAAAAATACGATCACCTGCTCTGGGCCTGCGACGTCAATTTCGTGCGCGGAGAGGATTCCTTCGTGCGGGCGCAGTGGGCGGGAAAACCTTTCGTCTGGCAGATCTATCCTCAGGAGCAGGGAGCGCATCTGAAGAAGCTCGAAGCATTCCTTTCCCATTACTGCGAGGGCCTGGATCCATCTGCTGCGGGTGCGGTCAGGGCAATGTGGCAGGCGTGGAACGGGAATGGGAATGCGGGATCGGCATGGAGGAATTTCATCAAATTCAGGGCGGAACTGAATGCACATGGGAAAAGCTGGGCGGGGCAATTGTCCGGGAACAATCTGGCTTCGAATCTTCTGGATTTCTGCAGGAGAAGGCGCTAGAATGAGCGATTTTCAAATTTTCGAGTCCAGGTAACATGAAAACAGCACAGGAAGTTCGCGCAGGCAACGTGATCATGGTCGGCGACCAGCCTCTGGTCGTCCAGAAGGCGGAATTTTCCAAGTCCGGGCGCAATGCCTCCGTGGTCAAGATGAAATTCAAGAATCTGCTGACGGATTCCCCCAGCGAAGCCATTTACAGGGCGGACGACAAGTTCGACGTGGTGGTCCTCGACAGGAAGGAATGCACCTATTCCTATTTCTCCGACCCGATGTACGTCTTCATGGACGAGGAGTACAACCAGCACGAAGTGGAAAAGGACAACCTGGGAGATGCGCTCAATTACCTCGAAGAAGGCATGCCCTGCGAAGTCGTTTTCTACAACGACAAGCCGATTTCAATCGAGCTGCCCAACAGCGTGGTGCGCGAGATCGTCTACACGGAACCCGCGGTTCGCGGCGACACTTCCGGCAAGGTGATGAAGCCGGCGAAAATCAGCACTGGATGGGAGCTGCCCGTCGCTGCATTTTGCGAGATTGGCGACAGGATAGAAATTGACACCCGCACCGGCGAATTCAGGAAGCGCGTCGCAGCTTAAGGAACCACTGATTTATTCCCCCGTGGTGCGCGTTGCTGGGAAACGAAGCGAAGCGTAGTTTCGAGGTACGGCCAAATCGAGATGATCGCCGGACGCGCGACGCAGGTTGTAGCCGGGTCTACAATGCACTGGCGCGCGCCAAAGCGAGCGCTCGATTTGCACGCAACCCTTCAGGGACGGGGCTTTGCGGGCGATATTCTTTGTCGCGCGGCTTGCGAATGGAATGACCATTCGCTGCGCCGTCCTTCGTGAATCTCATCCCGCGAAGCCAACCGTCGCGCCCGCGTAGGAATAAATCAGTGATTCCTTAATCCTCGATCCACTCGAGAAGCGGCGCCCACTGCTCCAGATCGCGCCTGACGAGATTTTCCGGCAGGTCGAAAATGCTGCTGCCTTCGAAGGCCGAGTTCACGTAAATCTGGGTGTTGCGCAGGTAGGCGAGCACGGGCAGGTCGAATTCGCCGAGGAAGGCTTCGAGATGGCTGGATGCGCGCGTCCTCGGGTCGACGCGCATCCCGACCATGCTGACCAGGGTGTTCTGCTTCCGTACCGCCTTCGCTTCGCTCAAAACCCGCATGAAATCCCGGGTGGCCTCCATGTCGAAAATGGAAGGCTGCACCGGCACCACCACCTTGTCGGCAAGCTTCAACAGTCTCGTCAGGCCTTTCCCGTGAAGCCCTGCAGGGGAATCCAGAACCAGCCAGTTCATGCCGCCTAGATTCTCCTCCTGCTTCGAGTTGAAGGGCGCAATTCTGGGCAATTCCTCGGGGCGAGCTTCCAGCCACTTGAGCGCGGAACGCTGGCGGTCGAGATCCCATAGCACCACGCGCTCGTTCCTGTTGGCAAGGTAGCCGGCGATATTGGTTGCGAGAGTGGTTTTTCCGCTCCCACCCTTGGGATTCGCGACGAGCAGGGTGCGCATTATCGGTTCATGACCAGTCTGGATCTTGCCAGGGCGGGGTTTTGGGAAAAATAGACCTTGATCCCGTCGAAGATGGCTTCGGCAATTTTTTCCTGATAGGCATCGTCGTCCAGCCTCGTTTCCTCGTCCGGGTTGCTGATGAATGCGGTTTCGACCAGGATGGAAGGGATGTCCGGCGCTTTGAGCACCGCAAATCCGGCCTGTTCGACCTGGCGGCTATGGAGAGGGTTCAGCGCCTTCAGCTCGTGCAGCACGTCCTTCCCCAGTCTCAGGCTGTCGTTGATGGATGCGGTTTGGGATAGGTCGAGCAGGGTTTTTGCGAGATAGGGATCCTTCACAGAAAGGTCGACGCCGCCGATCAAGTCCGACTCGTTTTCGCGCTTGGCGAGCCACCTGGCGGCAACCGAAGTCGCTCCCCGTTCGGATAGAGCGAAAACGGAAGACCCTCGCGCATCCCGGCTGGGTGAGGCATCGGCGTGGATGGAAACGAAAAGATCGGCTTTCGCCTTGCGCGCCTTGATCACCCTGCCCTGAAGCGGGATGAAATAGTCGCCGTCGCGGGTGAGGATGGCATGCATGCCGGGATCGTCGTCAATCAGTTTCCGGAGCCTCCTGGCGATGGCGAGCGTGACATTCTTTTCGAGCGAGCCGTGCAGCCCGTGTGCGCCGGGGTCTTCGCCGCCATGCCCGGCATCGACTGCAATGGTGATGGAGCGAGACTTCTCGGGTGGGGGATTCGAGTCCGGTTTTTCCTGGGGCTTGGACAGGAGGCCCATCAATGCGTCCTGTCTGGGGTAAATATCCAGAACCAGCCTGTTGCCATAATCCGCGATCGGCTTGAGCGAGAAAATCTGTGGAGATACCTTGGTTTTCAGGTCGAGCACGATGCGGATCACGCCGGGCTTGAATCTGCCGATGCGGATGGCCTTGATGTAGGGGTCGCTTTGGCCGACTTTGGACGGGAGCGCCTTCAGGGCATCGTCGAGCTCGACATCGTCGAGGTCGAGAACCAGCCTGTCGGGATGCTCGATGATGAGCAGCGACTGCCGGATGGGTTGCTTCGATTCGAAGGTGAGCCGGGTGTAGTCCTCGGCCGGCCAGATGCGGGCTGAATCGACGCGGGATGCCGCATTGGCGGCGGATGCGACAAGACACGCTGCCGCAAGCGCCATCAGACGGTTTCTTTTAAGCGCTTCAAGCACTGCCCGCCTGCCTCCGAGGTTGCGTCGATTCTGACATGTCTGCCTTTCCCTTCGATATCCAGAGATATCCTGATGTCGGGCTTCGGAATGTATGCCCCGCCCTTTTCAGGCCACTCGACGAGGCAGATCGATTCCGGGTTGAAATATTCGCGAAATCCGGATTCGATCCATTCGCTCGGGCTGCTGAAACGATACAAATCAAAATGATATAAGTTTAGCCTAGAAATCGTGTAAAGTTCAACCAGCGCATAGGTCGGGCTTTTGACTTTTCCGGCATAGCCCAGCGCCTTGAGGATGCTCCTGGCAAGCGATGTTTTCCCTGCCCCGAGTTCGCCAACGAGATGGAGGGTCAGGCCGGGGTGCAAAATTGCGGCGATTTTGCTGCCCAGCGCAGCCGTATCCTGTTTGTCTTTGAGATGAAGGTGTAGCGTGTCATGCAATTCGATCCGCCTTTCAGTTCGGTCGAGGAAAAAATCAGATCCTGGGCGCGTGAGCTCGGCTTTTCGGCAGTGGGCTTCAGCGGCACAGACCTTGGAGAGGCCGGTTTGCGCCTCGCTGGCTGGCTGGACAAGGGATTTCACGGCGAAATGCATTATATGGCAAAACATGCCGCCTTGCGTTCGAAACCTGAGTCCCTGCATCCCGGAACGGTGAACGTGATTTCGGTGGCGATGAATTATCTTGCCGGAAATCCGGCCGAGGCATGGGATGTTCTGGAAGATCCCGAAAAGGCCTATGTTTCCCGCTATGCGCTGGGCCGCGATTACCACAAGGTGCTGCGAAAAAAACTCGGGATGCTTGCCCAAAGAATCGAAGCGCATGCGGGGCAATTCAATTGCCGCGTTTTCACGGACAGCGCGCCTGTCATGGAAGTCGAGCTTGCCGGCAACGCTGGGCTCGGCTGGCGAGGCAAGCACACCCTGTTGCTCAACAGGCAATCGGGTTCCTTTTTTTTCTTGGGCGAGATCTACACGAGCCTGCCGCTGGTCAGCGATGCGCCGGTCGAAAATCATTGCGGCAATTGCACGAAGTGCATCGACATCTGCCCGACAGGCGCGATCGTGGCGCCTTACCTGCTTGATGCCAGGCGCTGCATTTCCTATCTCACCATCGAGCATCATGGTGCCATTCCGGTCGAATTTCGCAAGGCCATAGGCAACCGGATTTACGGCTGCGATGACTGCCAGCTGGTCTGCCCCTGGAACCGCTTCGCGAAAATGTCCCCGGAATCCGATTTTGCAGTCAGAAATGATCTCGACAGGGTTGATCTCGTCGCGCTTTCTTACTGGTCGGAGGAAGAGTTCAATGCCAAGCTGGAAGGATCTGCCATCCGCAGAATAGGATACGAGCGCTGGCTCAGGAATGTCGCGGTTGCATTGGGCAATGCCCAGTCTTCCGAGCCGGTCGTCAGTGCGTTGAAATACAGGCTCTTTCAGGCGTCTGAACTGGTGCGAGAGCATGTTCTCTGGGCATTGGCGCAACATTTGCGTTGAAATTTCACTTTTGCATTTACTTTTCAAGAAAAACATGTGATTATGCTAGCCAGGTGACAAACAGGATTAGGTTTGATGGATTCTGCCTTGAATTCGGGTAAAGATGGCTGAAGACAAAGACCAGCGAACAGAAGCCCCTTCGTATCGACGGCTCGAAAAAGCGCGTCAGGAAGAAGGGCAGGTTCCCCAGTCCAGGGAATTGGCGACTTTTGCACTCCTGATTGCCTCGGGTGCGGGGCTCTGGGCGATGGGCTCCCATCTCATGGGATACCTGTCGAACATGATGACCCAGGGTCTGGTTTTCGAACGGGCGCTGGCTTTCGACGATCCGTTTCTCGTGATCCGCAGATTCTACGTCCTCTCCTCGAACACCCTCCTCGAGTTTCTTCCCTTCATGCTGCTTCTGGTGATCGTCATCCTGTGGTCCCCTTCTCTTGTGGGCGGCTGGGTATTTTCATTGAAGCGGCTGACGCTCAATTTCGGAGCCTTGAATCCGCTGGCCGGGCTCGCCCGGATGTTTTCCCTGAAAGGCTTCGTCGAGCTGGGGAAGGCGACCCTGAAAGCCATCCTGGTCGGCACCATGGCCACCTTCGTGATCTGGCACAACCGGGGCGTTTTTTTCGATCTGGCAAAGGAGCCGCTCAGGATGGGGCTCGCTCATCTGGGGCACACGATGGCAGTCAGTTTTCTCGAGATTGTCGGATCCATGCTGCTGATTGTTGCGGTCGATATTCCGTACCAGAAATGGGACTATAAAGACAAGCTCAAGATGACCAAGGACGAGGTGAAGCAGGAGAACAAGGAGGACAACGGCAGTCCGGAGGTCAAGGGTAAGATCAGGCAGATGCAGCGCGAAATGGCCCGTCGCCGCATGATGGCGGAGATCCCCAAGGCCGACGTGGTTGTGACCAATCCGACCCATTATGCCGTAGCTTTGCGCTACCAGGAAAACATGGGGGCCCCCAAGATTGTTGCAAGCGGCGCCCATCTGCTCGCCGGCCGCATCAGGGAAATCGCCGAAGAGAACTCGATCCCCATTCTGGAAGCCCCTCCCCTTGCGCGGGCGCTTTATTTCAATGCCGAGGTTGGGGATGAAATTCCGGAAGCGCTGTATGCCGCAGTTGCTGAAGTGCTCGCCTACGTTTATCAGTTGAAGCGGGGAATGAATGCGCAGCTGCCGGTGAATCTGCCGGTTCCCCGGGAACTCGATCCGGGAGAGTCTGAATGAACGGCCTGGCCAATCTGCTTTCGCTGAAAAATGCTGCCAGCCTGAAAAACATTGCCGGGCCTCTTCTGATCGTCATGATCCTGTCGATGATGGTCCTGCCCTTGCCCCCCTTCCTGCTCGACATCCTGTTCACTTTCAACATATCGCTTTCCGTGATCGTGCTGATGCTGAGCATCAATACCGTCAAGCCGCTGGAATTCTCTTCCTTTCCCGCGGTCATTCTGATCACGACCTTGCTGCGCCTGTCCCTCAATGTGGCATCGGCCCGGGTCGTGCTGATGCGCGGACACGAGGGCGAGGATGCTGCGGGCAGGGTGATCGGCGCATTCGGTCATTTTCTGGTGGGGGGCAATTACACCATCGGGATCGTGGTCTTCGTCATCCTGGTGATCATCAACTTCTACGTGGTCACGCACGGCGCGCATCGGATCGCCCAGGTCGGGGCGAGGTTCACGCTGGATGCAATGCCTGGCAAGCAGATGGCGATCGATGCCGATCTCAATTCCGGGTTGATCGGCGAGGATGAAGCGAAGAGGCGGCGGGCCGAGCTTTCGCAGGAAGCAGACTTTTTCGGCGCGATGGATGGCGCGGGTTCGTTCGTGGTCAGGGATGCGATGGCAGGGGTAATGGTCATGCTGATCAACATCGTCGGGGGATTGATAGTCGGCGTGCTGCAGCATGGCCTGGATATCGGGGTCGCTGCCAAAACCTATACGCTCCTGACCATCGGCGACGGCCTCGTGGCGCAGATCCCTTCCTTGATGATTTCGACCGCTGCTGGTCTGATGGTGGCAAGAGTCGGTTCGGACGAGAATATCGGCCAGCAGTTCCTCGCGCAGCTTTTCACCAATCCCCAGATCATTCTGATTGCGGCGGCCATCATCGGCGGGCTCGGGATCATTCCTGGCATGCCCCATTTTCCTTTCATCCTGTTTTCGATCTTGCTCGGAGCCCTGGCCTATTTCCGCAGCAGGCTGGCCAGGGTCGCAAAGGCGCCGCCTCCGGTCGAAGCGCCGGCTGCGGAAGCCCAGGAAGTGAGCTGGGATGATGTCGCGCTGGTCGATGTGCTTGGATTGGAAGTGGGGTACAGGCTGATATCCTTGGTGGATAAGGCTCAGGATGGCGATCTTCTCAAAAGGATCAAGGGGATAAGGAAGAAATTCGCCCAGGACATCGGGTTCTTGCCGCCTTCCGTGCACATCCGCGACAACCTTGAATTGAAGCCCAATGCCTACAAGATCAGCCTGAAAGGGGTGACAGTCGGTACGGGCGACGTGTATCCCGGGATGTTTCTTGCAATCAATCCCGGCAGGGTAACGGGAAGCTTGCCGGGCACGGTGACTCAGGATCCCGCTTTCGGACTGCCGGCAGTCTGGGTGGAGGCAGGGCTTCGCGAGCAGGCGCAGATTCAGGGCTATACGGTGGTCGATGCGAGCACGGTGGTGGCCACGCACCTCAATCACCTGATCCAGAAGCATTCCTCCGAACTTCTGGGCCGGGAGGAATTGCAGAAGCTGCTCGACCATGCTTCGCGCGAGCTGCCCAAGCTTGTCGAGGATCTCACGCCCAAGCTCGTTTCGCTCTCCGTGGTACAGAAAGTGCTGCAGAATTTGCTCGACGAGAGCATTCCGATACGCGACATCCGTTCCATACTCGAAGCCATGATCGACCATGCCGCCAAAACCCAGGATCCCGAAGAGCTGACCGCTCTGGTTCGGGCAAGGCTTTCGCGTTCCATCGTCCAGCAGATTGCCCCGGCTTCAAGCGAACTTCAGGTGATCACCATCGATCCCAAGCTTGAGCGGCTTCTGATGCAGGCGATGCAATCCGGAGGTGCGGAGGCGGCCATCGAACCCGGGCTTGCGGATACCTTGCTCAGGGAGGCCAATGTGGCTACGCAGAATCAGGAAAACATGGGAATTCCCCCGGTCTTGCTGGTGCCATCCCAGCTCAGGACGCTGCTTTCCCGCTTCCTGAGGAGAGCCATTCCCCAGTTGAAGGTATTGGCGCACACGGAAGTGCCGGACACAAGATCGATCAAAGTTACAGCAGTATTGGGAGGTAGGGCATGAGAGTCAGGAAGTTCAGCGGAAAGACGGCCGGCGAGGCATTGCGCAAGGTCAAGGAAGCGCTCGGGGCGGATGCGCTCATTCTTTCCAACCGGCCCGTTGCGGGAGGGGTGGAGATCACGGCGCTTGCAAGCGATGATGCGGCAGTTCTGAGCCAACCCGTTCAGGCCGAAGAGCCCCAGATCGACAGGGCTGAAATGGCCGAAATCATGGACGAAATCAGGACGATGCGCAGCATGCTGGAAGAGCAGCTCGCCGGGTTTGCCTGGGGGGATATGGAAAGGCGCGATCCCGTGAAGGTTTCGGCGATGCGAAAGGTTTTGGGTGCGGGCTTCAGCCCGAGGCTTTCGAGGCAGATGATGGACAAGATGCCGCCCCTGAAATCGGAGAGGGAGGCGATCGAGTGGATCAAGACCGCGCTTGTGAGGAATCTCGCCGTGGCGAATCCGGAAGCGGACATTGTCGACAGGGGCGGAGTTTTCGCCCTGGTGGGGCCAACGGGAGTCGGCAAGACCACGACCACCGCAAAGCTTGCAGCGCGCTGCGTGGTTCGCCATGGCGCAGGCAAGCTCGCCCTGGTGACCACGGATAGCTACCGTATCGGCGCCTACGAACAGCTCAGGATATACGGCAGAATACTCGGCGTGCCGGTGCATGCCGTCAAGGATGCGGCAGAATTGAATCTTATCCTGCATGAATTGAAGGACAAGCATCTGGTGCTGATCGACACCATAGGCATGAGCCAGAAGGATCAAAAAGTGCTCGATCAGGTCGCGATGCTTTCCGGCTGCGAAGCCGATGTCGAAAGGGTGCTGCTGCTTAATGCCACTTCCAGCGGAGAGACTCTGGATGATGTGGTGAGGGCTTACAGGGGAAGGGACTTGAGCGGATGCATCCTGACCAAAGTGGATGAGGCGATCGGCATGGGCTCGGCGCTCGATGTGGTGATGCGCAACAGGCTTGTGTTGCATTTCATCGCAAACGGCCAGCGCGTTCCTGAAGATCTGCATGCGGCGAATTCGAAATACTTGATCGACCGTGCATTCCGGGCCGTCAAGGAAGATTCTCCGCATGCGCTCAAGGACGTCGAATACCCATTGATGATGACGGGTGGCTTCGAGGTATAAATGGGGCAATTCGTGATCGACCAGGCGGAAGGGTTGCGCAGGCTCCTGGGCCGGGATTTCGTCAGGATACTCACCCTGACAAGCTCGGGCAAGGGAGTGGGAAAGACGACAACCGTTTTCAATCTCGCGACAGCCCTGTCCGGCGCCGGAAAGAATGTCATGATCCTTGACGAGAATCCCGGCAAGGGCAACCTGACCTCCCTGCTTGGCATCAGGAAGTCCCACGATCTTCTGGATGTGGCAAGATGCGGCATGAGTTTCGAGGAAGTCATGATTCCCGGACCGGACGGCATTGCCATATTGCAGGCGGCTCAAGGCATGCAGGCGCTGGCCGGGCTGGACGAATTGAGTCAGGAGAGGCTGGTTGCCTGCATGAGCAATATCGCAAGGCCAGTGGATGTCGTTCTGGTCGATACGGCGGCTGGCAGCGCCAGCCACCTGCTTTCCCTGAGTTTGCCCGCCCAGGAGATTGTCGTCGTGGTGTCAGCGGAGGGAGATTCGATCACCGATGCTTACGCGCTGATCAAGACGATGAACCGGCATTACGGCAAGCGCCACTTCAGGATACTGGTCAACAAGGTTAGGAGTGACGAAGAGGCGCGCGCAGTGTTCGACAGCATGTCGAAGGTCGCAAGGCGCTTTCTCGCCATTTCGCTCGATTTCATGGGACAGGTTCCGCTAGATGAATCGCTGCGGCAGGCATCCCGCCTGAAAGGCTCCGTGATCGGGGCATTCCCGCTTTCGGCAGCCAGTTCGAGCTTCAGGCAGATTGCCGATTCGGTCGTTCGCTGGCCCTGCCCGCAGCACACGGACATGAGCCTGAGCGAATTTCTGCAGCATCTGTTACGAAGCGACAGGTTAAGCCCCGCCAGTATTTAGGGCATAATATGTTTTTTTGCCCCTGATTCCAAATGTATACCCCTTCGGGACTGACCGATCTGGATGGCAGAATCGCCCAGTATGCGCCGCTGGTGAAACGAATCGCACACCACATGATGGCGAGGCTGCCTGCCAACGTGCAGGTGGAAGATCTGGTTCAGACCGGCATGCTGGGGCTTCTGGATGCCATTCAGCGCTATGATGCCGCCCAGGGGGCGCAGTTCGAGACCTATGCTTCCCAGAGGATCAGGGGTGCGATGCTGGACGGGCTGCGTTCGAGCGACTGGTTTCCTCGCGAGGTGCGAAGAAATTCGAGGCGCGTTGAAGATGCCATCCATGCAACCGAGCAGCGTCTGGGGCGAACGGTAAGCGAGCGTGAAGTGGCGGATGAATTGGGCATCCCGCTCGAAGAATACCACAAGCTTCTTCTGGAGGCCCGCGGCAATCAATTGGTCTATTACAACGATTATGACGAAGAGGGGGAAGATCATTTTCTCGATCGTCATTGCGGGGACAGCACATCCGAGCCCCTGGCAAGACTTATGGGCGAGAGCTTCCACAGCGAGCTCACCAAGGCGATAGCCAATCTGCCGGAGAGGGAAAAGCTGGTGATGGCGCTGTATTACGACGAGGAACTCAATCTCAAGGAAATCGGCGAAGTTCTCGGCGTTGGGGAATCGCGGGTGTGTCAGCTGCACAGTCAGGCAATCGCAAGGCTGCGCAGCAAGCTCAAGGGGATGCGCTAGCTCATGAGATTCGATTTCAACAGCGCAATCGGACTGATTCTGGCACTCTCCGGGATCGTCGGAGGGCATATCCTGGAAGGCGGCCATGTCGATTCGCTGCTTCAGGTGACCGCCTTCGTGATCGTGGCCGGAGGGACTGTCGGAGCGGTGATGCTGCAGACGCCGATCAGGGTATTCTGGGGCGGAATCAGGATGCTTGAGTGGATTTTCATCCCCCCCAATTATGCTTCGGAATCGCTGATTCGCCAGATCACGGTATGGAGCAGCGCGGTTCGCAAGGAAGGGCTTCTGATCCTGGATGCCGGCGTGGAAGAGATCAAGGATCCTTTCGTCAGGAAGGGGATGCACCTTCTCGTGGACGGCACGCCTCCGGAAAAGATGCGGGAAATGCTGGAAGTTGACATCAATGCCTTCGAGGATTTCGGGCGTCAGTCCGCCAGAGTGTGGGAGGCGGCTGGCGGATATGCTCCGACGATCGGGATTCTGGGGGCGGTTCTCGGTCTCATTCATGTCATGGAAAACCTGTCCAATCCGGCCAAGCTCGGCGGGGGGATTGCAGTTGCCTTCGTTGCGACCATATACGGCGTGGGGCTTGCCAATCTGGTATTCCTGCCCATTGCAAACAAGCTCAAGACGCTGATCAACCAGCAGGTCATCTGGCGGGAAATGCTGATCGACGGTCTGGTTGCCATCGCGCAGGGGGAGAATCCGCGCATCATCGAGGAAAAACTGCTGGGTTATGTCGTCTAGGAGGGGCCGTGCGCAAAAAGCGGGAGGAGGATCGCGACAACCATGAAAGGTGGATGATTTCGTACTCCGATTTCATCACGCTGCTTTTTGCCTTCTTCGTGGTGATGTATGCCACTTCTTCCGTCAATGAGGGGAAGTATCGCACTTTCGGCGTTTCACTTTCGGATGCTTTTCTCAACAAGACATCCGCTCCTCCCCCCAAGTCGAGTCGGCTGCTGCCGCCCCGTCCTGTGCCCGATTCCGGGAAGAGCCTGCTGGCCGAGCAGCGCCGCGAAAAGATGCAGGGCATCGCGCAAAATATCCTTTCGGTCATGTCTCCGCTGGTGAATGCCGGCAAGGTCAGGGTCATGCAAAGCAATATCGGTGTGACAGTGGAGATCAACGCGAGCCTGCTGTTCAAGTCAGGGGAGGCCGATCTCGAGCCGAAATCCGTCAAGGCGCTCCAGGCGGTCGCCCAAGTGCTGAAAAACGACAATCATGACATCAAGGTTATGGGCTATACCGACGACACGCCGATCAGCACTCCGTCTTTTCCGTCGAATTGGGAACTCTCCTCGGCGCGTGCGAGCAGTGTGGTGAGGCTGTTCGCCACAAACGGCATCGATCCTGCGCGCATGGTGGTGGAAGGCTATGCGGAAAATCACCCGGTAGATTCCAATGATACGGCTGCAGGCAGGGCGAGGAACAGGCGGGTCACTGTCATGATCCTGGCTGCGGCTCCCGTGCAAGAGACCGATATTCCTGTCAGTAAGCAGTGACTATGGCTTGTCACCTATTGACTCGGCACAGTGAAAGGTAGACTGCAATGGGCAAAGTCGCGTCGCGACCGTGTGGGAATAAATCAGTGGTTCCCTTACAATTGCTTACAATTTGAAACGCTCAGCTAATCAGGGCTGACCGAACCAGAGGCTAGAATTCCCGGTTCAGTTCAATCAAACGGGGCAATGAATTGTCATGAGGCAGTCCGGCATATCCGAGCAACTTGTAGCCCGCCTGATGGCCGAAGGTCAGTTCCAGTCGGCGCTGGACAGGATCTGTCTGGAAGGCGAGCCGGGCGATGCCAGGTGGTGCGACCTTGCAGGCATGTGCGCGAGCAGGCTCGGTAACGCCAGGCAGGCCGAGACCTTCTGGCTGAAGGCGATCGAGCTCGATTCGCAGGCGTGCCAGCCCCTGCTCAACCTGGGCGCGCTGTATTCCGACCTGGGGCGCCATGACCAGGCAGAACAGTGCTTCAGGCGCGCCCTGGGCCTTGCTCCTGAAAGCGCGGCGGCTTGCGCCAATCTTGCCCTGCTGCTCGAGAAGCAGGGGAGGATGGAAGAAGCCCGGAAATATCACTGCCAGGCTGTCGATCTGGATGGAGGATCCGCAGAAATGCGGTTCAATCTGGCCAATTTCCTTGCCGGAACGGGGGGCGAGGACGACCTCGAAAAGGCCAAGTCGGCATTTCTGGAAGCGATCAGGATCATGCCTACTCATTTCGGGGCATGGGTCAATCTGGGCAATCTTCTTTTCGAGACCGGATATGTCTCCGCCGCCCATACTGCCTACACAGCCGCAGCCACTTATCATCCGGGCGAGGCATCTGCCCATGTCAATCTCGGAAACGTGCTGTTGCACATGGGAAATCCCGATGCTGCACAAACCCATTTCAGGACGGCGCTGGACATTGATCCCGAATTTCCGGAAGCGCACCAGGGGCTTGCTTCGGCTTATCACCGGCAGGGAAACCCGGACAAGGCGGATTACCACCGAATCAGGGGATTTGGCGGCAAGCCGTTGTTGTTCGTGCCCTGTCGCGGCGCGGGGAAGCCGGCCTCGCTGCTGATCCTGGCGTCTTCCCGTGAGGGGAATGTGCCCTGGCGATTCCTGGTCGATCAGCGATTGTTCGAAGCCACCATCGTTGCAGTGGAATGCTTCGAGCCCCTGCAGGCGCTGCCGGAGCACAGCCTGCTTTTCAATGCGATCGGGGATGCCGATCTTTGCCGCGAAGGCCTTGAAATTGCCTGCATGCTTGCCGGGAGAAGCGCCGCCCCCTTGATCAATCCTCCCGGTGCGGTGCTCAAGACCGGGCGGCTGGATAATGCCGCGAGGCTGGCAAAGCTTCCCGGCGTGATCGCGCCGGACATTCGCTTGCTTTCGAAGGCGGCATTGCTCTCGGAATCGGACCTGGCATTTCCCCTGCTGCTGCGTTCTCCCGGGTTCCAGGGCGGCAATTATTTCTTGCGGGTGGACGATCATGATGCACTCAAGCCTGCCCTGAGCGAACTGCCCGGGGAGGAATTGTTCGTCATGACCTATCTGGAATCGCGCCAGGAAGATGGCCTGTTCAGAAAATTCAGGGTCATGTCGATCGACGGTGCGCTCTATCCGGTGCACATGGCTGCCTCCAGGCAATGGAAGGTCCATTATTTCAGTTCGGACATGGCGGAAAATGCATCCTGCCGGAAGGAGGAAGAGGCCTTCCTGAACGATTTCACGGCCTATCTCGGCGCGGCCAAGGTGTCGGCGCTGGAAGGGGTCGCCCGGAGCCTGGGTCTGGATTATTGCGGCATGGATTTCGGCATCGACCGCGATGGCAGATTGCTGCTGTATGAAGCCAATGCAACCATGAGCATCGTTGCCCCGACGAGCGAAAAGACATGGGATTACAGGCGCCCTGCCATCACGAATGCATTGATGGCGGCGAGGCGAATGTTTGCGGAACGCCTGGGAAATGTGCAGACTCTGCTTCCAGCACTTCACCAGCAACCGAGCATATCATGAAATCGATCCCGGCCACCCCGCTACGCCTGTTTCTGGTCAGGCATGGAGAAACCGCGTGGTCGCTCACCGGCCAGCACACCGGCCGCACCGACATTCCGCTGACGCCGCATGGCGAGGACGAGGCGCGCGAACTGGCCGGGCACCTCAGGGAGATCCAGTTTGCGCATGTGATGAGCAGCCCGCTCAAGCGCGCGCTGCAAACCTGCGAACTGGCCGGCCTGGGCAAAGATCCGGAAATTTCGCCCGAGCTTGCCGAATGGGATTACGGCGATTACGAAGGGCGACGCTCTGCGGAGATACGCAGGCAGTTTCCGGACTGGGTCGTTTACCGGGATGGCTGCCCAGGCGGCGAAATGCCGGAACAGGTCTCTGCCCGCGCGGATCGTCTCATTGCCCGGCTGAAAGCGAGAGAGGGAAATATCGCGCTTTTTGCGCATGGCCAGATCGGCAGCGCCATAGCCGTGCGCTGGATCGGCCTGGAAGTGGCCGAGGCAAGGCATTTTTCGCTCGGCACGGCATCGCTCAGCATTCTTTCCTTCGACCCCCATCACCCCGGCGTTCCGGTCATCGCATCATGGAATGCGCTTCCCCGCAACATGGCCGGCGCCGACTATTCCGTCGGCGGCAGGTAAGGCGAATGTTTGCGCGGCGAATCGGGGCAATCAATCTACTGGGGCAGGCGTTGAGATCATGAAGAAGCAATATTACGGGTTGGCAGCTTCCGCGATTATCCTGGCCGTTTCGGGCTACTGGTTCATGCATCGTCATGCCGCGCCCAAGGCCGGGCCACAGGGACATGCAATGCGGGTGGTGGCGGCAACGGCAAGAACCGGCAGCATCGATGTCATCCTGAAAGGACTGGGTTCGGTGATTCCGGTGACGACCGTCACGGTGAAGTCTCGCGTAGACGGCGAACTCATGAAAATCGATTTCAGGGAAGGGCAGATCGTCAAGAAGGGGGATCCCCTCGCCCTGATCGACCCGCGCCCATTTCATGCGCAGATCGTTCAGGCCGAAGGGCAATTGATGAAAGACAGAGCGCTCCTGAAGGATGCCGAGCTCGATCTGGCGCGCTACAGCGGGCTGGTGGCCCAGGATTCGATCGCCACCCAGCAGCTCGACACGCAAAAGGCGCTCGTCAACCAATACAAGGGTGCGGTCAGGGCGGATGAGGGCGTTCTCGAGAATGACAGGCTTCAGATGATCTATGCCCACATCGACTCCCCCATAGACGGCCGCCTGGGACTCAGGCAGGTCGATATCGGGAACATCATCCATGCGACAGACACCAATGGATTGGTCGTCATCACCCAGCTCAGCCCGATTACCGTGGTGTTCACCCTGCCGGAAGACAGCCTGCCCCTTGTGCTCGAAAAAATAGCCGGCGGCTCCCCGCTCAAGGTGGAAGCCTATGACCGCGACTGGACGGCGAAACTGGCCGAAGGCAAGCTGCTCACCGTTGACAACCAGATCGATACCACGACGGGGATGGTGAAACTCCGCGCGGAGTTTCCCAACAGCGACAATCGGCTCTTTCCCAACCAGTTCGTGAACGTCAGGCTGCTCGCCGATGCGCGAAAGAACATGGTCCTGGTGCCTTCGGCCGCGATTCAAAGGGGCGTGCAGGGGCCGTTCGTCTACGTGGTGGGGAAGGATAGTACGGTCTCGCTCAGGCCGGTTCGAGTCGGGCCGGTCGATGGCGAAACGGCTTCCGTCGAGAGCGGGCTTTCCTCTGGAGAAACCGTCGTGGTGGACGGGGCGGACAAGCTCAGGTCCGGGGCTAGGGTCGAATTTTCCGGAAATGGGAAGCACGGCACCGCTTCCAAGCCTTCCGGTTCATGAACCCTTCGCGCATTTTCATACTGAGGCCTGTCGCCACCTCACTGCTGATGGCGGCGATACTGCTGACGGGAATCCTGGCTTACAGGCTGCTTCCCCTCTCGGCGCTTCCCCAGGTCGATTATCCGACGATCCAGGTGGTGACGCTCTATCCCGGCGCAAGCCCGGATGTGATGGCATCAAGCGTGACCGCTCCGCTCGAGCGGCAGTTCGGGCAGATGCCCGGCCTCGACCAGATGACTTCCAGCAGTTCGGGCGGCGCATCGGTCGTCACTCTCCAGTTCAATCTCGGACTCGGCCTGGATGTGGCCGAGCAGGAAGTCCAGGAAGGGATCAATGCGTCAACGACCTTCCTGCCGGCTGATTTGCCCAATCCGCCCATATACAACAAGATCAACCCGGCAGATGCACCCATCCTGACCCTGGCGCTGACTTCCAGAACCCTTCCCGTATCCCGCGTTGAAGATTATGCGGACACCAGGCTGGCGCAGAAAATATCCCAGTTGCCTGGAGTGGGACTCGTGAGCATCAGCGGCGGGCAGCGCCCTGCGGTGAGGATCAGGCTGAATCCCGATGTGCTGGCTTCCTACGGCATCGGCTTCGACGATGTTAGAACGGCTATCGCCGCGAACAACGTCAATCAGCCCAAGGGAAGTTTCGACGGCCCCACCCGATCCTACGCAATCGATGCCAACGACCAGCTGCGTTCGGCGAAGGATTATGCCTCCGTAGTGATCGCCTACAGGAATGGAGCGCCGGTTTTCCTGTCGGATATCGCAGAAGTGGCCGATGCGGCTGAAAATACCCGGCTTGCGGCATGGTCGGGCCGGACGCCGGGCGTGATACTGAATATCCAGCGCCAGCCTGGAGCCAATGTCATCCAGGTCGTCGACAACATCAAGCGCCTGCTGCCCCAGCTTCAGGCAGGGCTCCCGGCGTCGATTGACGTGGCCGTCCTGACCGACCGCACCACGACCATCAGGGCCTCGGTCAGCGACACCCGCTTCGAACTGGTGCTCGCCATCGCGCTCGTGATCATGGTCATATTCGTCTTTCTGCGCAACGTCCCGGCAACCATCATCCCCAGCGTTGCAGTGCCCATCTCGCTGATCGGCACGTTCGGCATCATGTATCTTGCAGGATTCAGCATCAACAATCTGACCCTGATGTCGCTCACCATTGCGACGGGGTTCGTGGTGGACGATGCGATCGTCGTGATCGAGAACATCAGCCGCTACGTCGAGGAAGGATACAATCCCCTCGATGCCGCGCTGAAAGGGGCGAAGCAGATCGGATTCACCATCATCTCCCTGACATTCTCCCTGATTGCCGTGCTGATTCCGCTGCTTTTCATGGGCGATGTGGTGGGTCGTCTTTTCAGGGAGTTCTCCATCACCCTGGCCGTTGCCATCCTGATTTCCGCTTTCGTTTCCCTGACGCTGACTCCCATGATGTGCGCCAAGCTGCTGCGCGGAGCATCCCGCGAAAGCCCGGGCGGATTCATCCCGAAGCTGATCGCGCATTATGGCGACAGCCTGAACTGGGTGCTCGACCGTCAGGGGCGGACATTGCTCGTTGCCGCGGGAACCCTGCTGCTTTCCGTGATGCTGTATGTGTTCATTCCGAAGGGATTCTTCCCGATTCAGGATACGGGCGTGATACGGGGAATATCGGAAGCGCCGCAGACCGTATCCTTTCCTGCCATGGCGAAGCTTCAGGAATCGCTCGCGGACATCCTGCTCCAGGATCCGGCAGTGAAAAGCCTTTCGTCCTTCATCGGGGTGGACGGCGAGAACGATACGCTCAACAGGGGCAGGTTTCTCATCAATCTCAAGCCCCTGGAGGAAAGGAAGGCGAGCGCCACCGAAATCATCGACAGGCTCAATGCCAGGGTGAGGCGCGTGCAGGGAGTCAGCCTGTTCTTGCAGCCGGTTCAGGATCTCACCATAGAGGACAGGGTGGGCAGGGGACAGTACCAGTTCAGCCTGGAAGACGCCGATTCCGGGGAACTGGCCGAATTCGTTCCGAAGCTGGTTGCACGGCTGAATGCGAGTCCGGCATTGCGCAACGTGTCGAGCGACCTCCAGGACAATGCGCTGCAGACCTACATTTCGATCAACCGGGATACTGCAGGGGAGCTGGGCGTCACGGTTGCCGCGATCGACAGCGCGCTGTACGATGCTTTCGGCCAGCGGCTGGTTTCGACCATCTTCACCCAGGCCAACCAGTACCGCGTGGTGCTCGAAGTCGATCCCAGATACCGGCTCGGGCCGGAAGCCCTGAGCCATATTTATGTGAGTTCCGCTTCCGGAAAGCAGGTGCCGCTTGCCATGCTGGCGAAAATCGCAGAGAAGCCGGCCTCCCTTTCCATCAACCACGAAGGGCAGTTCCCTTCAGTCAATCTCTCCTTCGATCTCGCGCCGGGCGCATCCCTCGGGGAAGCGGTGAACTCCATCGAGTCTGCCGAGCGGGAAGCGGAAATCCCCGCCGGCATGCAGACCCGCTACCAGGGCGCGGCGCTCGCCTTCAGAGCCTCCCTCGGCAACGAGGCCTTCCTGCTTTTCGCGGCGATCGTCACCATGTACATCGTGCTCGGCATCCTATACGAGAGCTTCATCCATCCCGTCACCATCCTGTCCACCTTGCCTTCTGCAGGGGTGGGCGCGCTGCTCGCGCTTGAGTTTTCCCGGATCGACCTTGGCGTCATCGGCATCATCGGCATAGTGCTGCTGATCGGCATAGTCAAGAAGAACGCGATCATGATGATCGATTTCGCGCTGGAAGCCGAGCGCAGCGAAGGGAAATCACCCAGGGAAGCCATCCACCAGGCATGCCTGCTGCGCTTTCGCCCGATATTGATGACGACGCTAGCCGCCTTGCTGAGCGCGCTTCCCCTGATGCTGGGGGGCGGCATCGGGGCCGAGCTGCGGCATCCCCTGGGGGTCGCCATGGTCGGCGGATTGATGGTGAGCCAGGTGCTCACGCTTTACACCACGCCGGTCATTTATCTTGCCATGAACAGGCTGTCGCGGAAATTCCTGCGGCTGAGGGGCCGCGCGTGAGCTTTTCCTCGGTTTTTATCCGCCGCCCGGTGGCGACCACGCTGATCGGTTTGGGGCTGGTCTTTGCAGGGCTGGTCGCTTTTCGCCTGCTTCCCGTTTCGCCGCTTCCCCAGGTCGACTTCCCGACTATTACGGTGTTTTCAACGCTTCCCGGTGCGAGTCCGGAAACCATGGCGACTTCCGTGGCCATGCCGCTGGAGCGGGAGCTCGGTCACATCGCGAGCGTGAACGAGATGACTTCTTCCAGCACGCTCGGGACGACCCGAATCACGCTGCAATTCGATCTGGACAGGAACATCGACGGGGCGGCAAGGGATGTCGAGGCGGCGATCAATGCGGCTCGCGCCCTGCTTCCGCCCAATCTGCCTTCCAACCCGACCTACCGCAAGGTGAATCCGGCTGATGCCCCGATCATGATTCTTTCCCTGACTTCGGAAACCCTGAACCGAGGGCAGATGTACGATGCGGCTTCCACGCTGCTGGCCCAGAAGCTTTCCCAGATCAAGGGCGTCGGGCAGGTCACGGTGGGCGGCAGTTCGCTGCCTGCGGTGAGGGTCGAGGTCAATCCCGATGCGCTCAACAAGTACGGCATAGGATTCGAGAGCCTGAGGACGGCGATTGCTTCAAGCAACATCAATCGGCCCAAGGGCAACCTCGAGGAAGGGGGA
This sequence comes from Pseudomonadota bacterium, assembly GCA_021835845.1. Taxonomy (GTDB): domain Bacteria; phylum Pseudomonadota; class Gammaproteobacteria; order Burkholderiales; family JABEVD01; genus JABEVD01. The sequence continues at coordinate 12,706 of JAKBJU010000004.1, read as the reverse complement.
CGCTACTGGCAGATCCAGGCAAACGACCAGATGAAAAAGGCCGGAGAGTACCTGCCCCTGATAGTTTCCTATCGCAACAACATGCCGGTCAGGCTTTCCGATCTGGCGCAGGTGGACGACAGCGTTCAGGACCTGAGGAATGCCGGCATCGCGGACGGCAAGCCTGCCGTGCTCGTCATTGTCAGCCGGCAGCCCGGCGCCAACATCATCGAAACAGTGGATCTGGTGAGAGCCATGCTCCCGACCCTGAGAGCCGCCATTCCTGCCGCCATCAACCTGAACATCGTGATGGATCGCACCCCGACCATCCGCTCATCCCTGCACGACATGGAATTGACGCTTTCCATCTCCGTGCTGCTGGTGGTGCTGGTTGTTTTCCTTTTTCTAAGGGATGCGAGAACCACCCTGATTCCGGCCGTCGCCGTCCCGATCTCGCTGATTGCCACATTCGCCTTCATGTATCTCATGGGCTACAGCCTCGACAATCTCTCCCTCATGGCATTGATCATCGCAACTGGTTTCGTGGTCGACGATGCCATCGTGGTTCTGGAAAACATATCCCGTCATGTCGATTCCGGCAAGCCGCCTTTCGAGGCCGCCCTGATTGGCGCAAGGGAAGTCGGTTTCACAGTGCTTTCCATGAGTCTTTCCCTGATCGCGGTATTCATTCCGATTTTGCTGATGGGCGGCATCATCGGGCGCCTTTTCCGCGAGTTTTCAGTGACGCTCTCGATCGCCATCCTCGTGTCCCTGCTGGTTTCGCTGACCATCACGCCTGCCATGGCTGCGAGACTCGCCGTTCCGGAATCGGCAAGAAAGCCCGGGAGGGTGACGAGATTCAGCGGGAAGGCGTTCGACTGGCTCATTTCGCGTTACCGGGCAAGCCTCGGACTGGCGCTTTCCCGCCCCGGAATAGTGCTTGCCGTGCTTTTCGCGACCATAGGCCTAAATGTCTATCTTTATGCGATCGTGCCCAAGGGGTTCTTTCCGCAGCAGGACACCGGCAAACTCATCGGTTCGATCCAGGCCGACCAGAGCATCTCCTTCCAGGCGATGCGCAACAAGCTCGCCGACTTCGTCGAGATCGTGCGCAAGGATCCCGCCGTCCAGCACGTTGTCGGGTTCACCGGGGGCGGCCAGATCAATTCCGGCTTCATGTTCATCGTGCTGAAACCTGTCAGCGTCCGCAGAATCAATGCCGATGAAGTCATCGCGAGGCTGAGGGGGAAGCTCGCCAGGGAACCCGGAGCGCGCCTCTATCTCCAGTCCATTCAGGATATCCGGATAGGGGGGCGGCCCAGCAATTCCCAGTATCAGTACACGCTTCAGGGAGATGACCTGGGAGAACTCGCTGCATGGACACCCAGGATAGAGCGCGCCCTGAGCCGACGCCAGGAGCTGCTGGATGTGAATACCGACCAGCAGGACAGGGGGCTGGAAACCCGGCTGCTGATCGATCGACAGACTGCGGCCCGACTCGGTGTGACTCCTGCGCTGATCGATGCCGCGCTTCAGGATGCCTTCGGGCAGCGGCTGGTTTCGGTCATCTATTCTCAGCTCAACCAGTACTTTGTCGTGCTGGAAGCTGCCCCGAAATACTGGCAGAATCCCGAATCGCTGAAGGATGTCTACGTGACGAGCGCGACAGGGCAGGAGGTGCCGCTGCCGGCGATCAGCCGCTTCGAGACCAAGATGACATCCCTCGCGGTCAATCACCAGGGGCCTTTCGTGGCGAGTACGGTTTCCTTCAATCTCCCGGAAAGCGAATCGTTGAGCGATGCCGTCAGAATCATAGGCGATACCATGACCGAGCTTCGGGTGCCGGTTTCGATCCATGGCGGCTTCCAGAGCACGGCGAAAGCTTTCCAGAGCTCCCTGTCCAACCAGATCTGGCTGATACTGGCTGCCATACTGGCAATTTACATCGTGCTCGGCATGCTCTATGAAAGCTATATGCATCCCCTGACCATTCTTTCCACGCTTCCCTCTGCGGGGGTGGGTGCGCTGCTGGCGATCCTGGCCTTCAAGATCCAGTTCACCGTGATCACCCTGATAGGCGTGTTCCTGCTGATAGGCATAGTCAAGAAAAATGCGATCATGATGATCGATTTTGCGCTCGCTGCCGAAAGGGAGGGGATGAATACCGAGGAGGCCATCCATCATGCTGCGGTGCTGAGATTCAGGCCCATCATGATGACCACGGCGGCAGCCCTGCTGGGCGCGCTTCCCCTCGCGCTGGTTTCGGGGGAGGGTTCCGAACTGCGCAGGCCGCTGGGCATCGCGATCGTCGGCGGCCTGCTGGTGAGCCAGCTGCTTACCCTTTATACCGTCCCGGTGATCTATCTTTACCTCGACCGGCTCAGGTTGAAATGGTCAAGGGCAGGGAAAAAACCAATTCTGGGAGATGCGGCATGAGATACGGTTTGCTGTTTTGCGCACTTCTGGCTGGCTGCACGGTCGGTCCGGATTACGTTCGCCCCAAGATGCATGCGCCAGCCGCTTACAAGGAATGGGCGAGCGCGAATCCCGGAGACAGCGTGCCCAGGGGAAAATGGTGGGAAACCTTCCAGGATCCCGTGCTCAATGGGCTGGAGGAGCAGGTGAATATTTCGAATCAGAATATTCGCGCCGCCGAGGCCCAATATCGTCAGGCGCTCGCCAATGCCGATGCCGCCAGGGCGGCGCTTTACCCGACCCTGAATGCCAACGTGCAGGGCACGAGGTCGCAGTATTCCGCCCTGGTGCCGCTGTCGAACCCGACCCAGTCCATTTCGGGCAGCACGCGCACCCTTTATGCCATGGGGCTGAATGCATCGTGGGAGCCGGATCTCTGGGGGGGCATCAGGCGATCCATAGAGGCCGGCACTGCGAATGCCGAGGCGAGCGGGAAAAATCTCGAATCGGTGCGGCTCAGCACCAGGGCAACGCTGGCACAGGACTATTTCCTCCTGAGAGTGAGCGATGACGATATCGCCCTGCTCGACAGGGTAACCGAAAACTACGGGCATTATCTGCGGATCGTCAAGAATCAGTACCATGCAGGCTATGCTTCCAGCGCCAGCGTCGATCAGGCCCAAACCCAGCTGGAATCGGCACGATCCCAGGCCATAGACCTTCGTCTGGCGCGGGCGCAGTACGAGCATGCCATCGCCGCCCTGCTCGGAAAGGCGCCTGCCGAATTCTCGATCAAGCCGGTCAAGATGACTTATCGCATTCCTGAAATTCCGGTCGGCATTCCTTCCCAGCTGCTGCAGCGCAGACCGGACATCGCCGAATCCGAGCGCCTTGTCGCGGCGGCGAATGCGCAGATAGGGGTGGCGAAATCGGCATTCTTTCCCAGTCTGTCCATTTCGCCCACGGCAGGCTACCAGAGCACGAGCTTCGCGAGCTGGGTCACCGCTCCGATGAGAACATGGTCGCTGGGGCCGGCCCTCGCCCAGACCCTGTTCAACGGAGGGCTGACCCGGGCCCAGACGAATTCGGCCATAGCCGCTTACGATGCCGCGGTCGCAAACTACAGGCAGACCGTGCTTTCCGGCTTCCAGGAAGTCGAGGACAATCTCGCCGCCCAGCATATCCTGGCGGGGGAAGCAAAGGCGGACCGGGCGTCCGCCGATTTTGCGAAGAAATCCCTCGATGTGGCGATCAACCAGTACCGGGCAGGGACGGTCAGTTATCTCAATGTCATTACGGCCCAGGCAAGCGAACTCGCCTCAGAAAAGGTGGAGATGGACCTGACAGGCCGGAGAATGACGGCCTGTGTCACGCTGATCAAGGCGATCGGCGGGGGATGGGGAGTCGATTGATGCGAATCCGGGTTCGTCCCGCTTCGCCTTCTTCCCGCGCCCATGACCCCGGGTTTGGGAGAAATGCCGCAACCCGCGCCAGTCTACCGGAGCGGCGGGCAGTTGCTTCTTGAGCGCGACAGCGCTATGCTTCGCGCAACATTTTTGGAGAAACAGGAGTCGGAATGCGAAATTTCAAGGCAATGCTGGTATTGGCCTCCATGGTTGCCGCATTGGGCGGATGCGCCAGCGACCTCATCGAGGTGCGCCAGGGGTCGGACCGCGTATCCCTGGCGGATGCGAGCCAGGTGGCAAGCTGCCAGCCCAAGGGGGCAATTACCGTCAGCGTCCTGGCCAAGGTCGGGCTTTTCACTCGCAGCGTCAAGGATGTGGATGCCGATTTGCTGCAGCTGGCCAAGAACGGCGCAGTGGATGCCGGGGGAGATACGGTTGTGAAAGGGGATAGGCCCGAGATCGGAAGGCGCACCTTCTCGATCTACAAGTGCCGCCCCTGAGGCTTGTTCGCGCAGGATAGCCCGGCTTACCTGGGCCCTCCTCCGAGGGCCTTCACCAGCAGCACGCTGGCCGTCATGCGCCGCCCCTGCAGGAGGGCGAGCTGCTCCCTTGCCTGCAGGACCTGGGTTCGCGCCGTGACCACATCCAGATAGCTGGCCATCTCGCCCTGGTAGCGGAATCCCGCCTGTTCCGCAGCTCGCGTCGCCGATAGGAGGGCATGTTTTGCCGATGCATGCTCCAGATTCAACTGGTGCACGGCGCTCAGGCTGTCTTCGACTTCGCGGTAGGCATTGAGCACAGTCTGCCTGTAGCTGGCCACCGTCTCTTCGTAATGTTCCCTCGCTTCATCGGTCAACGCGCTGCGCTGCCCCGCATCGAACAGCACGACCACGGTGCTGGCGCCCAGGGACCACAATTCGCTGGGGACGCTCACCCAGTTGCCCAGCTGACTGCTTTCGTACCCGCCCTGTGCGTTGAGGGCGAATTGCGGAAAATAGGCGGCTTTTGCGATGCCGATGGCGGCATTGGCGGCTTCCACCTGACGTTCCGCGCTGGCGATGTCGGGGCGCCGCTCCAGGAGCCTGGAAGGCAGCGTGGTTCCCATCCAGGGTTCGGGGCTGCTGTCGCTTGCAGGCACTTCGAAGCCTGTGGCCGGTTTGCCGAGCAGCAGGGCGATGGCATGGGTCATCGTGGCCGCCTGCAATGCCGCATCCTGTTCCTGCGCTTTCGCATTCTGCAGGGTGAGCTCGGCTTCGTCGACGTCGGCTTCCGGCGCAGCTCCTCCATCCAGAAGCGCACGGGTAAGTTTCAGGTATTCGCCTTCGTTTTCCACCAGATTCTGCAGCGCCTCATGTTCCATCCGAAGGGCTTGCAGGGTGAAGTAGTCGGCGGCGAGTTCGGCCTGCAAGGAGAGCTGCAGGGATGCAAGATCCGCCTGGGAGGCTTCCATCTGCCGGCGGCTGACGGCAACCATGTTCGCAAGCCGCCCGAACACGTCCGGTTCGTAGGAAACATCCGCAGTCAGCAGATTGTCCTGGTAGTGCGTCGGCATGCTTTTGAAATAATAGGCCTTATTCTGGGAAGTGTTGATTTTCTGGGAGGCGGCGCCAACGCTCACGGTCGGGAAAAGCGTTGCACGCTGCGCCTTGAGCGCGCTTTGCGCCTGCTGCAGGCGCGAAAGCGCAGCTTTCAGATCCTGGTTCGCGCCGAGTTCGCCTTCGAGCGCATTGAGCGTCCTGTCGGAATAGATTTTCCACCAGGCACCCTTGGGCAGGCTGTCTGCAGGCTGCGCCTTCTGGAACAGGTCCCGGCTTCCGAACTGCTTCGGCATGTCCACCGTCGGACGATGGTAGTCCGGGGCGAGAGAGCAGGCAGAGCAGAGCAGCGCGATGAAGGGGATGACCGGGCGTATCATGGCTCGGCCTTGAGCTTGCGGACCGAGGCGATGGCGACCTGCTCGCCTTCCATGATCGAGTCAGGCGGATTGTCGATGACGCTGTCATGCTCGTCGAGCCCGGACAATATCTCCAGGCTCTTGCCGAAGTCGCGCCCCGGAACGACTGTCACCAGATGCACGTGATGGTCTGGACCAACGGTCGCCACCTGCAGCCCGTCACCGCGGAATACCAGGGCGGTGATCGGGATGCGCAGCCTGATCGTTTCGCCCTTGACCTTGAATCCGACGCTGGCATAGTCCCCGGGGTGGATGGCGCGCATGGCATTGTCGAACAGGAGTTCGACCAGCACGGTGCGCGACTGGGTATCCAGCCCGCCGGCAATCTGGATGACCTCGGCATTGAATTTTCTGCCGGGATGCTCCGGGACGGAGAATTCGGCATGCATGCCGACCTTGACCCCGTTGGACTGGACTTGCGGTACCTGAACGAAGATGCGCAGTCTGCTGCTGTCCACCAGATGGAACAGCTCGCGCCCCGATGGGGCGGCCTCGACGAGGTCTCCTATGTCGACGTTTCGTGCCGACAGGGTGCCGTCGAAAGGGGCGCGGATATGCTCGAATGACTGCAGCGCGAGAAGCTGGCGCAGGTGCGCCCTGGCCGAGCCCAGGATGGCCTTTTTGGCTGCGGCATCCCCGAGCTTGTTCTCCAGATCCTGTTCCGAGACGGTTCGCGTCTTCACCAGAGACTGCCAGCGCACGGCTGTGACCTGTGCCAGGTCGTAGTTCGCTTTCGCGGTGGCCAGATCGGATCTGGCTTGCAGAACCTGCTGGTCCAGTTCAGGGGTCTCGATTTTTGCGATGGGGTCCCCCGCTTTGACTTCGGTTCCGATGTCGGCATACCATTTCCTGAGATATCCGGGGCTTCTCGCATAGAGGGCGGCGTCCTTGAATGCGACAACATTCCCCGGAAGTTCGAGAGTTCCAGTCGAAGACTCGGCCAGCGGATTGAAGGCGATCACTTGCCGCAAGGCATTTTCATGTGCGGTCTTTTCCAGCTCGTCGAGGTGATGACGGCGTTCGAGTATGCCGGCTCCGGCGAGCAGGAGCATGGCCAGCAATGCCAGAATGAAGGTTTTTTTAAGGGATGGGGTCATGGGTTCTCCGGTACTTCTGGCTTGTGGCGGATCAGGGAAAATATTGCCGGCACGAAGAACAGGGTGGCGACAGTGGCGAGCACCAGTCCGCCGATAACTGCGCGGCCCAGCGGCGCGTTCTGCTCGCCGCCTTCACCGAGGCCGAGCGCCATGGGCACCATGCCGATGATCATGGCGAGCGCCGTCATCAGCACCGGGCGCAGGCGAGTATAGCCTGCGGCAAGCGCTGCCTGTACTGGATTGTCGCCCGCCTTCATGCGTTCGCGTGCGAAGCTGACCACCAGGATGCTGTTGGCGGTGGCAACTCCCATGCACATGATTGCGCCGGTGAGCGCAGGCACGCTGATCGTGGTGTTTGTCAGGAACAGCATCCAGATGATCCCGGCGAGCGCAGCGGGCAAGGCGGTGATGATGATGAAAGGATAGAGCCAGGACTGGAAATTCACCACGATCAGGAGATAGATCAGGATGACTGCCGCAAGCAGTCCCCAGGCAAGACCGTGGAAGGCGTTTTTCATGGTTTCGACCTGCCCGCGAATCGTGAGGGTGCTTCCCTTGGCGAGGGCGGGAGATTTTGCCACGATCGCTCCGATTTCCCGGGCCGTGCTTCCCAGATCCCGGCTCGATGTGCTGGCGTAAATGTCGAAAACAGGCTTGACATTGTAGTGCGTGATCACTGCCGGCCCGGCAGTGCGCTTGAAGCTGGCCAGATTGGAAAGCAGCTGGGGGGGCTGCCCCTGGCCGCCGGTGACGGGCATCTGGGCGAGGTCGTTCAGGTTCTGCATGTCGTACTGCGGCGCCTGGGTGGCAATGTTGTATTGCACGCCTGTCTTGGGGTCCACCCAGAAAGTGGGGTTGGTCTGGAAGCTTCCAGAAAGGGTGATGAGCAGGTTGCGCGCCACATCGTTTTCGGTGAGTCCGAGCAGGCTGGCGCGGGTGCGATCGACGTCGACATTGATCTGCGGGTAATCGTAGCGCTGCTGGATGCGCTGATCGACCAGACCCGGTACCTGATTCAGGGACTGCAGCAGCTTGTCGGCATACAGGTGGTTGGCCTTGACGTTGAAGCCTGCGATCTGGACATCCACCGGCGCCGGCAGGCCGAAATTGAGTATCTGGCTGATGATGTCTGCAGGCAGGAAGGCGAACTGGGTGTCGGGAAAGCGCCGGTTGAGCTCTTGGCGCAGCCTCTGGATATAGTCCTCGGTGGGGCGGTGTCCGCGTTTCAATGAAATCAGGATGTCGGCATCTCCGGGGCCGATGGGGGCCGAGGTACTGTAGGAGAGGTTGATGCCGCTGTAGGGCAGGCCGATATTGTCCACCATGCTGTCCAGATCCTTTGCCGGAATGGCAGCTTTCACGGCGGATTCCACCTGATCACACAGCACGGCCGTCTGCTCGATGCGAAAGCCGGTTCTTGCGCGCAGGTGCAGCTTGATCTGGCCGGCATCGACCGAGGGAAAGAAATCGGAACCGAGAAAGGGGGCGAGTCCGAAGCTCAGCAGAACGAGCGCAAGAAAGCCGGCGACGAACTGCTTCGGCGCCTGCAGCACTGCGGCGAGACCGTCATGGTAATGACCGCGCAGGCGCTCGAAGCCGTTTTCGAAGGCATGGTTGATCCGGGAAAAGAGCGAAGCAGAAGGGGCTTTTTCCATATCGTGCGGCTTCAGCCAATACATGGCGAGCGTGGGCACCAGCGTGCGCGATAGCAGATAGGAGGCGAGCATGGCGAACACCACCGCTTCCGCCATCGGCACGAAGAGGTAGCGCGCCACGCCGCCCAGCAGGAACATCGGGGCGAACACGATGCAAATGCACAGGGTCGAAACCAGCGCGGGAATGGCGATCTGCTCGGCACCGTCGAGTATGGCGTCATGCACGCTCTTGCCATGTTCGAGATGCCAGTTGATGTTTTCGATGGTTACCGTGGCGTCGTCCACCAGGATTCCCACCGCCAGCGCGAGCCCACCCAGGGTCATGATGTTGATGGTTTCCCCCAGCAGAGAAAGGCAGACGATGGAGGCGAGTACGGAAAGCGGAATGGAGATGGCGATGATGAAGGTGCTGCGCCAGCTCCCCAGAAAGAACAGGATCATGGCCGCAGTCAAGGCGGCTGCGATAAGCCCTTCGCGCACCACGCCCGATATGGCAGAGCGCACGAACAGCGACTGGTCTGCAAGCAGCGAAATCCTGAGGTCGTTCGGCAGCCCGGCCTTCACTTCGGGCATCATCGCCTTGATGCTGTCGACGATGTTCAGGGTCGACGCGCTGCCGGTCTTCAGCACGCTCATCAACACGGCGCGATGCCCTTCCATGCGCACCATGTTGGTCTGGGGCGGGTAGCCGTCCCGCACGTGCGCCACATCGCGCAGATAAATCACCGTACCGTTGACGCTTTTGACCGGTATGTTGTTGAGTTCCTCGATTCTGGAGGGGCTGGCATTGAGCTTGATATAGTATTCGAGATCGCTGATCTTCTGGGTGCCGGCCGGAATGATCAGGTTCTGGTTGCCGATCGCCTGCGTCACGTCGAGCGCCGAAATCCCTTTGGCCCGCAGCGCGGCAGGGTCGATGTCCACCTGGACCTGACGCTGCTTGCCGCCGTAGGGCCAGGGAAGCGAGACGCCGGCCACAGTCGACAGCTGGGTGCGGATGAAATTGTTGCCCAGATCGAAAAGCTGCGCTTCGGATAGTTTCGGACTTGCCAGTGCGATCTGCAATACCGGCACGCTGGAAGCGTTGTAGGCCAAGATGAAGGGAGGGGTGGTTCCGCTCGGCATCTGCCGCAGCATGGTCTGGGAAATGGCAGTGATCTGCGCCACTGCCAGATCTTCGTTGACATGGGGCTGGAAGAAATACTTCACCACGGCGATGCCGTTCAGCGAATTCGACTCGATGTGCTCGATGTCGTTGACCGTGGTGGTGGCAACCCGCTCGGTGAAGGAGACGATGCGGTTGGCCATCTCCTCGGGCGGCAGCCCGGTATAGTTCCAGACCACGGAAACCACGGGAATGCGTATTGCCGGGAAGATATCCGTCGCCGTGGTGTAGAGCGCGTACAATCCCATCAGCACGATGACGAGCGCCATCACGATGAAGGTATAGGGCCGCCTCAGGGCGATTCTAACAATCCACACAGGGTCTCCGGGACAGTTTAACGATCTTCGATTCTAGGGTGAATAATCGTGCCGAACAAACGAGAATTTTTTGCCCTGCGCGTAAGAAAATCTTATGAACAGATGCGGGCTCGAAGGCAATTGCCGATGCTAGCAGAATCCCGGGTTCACGAACAGGCGGAATTCCCCGGAATTACAATTTGTAACATGGATGCGGCCGATGCGGCGGCGATCGTTGCAGGATGTCAGCAGGCACAGCATGTTGTGCTAGCTGTGAAAAAAACAACAATATATAGAAATTTTCGGCGATACATGCCACAATGGGCTCCTCGGACACGATTCATGTGAGAACCATCGGACAGGGGAGACATATGCAACGGGATTGGGCTCTGATTCGGGAGATTCTGGCTGTCGCGAGCAGCAAGGCACCCGGAGAAAAAATGCTTCACACCGAGGTAAGCGGGCATTTCTTGATGCTGGTCGGAGACCACATCGCAGCGCTCAACGATGCGGGCTGTCTCAAGGCCCTCGTCATCCGGGCGCACGGCTATGTGATGTGGGCTGCGGTCACGGAAATGACCGCCGAGGGATGGGAGTTGCTGGATACCCTGAACTGCAGCCAGACCTGGCACAGGGTTGTCGAGTTGGCGAAAAAGAAGGAGCTTTCCTTCGAATTCGTGAGAAGGATGGGCGGATTTCGCACCTGGAATTCAGGCGTCGAGGCCAATATCTAGGGACTGTTAACACTTGCCCACCGGACAAGTGTTAACAGGCCCTAGTTCATCGAAGACCGCGGCAGGGCGAGGTGAAAGCCCTGCACGTAGTCGATGCCCATCTCCTTGAGGGCGTGCAGAATTTCTTCCGACTCGACGAATTCCGCCACGGTCAGGATGCCGATGTCCTGGCAAAGGTGGCTGAGATTCGTCACCAGCGCATGGTCGATTTTGGAATTGAGGATGTTCCTGACGAAGGCGCCGTCGATTTTCACATAATCGAAATGCAGTTCCCGGAGGTAATGGAAGGAATTGTAGCCGCTGCCGAAATCGTCCAGGGCAAAGGAGAATCCCTTCTCCCTCAGGTTGGAAAGGAACTTGCGCATGTGGGTCATGTCGCCGATGGCATCCCGCTCCAGGATTTCGAACACGATCGCACTGGGGGGAATGTCCATTTCGATGCACAGCTGCTCGGCAAAGCCGAGTATTCCCCTGCCCTGGATTTCCTGGGCAGAGAGATTGATGAAGAGGCGGGGCGGCTCATCGCCTGCCTCCATGCGGCCTCTCATGGCTGCCAGGGCTTGGCGTATGATGGCCCGGTCGAGCTCCCGCCCCAGCCCGTATTTCTCTATCGTTTCGATGAACATGCCCGCAGACAGGGTTTCCCCGTTCGGCTCGACGAGCCTTGCCAGCGTCTCAAAGGCCCAGATCTTGCCGCTCCTGCAGTCGAAAATGGGCTGGTAGTAGGGAACGATCCTTTCGTCCTTCAGGGCATCCCGGAGCTTCTCGGCATGATCCCGGGTGCTGCGGCCAATCTGGATATGATCCTTGGCCGACTCCAGCATGGCGATCCCGTCCTTGCCCATTTCCTTGGCGCGGTAAAGACCAAGATCGACTGCGGTCATCAAATCCTGAACGCTTTGTGCGTCATGCGGATAGGTCACCAGACCGATGGAGGTGGTGACATGAAAGTGCTTTCCTTCCGGGCTCGTGAAAGTGATTTCGCGCAGCTGGATTCTCAGCTTCTCGGCCACCACCATCGCCCCGTCTCTCCCCGTTTCGGTCAGGAGAATGGCGAACTCGTCTCCGCCGATGCGGGTCGCGAGATCCCCCTTGCGCATGTTGGCATGCATGGTCTCGGCTATCTGCATGAGGACCGAATCGCCGCAGGGATGGCCGTAAGTGTCGTTGACGTCCTTGAAGTTGTCGAGATCCAGCATGAGCACGGTGAATTCATGGTTGTGCCGCTCCGAGCGGCCCACCTCGTATTCCAGCATTTCGTTGAAGTAGCGGCGGTTGTGCAGCCCGGTCAGGGGGTCGTGGGTGGAATAGTATTCGAGTTCGGACAGGGTCCGGCTCAATGCCTTGCTCGACCCCACCACCATCACCATCACCGCCAGGATGGAGCGGATCACGCTTTCCTCCTGCGCAGTCAGCGTACGGCTCGACCCGTAGGCCACCCCGAGCAGGCCGGCCAGATCGATCTTTTCCAGATTCAGAACCGGAACCGTGATTATCTTGACGTCGTCGACGACATCGGATTGATCGGCGGCGGCATCGATGGTGAATTCCTCGACATCCATCAGCACATCGGGCGGAAGTCCGAGCTGCGCGGCCAATTCCTGAATCAGTTGGCTTCTCACCTGCGACCTGGTTTCTTCCAAGCAGCCGCCCAGATGGTAGATGAATACGGAAAGCCCGTGCTCATCGGCAAAAGCGACGAAAAAAACGTTGAAGGGGAAAATGTTGTGGAGGCCGACCAGTATTTCCTGGACGAATTCCTTCCACTGGGTCACCTTTTCATGGGAAAGGATGATGCTTTCCAGGACATTGCTCTGCCGCTCCAGGAGATCCTTCTCGATCAGGGTGCCGCCGAGCTCGGAGGAAATCTGGTCGAACTCGAGCATGACCTGGAGCAGATTCTTTTCGTTCTGCTGCCACTGCTTTCTGCGCTCTTCGAGCAGCAGACCCAGGGTTTCGTCGAGCCGCATGAAGGGCGCGATGGCTTCCTGAAGGCTCCCCATGA
>JAKBJU010000016.1 GCA_021835845.1 Pseudomonadota bacterium | reverse complement strand
TGGGGGATTCGAACCCCCGAGAGACTTACGCCTCAACACGCTTTCCAGGCGTGCGCCTTAAACCACTCGGCCAACTCTCCGCAGAGGTGCGAAGCATAAACCAGAACGGATCACAAGGCAACCTGGACGGAACGAGACAGCGGTGAACAAGACAACCATATGCAGCGTGGTATTCCTCGATATCGTCGAATATTCGAAGAAATCCGTTGCCGAACAAATCAAGCTGAAAAATCAGTTCAACGCCCTGATTTCTCTGGCGATCAAGAACGTCCCGGTCACGGACAGAATCATTCTCGACACTGGGGACGGCGCTGCAATCAGCTTCCAGGGAGATCCCGAGGATGCTCTGCTCACCGCCATGAAGCTCCGGGAAGCCGTTCATTCCGATCAGGAAATTCCGTTTTTCCTGAGAATAGGCATCAACCTCGGGCCGGTCAGGCTGGTACAGGACATCAACAAGCAGCCCAACATCATCGGCGACGGCATCAACGTGGCGCAGCGCATCATGAACTTCGCCGAGCCCAACCAGATCCTGGTTTCGCGCTCCTTCTTCGAAGTCATATCATGCGTCACCGACGAATATGCAAAGCTTTTCGAATATCAGGGATCCCGTACCGACAAGCATGTGCGTGAACATGAGCTTTACGCCGTCAAGAACGAAATCGGGCATGAAGATGCCTTCAAGGCTTCCTTCAAGCACGCCCATCAGGTCGAAACGAAGCCGAAAAATATACCCTGGTGGAGCAACCGCAGTCTGCTGCTGAAAAAAGTCTTCCCGGCAACTGCCATCTTTCTAATCCTCGCAGCAATCCTGGTGAAGACGGCCTATGAGCCGGCCAGACAGGCCATCCCGCAGCAGCCCGCGCAGGTCGCACGGGACGTCGCCCCGCCAGTCATTGCGCAAAAACCGGCAGAGGCCGTAGCTGCAAAACCCGCCCCCGCACAAGCGGCACCGCATTCCAGGACGGGAGCAAACAGAGCCGAGGCGCCCCCCCCGAAGAAACCCGCCCCGGCAGGCAACGCGACCCTGGTGTTCAAGGTCATGCCATGGGGCGAAATCTATGTGGACGGCAAGATGCGCGGCATCAGCCCGCCTCTCAAGGCCATCAGGATCAAGGCCGGCAAGCACGAAATCGAGATCAGGAACACAACCCTGCCCAAGCACTCCAAAACGGTTGAAGCACACCCCGGTGAGCGCGTTATAATCGAGCATCATTTTTAGGGTGGGGATTTGAATGACGAAATACTGGATTGCCATGATGATCCTGCTCCTGACCGGTTGCGCCAGCGTTGCTCCATCGCAGGGATTCAAGTTCGGGCAGATGCTGCAATCGAAGGGGCTTCCTCAACTCAAGGACGGCATCAAGAGCTATGAGGACGGAAGCTACCGGGAAGCCGTCGGCGAGCTTCAGGGAGCCCTGAACGCCGGCCTTTCCGATTCCGAAAAAATTCAGGCGCACAAATATCTGGCCTTCACCTACTGCATCTCCCACAGGGAAACGCTTTGCCGTGAAGAATTCACCAAGGCGCTGACCATCGATCCCAATTTCGAACTCGCCCCTGCAGAAGCCGGGCATCCCATGTGGGGCACAGTGTTTCGCAGCGTCAAGAGAAATATCAAATAGCATCATGCTGCCCGACAGGATAGGCCGGTACGAAGTCATCTCGGAGCTTGGAAGGGGCGCAATGGGCGTCGTCTACAAGGCCAGAGACCCCGTCCTCGACAGGACTGTCGCAATCAAGACGCTGAACCTGTCGCTGTCGGAAGCCGAGCTCGGCGAATACGAAGCGCGCTTCTACCAGGAAGCGAAAGCGACCGGAAAGATCAGCCATCCCAACATCGTCAGCCTGTTCGATGTCGGCAGGAGCGAGAACCTTGCCTACATGGCCATGGAATATCTGGAAGGACAGGAACTGCGTCAGATCCTGGATTCCGGAAAACCGCTGGGCATGGACAGGATCGTCGACATCGCCGGACAGGTCGCGCTGGGCCTCGCCTATGCCCACGAGCACCACATCGTGCACCGCGACATCAAGCCTTCCAACATCATGATACTGAAGAGCGGCCTGACGAAGATCACGGATTTCGGCATAGCCATGGTTCCCTCTTCTGCAGTCAAGACGATGACGGGAATGGTCATGGGCTCGCCCCAATACATGTCTCCCGAGCAGGTAACCGGAAAAAGCATCGATTACCGGGCCGACATCTTCTCCCTCGGCGTGGTGCTTTACGAAATGCTGACGGGGACCCCGCCCTTCACCGGCGAGAACGTGCATGCCATCATGTTCCAGATCATGAATCACAATCCGCCTGCGCCCAGCAGCGTGAACCCGAAATCGCCCCGAATCCTCGATTACATTGTCGCGAAGGCGATCGCCAAGAATCCCGAGCAACGCTACCAGAGCGCAAGCGAAATCGCCGACGATCTGAAAGCCTGCGCAAAAGACCAGGGAGAGGGGGAAATGACGCCCATTCTTGCGCACTTTGCCGAAACGGACAGCGAATCCGTCGACTCATCCCCTACGCTCGGCATCTCGAAGGCATTCGATTCCTTCGAGGCGACCAGGCAGCTTGCCATACTGACCGAATTTCAGGGATTGCCGGATACCCGGCCGGAATCCGGCGCAAGCCTGCTTTGGGCGGGATTCGCCATGTTCATTCTGATTGCGGTCGCCGCAATCTTTTTCTTGTGACCTGCCTGGAGAGCATTCATGCCGATCTATGATTACCAATGCAGCGACTGCGGGAACACCTTCGAAATGCTGGTGAAGCGCGAATCCGCGCCCGCCTGCCCAAAATGCGGGAGCGTCCGCCTTGACAAGCTCCTGTCCATTCCGGCTCCTCCGGTGACCCACTCGGCCCCTGAAGCCCCCTGTCAGCCCGGAGGCTGCGGCGCCTGCCGGTTCGGCTAAGGAGCCACTGATTTATTCCCATGCTGATTGCATGGACTTTCGGCTGGCTTCATGGGAAGCTGCGGTCTACAATTGGGATTCGGAGATGAATGCATGAACAAAATTTGCGTGGTTGTCGTGTCGGGAAGCCTGGAGCGGCTGCAAATGGCTGCGATGGTGACTTCCGTCGCTGCCGTGAGCGGCCAGGAGACGCTTGTCTTTTTCTCGATGAATGCCTTGCCGCATTTCATCAGGGGGCGATCAATCCAGGCGCCCGTCGAAGGTGAAATGGGAAATCTGATGCAGCAGAAGAAGGTTCCCGAATTCAAGACATTGTTCGAACAGGCGGTTGAATTGGGCGATGCCAGGATATATCCATGCTCCATGGCGATGGATATCCTCGGTGTCGAAAAAAGCGACCTTGAAGCCTATCTCGGAGAAGCGACGGGGCTGACGAAGTTCCTCAGCGATGCCGAGGGCAGCCAGGTCTGGACATTCTGAAAAGGAAATCAAATGGCGGAAAGAAGAATCATCGATGCGCGCGGCAGCTTCTGCCCCGGCCCCCTGATGGAACTCATTGCAGGCATGAAGATGGCGAACGTGGGGGAGGAGCTTGAAGTGCTTTCCAGCGACAAGGGCTCGGCAACCGACGTGCCCGAATGGATCAAGAAAGTAGGGCATGAACTTCTCGGCACAAGGGAAGAAAATGGCGTGTGGCACATCGTCGTGAAAAAGGCGAAATAACAATTCACCAGGGAGGAGGTAACATGAGGATACTGATCATAGGCGGCGGCATGGGAGGGACCATCCTTGCCAACAATCTGGCGCGCAGGCTCACGTCAGAACTCAAGAGCGGAAAGGCAAGGATCACCATGCTTTCCGCATCCGACAAGCACATGTACCAGCCCGGACTGCTTTATCTTGCAGTAGGGAGGATCACGCCCGACGAACTTTACCGCGACCAGGCGAGCCTCCTCGAACCCGGCATCGAATTCCATGTCGATCCCGTGACGGAATTCCTCCTCGACAAGAACGAGGTCCTGACTCGCGGCGGAAAAACCCATGCCTACGACGTGCTGGTGATCGCGACCGGTTCGCGCATGGTGCCCGAGTCCATTCCCGGACTTGCCGAGAATTGCGAGACTTTCTACACGGAAGAAACCGCCCTCAAGATGTTCAAGCGCCTGAGAGATTTCGAGGGTGGGCGTGTGGTGATCACCGTCGGCGTTCCCCATAAATGCCCTATGGCGCCGCTCGAAATCACCTTCATGCTGCACGATTATTTCAAGGATCGCGGCATCCTGGACAAGGTGAAGCTGCACTATACCTACCCGATCGGACGCACCCACAGCCTGGAAAATGTCGCAAAATGGGCCACCCCTGAATTCGACAGGCTGGGGATCACCTATGAGACGCTCTTCAACATGAAGGAAGTCGACGGAGAAAACAAGATTCTCAAAAGTGAAGAAGGCTCCGAAGTGCCTTACGATCTCCTGATCGCGATTCCCGCCCACAGGGGCATGGAAGTCATCGAAAAGAACGGCCTGGGACAGAACGGCTGGATTCCGACCCATCGCCATCAGCTCAACATGGAAGGCCGCACCAACGTATTCGTGCTGGGCGACACCACCAACCTGCCCATCAGCAAGGCCGGCTCCACCGCTCACTTCGAAGCCGACACGCTGGGGGAAAATATCGCGGCGATGGTGAAAATGGGCACCCCGGTGCGGGATTACGACGGCAAGGTATTCTGCTTCATCGAGGCAGGCAAGGATCGCGCCACCTATGCCATGTTCAACTACCAGAATCCGCCCGACCCCAAGGCCCCGACCAAGGCAGTCCACTGGTTCAAGATGGCGTACAACAAGCTCTACTGGGTTTCCGCTCGCGGACTTCTTTGAGGAGGTGCCATGCCTGACATGAATGAAGTCGAAAGAGTGGTGGAGGCCGCCAGAGACGCCCTGACCGACGAGATGGTGGGCAGGCTCACCGGTGCCGTGGGTGGGGGACTCACCCTCATCGACCAGATCGACAGAGCGGGGCTTGGCAAGGCAATACCCGCGATCGCTGAAATGGTGAACAACGGCGACCTGGAGCGCCTCGTGCATCTCGCGAGAGTCTACGGCTCGGCCCAGGACGCCCTGACCGACGAGATGGTGGGCAGGTTGACCGAAGCCATCGGCGGAGGACTCACGCTGGTCGATCAGGTCAATCGCGCAGGGCTCGACAAGGCCATACCCGCGATCGCGGAAATGGTGAACAACGGCGACCTGGAGCGCCTCGTGCATCTGGCGAGAGTCTACGGCTCGGCCCAGGACGCCCTAACCGACGAGATGGTGGGCAGGCTTGCCGAAACCTTAGGAGAAGGACTTTCGCTTCTCGACCGTTTCAGCCGCGGCGGCGCGATTCGCCTCGTCGAAATGCTGGAGCGCCTGGAGGCTTCCGGCGCACTGGAGCGGACCGCCAAAGTCCTGCCCCAGCTCGTCGAACGGCTGGGCATGCTCGAAGACATGCTGCATTGCGTCGAGGAGGCTGCCAAGGAAAAAGCGCCGCCTTCTGCGGGCGGCATCGGCGGGCTCTGGGCGCTGATGAAGGATCCGGACAATCAGGAAAGCCTGAGATTCCTGATATCCGTCGGAAAAAAGCTTCGCACCAGATGCGCTGCCTAGAAAAGGCCTCCGCCCAAGGAAAGGCCCGCGAAAGCGGGCCTTTCCTTTCCAGATCGAACGATTTTGGATAAAGTTCTGTCTTATTGGCAATCATGACAAACAGGACATTTGCGTGAAACTTCCACTCCCGGCCCCATTCCAGTTCGTCTGCCTGCTGGTCATTTCCAACATATTCATGACCTTCGCCTGGTACGCTCATCTCAGAAATCTTTCCGAGCGCCCTTGGTGGTTCGCAGCGCTGGCGAGCTGGGGCATCGCACTCGCCGAGTATATATTCCAGGTGCCCGCAAACAGGATAGGCTTCGAGCAGTTCTCCCTTGCCCAGCTGAAAATCACCCAGGAGGTGGTCACCCTCTCCGTGTTCCTCCCCTTCTCGATATTCTACATGGGCCAGCCTTTCAGAATCGACTACCTCTGGGCAGGACTTTGCCTGCTCGGCGCGGTATATTTCATGTTCCGGGGGGCATGAAGGACATTGTCGTCATCGGGGCGGCAGGCGGCTACGGCGCCCTGAATCAGGCCTGCCAGGATGCCCCTGAAATGCTGCGCACCTTCGACTTCCTGGACCAGTTGAAGCAATCCGGAATTACCTACAGTTGGGGCGGAATAGTTCATCTGCAGGAAAACCACGCGGATCCCCTGCTCTCCGTAGCCGAAATGTGCACCCTGCTCGCCGAGAAAATCCGTGAAACCCTGTCGGTGGGCAATTTTCCAATTGTCGTGGGGGGCGACCATTCCTGCGCGATGGGAACCTGGTCTGGCGCAAAAAGCGCGATCGACGGCAGACTCGGCCTGATCTGGATCGATGCCCACATGGACAGCCACACCTTCCAGACCAGCAAGAGCCGAGCGATCCACGGCATGCCGCTCGCGGCCCTCCTGGGATACGGGGACCAAAGACTCACCCATATCGCCTCTCCATTCCCGAAGCTCCAACCCGAGGATGTCTGCCTGATCGGGGTCAGGAGCTTCGAGGAGGACGAGGCGAAGCTTCTCAAACGGCTGGGCGTGCGCGTCTTCTTCATGGAGGAAATCAGGCGACGCAGCATCGATGCGGTGCTGGAGGAAGCCCTTTCCATCGTCGGCAGGGAAACGGCAGGATTCGGCGTCAGCATCGACCTCGATGCGCTCGATCCGGAGGAAGAGCCCGGCGTGGGAAGTCCCGTCCCCGGGGGCCTCCTTAAGGATGAACTTTCGGCAGCACTCAAGCGACTCAGAGGTGACAAGCATCTCCTCGCGATAGAAGTCGTCGAATACAATCCCTATCTCGACAGAAAGTTCGCCACGGCCCGGGCAATTTCAGACCTGCTCGCAGCCATGACGCCCAGTCAGAGCACGCCGGCCTGCCGATCCTTCTCGACAAGGATGTCGATGAGCCGGTCAACCCCCCCCAGCCCGATTTCGAAAGCAAAGCTTGTCCGGTAAATGGCGAGAATGCTGACGCTGTCGATGACAACATCGTATACTTCCCATCCTGAGGGGGTTTTTTCCATCAGATAGTCCATGGGAAAAGAATCCCCGTCTGTCGAGACGACCGTCGTGCTGACCCGCACCTGCTGCTCCCCGGGGGACAGTTTGAGCGGAATAAATTCTATTCTCTGCCCGTCGTAATCGGAAAGAACGCCGGCATAAGTATGCGCGAGCAACGCCCGGAACTCCTTCACCAGAACGGCCTGCTGCCCAGGAGTGGCCTCATTCCAGTGCCCTCCCATGGCAAGCCTGGTCATCCGCGGAAAATCGAAATGCGGCAGGATATCGACATCGACGAGATCGATCAGCCTCTTCCTGTCGCCGGGAAGTTCCTTGTCGCCCTGCAGGGACGCCAGTATTTCCGTCGCCACCTGCCTCACGAGCACATCCGGAGCAGTCTGGACATCTTCCGCATGCAAGCAGGAGGACATCAGCAACAGCCCCAGTATCCAGAAAGACCGCATCATCACCCACCCCCGAAATCATGCCTCCAGGCGGCTTCAATCCAAGTAAAGCTCATCTTCTTGCGCACCACAAGTCCACATTGAAATTCGAAAAACACCACCTATAATTAAAATTCCGCGATGCCACAAAAGCCTCGAAGAATCCGCGGACCAGGGGAGAGAAAGTGAGTACCCTCAAGAGAAAGGATATATCATGGGTGAAGTGATCGACGACCGGAATGACGACTGGTATGAATTTGTCAAACACGTCATGGAGCAGGAAATTCCTGTGAAAAGACCGATCGACGAGCTTATTTTCGAGGCGCTGCAGGACAAGCCAGCAAAACGAAGACAGACGACTCCCCTTCATCCCGGATAAGCGGTATGCATGACTGAATCGGGATTGACGGATCAGCGGAGGATCGTAACCGCCCTTCTCGATGCGAGGCGCTATCCCCACCCGGCAAGAACCGTGAAGCTGGTCGAAACCCATGTCTCATGGGTGCTTCTGGCCGGGCGTTATGCCTACAAGATCAAGAAGGCGGTCCATCCCGGCTTTCTCGACTTCACCACGCTGGCAGCCCGCCTTTACTACTGCAACGAGGAAATCCGGCTCAACTGCCGCACGGCGTCCAGCATCTATCTCGATGTCGTGCCCATAGGGGGCGGCTTCGACGATCCCGCAGTGGGCAGCCTCCCCGCGATGGAATATGCGGTCAGGATGAAACGGTTTCCGTCCGGAAACACCCTGGATCGCCTGGCGGCGCGCGGCAAGCTCCTGCCTGTTCACCTGGATCTTCTGGCTGCGAAGATTGCTTCCTTCCATGAAAACTTGCCGCCAGCCGGAATCGATTCGGGATACGGCACCGGCATGCTGGAAATCGCCAGAGCCAGTTTCAGCGAGCTGCGCAAATTCCTGGATGACGATTTCTCGAAGCTCGAAAAGCTGGCCTGCGACGAATATGCCGCATGCGCCGACTGCTTCGCGGAAAGGCTGAAGCAGGGCTTTGTGCGGGAATGTCATGGCGACCTTCATCTCGGCAACATCGCGCTTGTCAGGGGATCTCCCACGCCCTTCGACTGCATCGAATTCGATCCGAAACTGCGCTGGATCGATGTCATGAACGAAATGGCCTTTCCGGTCATGGATCTGCTTTTCCATGGATGCCCCGGCCTAGCTTGCCGATTCCTCAACGCCTATCTCGAAAGGACAGGGGATTACGGCGGCATGAAGGGGTTTCGCTTCCATCTTTCATGCCGCGCCGTGGTGCGCGCCATGGTCGATGCCATGAGAGGAAACGGGTCTTCGTGCAGGAAGCACCTTGCCCTTGCAACTGAAATCTTGTCGAAGCGCAGCCCGTTCCTGATCATCACCCATGGCCTGCCGGGATCCGGGAAAACCACCTGGTCCCAGGCTGCCCTTGAAAGACTGGGCGCGATAAGGATCCGTTCGGATGTGGAAAGAAAGCGCCTCGCAGGGCTTCAATCCGGTGAGCGCAGCCATTCTGGGATCGCTTCCGGAATTTATTCGCCCGATGCCTCCAGGGCGACCTATTCGCGGCTTCTCGATCTTGCGCGGGAAGTGCTGTCTTCGGGCTTTCCCGTCATTGTCGATGCCGCTTTCCTGAGCGCCGGGGAAAGGCGGCGATTCAGGAATCTCGCGCAAAATCTTTCGCTCCCTTTCGCCATCGCATCCCTGAAGGCACCCAGATCCAGCCTGGAAGAGCGCATCCTCGAACGCAAGAACGACGCATCGGAAGCCGACCTTGCGGTACTGGACGCACTGGAAGCCTCGAGCGAGCCGCTTCAGCCCGAGGAATGGGACCGCGTCGTGCTGTTTTCTTGCATGCGCGATGAAAAGACGTGGGAGAGACTGGAGCAAGGTCTGGGATTGAAATAGGCTCGCGGCAGCCCCGAATCATCGGGCATGAATCGAGCGCGCCTTTTTCACCGCCTCGCCAAGATCGACGACGCTCATCGCGTAGTAATAGCTCCTGTTGTATTGCGCGATGGCGAAGAAATTGTCGGTTCCCAGCCAGTACTGGGCGGGCCGATCTCCGTTCTGGAGATCCACGAGTCCGAAATCGAGTTCCGGCGTATCGATGCCTGTGCGAATGCCCAGTGACTCCAGCTTCTTCAGGCTGAATCTCGCCGACATATCGCTTGCGAGGGATTTCCATGTCTCATTGCCGGAGCGAACCGATGCCGGATAGACCAGCCCCTCCCCCCTGCGCCAGCCGTGCATGGCAAGAAAATTGGCGACGCTGCCTATTGTGTCCGGGGCCGAGCGCTCGAGATCGATCTTCCCATCGCCGTCGAAATCGACTCCGTATTTCATTATGCTGCCCGGCATGAACTGGGGCATGCCGATCGCGCCGGCATAGGAGCCGTAAAGCGAAAGCGGATCGACCCCGGACTGCCTTGCGAAAACGAGCGCATTCTCGAGTTCGCTCCGGAAAAAGGCCATCCTGGCTGCGCGATTCGCTGTTTCGGGATAATCGAATGCCAGCGTCGACAAGGCATCGAGCACCCTGAAAGAACCGGTATGCCTGCCGTAAAGCGTCTCCACGCCGATGATGGCAACGATGATTTCCGGAGGCACGTCGTATTTTGCGCTGGCCCTGGATAATGCAGCCTGGTACTTGTTCCAGTAAATGACCCCGTCCTCGATCCTGATCCGGTTGACGAAGTGGGAGCGATAGGCATGCCAGTCCTTGGGTTTGGCGGAAGGGGCAGGAGATGCCAGGCGAACAACGGCTTCGACATGGTCGATTCTGGCGAACAGGCTCTCCAGTTCCATCCTGTCGAAACCGTGGGCCTTGACCATTTGACCGATGAATTCGTCGACTTCCCTTTCGTGCCCGATTCCCTGGGCTTCAAGCAGGACTGGAAACAGCGAGAGAAAAAGAAGGAAAAGAAGCTTCATCCGCACATTGTAATCCCGAACATGGCGGCCAAGTCGGAAAATCTCCTATCCCGACAGACTGTTTGAGTGCTAACATTAATGCCATACTAATTTTATGGTTTTTAGATGCCAGAACCGGAACCGGCAACGATGACCCTGCAAATGCGGCATTCCCCCGAGGGCGAAGCGCAGTTCCGCATGATTTTCGAGCAGAGTCCGATGGGGATCGCCGTCGTGGGAAGGGACATGCGTCTTTTGAGAGTCAATCCCGCCTTTTGCGCCCTGCTGGGCTATTCCGGGCAGGAATTGTCGCGCCTCTCCTTCATTGACCTATTCCGCCACGAGGACCGGGATAAAATCCTGCCGCTTTATTCGCGCCTGCAGCGCGAGGAAATTTCCAGCGTCAAAGCGGAGAAACGCTATCTCCGCAAGGACGGCACAACGATCTGGGCGAGGCTTGCCGTTTCCCTCCTGCGCAATCCTCCCGATGCGCCCCAATCCTGCATCGTCTTCAGCGAAAACATACTCAACGAGAAGCAGACCGAAGAAAAACGCAAGGCGCATGCACGGGTGCAACGCAATACCCTGATCAGGGAAGTCAATCACCGCATCAAGAACAATATCCAGAGCGTGATCGGCCTGCTGAGATACCAGATAGGGCACAACCCGGAATTGGGCAAACCATTGCAGCAGGCCATCGACAGGCTGCATACCATTGCCGTGGTGCATGGAATACAGGGCATCTCCCGCCTGGGAAAGAGTTCGCTCGCCAAGATGGTGAGCCAGATCTGCGAGGCTGCCCAGACCACCACCCTTTCCCGTCTGATACTGCAAATTCAGATCCCCAACGATGTCGTCGTCGTGGAAGGGGAAAGCGTGCCCACCGCATTGATCATCAACGAGCTTGTCACCAACGCCATCAAGCATGGCAATTCCGGCCAGTCCCCCGTCAGGGTGACCGTGGCGGGCGGCAAGAAAGCTTCCTTCATCCGGATCGAAAATGCCGCTTCAGGACTGGATGCCTTCAACATGGAAAGCGGAAACAGCACCGGAACTGGTCTGAATCTCGTAAAAGCCCTGCTCCCGCCCGCCGGAGCCTCCCTGACTTTCAAGCCTGGGCATGGGGAGGTGACGGCGGAGCTGCGCCTCACCCCTCCCGTCACAGAATAGCCATGCAAAAACACATTCTGATCGCAGAAGATGACCGCATCATCCTGCTCACTCTTTCCGAAGGATTTTCCAGCGCTGGATACCGGGTCACCGCTGCGCAAAACGGCGCAATTGCTTGGCAAGCCGTGCAGATCGAAGTGCCAGATCTGATCCTGCTCGACATCAGCATGCCCATCATGAACGGCCTCGCCCTGGCAAGAAAAGTGAGGGAGATATCCGATGTCCCTATTCTTTTCCTGACTGCCTATTCGGACGAAAAACAGGTGGAGAGCGCGGTCTCCATAGGCGGTTACGGCTACTTGGTGAAGCCTCTGGAAGTCCACCAGATCCTTCCGAGCGTGGAACTCGCCCTCGCCAGAAGCGATGAATTTCGCACCCTGCGCACCGAAAAATCGCAGCTTCAGGCATCGATGCAAAACTCCCGCGACATCAGCGTCGCCATCGGCATGCTCAGGGAGCGGCACGGCATGACCGAAAACGAGGCCTTCGAAGCCATGCGCCGTCAGGCGCGCAGCCTGAGAAGAAAATTGGACAGCGTCGCCTCCGAGATCATAGCCGGCTCACTGAGAATATGACAGTTCCATGACCGGCACTTATGCAGGTTTGACAATTCATAGATTGGCTCTTAGAATTTCCCCATCCAACCCAGACCCCGTTGGACGCCATCGTGGCACGCGCACATGGCTCGCGGGGTTTTCCGTTTTTCCCCGGCCTGCGCAATGAATATAACAAGGTTCACGGGGGAATCATGCGCAACATCACCTTGTTCGAGGATGGGGGGCACAAGTTCATCCTGCTCAACGAGAGCGAGCCCGGGGAAGAGGATGGAATCCGCTCCAACCAGTACCTGATTCTGCACGGGAAGTCGGGGGTCCTGGTGGATCCGGGTGGGTTCGGCGTCATGCCGCGCGTTCTTGCCGAGATGCTGCGCCATATCGGGCCTGCAGAACTGAAAGGCATCGTGCTTTCCCATCAGGACCCGGATATCGTCGGCGGCATATCCACCTGGCTTGAACTCACCACAGCGCCGGTTTTTGTTTCGAAGATCTGGATGCGTTTCCTGCCGCATTACGGCATCAGGGAGATGAACCGGTTCAGGGGGCTGCCCGACGAGGGGATGCGGCTCAGCATCGACCAGGGATTCGAGCTCGACCTTCTGCCCGCCCATTTCCTGCATTCCGAGGGCCAGATCAGCGTTTACGATCCGGCATCGAAAATTCTCTTCACCGGCGACATCGGCGCTGCGGTCCTGCCCGATGACCGGGATAGTGCGTTCGTCGACGATTTCGACTCCCATCTCCCCCACATCGAGCCTTTCCATAAGCGCTACATGTGCTCCAACAAAGCCGCCAGTCTCTGGGTGGATGCCGTATCGAAGCTCGACATCAACATGCTCGCTCCCCAGCATGGCGCGATCTATCGCGGAAGATCGGTTCATGATTTCCTGGGTTGGTTCCGCGAACTCCGGTGCGGAATCGACCTGATGACAGGCAGCGGCATTTTCGCAGCGGAGGTAAGCCTGTGAATCCGATTCCTTCCCTCACCCCTGTCAACATCGAGGAAATGCGCCAGCAGGTCGTGCAGAAGTTCGCGGCTCTGTTCGAGAGCCAGACCCTCACCAGTCATTTTTCCAACAATATCGGCGAACTGGTGCACAATATCCATGCCGAGATCGAATCCGACCTGACGCAGAGCATGCGTGAAGTCGAAGGCAGCAATCTTGCCGAGTCAGAAAAAGACGCGATTTCATCCAGCCTGCAAAACGCGGTCACGCGCTGCTCGCGGCTGAATCAGACACTGGATCTCCTGATCGGGGAACGGGACAGGCAATGGCATTCGAACGGTCGCCACCTGCAGCAGATCATGCTCGAATTCCACAAGACCGCCGAAGAGCTGGTCGGCACCCTGATCGAGAAGGATCTGCTGGAACGCCAGAGCCAGGTGCTCGAAAGCATCATCCTGTCCCACGAAAAGGTTTCGCAGTGGAAGGCGTTCGTCCAGGAAATCCTGACAGGCTTCCGTTCCATATTCCCGTTCAATTTCTTCTTCATCGCCTTCTCCGAAGAGCACGGCCTTTCCCTCTTCATCTACTACCTCGGAGATTGTTCGGAAGAAGTCAAAAGCTCGGTCAGAAAGAAGCTGTCCAGGGAAATGATCGCCAAGCTCGGCCTGCCTGTCGACGCCCCGCTCGACATCGAGGAATTCCAGATTCCCGTGCCGGAGAAGCTCGACGGCGTCGACGAGATCGAGATAATCGCAGTCTCCGTTTCGACTCCGGAACTGGAAACGCTCAACCTCGCAGGACTGCTCGGGGTCGCCTACGGCTCGGTACAGAAGCTGAGCCCTCAGGAAGCGAGCGTGATCCGCTCCATCCTCGCGGTGATGGTGATGGTGGTCGGTTCGAGCAAGGTGCTGAGCAAAACGCTCGCGGAGCTCGAATACTATTCCACCCACGACCCGCTCACCGGACTCCACAATCGCCGCTATTTCAACGAAATGCTGGAATACGAGATCGGCAGGTCGGAGCGGCACAATCACGAATTCTCGATCCTGATGCTGGATCTCGACGACTTCAAGGACGTCAACGACACCTACGGCCACCCCTGCGGCGATGCAGTGCTGAAGATGGTCGCGGAAGCGATGAACGCCTTCGTGCGCAAGGGGGATCTGGTGACCCGCATCGGCGGAGACGAATTCGCGATCGTCCTGACAGAAACAGGCAAGGACAATGCGCTCATCGTCGCGGAAAAACTCAGGACGGCATTGCGCAAGACACCCTTCGAAGGCACCGACGGCAAGCAGTTCCATGTGACGACCTCGATCGGGCTCATGACCTTTCCTCTCGACGCGAAAAACGCCTCCGACCTGATGACCGGCGTCGATCTGGGGCTATACCGCGCCAAGGAACTGGGCAAGGATGGCGTATGCGCGCTCGATTCGATCGAGGACCATATCCAGGCGAACCGGGGAACGCGCAATTATGCCGAAACGCTCAGAGATGCACTGAAGCAGGACCGCGTCATTCCCTACTACCAGCCGATCATCGACTGCAGAACAGGGCAGGTTTTTGCCTACGAGACACTGGCGCGACTGCTCCAACCCGGTGGTGAGACCATCTCCGCAGGAATATTCATCGAAACGATAGAGCGCTACGGACTGGGGCGCGAACTGGACCGCGCCATCATCAACAAGGCGCTTGGCGCGCTGAAGACGAGGATTGCGAGCGGAAACGATTCATCCCGACTCTTCATCAACCTTTCCGCGCAGGAAATCCAGGGCAGAGGCGTGCTCGGATTCGCGGAGCAGCTTTGCGGCGAGTTCAACATCCCCCCTCAAGTCGTCGTATTCGAGATTCTCGAGCGGGATGCCATAGGCGACATGACGCACATGAGGAAATTTCTGTCCGACCTCAGAAAAAAGGGATTCTCCTTCGCGCTGGACGACTTCGGCAGCGGGTACAATTCGTTCCATTACCTGAGGGAACTGCATTTCGACTACGTCAAACTCGACGGCGCCTTCGTGCGCAACATCTTCAACTCCAAGGTCGATTACACCCTGGTGCACAACCTGATCAGGCTCTGCCAGGGACTGGACATCCTGACGGTCGCCGAATTCGTCGAGTCGGAAGAAGTGCTCAGCGAACTGAAGAAAATGGGCATCGATTATGCGCAGGGTTATCACCTGGGCATGCCGCTGCCGGAAATGAAATGAGGAAAAAACCATGAAAGACAACCAGCCAGTCACCCAGCGCGAGATCGAATACGGCGAATCCATGGCGCTGGTCTCGAAAACGGATCTGAAGGGCATCATCACCTACGTGAACGATGCCTTCGTCAAAATCAGCGGATTTTCCCGCGAAGAACTGATCGGGAAGAACCACAACATGGTGCGCCATCCCGACATGCCTTCCTGGGCTTTCGAGGATCTCTGGAAAACGGTCAAGGGCGGCCATCCCTGGCGGGGGATCGTCAAGAACCGCTGCAAGAGCGGCGACCATTACTGGGTGCGCGCCACGGTCTCCCCGATCACCCATCAGGGCCAGGTCACGGGCTACCTTTCGCTGAGAAAAAAGCCCTCCCGGCAGGAAATTTCGCAAGCCGAGGCGCTTTACAGGAGCGGCAAGCCCCCCGGACGACGGCATTCGATCGTGCAATGGTTCGGCAACCTTTCGTTGCAGCTCAAGATCCAGCCCATCCTGCTTGTCGTGCTGGTCGCAGCAACCTTCGCGGTGTATTGGCAGATGAGATCGGCCATCCTGGAGAACGTGCAGAAAAGGGCAGAATCGACCGCAATGCAGGTGATCGATTCGGCCAACATGCTGATGGTCACGGGCATGATCTCCGAGCCCGACAACCGCAAGCTGATGATCAGGAAGGTCATCGAGGGCCAGCATCTCAGGTCGCTGAGACTGGTGCGCACCGAGCAGGTCGTCAAGCAGTTCGGACCGGGACTTCCCGAAGAGCACCTCGACGACCCCCTGGTCAGAAAAACCATCGAGGACTCCGTCAAGGCAGGCCGATCCATTCCGCGCTTCTCGCTCGACCATGTCGGCGGCAAGCCCGTCTTCAGGGCAATCACCCCCTACATCGAGTCCCATGATTTCCACGGCACGGACTGCCTCACCTGCCACCAGGTCGCAGTCGGAAGCTCCAACGGGGCATCCGACATCACCATCGACCTCTCGGCAGAATTCAGGCATCTCGACGTCATCATCGCCTACCTGGCTGCGGGGCAGCTGGCGCTCCAGGTCTTCCTGTATTTCTTCCTGGGATGGATCGCAAAGCATTTCGTCGCAGGCCCCATCGAGGAAGTCAAGCATCACCTGATGGAGCTCGTCGACGGCGACTTCTCGCGCCAGGTCGACATCTCGAAGCGGGACGAAGCCGGCGAGCTGTTCTGCGCCCTGCAGTCGACGAAAGTGCTGATGGGCGCCATGATAGACCAGATAAGCTCAGTATCCATGGAAATGGAACACCGCGCGGAGCACCTGTCTGAAGCCGTATCGCAGGCAAGCCAGGCAGCTCATGCGCAGTCCGAGGCTTCCCACAACATGGCCGCCGGCATGGAACAGATTTCCGTCAGCATCGACCATGTCTCGGACAATGCCGATGAAGTCAGGAGCATATCGGTCGAATCCAGCGCAATCGCGTCAAAGGGCGGGGAAACCGTGAAGCAGGTGGTGTCGGACATGTCCTCGATAGGCATCGAAGTCCAGGCCGCAGCCAATGCCATCAAATCCCTGGGCGAACGCACAGCCGAAATCCATGGCATCATTCAGGTGATCCGGGATATCGCTGACCAGACCAACCTGCTTGCCCTGAATGCCGCGATCGAGGCTGCCAGGGCCGGAGAACAGGGCAGGGGATTCGCGGTCGTGGCGGACGAAGTCAGGAAGCTCGCCGAGAAAACCAGCCATTCCACCCAGGAAATCACGGTAACCATAGGCGGGATCAACGCGGGCACGATGGATGCGATCCGCATGATCGAGGCAGCCGTCGAAAAGGTGAAGCACGGAGAATCTCTGGCAGGGGCGGCAGGGGAAGCCATCCTCGAAATCGGCAGCGGCGCTGACAAGGTGAAGACCGGCGTCGACGACATCTCCAATTCGATCAGGGAACAGAGCATCGCCAGCCGCGAAGTGGCGGCCAATGTCGAGAAAATCGCCCAGATGTCGGAAGAGAACAGTCATTCCATCGCCCAGGTAGACGAGACGGCCAGAATGCTGAAGGCGCTGTCGGTCTCGCTGGAGGACATGGTCCGGAATTTCAGGATGTAGAAGCTGCCATCCTGCAAAAATGGCTCAGGGACTTCCCAGGGTCCGGACGACCTTGAAAATCTCGAACAGGACGATACCGATTGCGGCCGCCACCGCGGCCGCGACAAAATAAACGGATCGCTTCGACATCAGAGCACCATCAGTCCGATTATTCCCAGCAGGAGAGCGATCCCGAGTCCCAGGACCAGCAGGCTCCCGGGCAAAATCTTGGGCAGGAAAGCCACTCCGAGGATTGCGATTGCGATGCCGATTGCCAATTGCCTGAACATGCCCTCTCCCTGTTTATTTTTCATCATGATGCCTTTTCCGGAATTTCATTCTATTTTCCCAGACGCGATCTCACGGCATCGAAGAAACCGGAATAGAATTTTTCGTCTTCAATGGTTTTCCCCCTGACCTTGATCAGCGCCTCCGCATTATTCGACCAGGGCAGCGAAATCGACCCCGCTGCCGGGATGCCGATGCTGGCGGACTGGGTGGTCTTTTTCAGCTCGTTCCGGGTTTCGATGGCGCTGGCGAAAACCACCGATCCGGAAGCAAGATCACGGCAGACGACGCTGAAATCGATAGTGACATTGGCCTCCTTCTCGGGCTGGAATTCCTTTCTCGCGAAGAATTCTCCCTGCGCTTTCCGCTCGAGAAGATACCCGCGGCCCAGAAGCACGAATTCCGCAGCCGCGCATGCCGCATCTGCCGAAGCCGCGAAATTTCTCTGGAAAGCATGACTCTTTCCGAAATCCTCCTTGCGGTAGACATCGCTCCCGCCGCAGGCCGAAAGGGAAATCAGCAAGACCACAAAAAAGATTCTTTTCATACCCCCTGAAGTCTAGCACAGGAAGGCGTGGAATTTCAGTTGGTCGCCCCGGGTCCGTAGCCGTTGTAATAGGTGGTCGGTCCATAGCTGATGGTCCCGGGAGAAGCATAGGTCACAGGGGGTTGCACGACGACGACCCTGGGAGGCGGCGCCACATAGACCGGCGGAGGGGCATAATAAACGGGAGGTGGATAATAGAACGGCTGGGCGAGGGCCATTCCGCCCACCAGACCGGCGCCGAAACCCCAGCCCCATCCATCATCTCCCCAGCCCCAGCCGCCTCTCCAGCCCTCGCCGCGCCACCCTCCCCAACCGCCGTGCCAACCACCGCGCCAGCCGCCTCCCCAGCGGCCATCGGCATGGGCTGCGCCTGCCATCGAAACTGCCATCAGCAAGATCGCTATCAGCTTCTTCATTTTATTCTCCCGTCGTGCCTTTGCCATTGGATAGCGCATCGGACGGAAAGTTCGCCCTAAGGCTTCGCGAGCAGGCCCGCCGTATCCGTCCGGTTCACCTCGTATCTTCCAATCACCTGCTGGAACAGCGGGATGTTCAGGATCGCATTCAGGAGATGCCCCAGGAAACTGCCGAAGGCTGCGACATAAAGGATCAGCCAGAGGAGCTGCAGCGCCAGAAGGGAAGCCGAGCCGGATAGCCGGTCCTTGAGCGAAATGACGAGGCCTGCAGCAAGGAAGGCGATGGCGAATTCCGGGGCGGCCACGGCATCGGCAAGCCCCAGCAGCGCAACAGATGCACCCAGAATGGAAACCGGGACGGACGGCCTTCCAGAATCGAGAGACAGAGCCAACCCGCAGAGCGAAAACCCCAGCGCCGCAGCTGCCAGGCCAGCCCCATTGATGCCGATCAGCAGCCCGATCGCAACCAGCGAGATGCCGAGCGGAAGCCGGATTTTATCGTACCTTGCCCGAGTCAAACGCTCCCCCGTGAGATGCCGAAAACCCTCAGGTCCCTGGGTTTCCGAGTGCTTCGCTTCTTGTTATCTGGATCACGCAACAAATTCTATCAATTTTAACTATAAAAGATGGATTCTGGCTACAGTCAATTCTGACAGGGCAGGATTTGGATCCCGCACCACCCTTTTGCACCCGAAGGTCAAGGCAGGAAATATCCGCCTGTGCTAGGATGGTTCCTTCGAGATTCCATTCAAGAAAATGCCTGAAGAATCCACACTCCAGGGCCTGTCCAGCGCCGAAGCCGGCGAAAGGCTTTTGCAATACGGGCCCAATACCGTCAGGGAGGCGGAATCCCATCCGTGGCTCGCCTTCCTGAAGAAATTCTGGGCGCCGATCCCCTGGATGCTGGAAATCACCATTGCTCTGCAGCTCACCCTCGGCAAGGCGGACGAGGCGCAAATCATAGCAGCCCTGCTGCTCTTCAACGCCATCCTCAGCTTCGTTCAGGAAAATCGCGCCAACAGGGCATTGGCCCTGCTGAAAGGCAGGCTGGAAATTCAGGTGCGCGTGCTGCGCGACAACCTCTGGAAGAAGCTGCCGGCGCAGGAACTGGTCCCCGGCGACGTGGTGCATCTGCGCATGGGGGATCTGGTTCCGGCGGACGTCAGCCTGCTCGACGGACAGGTTCTTCTGGACCAGTCTGCGCTCACCGGCGAATCCCTGCCCATCGAAGCCGGGCAAGGCACAACCGCCTATGCCGGCGCCATCGTGAAGCGCGGCGAAGCCTCCGGGGAAGTCGCGGCGACGGGTTCGCTCACCTATTTCGGCAGGACCGCGGAACTGGTCAGAACCGCAAAAACCGCAAGCCATCTCGAAAAGCTGATCTTCACCATCGTCAGGTACCTCATCGCGCTCGATGTGGTTCTGGTCTCGGCCCTCTTTGCCTACACCCTGATATCCGGCATTGCGATCACCGAAGTGATCCCTTTCGCACTCATCCTGCTGGTGGCCTCCGTTCCGATCGCCCTGCCTGCGACATTCACGCTGGCAACCGCCCTGGGATCCCTGGAACTGGCGAAGAACGGCGTGCTGGTGACGCGCCTTGCCGCAATCGAGGAAGCGGCGGCGATGGATGTGCTGGCAAGCGACAAGACCGGAACCATCACCCGGAACAGGCTGGCGCTGACGGCGCTTCACCCTTTCGGTTCCCATACGGACGCCGACCTGCTGCGCCTTGCCGGACTCGCCTGCGACGACGCGACCCAGGACCCCATCGATCTCGCCATTCTGGAGGCTGCCAGGTCAAGGGGAGCGCTAGAAGGGATGCCCAGCCGCGTGAAATTCGTGCCCTTCGATCCGCAAACCAAGCGCTCCGAAGCCCTGTTCGAGGAAGCGGAAGGAAAGCTGCACGTGATCAAGGGCGCGCCCATGGTCGTGACCGGCCTGGTTCCGGGCAAGCCGGACATTGCGGCCGATGTGGAACGCATGGGCGCCCGGGGGCTGCGCGTGCTGGCGGTCGCCGCAGACAGGGGGGAGAGCCTCGCGCTCGTCGGACTCATCGGCCTCGAGGACCCGCCCCGGGAAGATTCGCGTCTTCTCATAAAAAGCCTGAACGACCTGGGCGTGCGGGTCATGATGGTCACCGGCGACGGCCCGGCCACCGCCAGGGCCATTGCGCAGGAAGTGGGCCTGGGAATTCGCGTCTGCCCCCCCGAAGCGCTGCAGGAGGAAATCGCCAGGCATGTACTCGATTACGACGTTTTTGCGCATGTATTGCCCGAAGACAAGTACCACATGGTGCAGGCCTTGCAGGCGACGGGCCGCGTGGTCGGCATGAGCGGCGACGGCGTCAACGACGCCCCCGCCCTCAGGCAGGCTGAAGTCGGCATCGCGGTCGCCAATGCCACCGATGTCGCCAAGGCAGCAGCCAGCCTGGTTCTGACCAATCCGGGCCTGTCGGACGTGGAAGCTGCGGTACAGACCAGCCGGCGCATCTACCAGCGCATGCTGACCTATACCCTGAACAAGATCATCAAGACCCTGGAAATCGCCGTTTTCCTGAGCGTCGGAGTGATGCTGACCGGGGTGTTCGTGATCACCCCGCTGCTAATCGTGCTGCTCCTCTTCACCAACGATTTCGTCACCATGTCGATTGCGACCGACAATGTCACCTATTCGCAAAAGCCCGAGCGCTGGAACGTTCCGGCGCTGATGATCACGGCCGGCACCCTCGCCGCGCTGGTGCTGGTGCTTTCCTTCGCGGTGTTCTTCGCCGGGCGCGACTGGCTCCGCCTTCCGCTCGACCAGCTGCAGACGCTGATTTTCGTGATGCTGGTCTTCACCGGGCAGGGCAATGTCTATCTGGTTCGCGAGCGGCGCCATTTCTGGAAATCGAGGCCAGGCCGGTGGCTGCTTCTGGCGTCCGCCATCGACATCCTGGCAGTCATCCTGCTTGCCACGCAGGGCGTCCTCATGACCCCGATTTCCTCGCAGCTGGTGGCGGGCCTGATGGCGCTGGTGCTGATCTACCTGCTGTTCGTGGACTTCGTCAAGATCAGGATCTTTCGGCGCTTCGGTTTCTGATTCCGCCCCGAATGTGGGGAAATTCAGGTCGCTTGAAGTACGCCGTCGCTTTATTTTAGGATTTTCACCTCCCGCTTCAGGCAAATACTTTCTGTCTGCAGCCGCAATAGCTCCATCTGCTCCGGCGTCACACGCTTGCTTCCCGCAGCGTTGAGCTTGCCCACGTCAACCGCAGTGACCCAATTCCGCAACGTCTGCTCGATCACTCCCAGATCAAGTGCAACAGATCCTACGGTTTGCCCATCCTTGGCCGGCTTAACAGCCAACTCACGGAACTCTGACGTGTATTCCTGCTTCGCTATCTTCGTCGCCTTCTCCTATGTGATCGTAATTTTACATCACCCTTGGAAGACGATTTTCGGGGGGCCAACGGGGGGCCAAGCGGCTTGTGTCGCATCTGGAACTGTGGTAGATCTAAAGTAACTCAAACTCTACGGAGTCCACATGACCGACCTCTTCTCTCCCCTGAATCTCGGCGAAATCGCGCTTTCCAACCGCATCGTGATGTCCTCCCTGACTCGGAACCGCGCCGGGGCAGGCAACGTTCCAACCGATCTCGTCGCCGAATACTACCGCCAGCGCGCATCTGCGGGGCTGATCCTGACCGAAGCTTCGCCGATCTGCCCGGAAGGCCACGGCTATCCCAGAACGCCCGGCATCCATACGCCCGAGCAAGTCGCAGGATGGAAAAAGGTGACCGATGCAGTGCATGCAGCGGGCGGGAAGATCGCGATCCAGCTCTGGCATGTCGGGCGCATTTCCCATCCCGACCTGCAGCCCGGAGGCAGCCTGCCGGTCGCTCCTTCCGCGCTGAAGCCCCAGGGACAGGCGATCACCTATGCCGGGATGAAGGACTATGTCACGCCCCGCGCGCTCGATCTTTCGGAAATACCGGCTCTCGTCTCGAATTATGCCAGGGCGGCTGAGAACGCCATGGAAGCCGGCTTCGACGGCGTTGAGATCCATGCCGGAAACGGTTATCTGCTCGACCAGTTCCTGCGCTCATCGACGAACAAAAGAACCGACGCCTACGGCGGCTCCAGGGAAAACCGCGCCAGATTGCTGTTCGAAGTGCTGGAAGCGGTCTGTTCGAAAATCGGCCACGGAAAGGTCGGGGTACGCCTCTCCCCGGTGACGCCTTTCAACGATATTTCCGACGACAATCCGCAGGACACCTTCGAGTATGTGGCGGGAGAGATCAACCGATTCGATCTTGCCTTTCTCGACCTTCTGCAGGGAACGGGCGGCGCCCCGAAGGAAGACTGGATCCCCTTCGACTATGATCGTCTGCGTTCGATCTATCGGGGCAGGCTGATCCGCAACAACGGCTACGATTTCGAAACTGCGACTCGGGCAGTCGAAAAAGGCGATGCGGATGCCATTGCGTTCGGCAGGCTGCTGCTGGCCAATCCCGATCTTGTCGAACGCTTCAGGCGCGGCGCAAGCCTCAATGCGCCGGATTACGAAAAGCTCTATGCCGGAGAGGAAAAGGGATACACAGACTATCCTTTTCTGGCGAGCTAGCCTCCGGCTCAGGCGATGTCGCCCGACTCCGAGACAGCCCTGAGCGGCATTTTCGCTGCCGCCATCAGGGCGGCTGACCCTGGCGATGCCCTGCTGCGCTCGCTGAGAATCGAGGGCAACCGCATGACTGCAGCAGGAGCGATCTACGACCTGGACAGGTTCGAGCGCATCGTTGTGGTCGGCGCCGGCAAGGCAAGCTCGCGCATGGCCCTCGCCCTGGAAAGGATTCTGGGCTCCAGGATCGCTGATGGGCTGATTCTGGTGAAGGAAGGACATGCGGAAAAGCTCGATTTCATCGAGCAGATTGAGGCCTCTCACCCGATTCCGAACGAGGCCGGCGAAACCGGGGCGAGGCGCATCCTGGAAATGGCCCGTGCCGCGGACGAAAAAACGCTGCTGATTTGCCTTTTTTCGGGCGGGGCATCAGCGCTCTTCGCCGCTCCGGCAGAAGGGCTGACGCTGGAAGACAAGCGGCGGGCAACTTCCCTGCTGCTGCAATGCGGGGCATCCATAGACGAGATGAATGCGGTGCGCAAGCACCTCTCCTGCGTGAAAGGCGGAAGACTTGCGCAGCAAGCCTATCCTGCGCAGGTCCTGACCCTGATCGTGTCCGATGTCGTGGGAAACAGACTCGACGTGATCGCATCCGGCCCCACCGCCAGGGACGATACGACCTTTCTCGACGCCTGGCATGTCGTTCACAAATACGCCCTGAACATGCCGGCGCGGGTCATGAACCATCTGGAACTGGGCATGCAGGGCAAGATTGCCGAGACATTGAAAAGCGGACCCTGCCTCGACCTGACCCGCAACGTGATCATCGCGGATATCCGCCTCGCGCTCTCCGCTGCCAAGGAAAGCGCCATACGGCTCGGATTCGATGCAGAAATCGTGTGCGACGATCTGCGGGGGGAAGCGCGCGATGCCGCACGCTTTCTCGCTGGAATCGCCCGTTCGAAAATGGCAAGCGGCTCGAAGCGCTGCCTCCTCTGCGGGGGCGAGACCACCGTCACCGTCTGCGGCAGCGGCAGAGGGGGAAGAAATCAGGAACTCGCCCTGGCGTTCGCCCTGGAAACGCAAGGACTCGAAGGCATCGCAATGCTCTGTGCAGGAACCGACGGCGGAGACGGTACGGTTGATGCAGCCGGGGCCATGGTGGACGGAAACACCATCCCGCTTGCGCGAAGGCTCGGGATGAGTCCCGAGCGTTGTCTCGATTCCAACGATTCCTATGGTTTCTTCAGTTGTCTCGATCTTCTCTCCGGAGGAAAAAGCCATTTCAGGACCGGGCCGACCGGAACCAATGTCATGGACCTCCAGATCATGCTGCTGGGCTGAGGAGGCTCACTTCGGGCCGCGCTCCTTGATGGCCATGTCCGACAGCAGCAGGAGCACCGAAGAATAGTATCCCTGATTATCGTCGAGCGGATATTTTCGGGCATCGGGCAGGCGCGGATAGCCGATCACCCATTGCGCCAGCTTGTGTATACCAACCGAGGCGTCGTAAGTATCCACGCTGTTTTCCTCGAGATTGGTCCACGAAGGCAGGAATTTCGCGCCCTGAAAATAGCTCCAGAAATCCTGGTAGGGTTTGAGCAATGCAGGCGACTCGCGACGGCTCCACAGCAAATAAAGCGGGATGCGCACGGCATTGTAGCTGAAGCGGGGGGGAAAGTGCGGCGATGGCGCCACGATCTTGGTGAGCACGAGCCAGTCGGGGGGCAATCCCCATCTGCCGAAGCGGGCATAGCCAAGGATGGTCATGCCGGTTTTGGCGAGTTCCGCCCATTGCGGGGAAGGGTCGACCTGTCCGATCTCATCCAGGGCCGGGAAAACCCAGTAGGAAAGGTTGATCGTGATGCCTTCCGGATGATCGTAACCCCGGGAGCCCGGCAGCATGACGAGGCCCTGGGGAGCCTGTTTCAGCATTTTGGTGCGGATGTCCTGCGCAATGCCCTGGCTGGCGAGCCGATATTGCGGGTCATGCCACTTGTTGAAGGCGCGCAGCAGGGACCAAGCCACGAGCAGATCGCCGTCGCTCGCGTTGTTCTTGTCCGTCACGCCGCCCTGGGGATCCCAGCGCCAGGCAAGCAGGCGATCGTCGCGTACCTGCATATTCTTTTTCGTCCATTGCCAGATTTGGTCGAACGAGGCCTTGTCGTCGTAGTACACGGCAAGCAGCATTCCATAGCCCTGCCCTTCAGAATGGCTGATATTGTCCTGAGCGGCGTCGATCACGCGGCCCTCTTGCGTGACAAAACGCTGCTTGAATTTTCCCCAGTCGGCCTGCGACGCGGAGGCCGCCATGCTGACGGCGAGCAGCATCGCGCCCAGGAGCCCGAAGATTGCCATTTTCGAGCGCCTGCACAGGGAAGCGGTTTCCAAATCTGACCAGCATCCCTCTGAAAAGATTCCGATTGTGTGCGTCATGGCATTCATTCCTTCCAGGATTTTCAGGATGATTATACTGCACCCGGATTTCCTGCCCAATTTCGGAGGCGCTCGCGAGCGAAAATCTGCCAGGCTCCGATGGCAATATCGGCAATTTTCCCTTTGCCAGCCTACTGTTATTCAACTATCATTAAGACTTTTACCAAACCAGCCGCAAACAAGGCTGTATGCTTGGCCCAATTCAAGATACGGAGTTGCAATGGACGAAACCTCTGACAACACCCAACCCCCGGAAAAGGATCAGGAAGCGGAAGCCCATCCCCAGGATGACCTTGAAAAGATACTCGAAGAGCGGGCGAGACTGGAGTCATCCATCAACGACAAATTCACCAGAACCATCACTGTCGTCTTCACCGATCTCAAGGGCTCCACGGCCATTGCCGAGAACGAAGGTGACCTGGTCAGCCGCATGCTGATCAAGTATCAGAACGACATCCTCCTGCCTGCGATTCAGGAGAACAAGGGGACTTTCGTCAAATCCATCGGCGATGGCACCCTTTCCTACTTCGAGCATGCGCTGGATGCTCTTCGCGCCGCGGTACGCATTCAACGCGGCATGGACGAGCTCAACCTGTCCAAGAAATTCAAGACGCCGGTGCTGATGCGCATCGGGATGCATACCGGAAAATGCATGGTCGAGGCCAAGGACATTTTCGGCGACGTCGTCAATACCGCTTCCCGCTTCGAGTCTTCCGCCGATCCCGGCATGATACTCATCTCCGAAGAGACCTATAACGCATTGTCGGACAAGTCCGAGATCTACTGCCGCTTCATCAAGCAGGTCAGCCTCAAGGGCAAGAAAGACCTGTTCAACGCCTACAAGGCGTTCTGGAATCCGAAGGAAATCGAACTCGACAAGCAGGGCCAGGACGTCTTGCCCAGGCAGGAAGCGGACGTCCCGGTTCGCTCGTCCGGCATGAAAGCGGTATGGGGGGCAGTTGCCGTGGTCGCGGTCGTGTTGCTGCTGACGCTCGGCATGAAATTCATGGGTTCCTCCCAATCGACCGAAAGCAAGCGTTCGGTCAGCGACTCCGTCAGTCCAGCCGGGGAGGCTCAGCGTTAGGGAAGCCCTGAACAAGTCGCACATGAGCCGCGTTGCTGGGAAAATCGAGAAGATCGCACGAAGCGCGACGCAGGTCGTAGCCGGATCTACGACACCAAGGAGCTCGCCAAAGCGAGCGCTCGATTTTAACGCAACCCTTTCGGGACGGGATTTTGCGGGCGATCCTCTTTGTCGCGAGGCTTGCGAAGGGAATAACCATTCGCTGCGTCTCGCGCCGCAAGTCTCATCCCGCAAAACCGACCGGCGCGGCCACGCGGGACTTGTTCAGGGCTTCCTTGGATCAGCATGAAATACCGGATGCCGGTCATCAAAAGAAAAGACAGGGCCACGCAGATCGCCGCAGCGGGCCTCCTGCTGATCGGCATCCTGTCCTACTCCATTCACTTCACGGCCACCTACTTCCCGCCCCTCCAGCAGATCGATCTCGGCTGGGGCTGTCTTGCCATCATGATCGTGATGTACAAGACCAAGAAAACCCAGCAGCAGCCCTATCGCCTGATCTTTCTGGTGCTGGGAGTTTATCTGGCATTGCGCTACATGATGTGGCGCACCTTCGATACCCTGCTGTATACCGGGCCGCTCGATTTTGTCGGCATGACCCTGGTCTATGTGGCCGAAGTTTACGGGCTGGCCATTTATTTCATGGGCATGTTCGTCAATGTCTGGCCGCTGGTAAGCCGACCGGTGCCGCTGCCGCCCGAACCCGACAAGTTGCCCAGCGTGGACATACTGATCCCCACCTACAACGAGTCGGACGAGATCGTGCGCATCACGGCAACCGCTGCCGCCAATCTGGATTATCCGAAGAGTCGCCTCAAGGTCTACATCATCGACGACGGCAGCACGCATGCCAAGCGCTCTCATCCGGAAAACGGCATGTCGGCCTGGGAGCGCCAT
Source organism: Pseudomonadota bacterium (assembly GCA_021835845.1). Lineage (GTDB taxonomy): Bacteria > Pseudomonadota > Gammaproteobacteria > Burkholderiales > JABEVD01 > JABEVD01. The sequence goes on along the minus strand of JAKBJU010000016.1, from coordinate 31,035 downwards.
TATCGCCTCAGGCAGATGGCAGCGGATCTCGGCATCGACTACATCACCCGTGAAACCAATCAGCAGGCCAAGGCGGGAAACATCAACCATGCGCTGCAATATACCCATGGCGATCTGGTGCTGGTTCTGGATTGCGACCATGTGCCGACCAGCGACTTTCTGCAAAGAACCGTCGGACATTTCATGACCGATCCGAAGCTGTACCTGGTTCAGACTCCGCACTTCTTCATCAATCCGACGCCCGTTGAAAAGAATCTGGAAGGCGTGGCCACGCCTTCCGGCGAGAACGATATGTTCTACCGCAAAATTCATCCCGCTCTGAATTTCTGGAATGCCAGCTATTTCTGCGGCTCGGCCGCATTGCTGCGCCGCAAATATCTCATGGAAGTGGGGGGAATCTGCGGCACCACCATTACCGAAGATGCGGAAACCGCCTTCCAGCTGCACAGCCGCGGCTACAACAGCATCTACATCAACCGGCCCATGGTTTGCGGGCTGTCGCCGGAATCCTATGACGACTACGTGATTCAGCGCTCCCGCTGGGCACAGGGGATGGTGCAGCTGCTCCTGCTCAACAATCCGCTGAAAACCAAGGGATTGTCCATCCCGCAGAAAATCGCCTATTTCAATTCCAGCTTCTTCTGGTTTTTCGGCCTGTCGCGCTTCATCTATTTCATCGCGCCGTCGATGTACCTGATCCTTGGGCTGAACATCTATCACGCTTCGTGGCTGCAGATTCTGGTTTTCACCCTGCCCTATCTGGTGAGCACCCATATGGTGATGGATTATTTTTATGCCGGATCGCGACAGCCCTTCTTCTCCGAAATCTATGAAAGCGTCCAGTCACTGTTTCTGATCCCGGCCGTCCTCTCGGTCATGGTCAATCCCTGGAAGCCCTCGTTCAAGGTGACGCCCAAGGGCTTCACCAACGACAAGAACTATCTCAGCCCGCTTGCGGCCCCGTTTTTCCTGGTCATTGCCATCAACGTCACTGCGGTCATCCTCGCCATCGTCAAATTCATTTCCACTCCAATCCTGCGCGACGTGATCGCGGTGACTGCCGTATGGTGCATTTACAACCTGTATCTGTCGGTGGTTTCCCTGGGCGCATTCTGGGAGCGCAAGCAGGTGCGGAAATTTCACCGCATCAACGCCAGCGGCAGGATAAGCGCGCATTTTCCGCGCATGGGCAGTTCCCACGAAGGCATGGTGCGCGACATTTCCATCTCGGGCATCGGCTTCGAGCTGGATGTATCCTTTCTGCCTCGCGAACAGGACCACGTGATGCTCGAGGTGCAGGACAGCCGCGGTGAAACTTACCATTTCGAAGCCAAATTGCAGCGGGTTTTCAAGCGCAACGGCAGGTATTTCTGCGGCAGCGAATTCATCCCGAACATGGTCAGCTATGCCGACATAGTCAGCTATGTTTTCGGGGACAGCCAGCGCTGGCAGGACGACTGGGACAAAAAGTCGGCTGCGCGGGGGACTGCCAAGATGCTCTGGTATTTCCTGAAAACGGGCGTCCAGGGTTTCGTCGGAAGCGCCTATCCGCTGCTCAAGGCAACGCTCATCAGGCTCTGGAAACTGGCCAAAACATTGACGCTCACGCCCTTCCTATGGGAAAAAACGCTTGCCGCCGCAAGCTGGTGCGTTTATTTCCTGTATTTGGCGCTCGCCGCCCTAATCCAGTTGCTGGACAACAAGAAGGCGCGCAAGCTTCAGCGCCTTGCGGCGAGCGGCGATGCCACGATCTATTTTCCGCGCATCAATTCCACCGTGGTGGGCGATCTCATGGACGTCTCGCTGACCGGGATGGGTTTTCTCGCCGACCTCCCCTTCAGGATCAAGGCCCAGGAGCATGCCACCATCTGGACGGTCAAGGACGGCATCCAGTACTGCTTCCCGTGCGTGATTCAGCGGGCCATCCAGCGCGGAGACAAGGTGCTTTTCGGCACCGAATTCATCGTGGATACCGCCTCCTATTCGAAAATCGTCAGATACGTTTATGGCGACAACGTGCAGATGCTGCATTACGTTTCCAACCAGGCCCTCGACTTGATCGAACAAGGCGGAGATGCTATTGCGTATCGCCTTGCCGTTGCGGCAAAAACCGTCGGCATGGCGCTGGCCTTCATCTTCCTGAACCAGGATGCGGGGCCCCTAAAGGAAAAACTGGATGTATGGATCAAGCAAAGCGGGTTGATCGGCGCCCTGACGAGAACGCTCTTCCCCGCCACGAAGGTTGCCGGTCTGGCGCTCTCACTCGCCTTCATGAACCAGGACAAGCTTGTCCGGAAAAAGCAGTTTGAGGCGCTGCTGCGCCTGATTTCCATCCATGAGAATCCCGCCCATAACCGCAGGATGCCGGGAAGGAAACGAGGCAGACTCAGGCTGATCAAGGCTTTTATTGAGAGGCGCAATCCTTTTCGCCGGAAGCTGAAAGAATTGATGATCTCGTACAGGAAGCTGGGGTCATGAGTTTCATGGCCAGGGCATTGTTTTTTCAGCAGCTTGCAGGGTAAAATTAAACTAAATGGTAAAACTCCTCAAAATCTTCGCGCTGCTCGCGCTCCTTCTGCTGCAACAGGCGGCAGATGCCCAAATCATCAAGCTTCCGCTGCAAAAATTCACCGCCATGTCCTCGATGGACATACGCTGCATCAACGCCTCAAGAGATATCTCCATCCCCATCCCGGAACGGTGGAAGCTGCACAAGCTGACCCTCGACCTCCGCTACACGGTATCCAACAATATGCTCAGCGACATTTCGCAGATGGTGGTGAAAGTCAACGGCAACCTGGTCACCCAGCTGAAGCTCGACCACCAGGGGCCGGAAGTGGGCAGCCTCATCGAGATTCCCGTCAAATTTCTCAAAACCGGCTACAACACGCTTTCATTCCAGGTCGCCCAGCACTATTTGAAGGATGGATGCGAACAGGTTTGCGCGCCTAACCTGTGGACCGATATCAGCCTGATGAATTCCACGCTGCAGCTCGATTACGAATTGAACCCCATTCCCCTCAAGCTGGGCAAGGCGGCCGGCCTGATCTTCGATCCGACGCAATTTCCTTCCGCGTCGGTCAATCTGGTAGCCGACACTACCACTCCTGAAGGGGTGACGACCGCCGGCATCGCCGCATCCGGCATCGCCAGGCGCTTCGATTACCGCAAGGTGAATTTCACCCACTCGCCGGACATCAAGCCCGGCGTGGACAATATCCTGATCGGGAAAGCCTCCTTCGTCGGCGATGTGCTGCTCAAATACGGCATTTTGCTGGATGCCCCGAAGGGCGGTTTGATCAAGATTCTCTATCTCCCCAAAAGCGATGGCGGCAACGACGGCCTGCATGCGCTGATCGTGATCACGGGGGACCAGTCCGCCGCAGTCAAAATCGCCTCGGAAACCTTCGCCAACATGTCTATGCCCTATCCCGGCACCGACCAGATGCACGCCTACGCATTCTCCATGCCAGACATTTCCATGGGCAGCGGCAGGGACGAACTCGTTCCGGACAAGATCTACAAGTTCAGGACGCTGGGAATGAACACGGTCACCTTCCAGGGTCTGAGCGCCAACGTGGTCACCGGAGGCGCCTCTCAGCTCAGTTTCCGCCTGCCATCTGACTTCCTGATCAAGCAGAACCAGTCCGCGAAGCTGGTGCTGAACTTTTCCTACGCATCAGGCCTGCTCAAGGATTCCTCCCTCAGCGTTCTGGTGAACGGCAAGCGTGTACAGGACATCCATCTGAGCAACGCTGACGGAGGGTTCATCAGCGCCTACAAGCTCGACATCCCGACCTACCTGTTCAAGCCTGGTTCCAATATCATCTCTTTCCAGCCTTATCTGAATATCGAGCACAAGCTGTGCGAACTGTACAATTCCAACGGGCCTTACGTGTCGGTCTTCGGCAACTCGACGATGTATTTCCCGCCCATGCCCCATTTCGTCGAGATGCCCAAGCTGGAACTTTTCACGCTCAACGGGTTTCCCTTTTCGCGCTGGCCTGACGGCTACCAGACCCTGATCTACCTGCCGAAACCGGACGGTGCGTCGATCGATACGGCGCTCGACCTGATCGGCATGATCACCCAGAAAAACGGCTTTCCCTTGTTCGGAACCCGGGTGGTCTTCAGTGACCCCGGCAAGTACGACGGGGAAATGCTAGTGGTAGGCGAAGCTTCCACCCTGCCCAAATCGATCCTGGCTCATGCCCCGTTGCAGCCCTCCGGCATCGGCAATATCCCCTATCCGGTTTCACGCGGATGGGACAGCGAAACGGCCGTTGCGATGAGCAAGCAGCGGGCTGGACTCGGGGCTGGCAACGGCCTGCTGATGGAATTCGAATCCCCTTCTGTCAAGGGGCGCTCCATCATCGTTGTCACGGCACAGACCGAAGACGACCTGAGAAAGCTCGGGGACGCGCTGCTGGCGCCCAATGTCCAGTCGACCATTTTCGGGGACGTGACGCTAGTCCAGCTCGATGCGCAAAAATACGGGGCGAATTCCCCCGCCGAAGATGCGGCGAGCGATCAGACGGAGGCTCCAAAATACCAGGCGACTTCGATGAAGGTCGGGAAGACCTATTCCACTGGCAACAAGGGCGACATTTCCTACCTGGATGCCTTCCTTTACTCCTACAAATACGTTTTCTACGGGCTGATCGCGCTGGCCGTTCTCCTGCTGAGCCTGATCGGCTACTGGCTGTTGAAGCGCTATCGCAAGAAGCGCATCAAGATTGCCGAAGGCGCAAAGCGCGAATAGGGCCATGCCTATCAGGCCGCTTTTCCGTCTGCTTGCCGTCGTTCTGGCGCTCGCATCCGCCCCCGCCCACGCCGACGTGGTCTCCGACATGCGCAGGCAGCTGTCGATGATCCACCTGCTGGCGCGGGCCGGCAGAAACGAGGAGGCAGCTGCGCAGATGCGCGCGCTCTTTCCCAAGGGGCCGCCCGTCGGAGGGGAACTCGCGCTCGAATATTACGACATCGTCGGAAATTCGGAAAAAGGCTGGCTGGAGGCGAAGCTCGGCCTGGAGAGGCTGGTTAGGGTGGACCCCGAAAACATCAGCTACCGGCTGGCGCTTGCCACGCAGCTTGCGCGCCGTACTGCAACGCGCAGGGACGGACTCAAGCTGTTTGCGGAGATGGCGAAGCGCCCCGACCTGAGACAGGTGGCGCTGGGAAGATGGCGACAGGCGCTGGGCTCGATCGCCCAGGATGCGGACAGCATCCCGCTGTACAAGGATTATCTTGCGCTCGACCCCGGCAATGCAGCCATCAGCGACGACCTGGTCACGGCGCAGCGCATCGAAGCCGCGAAACTTCCCTGGAAGCTGCGCGACAGGGCGAATGCGCAAATTGCAGCGGGGCATCCCCTTGCCGCGATTGCCACGCTCAGGCAGGCATTGGCGCTGGACCCGAAAAATCCCTGGGTGCGCTTCGACCTTGCCCGGCTCTATTACAAGCAGGGCGACCAGAAGGGCGGGCGCGCCATGATGCTGGCGGGTCTTGCCATTTCACCCAACGACCCGGACCTGCTTTACGCCAATGCCCTTTTTCTGAGCCTGCTGGACGAGCCGGGCGGCGCACTTCAACTGCTGAGAAAAATACCCGCCCCCCAGCTGAGCCCGGCGATGCAGCGGCTGATGAAGGAAGCGGCGATCCAGGAAAAAAACCTCAAGAACAAGGCGCTTGCCGGAGCGCAGGACAATCAGAGCGGCCCCTCGTCCCTGCCCTGGAAGCTGCGCAGTCAGGCCGATCAGGAGGTCAAGGCCGGGCATCCCCAGGATGCGATCGCGACCCTGGAGCATGCCCTGGTCCTCGACCCAAAGAATGTCTGGGTGCGCTTCGATCTTGCCCGGCTGTACGTAAAACAGGGCGACAGGGAGAGAGGACGCGCGTTGATGCATGACGGACTTGCCCTAGCCCCCACCGACCCCGCAGCCCTCTATACCAATGCCCTGTATCTTTCGCTGCAGGACGAAGCCGAGAATGCCATGCTGCTGCTGGACAGGATTCCGCAGTCCAAACGCTCGCAGGCCGTGCGGAAGCTCGCCAAGGAAATGGCAGTCCAGGTGCAGATCGGCAGGGCCAGGGCCTTCTTCCAGAGCGGCCACCAGGCCGAAATGGAGGCGGCAATGGCTTCCGCAGAAACTGCAGCAAGCGGCAACCCCGAACTTTCCGACATCGTCGCCAATGCCTGGTTCGACTTGAAGCATCCGGATCGCGGAATGGCGTTGATGCGCCCCTTTGCAATGCTCCCCAGCACTTCCATAACCTACGCCTGGATGCTCAACCGGGCAAGGAAAGACGATGAGCTCGCAGTCTTCCTGGAAAAACTCGAAGCTTCCGGACAGCTTCCGCCCAAGGACGGGGATGAGCTGTGGAAGCTCGAAATGCTTCTGGCAAAGCGCCGCGCCGACAAATTGCTTGCTTCCGGAAACCCTGCCGCGGCAAAAGCCGAGTTGGCGAAGATGCTTGAAAAGACTGCCCCGGAGGATCTCGAAAAACGGCTGCAAATCGCCGACTGGTATGTCGGCGCGAAAGATATGGCCGATGCGCGCGCCATCGTCGAGCAGTCGAAGAAGACCGCGCCATTCGATCCGCGCGTCCTGGCCATGGAAGGCCGCATCGCGAGAGCCGAAGGCGATTACGAGGCAGCGCTGGCGGATTTCAGGCAGTCGGGGGCGAGCGACGATATTGCCGACATGATGCAGCACCGCGCCAAAGCCTATGTGACGACAGGCCAGAATTACCTCAGCAAGCGCGACGGCTCGCCCGGCATTGCCAACATGAAGGCATCCGAGAATGTGGTCGAGATACATGTCCCCACCGGCTATGGTGGGGAGCAGCTTTTCGTGCAGCTGGATCGGGTCAGCATCGATGCGGGCATGCTCTCGCTCGCCGGCACCGGCGCCTATTCCCTGAACCAGTTCGGCAAGATCTACAGCAAGACTGCTGGCCAGTCCTATTCGGTGCAGCAGCAGACATTGGCCGGCATTCTCGCCAGCACCCCCTATGCCGAATCTTCCGCGCAGGGCACGGCACTGGGGGTCGGCTACATCAAGGGCGACATGCGTTTCGACATCGGCACCACGCCGCAAGGCTTCCCGGTCTCCTACATGGTCGGCGGGGTCAGGTTTGCGCATTACACGGCGACTTCCGGGTTTTCCTTCGACGTGTCGCGCCGCCCGGTCGACAGCACCCTGCTCTCCTACGCAGGCATGCACGACCCGGTTACCGGAGAAGTCTGGGGCGGGGTGAGGAGCACCGGTGCCAGCCTCCACGTCAGCCGCAGCAAAGGCCGCCTGACGGGATCTGTGGACATGGATTACCACTTCCTCACCGGCATGAACGTGATGAGCAACACGGAGCGCACGGTACGCCTAGGACTCGACTGGAGCTTCATTCAGAACAGCGACATGCAGCTCAATGCGGGGCTTGCAGTTTCAGACTGGCACTATCGGGACGATTTGAGCAACTTCACATTCGGACAGGGCGGCTATTACAGCCCCCAGCAATACCATGCGCTTTCGCTGCCGCTGCGCTGGACGGGTCGCGAAAACCGCCTGTCCTATCTGGTGCAGGGATCGGTTTCGGTTTCGACAAGCTATCAAAGGCAGGATATGCCCTATTATCCGACGGATCCGACCTTGCAGGCTCAGGCAGGAAATCCGACTTCCTATACGGCCGGATACGGCGGCGACAGCCACGGCATGTACTATTCCGTCGTCGGCGCGGTGGAATACCGGGCAACCCAGCACCTCTATGTGGGAGCCAGAGTGGAGAGCGACCGCACCGCCTACTATTCGCCGAACTACTATACCGCCTACCTGCGCTACATGTTCGATCCGGAAACGGGCCCGGTCAACTATCCTCCCGAGCCGGTCAAGCCCTACACCCAGTACTAAGGAACCGCTGATTTATTCTCGCGCGACCGTGTGGGAATAACTCAGTGGTTCCCTAAAACGCCATTTTCCTGCAGGCGCAGTTCCCTGTAGTAGCGGTCGATGGCCCACTCGATCGCTTCCCTGTCTGCGCTGACCGGAAAAGTGCGCTTGCCTGTGGTGAATCTCAGCTGTTGCATAACCTCCTGATCCAGCGGGTTTTTCATCGCGGCGACCATCTGGCCGCGATGCAGGAAACAGGGCATCAGGACGAGTCTCCGTGCCACCAGACTCGGAACCAGCTTGAGCGCCTCGGGGTCGATTTGCAGGCTGCGCAGATCGACTTTCGGCACGCCAAGCTTGATGGCAAGCACGGCGTCGATGGCATCGCCATCCACGGCTCCGGCCTCGACCAGGATTTCGCCGATACGCTTCTCGCGCGAGGAAGACTGAATCGATATCGCTTTTTCAAGCTGGTCGCGGGTGATCAGCCCCTGCAAAACAAGCTGTTCGCCAAGAAGGGCAATGGGTTGGCTGGATTGCCTGTCCAGGGCTTTTTTCAGCGCATCTGCATCGCTGACGATCTCGCTCGCCGGGAGACGATCTTCGAACAAACCTCGGGATTCCATCTCGTCGTCCACATTCATTAATATGGGCTTAAGCTACCATAAATCGCCAGTTCGTTCAAATACGGATCGTCAATTCGATGGATCGTACGGAACCCAGTCGGCGTCCTTGGAATGGATGAAGTATTGCTTGCCGCTCTTCATCACCACAATGTCCTCGTTCTGCGACACGAATTCCGTCGAAGGCAGATCGCGCACATAATCCTCGAGGCTCAGCTTGTTTGCCCCGAAGGGAGAAACGGCAATGAATTCCGAAAGCAGCTTCGAGATGGCGAGATAGCTGGTCGGATCGGTGACCAGCACAGGGTCCGCATGGCTGTCGGAAAACCCGACCAGCTTGATCCCTACCGGAACCTTGGTGATGCGCGGGGTGGGAATTTCGCGCAGGCCCGCGATCTGCATCTTGTCGCCTCGCACCGAGGCGCCGTGCTCCCCGAGAACCACCACCACCGCTTTTCGCCCCGAAGCCTGCAATGTCTTGAAGAAATTGTCGAGGTCGGAAAGCAGCTGCGTCAGCCTCGCCGGATAGATTTCCAGGCTGTTGCTGCGGCGTCCCTGGTACTGGTCTCCGTCATGCAGGCTGATGGTGTTGTAGTACAGCGCAACACGCTCGGCCTGCGATTGCACGCGCTTTTGCCACCATGCCGTCAAGACCGAATAATCGTCATGGATCGGACTGCCGTCGAAAGCCTGCAAATAGACCGGAAGGTCCTTGGTATCGAACGGGGTCGCCTTCAATCCGCCGCGCACGCGTATGTCCTCGTCCAGAAAGCCGCCATAATGCCCGTCGTGGTTCAGAGCAATCTCCGGCTCGAAGCCGATTTTCTGCAGATTGTCGAAAGTCAGACACTCTGACGAAGGCGGATCGTACAGGCTCTTGTGCATGGGCTGGCCGCAGCTGCCGCGAAGCAGGCGAATCGCTGCCGGTCCGCTGTAGGAGGCAGCCGAATTGAAGTTGGTGAGCACGATGTTGAAGTGCTTGAAGATCGGATTGTCGCGCTCTTTGGTGAAGTCGATATCGTCCCAGGACAGCGAACAGATTTGCACGAAAATGATGTCGAAAGGCGCGTCCGTCTTCGCAGGAGGCGTAAACGACACCGTGCGCCCGGCCTCGTTGCGAAAAAAGGCATCGAGCTGGGCGGTCAGGCTAGCATCCGAACCCGGGGCGCCGGCAGCGCTTGCAGAATCGACGCCGGTGGATCCTGAAGAGATCCCGCCATGCCCGGTGGAAAGCAGCGGCACCAGCATGGCAAGTAAAATGAAGGAAGAGATGCGCAACTTCTTCCTGGCGAAAAAATAGACCACAACAGCCAATGCCATCCCCGCAACCACCCAGGGGTTGAAGAAGCGGCCCAACAGCTCCATCAGGTAAGGCAGGGTGAATCCCTTGAGTTCAGGGGCTTGCTGGATGACCCGCCTGACGGGCGGAAGCCATGTGTCGTAGTAGAAAAGTGCAATGCCTGCTGGAAAGGCAACGATCTGCCTGACTAATTTCAGACGCGAAAATCGCTCCGGAACGGGCGCGATCAGGAACAGGGCGAACGCCAGGTTGGGCCAGGCATGGAAACCCATGAAATGGCCGAAATACAGGTACAGCTTGGCGATGAAATACAGGTCCCACAAACCCATCATGGCGGCATTCCGTCAAATTTTCGGCAGCTGCTCGCAGTATAATCCAGTCCGCTGCTGAAATGCATCCGGCACGAAAAGCAAAAGGCCGGTCTTTCGACCGGCCTTTTGCCTGATTATTGGTCGGGGCGAGAGGATTTGAACCTCCGACCACTTGCACCCCATGCAAGTACGCTACCAGGCTGCGCTACGCCCCGAAAACGCAGAATTATACCAAAGAAAGGCGCTCAGCGCTGCAGGATTTCAAGGATTTTTTGCACTTCCCGCCTGAAGTCCACGGCCTCCGCGCTTTCCATGCCAGCTGCGTCGGCATGCTGCCGGTGTGCAACGGCCTCGGTTTCGAGGCGCTGCCTCGCGCCATTGATGGTGAATCCCTGCTCGTAGAGCAAATCCCGGATGCGGCGGATGAGCAATACCTCGTGATGCTGATAGTAGCGCCTGTTGCCGCGACGCTTCAGGGGTTTGAGCTGGGAAAACTCCTGCTCCCAGTATCTCAGCACATGCGGCTTGACCCGGCACAGCTCCCCGACCTCGCCAATCGTGAAATAGCGCTTCGCGGGAATCGGCGGAAGCGAAGAATTATCCTGCGTTTCCATTCTCGCTCTGGTCCACAAGCGCCTTCAGTTTCTGGCTCGCATGGAAAGTCACGACGCGACGTGCGGTGATCGGTATTTCCTCTCCGGTCTTCGGGTTCCGTCCCGGACGTTGCGGCTTGTCGCGCAACTGAAAATTGCCGAAGCCGGAAAGCTTCACTTCCTCGCCGCTCTCGAGCGCGAGCCTGACTTCCTCGAAAAAGGATTCGACCAGATCCTTCGCTTCCCTTTTGTTGAGTCCGACCTTCTCGAACAACAGATCGGCCAACTCTGCCTTGGTCAATGTCATGCGACCTCCCTAAATGCGTAACTTGGAATCAAATCTTTTTTCTAATGCCTCAATGAGTTGCGATATCATAACATCAACTTCGGCATCCAGCAGCGTTTTTTGAGTATCTTGTATCGTAATGCTAAATGCAAGGCTTTTCTTGCCCGCTTCGACCCCCTTCCCGCGATACAGATCGAACAGTTCCACTTTCGCCGATGCCTGCATGCTGCGGCAGACTTCCAGTATGGAACGGGCGCTGATTTTTTCGTCGACCACGATGGCGATGTCGCGCTTCACCGGCGGGAATTTCGATATCTCGGAAAAGGCCGGGACTTCCCGCTTCAACAATGCTTCGAGTTCGATCTCGAAGAGCACAGGCGCTTTCGGCAAATCGTATTTCTGCGCCCATTTAGGATGAAGCTCGCCGATCACACCGACTATTTTCCCCCCAAAAATCACGCCGGCCGACCTTCCGGGATGCAGCGCCGGGTGGGCAAGCGGTTCGAATTCGGGGGCAAGCGGCGAAAACAGCGCCTCGACATCCGACTTGACGTCGAAAAAATCGACATTGCGCGCAGCTTCGCCCCACTGCTCGGGCATGGCTGAGCCGTAGCACAGCCCGGCGAGCATTTCCTTTTGCTCGTAAGCGGCATCCCGTTTGAAAAAGCAGGCACCCGTCTCGAACAGCCTGACCCTGGACTGCTTTCGGTTCAGGTTGAAGGCAAGTGCATCCACCAGCCCGCCGATCAGGCTGCTGCGCATCGCACCCATCTGGCTGGCGATCGGATTCCTGAGCAGGATGGGATCGAGATTCGCGCAGAAATCGGCCTCCCAGGCGGCATCGACGAAGGCGTAGCTGATCGCCTCGAAATAGCCTTTCGCGACCATCAGCTTCCTCAGTTCGGCAACTTCGCGCGAAGACTCCCCTGCGGCGAGCATGCTCATGGCGGCAGCCGGGCGCACGCCCGCCAGGTTGTCGTAGCCGTAAATCCTGGCGATCTCCTCGACGAGATCCTCCTCTATCCTGATATCGAAGCGGCAGGATGGGGGAACGACGGAAAAGACATTTTCCCTGAGCGAAAACTCGAATCCCAGCTTCTTCAGCAGGGAAGTCACCGCGTCCGGCGACAGATCGATTCCCAAAATGCGCTTCGCCCGGGAAAGCCTGAGGTCGATCGGGTCCCTCGCAGGCAGCGCCGCCCTGAACTCCCCAACAGGCCCTGCGCATCCGCCGCAAGCCAACAGGATCAGGCGGGTCGCATAATCCATGGCGCTTTCTGTCATGCCGAAATCGACTCCCCGCTCGAAACGGTAGGAGGCATCGGTGGAAAGATTCGGAACCCGCGCCTTCGCCATCGTCGACGGGTCGAAAAATGCAGCTTCCAGGAAAATGTCGCAGGTGGCATCCGTTACCGAACTCCCCTCCCCGCCCATGATTCCGGCGAGCGCGATCGGCCCGTTCCGGTCGGCTATCAGAAGCTGCTTGCTGGACAGCGCGATTTCTTCCCCGTTCAGGAGAAGGACGCCTTCCCCCTCTTTCGCGAACCTGACGGCAATCTTGCCGCCGATTTTCGCAAGATCGTAGGCGTGCATGGGCTGGCCCAGTTCCAGCATCACGTAATTGGTCACATCGACCACGATGTTCCGTGGCCTGATGCCGCATCTTGCAAGCCGTCTTTGCATCCATTGCGGAGTCGGGATGGAAAGATCGATGCCCTTCACCACCCTGCCCAGATAGAGCGGACAGGATTCCGGCGACTCAACCGCGATTTCAGGCACATCGCTGCAATCCGCTTCGACGGGGGATAGCTGGGGGCGCACGACGGGCACCCCGGTCATGGCCGAAATTTCGCGCGCAACCCCCAGGATGCTCAGGCAGTCGGCCCGATTGGGAGTGAGCTTGAGGTCGAAGACATGGTCTTCGAGATCCCAATAATTCCTGAAATCTTCACCCACGGGCGCGTCCTGCGGCAGGATCATGAGGCCGTCGATGTCGGACTCGATGCCGAGCTCCTTGCCCGAGCAGAGCATGCCGTAGGACATGACTCCCCTCACCTTGGCAGCCCTGATTTGGATTGCGGGGAGCGTCGCCCCCTCCAGAGCGCAGGGTACAATGGCGCCCGCGAATACGTTGGGCGCGCCGCACACGATCTGAAGCGGCTCGGGAAGGCCGGCATCGACCCGGCATACATTGAGCCTGTCCGCATCCGGATGCTTCTCGACAGACAGCACTTTCGCCACCACCACCTTGTCGAAAGGCGGCGCAACCGGCTCGATCGCCTCGACCTCGATGCCGCACATCGTCAGCCGGTGGGCGAGTTCATCCCTGGAAATGTCTGGGTTGGCAAACGTGCGCAGCCAGTTTTCGGATAGTTTCATGTCAGTTGAATTGTTTCAAAAACCGGAGGTCGTTCGAGAAGAAGAGGCGCAGATCGTTGACCCCGTATTTCAGCATGGCAAGCCTGTCTAAACCCATGCCGAAGGCGAAGCCCAGGTATTTTTCGCTGTCCCATCCCACATGCTTCAGCACGTTGGGATGCACCATGCCGCAGCCTCCGACTTCCAGCCATCCGGTATGGCTGCAAACCCTGCACCCTTCCCCGTCGCAGAAAACGCAGCCCATGTCGATCTCGGCGGAAGGCTCGGTGAAGGGAAAGAAGGAGGGTCGGAAACGCACTTTCAGTTGCTCGCGCTCGAAAAAGCGCTGCAGGAAATCCGAGACGATCCCTTTCAGATGGGTGAAATTGACTTCCTCGTCCACCCAGAGTCCCTCGATCTGGTGGAACATGGGAGAATGCGTCGCATCGGAATCGACCCTGTAAACGCGCCCTGGCGCAATGATCTTCACCGGCGGCGCGTTTTCCATCATGTAATGGATCTGTATCGGGGAGGTATGCGTGCGCAGCAAATGTTCGGCATCGACGTAGAAAGTATCGTGCATCGCCCGCGCAGGGTGGTCTTCCGGAATGTTGAGCGCTGTGAAGTTGAAGAAATCCGTCTCGATTTCGGGTCCCGAAACGGAACAGAAGCCGATCGAATGGAAAATCGCCTGAACCCGCTCCAGCGTTCTCGTCACAGGGTGAATTCCGCCGCTTTCCTGCCCCCTTCCGGGAAGGGTGACGTCGAGCGCTTCCTCCGCGAGCTGCTTTTCCAGAATCGCCGCCTGGATCGCCTCGCGACGCTCGGAAAGCCTTGATTCAACGGCATCTTTGGCCCTGTTGATGGCAGCGCCAGCCTCGCGCCTGGCATCCGGTTCGAGCTTGCCGAGGCCCTTGAGCAATTCGGTGATGGCGCCGCCCTTGCCGAGATAGCGCGCCTTGATCTGTTCGAGTTCGACCGGGTCGCTTGTCCGACTCAGGTCGTTCAGGGCTTGTTCTATGAGGATATCGAGATTTTGCATGGTAAAAAAAGGAGGCCGGAGCCTCCTTTTTCGTTTCCTGATGATCAGGCGAGGCTGGCTTTGGCCTTCTCGACAATGGTCGCGAAAGCGGCCTTGTCGAATACGGCGATGTCGGCCAGAACCTTGCGGTCGACCTCGATCTCGGCCTTCTTCAAGCCGTGCATGAACGTGCTGTAGGTCAAGCCGCACTCGCGCGCAGCAGCATTGATGCGGGCGATCCAAAGCGCGCGGAACTGCCGCTTCCTCTGCCTGCGGTCGCGATAGGCATACTGCCCGGCCTTCATTACCGCTTCCTTGGCGATGCGGTATACGTTGCCGCGGCGACCGCGGAACCCTTTGGCGAGAGCCAGGACTTTCTTGTGGCGCGCGCGCGCCGTTACCCCACGTTTTACTCTGGACATGTCATATCTCCTTTAAGCGTAAGGCAGCATGCTGCGGATGGAGCGCCTGTCGGAAGCATGCACCGTGGAGGTGCCGCGCAGATGGCGCTTGCGCTTGGTGGTCTTCTTGGTCAGGATATGACGCAGAAAAGCCTGGGAGCGCTTGAAACCGCCGCCTCCCAATGCTTTGAAGCGCTTTGCAGCGCCGCTTTTGGTCTTCATTTTCGGCATGGTACTTCCTTTCTATTTTGAAACCGCGTCGGGTGATTCCGGCCCCGGAATGCTTGACAACCCGAACACGCCTTGTTTTGCCGCAAGATGCGGCCCTGCTACTTCTTTTTCGGAGACAGCACCATCACCATCTGCCGGCCTTCCATCTTGGGAAACTGCTCGACGGTGCCGTAGGTCTCGAGGTCGGTCTGCAACCTCTGCAGCAGCCTCACCCCGAATTCCTGGTGCGCCATCTCGCGCCCCCTGAAGCGGAGCGTGATCTTGGTCTTGTCGCCTTCTTCGAGGAAGCGGATCAGGTTCCTGAGCTTGATCTGGTAATCTCCCTCGTCAGTGCTCGGCCTGAACTTCACTTCCTTGACCTGAATCTGCTTCTGGTGCAGCTTGGCTTCGTGCCTCTTCTTGCTTTCCTGATACTTGTATTTGCCGTAATCCATCAGGCGGCATACCGGCGGCGCCGCGTTCGGCGCAATCTCGACCAGATCGATTTCAGCTTCCTCGGCCATCGCATTCGCCGAAGAAAGGCTCACGATGCCCAACTGCTCCCCATCCATACCAATCAGCCGGATTTGCGGCGCCGTAATTTCGCCGTTGATCCTCGGCTCTTTATCCTGAGCGATAGTGTCTCTCCAATTCTAAAAAAATTAAGCCTTCCCACCCGGCTGCACGATTTCCCCGGAAAGGCGGTCGATGAAGGCATCCAGCGACATCTGCCCGAGGTCCTCGCCTGTGCGGGTGCGCACGGCGACCTTCCCGGCTGCGACTTCCTTGTCACCGACGATGATCTGGTAGGGCAACCTCTGCAAGCTATGCTCGCGAATTTTATAGGTTATCTTCTCATTTCTCAAGTCCGTTTGAACCCTGTATCCTTTTTGGCACAGGGTTTGCGCTACTTTTTCGGCATATTCGGCCTGTGCATCCGATATGTTCATCACCACCGCCTGGAGCGGAGCGAGCCACAACGGGAAGGCGCCGGCATGGTGCTCGATCAGGATGCCGATGAAGCGTTCCAGGGAGCCCAGGATCGCCCGATGCAGCATCACCGGAATCTGCCTGGTGTTGTCCTCGGCGACATAGGTCGCATTGAGCCGCCCCGGCATGGAAAAGTCGACCTGTATGGTGCCGCACTGCCATACCCGATCGAGACAGTCGCGCAGGGAAAATTCAATCTTCGGCCCGTAGAATGCGCCCTCTCCCGGCTGCAGTTCCCAGGCCATGCCCCTGGCATCGAGCGCGGTTTGAAGCGCGCCTTCGGCCTTATCCCAGTCCTCGTCGGAGCCGACGCGGTTCTGCGGGCGGGTGGAAAGTTTAACCAGCACGTCGTCGAAGCCGAAATCGGCATAAACCTTCAGCAGCAGGTCGATGAAATCAGACACTTCGCCCTGGATCTGGTCTTCGGTGCAGAAAATATGCGCGTCGTCCTGGGTGAAATTCCTCACCCGCATGATGCCGGAGAGCGTGCCGGAAGGCTCGTTCCTGTGGCAGGAGCCGAATTCGGCGAGCCTGAAGGGCAAATCCCGGTAGCTCTTCAGCCCCTGGTTGAACACCTGGATGTGGCAGGGGCAGTTCATCGGCTTCACCGCGTAGTCGCGCGACTCCGAACTGGTGGTGAACATCATGTCCTGGAACTTGTCCCAGTGCCCGGAGCGCTCCCACAGGCTCCTGTCGACGAGCTGGGGAGTGCGAATTTCCTGGTAGCCGTTGTCCGCGAAAATCCGGCGCATGTACTGCTCCACGGTCTGGTAGAGCGTCCATCCCTTCGGATGCCAGAACACCATCCCCGGCGCTTCTTCCTGAGTATGGAAAAGATCGAGCTGCTTGCCTATCCGCCTGTGGTCCCGTTTTTCCGCTTCCTCCAGCCGCGCCAGATAGGCTTCCTGGTCTTCCTTTTTCGTCCAGGCCGTGCCGTAAATGCGCTGCAGCATCTCGTTTTTGGAATCGCCTCGCCAGTAGGCGCCGGCCACCTTCATCAGCTTGAACACTTTCAGCTTGCCCGTGGAGGGCACATGAGGTCCGCGGCAAAGGTCGGTGAATTCTCCCTGCGTGTAGAGCGAAAGATCCTCGCCTGAGGGGATCGATTCGATGATCTCGGCCTTGTAATGCTCGCCGATGCTCTTGAAGAAAGAGATCGCGTCGCTTCTCGACTTGACGCTTCTCGTTACGGGAAGGTCGCGCTTCGATATTTCGAGCATGCGCTTTTCTATCGCGGCGAGATCTTCGGGCGTGAAGGGACGCTTGAAAGAGAAATCGTAGTAGAAGCCGTTGTCGATCACCGGCCCTATCGTCACCTGCGCTTCCGGAAAAAGCTCCTTCACCGCATGCGCGAGCAGATGCGCCGAGGAATGGCGGATGACATCGAGCCCCTCGGGATCCTTTTCGGTCACGATGGAAAGGTCGGAATCGGCATCCATCCTGTGGGAAATGTCCACCAGGATCCCGTTCACCCTGCCGGCAATCGCAGCGCGAAGGAGCCCGGGGCCGATGCTGGACGCGACCTCTCCCACCGTCACGGGGCGGTCGAACTGTCTCTCGGAACCGTCTGGCAGTCGAATGACCGGCATAAGCCTTTCGCAAATGAAAAGTGCGGCATCGAGCCGCACGGGAATTCTGGTAGGCGCGATTGGACTCGAACCAACGACCCCCACCATGTCAAGGTGGTGCTCTAACCAGCTGAGCTACGCGCCTAAAGACCGGCATCTTACCCGAAGCCCGTGGACAATTCAATCGAATTTGACGTATTTTTGAGCCTCTGGCATAGTTCCCGGATGTTTTTCGCCATTTCACTTTTAGCCGGATCGATCGCCCTCGGCGCAATCTTCATATCGAAAACCTGGAGCTGGGCCACCCTGATCCTTTGCGCGATGCTGCTGCTCATCCCGCTTTCCGGACTCAAGGCGAAGAAGCAGGATTTGCGCTCGAAGAAGCTCTCGGAAGCGGCCAATGTCATGATCGAGAAATACGGGCATTACTACTCCATGCCGCTCGCAGCCCGGGATTTCGGACGCGCCGCCGTCGTCCTGCACCTTTTCGGCACGATAGCGGCAATCGTCGACCTGTTCCTCGGCTACTGGGCAGGAGTCGCCATCGGCGTCGCCTATTTCGTTGCGCTGGGCATGCTCTCGCGCGCATT
This sequence comes from Pseudomonadota bacterium, assembly GCA_021835845.1. GTDB lineage: Bacteria > Pseudomonadota > Gammaproteobacteria > Burkholderiales > JABEVD01 > JABEVD01. Next base: position 12,898 of record JAKBJU010000016.1, on the reverse strand, counting down.
TGACCCGAACAACTTCCTGTACGATCCGGGGGAGCGCGCGATCCACCAGGAAATAGCGGCCTTCCTCGAAAAGTCAGCGAAGGACGGGCTCGGCAAGGCTGCCGTCAAGCCGCAAAGGTAAGTGCATCTGCTTGAGGAACACCGCGATGCTGCCGGAGAGATTCCCTTGCGCAGTTGAAAACTCGCCGGACGCCTTCATGATCCCGGACGTCATTTTCAGTTCGCTGTAGCGGTAAACCCCGCCGGATGCGGAGAGCTTACCGGAAAGCTCGTCGAACCGGGTCTCCCCGCCGCTCGATCCGCCGGGAGAAGGCGTTTGTATCGCCTGGGCGATATCGACATTGCCGATTACGCCGCTTGTGAGCCTGAAGGCGGCTTCGACCCCGGGGGAATCGAAGAGCCCGTTGAAATTCGCCGCACTTGAAGCCACTGCAGCATCGAATTCGAGCGTCCCCTTCAGCCTCGCATTCTTCGAGAAACAGGGCAGAAGCTGCCCGATATCGAGACGCTTCCCCTCGAGGCTTCCGCTTCCGTGCCAGCCATCACCCCAGGCAATCTTGCCTGACCCGGACCAGTCTCCGCCGTAGCCGCTGGCTTCGATCGAAGCGATCCTCAATTCATTTCCGCTCGCAATTCCCCTGGCATGGATTTCGGACCACGGGCATTCTGGCCCCAAGGGCAGCTTCCAGTCTTTTGCATCGAGTACGATGTTGGCGCCGGACTCCCCCGGCGCAATTTCGATCTTCATGCCTTCGCTCCTGATGCTGGCATGCCTGAATGTCCCGTCTTCGGCGAAATCGACTTCGCCGCCGAAGGCGGGAAGCAGCTTTCCGTTCAGGGAAAGGGCGACATTTTCCAATTCAACTTTCCGAGCCGGCGCCTTCCAGCCTGAAATTCCAGCAAGGGCATTCTGACCGATTGTCGCGCCGTCGATCCGGACAAGCCCGGATCCGAAAATCGCTTCCGTCAGCCTCGCAACCTTGAGATTCTGTCCGACCGAAACCCCCCTCAGCACCATTTCCGGCACGGGAAGCAGCGCAAGAGAGGCGGATCCGACCGCCACCGTTTCACCGGTTCTGTCCGAGATCGTCCTTTCGGCATGCCTTGCGAGAAATTCCAAAGGAACGAAGGGCAGGATTCCTGCAGTTGCAGCGATGATCAGGGCAAGCGCAATCGCAATGCGCCTGCCGATGCCCCTGCCTTTTTTCCGGGGCGCGCTTCTCGGCTTCACCGCCTTCGCCTGCGCATGCTTGCGCGCTTCTGCTTCAAGCGCTTCCCTGGCAGCCCTGGCGGCTTTCGCTTCGGCTTCCGCTTTCGCTTCAGCCTCAAGCTTCGCCCTCATCTTCGCCAGCCTTTCGGCCCGGATGGCTTCCTCCACCTTTTCTTCCGCAGCCGCCTCCCCTGCCGCCCCGGTCCCTCCTCCCACCTCGTAGATTTCGTGCTCTCTCTTGTGCTTGTCCCTGTGAACGCCCTGGTATTTGAAAAGGCCAGAATGCTCGCTCGAAAGGCGGCTCACCACGTCGTGAAAAGAGCGCGAAATCAGGATCTGGTCGCCCTTTGCGAATCCCATGATTCGGCTGGCATCGTTGACGCCATCCCCGATCAGGTTTTCCCTGCCGTTCATGTCCGTGACGAGCTTGATCGGGCCGAGGTTGATCCCCATCCTGACATAAAGATAAGGGTAATCCTTGTGGCCGTTCGCTTCCAGCGTGTCGCGCAGCTTGATTGCGATGAACAGCACCTCTTCCGGGTCGGCGAGGAAGCCCAGCGCTGCGCCGTCGCCGGTGTCGATGATGATGCGGTCGTCCTCGGGGATTTTCTGCACGAGTTGATAGACCAGCCGGTTGAAATCCTCCTTCATCCTGAGCTGGTCGGCAACCGGATGCTTCGTGTACTCGACCATGTCGAGAAAAAGCACGCTGGCGATCAGGGTTCGCTTCGATTCGGCGAATTTGCTCTTGCCAGCGCTGCGCTGCGCTTCGACTGGAGGATTCGGGGCAGCATCAAGAGGAGCAGCCTTCTCCGCTGCGATGGCCGCCCCGGAAAGCATCTGGACATATCCGCCCTCCAGAAGCTCGTTCAGGGCCTGCTCGAAAGTCTGCCCCGACCAGAAAGCAGCGTCCAGCATCATTTGCCTGACGCTGGTCTTGCCATCCAAACGGGAAAGTATGTCGTGCAACTCGAGGGAGAGCTGCTCGTTCCCGAGTTCTGCCTCGCCCTTCGCTGTCCTGATATATACGGTATTCAGATCCATCACGCACCTCAATGCGACATCTGCAATGTTATCCTATCGTCTCGATGCCTGCACGACCCCTGGTACTTCCATGATCATTCCCAGAACCTTGCGCAATTCGGCAAGGTCGGAAACCGCTATCGTGAAGCGCATGCTCGCCCTGTCCACGCGGCTCAGCGTCCTGGTCGCGGTAACGTTGATTCTTTCTCTGGCCAGGATGTCGGATATGTCCCGCAGCAGCCCCTGCCTGTCGGATGCCTCGATGACGATGTCAGCGGGAAACTTCCCGCCCATCGGGCCCCACTGGGCTTCCAGCAGCCTGTCCGGATCGAGATGAGCGACATTGGTGCAGCTCTTCCTGTGTATCATCACCCCGCGCCCTCTGGTGACGAAGCCGATTATCTCGTCAGGAGGAACCGGCTTGCAGCATTTTGCAAGCAGGGTCAGGAGCTTGTCCACGCCGACAATCAGCACTTCGCCAGAGCGTTGGGTAGGCCTGATCTTCGCCACCGGCAGCTTTTGCGGTTCGGCAGTCTCTTCCCGCAAGAAGGACTGGATCTGGCGGCGCGTGATGTTTCCCCTGTCGACCTCGACCAGAAAATCGTCCAGCTTCGCGAACCCGAAATGATCTGCGACCTTCTCCAGGGAAATGCCGCCCTTTCCGGCCCGCTTCAGTTCCCTTTCGAGCTGCAGGCGCCCATGCGCCACGCTCGTCTCGAAATTGCGGCTGTTGAACCATTGCCTGATCTTGGCGCGGGCTCGCGAGCTTTTCGCGAAGCCCTGCTCGGAATTGAGCCAGTCGAGGCTCGGTCCGCCCTGCTTTGCAGCGATGATTTCGACGCGCTGCCCGGTCTTCAGGGGCGTGTTGAGCGGGACGATCGCCCCGTCCACTTTCGCCCCGCGGCAGCGATGGCCGAGATCGGTATGCACATGATAGGCAAAATCCAGTGGCGTCGCATCCCTGGGCAGGTCGATGACCTTTCCCTGCGGCGTCATGACGTAGACGGCCTCCTGGAAGAGCCCTTCCCTGATTTCCCTGGCGAGATTTTCCGATTCGCCCAATTCGTCGCGCCAGCCCATGAGCTTCCTGAGCCAGAGGAGCTTCTCCTCGAAGCGGAAATCCCGCCTCCCCCCTTCCTTGTAGCGCCAGTGGGCGGCGACCCCCATCTCGGACGCATGATGCATCTCGCGCGTCCTGATCTGTACTTCGAGCGCCTTGCCTTCAGGTCCGATCACCCCGGTATGCAGGGAACTGTAGCCGTTTTCCTTGGGTTTGGCGATGTAGTCGTCGAACTCCCCTGGAATCGGGGCCCACAGGTCATGCGCGATGCCGAGGACGCCATAGCAGTCCTTCACGTCATCCACCAGCACCCGGATCGCCCTGACATCGTAAATGCCCTCGAACCCCAGGTTCTTTCGCTGCATTTTCTTGTAGATGCTGTAGATGTGCTTGGGGCGTCCGGAGATTTCCCCGCGGATTCCGGCCGCCTCCAGCTCGCCTTTCAGTTCGGCTATGGCAGCCGCGATGAATCTTTCCCGGTCGACGCGCTTCTCGTCGAGCAGTCGCGCGATCTTTTTGTAGGTTTCGGGTTCCAGGATGCGGAAAGACAGATCCTCCAGCTCCCACTTGATCTGCCAGATGCCGAGCCGGTTGGCGAGCGGCGCATAAATGTCGCGCGTCTTGACTGCAACCTTCAACCTTGCCTCCTCGTCGCTGCTTCCTGCAAGATGGCGCAGGCTCTGCAGCTGATCGGCAAGCTTGATCAGGACCACCCTGATGTCCTGGACGATCGCGAGCAGCATCTTGCGCAGGCCTTCGAGCTCCCCTTTTTCGGTTTCGTCGAGATCGAACGAGGAAAAACGTTTCACGCCCTCGACCAGGCTTTCCACGCCTTCCCCGAAGGCCTCCCCGATATCGCTGCAGAAAAGCAGCAGGCAGGCCTCGACCGCCTCGCAATCCAGGTGCATCCCTGCTAGGATTGAAGCAGACTGGATCACATGTTCGAGCATCGACTCTCCGCCGGGGAGGCGCATGTTCTGCCTTGCGGCATGCTCCGTGGCCAGGCGAATGGATTCGATTTCCTGCGGCGTGTAGTGCGGCGAAAGAGACTCGATCCAGCTTGAGAAATCGGCGCTTTCGCCGGGGGGCGTGACGGTAACCATGGCTAATTATGTCACATCGAAACCCATGACCGGAACCATCTCGGAGCGGATCTGGAACGCCAAGTACCGCTGGCGCGAGGGGGACGCGATCCGCGACCTTTCCATCGAGGACACCTGGCATCGCATCGCCCGCACCCTGGCCAGCCGTGAAAAAGACGGCGACAGGGAATCCGAATTCTATTCCGTGCTGGAGAATTTCGCTTTTCTTCCCGGGGGAAGGATACTGGCCGGCGCAGGCACGCATCACCGCGTCACGCTGTTCAATTGCTTCGTGATGGGCACCATCGAAGACTCGCTTGCCGGCATTTTTGATTCGCTCAAGCAAGGGGCGATCACGATGCAGCAGGGAGGCGGCGTGGGATACGATTTTTCCACCCTGAGGCCTTGCGGAATGCCTGCAAAAAGCGTGGGCATGATCGCATCGGGCCCGGTCTCCTTCATGAAAATCTGGGACAGCATGTGCGGCACGATACTCTCCACCGGCGCGCGGCGCGGTGCGATGATGGCGACATTGCGCTGCGATCATCCCGATATCCTGGATTTCATCGAGGCCAAGCAAAACGGCAGTTCGCTGCGCCATTTCAACCTCTCCGTGCTCGCAACGGATGACTTCGTGCAGGCAGTCAGAGCCGGCAGTAAATGGCCGCTCGTCTTCGGCGGAAAGGTTTTCAGGCGCGTGCAGGCAGCCGCACTTTGGGAGCGCATCATGCGCGCCGCCTACTCCTGCGCGGAACCCGGCATCATTTTCATCGACCGCGTGAGACGCGCGGACAATCTCGCCTATTGCGAAACCATCAGCGCGACCAATCCCTGCGGCGAGATCCCGCTCCCCCCCTATGGCGCATGCGATCTCGGATCGATCAACCTGACCCGTTTCATCGCCGCCCCCTTCACCGAAAAGGCGTCAGTCGATTTAGCCGGCATCGCCCGCACGGCAGGAATCGCAGTGAGGATGCTGGACAACGTGTACGACCTTTCCCGATTCCCCCTGCCGGAGCAGCGCAGGGTCGCAAGATCCTCCAGGAGGCTGGGACTCGGCATCACCGGACTCGCGGATGCGCTTGTCATGCTGGGCATCCATTACGGCAGCATGGCAGCCAGAAAAACCGCACACGACATCATGAAGGCAATCAAGGAGGCCGCATATCTCGCCTCGATCGAGCTGGCGAGGGAAAAAGGCCCCTTCCCCCTCTTCAAGCCGGCATACCTGAAAAGCGAATTCGTCGGGTCGCTCCCCGAAGAAATCCGGCAAGACATCGCCAGATACGGCATCAGGAACAGCCACCTCACCGCGATCGCACCGACTGGGACCATCAGCCTGCTGGCGGACAATATATCCAGCGGACTCGAGCCGATTTACGCGCTGGAATTCGAGCGCAGCATCAGGCAGGCGGACGGCCGGCTCGACGCCGTCCGGGTTGCGGATTACGCCTTCAGGCTTTTCAGGGAAAAAATGGGCGAGAATGCGCCGCTTTCTCCGGCATTCGCCACTGCGGACGCCGTTTCTCCCGAGGAACAGCTGCTCATGCAGGCGGCTTTGCAGCAGCATGTCGACAATGCGATATCGAAAACCGTGAACGTGTCGGAATGCTTCGATTTCGATTCCTTCGCGTCCCTCTACGATCGCGCCTTCGAACTGGGACTGAAGGGATGCACCGCATTCAGGCCCAATCCGGTGACAGGGCAGGTGCTGGTCGAGAAACCGCACTGCTGTTCAAGCGAACGGGAGCCTGACTGACATGGGGGAATTCGGTTATAACGCCGCACCCGCCAATCGTCGGATTGACGCCCATCTCTCCCCGAAAATCTGCGTCAAGGTCTGAATATTCAGCGCCTGCTCACGCGCTTCGCCTGCATGCCCTCTCCCGCAGCCTCGACGATGAAATGCACCTTGTCCCCTGCGGCCAGGCTTTCGAAGCTGGGGCTGGCGACATTTTCGCGATGGAAATAGACTTCCTCGCCATCTTCCGTTTCGATGAACCCGTATCCTTCGTCGAAGAGCCTGACCACGACCCCCAGCGTCAGCGGCTCGTGAAACTTGACATCCCCCCTCTGCTTCCTGCCGTAGTCCTCGAGGCCGCGCCTTGCCGCGTCGAACGCATCCCTCAGGGCGACATAGACATCCTCGGCCAGATCCCGGTTGACGACGATTTCGCTTCCTGGCACCTTGATTTCCACCCTGACGCTGAACAGCTTTCCCTGATGCTTGTGCTTGTGCGGCATTTCGACGACGACATGGCAGCCCACGATGTGCGGATAGAACTGTTCGAGTTTCCCGACTCTCTCGCGGATGTGGGCGTCGATCGCATCGGATTCGGGAATATCTCTCGTGGTGATTTGCAGCGGCCTTTGCATGATGTCCTCCCAGGTTCCATGATTCATTTCTAGGGGAAGAATGCTCCGAATTCAAGACACCGTTGCCATGTCGGCGCTTTTGCACTATCTTTCCCCTTCCATGGAAAACGCATGACAGGCACTCTCTATCTCATTCCCTCTCCTCTCGGGGAAGGAGAAATCACGGCCATCCTGCCGCAGGATGTGCGGGAGCGCCTCGCCGGTCTTTCGCTCTTCATCGTCGAGCATCCCAAGACCGCGCGCCAGTTCCTGAAGCTTTCCGGCACGAAAGTCCCGCTGCAGGAGCTCGACCTGCGCATCCTCGACGAACATACCGAAAGAGCGGCGATTCAAGCGCTGCTCGAACCCCTGCTCGATGGCAGGGACGCCGGACTGATTTCCGAGGCGGGATGTCCCGCCGTAGCCGACCCCGGAGCGGATCTTGTCAGGCTCGCCCATGAAAATGGCATCAAAGTGGTGCCGCTGGTCGGCCCGTCATCCATCTTGCTGGCATTGATGGCATCCGGCCTGGGCGGGCAGCGCTTCGCGTTCCACGGCTACCTGCCGGTTGAAAGAGAGGAACTCGGAAGGAAGATCAGGCTTCTTGAAGCGGAATCCGGAGCGAGGGACGAAACCGAAATTTTCATCGAAACGCCCTACCGCAACGGGAAGCTCTTCGATGCCCTGCTACAGCATTGCAGGGGGGGCACCCTGCTCTGCCTGGCAACCGATATCACGCTCGCAACCGAGTCCATCGTGACGAGAACGGTGGCAAGCTGGAAAAAGGCGGAACCTGAAATCGGCAAGCGCCCCACGGTATTTCTGATCAAGGCTTAACTGACGTATACTGCGGAACATGGAAACGATCATTTGGGGATTTGTATTCGGCGCGATCTTGCAATACGCGCGCCTGAACCGGTTCGACACCATAGCCGGCATGGCGGCGCTGCAGGATTTCACTGTCGCCAAGACGATCGCCTTTGCCGTCGGCCTGGGCACGCTCCTGCTGCAGGCGGAGATTTACCTAGGATGGGCCGACTACCATGTCAAGCCTTTCATCTTGATCGGCATTGTGGCAGGCGGGTTGCTGTTCGGCATGGGCATGGCGATTCTCGGCTACTGCCCCGGCACCGTCGCCATTTCCCTGGGCCAGGGCAATCTGGATGCCCTGGTCGGCATTTTCGGCGGATTGTGCGGGTCGCTGCTGTTTGCCATGGTTTATCCCTCCCTGGGCCCCCTTCTCGGTCCGGATCTGGGCTCGCCCTCCGTCCGCACGCTGCTGCCCGGCAATGCCTTGTTCTGGACGGCAACCGCCATGGCAGCGGTTCTGTTCGTGGGCATCGCCCTGTTCTTGCAGAAATTGAAAGGGGACGGCTGGCGATGGCTGCATGCGGCCATCGGCATGGCCCTGCTCAATGCGCTGCTCGACCTGCCCTTTGCCGCTGGCCACCCCATGGGCGCATCCACTTCCTTCCCTTTCTTGGCCATGGCGATCACCGGCCTGGGAGCGGAATCCTATTGGCACAAAATTGCCGAACCGGGCGCATGGGAATTGCGGTTTCTGGTCGGCGCTTTCCTGGCCGGACTCGTGTTCTCGCTCCTCCAGCGCAGCTTCCGCATCACCAGCGTGCCTGAATTATGGAAACGCTATTGCGGCCCCGGGCGGGGCAAGCGCTTTTCCTGGGCGTTTGTCGGAGGCTTCCTGCTGCTGTTCGGTGCGCGCATGGCGGGCGGATGCACGTCGGGGCATATCGTTTCGGGGGGAATGCAGCTCGCCGTCAGCAGCATGGTGTTCGCCGTGGCCGTTTTCGCCGCATTCCTCGCGACCGGCCGCCATTTCTACCGCGGCGCCTGAGGGAAGCCCCTATCGCAGCCCCATCGGCTGGAGCAGGGCGCTGCCCATGCTCACGCCGAACTTCTTGGCAAAACGCATCGCGATGTTCTCCCTGGGCGAGTAATCCACGATCTGTTCCGCGCCGATGACTTCTTTCGCGACATAATCGGTCGTGCCGTAGGCATCCGCAAGTCCCAGTTCCAGGCTCTTCTGCCCGGTCCACACCAGACCGCTATACATGTCCGGGGTTTCCTTCAGGCGATTGCCCCGTCCCGTTCTCACCGCCTGGATGAACTGCTGGTGAATCTCCTCCAGCATCTGCAAGGCATAGCCCTTCTGCTTGTCGCTCATCGGCGAGAAGGGATCGAGGAATCCCTTGTTTTCACCGGCAGTCAGCAGCCTGCGCTCGACGCCGAGCTTCTGCATGGTTCCGGTGAATCCGAAGCCATCCATCAGCACCCCTATCGATCCGACCAGGCTGGCCTTGTCGACGTAGATCTTGTCCGCAGCCACCGCGACATAATAAGCCCCGGACGCGCACATGTCCCCCACCACGGCATAAAGCGGGATTTTCGGGTACTGTTTCCTGAGCTTCACGATCTCGTCGTTGATCTGCCCGGCCTGGACCGGGCTTCCCCCCGGGCTGTCTATCTGCAGGATCACCCCCTGGGTATCCTTGTCCTTGAAGGCATCCTCCAGGCTTGAGTCGATTTCCTCGGCGCTGGCCGGGGTATCGGCTGCGATCGGCCCCTTGAGTTCGATCAGCGCAGTATGCTTGCCGGAAAATTTCGGTCCTATTTCGCTGTTTTCCCTGAATGCCAGATAAAGCACCCCGAACAGGAAGGCGAATGTCAGCGACTTGAAGAAAATGCTCCATTGCCTTGCCCTTCGGTTCTCCTGCAGCGCCGAAAAGGCGAGCTTTTCCAGCGTTTCCCGTTCCCAGTTTTCAGACATGCGATTCTCTCCTCGATACATGGCCACTCAACCATGACTTCAATTCAACGAAATCGTTCAGGCAGGCGAGCGGCTGACACGCTTCCAGCGTCTCCCTGGAGTGGGCGCCATGGCACAGGGCGAGGCTGGCCACCCCGGCATTGGCAGCCATCTGCAGATCGTGCGTGGTGTCCCCGATCATCAGGGTCCTGCCAGCCTCCACGCCGAGTTCGTCCATCAGTTCGAGCAGCATGGCAGGATGCGGCTTGGAAAAGGACTCGTCGGCGCAGCGGCTGGCATGAAAATAATCCCGCAGTCCCGAGGCATCGAAGGCGGATTCGAGCCCCCGCCTGCTTTTTCCCGTGGCAACCGCAAGCAAGCAGCCCTCCTCCCTGAGGGAGGCAACCGTATCCTCAGCGCCCTCGAAAAGGAATATCCCTTCGCCCGAGGCTTTCAGATAATGATGCCGGTAATGGTCCGAGAGCCTTCGGCAGGACTCGGGATCGGCTTCGGGGAAAAGCTGCGCCATGGCCTCCATCAGTCCCAGGCCGATGATATGGCGCGCAGCTTCGGGAGCGGGTGCGGGAAATCCTGCGTCGACGCTCGCCCGCCTGATCGAGCGCACGATGACGTCCGCCGAATCCATCAAGGTTCCGTCCCAATCAAAAACTATTAAATCAAAATATTGCTGCATTTATTTCATGTATCTTATCAAGTCATGGAAAGCCCCCGGAAGGGATGACTCGATCGTCATCGATTTTCCTTCCGGATGGACGAACGTCATTCTCGCCGCATGCAGGTACATCCTTTTGAAGCCGGCCTTGGCGATGGCCTTGTTGAGCGCGAAATCCCCGTATTTCTCGTCCCCGATGATAGGAAAATCCAGGTGGGCGAGATGCACCCTGATCTGGTGGGTCCTGCCGGTTTTCAGGTCGGCTTCAACGAGGCTCGCGCGCTCCCCCTGCTCCACCAGGGAAAACACCGTTCTAGATGGCATGCCTTCCTCGCTCACGCTCACCCGCCGCTCTCCCGATTCGGCCACATGCTTGTGGAGCGGCAATCTCACGTCCTGCTTCCGATTCTGCCATTTGCCGGAGACGACGGCAAAATAATATTTCTGTACTTTCCCCTCCCTGATCTGGCGATGCAGATCAAGCAGTGCCGAGCGCTTTTTCGCCAGAAGCAGCACTCCCGACGTGTCCCGGTCGAGGCGATGCACGAGCTCCAGGAATCTGGCCTGAGGGCGGCTGGCGCGCAATTGTTCGATCACGCCGAAACTCACGCCGCTGCCGCCGTGCACGGCCACGCCTTCAGGCTTGTCGATGGCGATCAGGCAGTCGTCCTCGTGAAGGATGGGCAGGTCGAATGCCGGGAGGCGGCGTTCCTGCTTCTCGGAAACCCTCACCGGCGGGATGCGCAGCATGTCGCCCGCCGCCAGGCGGTAGGTCGCCTCCACCCGCTTGCTGTTCACCCTGACTTCACCGCTCCTCAGGATACGGTAGATATGGCTTTTGGGTACGCCCTTCAGGCATCTGAACAGATAATTGTCGATGCGCTGCCCGGCATCCTCGTCCGTCACGGCCTGTCTTGTGACAGAATCTTTGCATGCCCCGCTCATTTTGCTTATACTTGACTATCTCGAAGGTTCGCGTCCTGCAACCGAAAGAGCGCTCCGATTGAAGCGATCCCGAATTTTTTAGGAACCATGGTTAACTTCGCTCACCAGACAAAGTAGCGATAATAATTGATTTGCGCGCTCAAGGCACACGTAAAATTTTCATCCCTTCCCTCCGGGCAGGTTTTAGGCAACCCCGATTCTGAATCATGAAGCGCCATGCCTACTCCGAATAGATGGCTGATGTTTGACTGAAGAAGCGCAAGATGTTGCGCAGTTTTGCCCGTGACAAGAGCGCGGGAGAAAATAAATAATGAAACGCATGTTGTTTAATGCGACCCAATCCGAAGAGCTCAGGGTCGCAATAGTGGATGGTCAAAAGCTGATTGACCTGGATATCGAATCGGCTAGCAAGGAACAAAGAAAAAGCAATATATACAAGGGAGTAATTACAAGAATAGAACCCAGCCTGGAGGCTGCATTCGTCGATTACGGCGGAGAGCGTCACGGCTTTCTCCCCTTCAAGGAAATCGCCAGGAGCAATTTCCTCGGGGAAAACGTCGATGTCGGCCGCGCCAGGATCCAGGACGTCCTGAAGGAAAAGCAGGAAGTCATCGTCCAGGTGGACAAGGACGAGCGCGGCACCAAGGGCGCTGCGCTCACCACCTTCATCAGCCTGGCCGGACGCTATCTGGTCCTGATGCCCAACAACCCCAGGGGCGGCGGCGTATCCCGTCGCATCGAGGGCGAAGACCGCAACGAGCTGCGCGACATCATGGCGCAGCTCGAAATCCCGCAAGGCATGAGCATCATCGCCAGGACTGCCGGAATAGGCAGGAGCCTGGAAGAACTGCAATGGGACCTCAATTACCTGATGCAGCTCTGGACCGCGATCGAGAGCGCATCGAAGCAGCAAAGCGGCGCCTTCCTGATCTACCAGGAAAGCAGCCTGGTCATCCGCGCGATCAGGGACTATTTCAACCAGGATATCGGCGAAATCCTGATCGACACCGACGACATCTACCAGCAGGCCAGGCAGTTCATGAGCCATGTGATGCCGTCCAACGTGAACCGGGTCAAGCTCTACAGCGACGACATTCCGCTCTTCTCGCGCTTCCAGATCGAGCACCAGATCGAAACCGCCTATTCGCGCACGGTTTCCCTTCCTTCTGGCGGCGCGATCGTGATCGACCATACCGAAGCGCTGGTTTCCATCGACGTCAATTCGGCACGCGCCACCAAGGGCGCTGACATCGAGCAGACCGCCTTCAACACCAACCTCGAAGCCGCCGACGAGATCGCCAGGCAACTGAGATTGCGCGACCTGGGCGGGCTCATCGTGATCGACTTCATCGACATGGAAAGCGGCAAGAACCAGCGCGAAGTCGAAAACAGGCTGAAGGAAGCGCTCCATCACGACCGGGCGCGCGTGCAGACCGGGAAGATCTCCCGCTTCGGGCTGCTCGAACTGTCGCGTCAGAGGCTGCAGCCCTCCCTGGGCGAATCCAGCCACATGCCCTGCCCCCGCTGCCACGGGACAGGCCACATTCGTGGCATAGAATCCTCGGCCTTGCACATCCTCAGGATCATCCAGGAGGAGGCGATGAAGGAAAACAGCGCCCTGATTCGCGCCCAGGTTCCGGTGGATGTCGCGACCTATCTGCTGAACGAAAAGCGGGCTGAAATCCATACCATCGAATCCAGGCTCAGGGTCGACGTGGTGCTGATCCCGAACATGCATATCGAAACGCCCAATTACACCATCACGAGGCTCCGCCACGACGAA
>JAKBJU010000015.1 GCA_021835845.1 Pseudomonadota bacterium | reverse complement strand
TCTGCTGAACGAAAAGCGGGCTGAAATCCATACCATCGAATCCAGGCTCAGGGTCGACGTGGTGCTGATCCCGAACATGCATATCGAAACGCCCAATTACACCATCACGAGGCTCCGCCACGACGAATTGAACGCTTCCGACAATGCAGCGGCGAGCTACCAGCTTGTCGAGAAGCCGCTCGAAGAAACTTTGGAACCCGCCAAGGAAGCGGCCAAGGCTGCCCGCCCGCAGGCCGCAGTCAGGGGCATCACCCCTGACCAGCCCGCTCCGGTGAAGGTCGAAGCGAAGAAGCCCGGCTTCTTCGAGAAGATGTTCTCATGGCTCAAATCCGAGGAAACCGAAGCGCCCAAGGCTCCGGCGCAGGCCAAACCCGTGCAGGCCCGCGAGAGGCCGCGCCGCCAGGAGAACAGGCAGCGGCCTTCTGAAGCGAAGCGTCAGGCGCAGCAGCCCAAGCAGCCCAAACCCGAGAAGCAGCCGCTTCCCGCAGTCGAAGCGGTCGAGGCGGAGAAGTCGCCGCCGCGCGAGGGGGGAGAAGGAGGCGGGCGCGGCAAGCGCAGGCGCGGCAGGCGCGACAGGGGAAGGGATCGCCAGGAGGCATTGGCACTCGAAACCGGAAAACCGGCAGGCGCACCGATCATCGAAGCGATCGTAGAGTATGCAAATCCCGCCAGCGGCGAGGTGATCGTGGAAGCAGCTCGTCCCAAAACCAGGCCAGCCAGAATCGAGGCGATCATCGAGTATGCCCAGCCGCTGAAAGACGGGGATGCGCAGCCTGGAAAGGAAGAGGCGGAATTGCAGCAGGTCGAGACGAATCCCGAAAAGGTGCAGCAGACCGCGTCCGAAGCCAGCTTCGAAAAGGCGAGAACCAACCCGCGCCGCCGCAGGACGCGCAACGTCACCCCAATCGAACCCGAGCAGTTGCTCCAGGTCGAAACCAAGCCCTCGGAATAGGCTCCTAGCGGGCTGCCGCGATTTCTGCGAGCAGCCCCCTGGATGCGCTTTCCACCCTGTCGAGCACGGTCTCGAAGCCCTGGGCGCCCCCGTAATAGGGGTCCGGCACTTCAAGGTCCGCAAAATCGCCGCTGAATTCCATGAAAAGCCTCGCCTTGCCCTGCAATCCGGGGGCGGCGATGCGCTTCAGTATCGCGAGATTGTTCCTGTCCATGGCGAGGATGTAGTCGAAATGCAGGAAATCATTCGCCTCCACCTGCCTCGCGCGCAAGCCGCTCATGTCGTAGCCGCGTCCCTTCGCAGCGCGCATCGAGCGCTCGTCCGGGGGGCTTCCGACATGGTAGTCGTGGGTGCCCGCGGAATCGATGAAAACCCTTTCGATGAGCCCCGCCTCTTCCGCCATTTTCCTGAACACCGCCTCCGCTGTCGGGGAGCGGCAGATGTTGCCCATGCAGATAAAGATGACGCCTATTTTTTCATTTTGTTTCATAGTGTTGCCTATGTTTTGATGGGCTGGATAATGACCAAATAACAGCAAATCATCCTCATAGAAATCAATTAGTTAAGTGAACTCCGGCAAAGCCGGAGGTCATTTAACTTGATCCCGCAATCCCACTCAATCAATTGCATCACCGCAGCACGGTTCCACAGCGCAAATTCCATCTTCATTTGCTCGGGACGCTTCTCGCAGATAAGCCGACGAATATCTGCCTCCTGAGCTTCAGTCAGCGTCCGCTTTTCTCCTACCTTGCGCCCCTTCTTACCCGGAGTCAGCGATTCGGCTCCATGTTGCTCGTGGCGCGCAATGATGTTGCGCACTGCCGGATAACTCAACCCCAAATCCCGGCTAATCTGCTTCTTGTTCAATCCGCGCTTGTATGCCCGGATCACCTGTTTGCGCCTCTCTTTTAGCTCCGGCGCGCTGAGCTTCCTGCCATCGTCTTTTTCCATGTAGGAGCTGACATTTTATCAACCTGAAAGGTTATACCCTATTCATGCCGAATCTATAACAGGCTGCTGAAAATGTCATGATTATTTCCCCGTCCCCCAGTCGCCTGATCTATTTTTCGGCCTGAATCACTGTTTTTACGGCCTTGACAAGCTGTTTTCGAGCCATTTTCCCTGTTTTCTCAGGTTCTGGACGGATTTTCGGTGCCGCACACCAATAAACTTCGCATCCGCACCAGATTGTAAGCCGCCGCAGAGAAGAGGTACATCTGGTTGACGAGATCCAGTCCGCGATGCCGCAACTTACGGCGCTTCGGTTTCTGATTCGGCCCGGATGTGGGAAAATCCAGGAAGCTTGAAATACAGGGAGAGTGAAATGAAAAAGGATTTCTGGCTGGAGCGCTGGGAAAAGGAGGAGATCGGCTTCCATCAAAACGACTACAACCCGTACCTGCGCGAATACTGGCAGCAGCTGCAGCTTGACCGGGGCAGTCCGGTATTCGTCCCGCTGTGCGGCAAGAGCCGCGACATGATCTGGCTGGACAGCCAGGGATTTCCCGTTCTGGGGGTGGAGCTGAGCGCGATCGCGGCAAAAGCCTTCTTCGAAGAGAACGGAATGACTCCGCGGCATTCGCCCCAGGGAAAATTCGATTCGCACGAATCGGGCGGCATCCGCATCCTGTGCGGCGACTTCTTCGATCTCGACCGTTCCATGCTCGAAAATGTCGGGGCGGTGTACGACCGGGCTTCCCTGATCGCACTGCCTCCGGAAATGCGCGAGCGCTACATTTCCCGCATGGCCGCCATTCTGCCGCCCGGCACCAGGATCCTGCTGATCACCCTGGATTACGACGAGAAGGAAATGCAGGGCCCGCCCTTTGCCGTTTCGAGGCGGGAAGTGCAGGAGCTCTATGGAAAGCACGCGAGCGTCTCGCTTCTCGCCGAAATCGACGCGCTCAATCTGGAGCGGAATGCGCGCTTCAGGCAGCGCGGCCTCTCCCGCCTGCAGGAATGCGTGTTCCTGGTGGAATTGCGCTAGAAAACGATATTTCGTCAGCCGACCTTCTTCAGGGAACCACTGATTTATTCCCCCGTGGTGCGCATTGCCGGGAAAACGAAGCGGCCCATGTGCGACTTGTTCGGGGCTTCCTTAGTCGCAATTCTGGTCAGAAATGCGACAAATTCCGGTTTCCTGGAATGTGGCTTGAAAAGTTCTTTGGAGACCATGTCCATTCCGGCTGTCCAAATTCATGACGAGGCATGGTACGATTGCCTGAAATGGCAAACGACCTCAGGCCAGAGCGGTATAATTGCACCGGGATGGTCTTCCAGGGACAGGAGGCAGGAATGCTGCTGGATGAATTGAGACGAAACAGAAATCAGATCGAAGCCCTGGCGCGTCGGTACGGCGCGCGGCACATCCGTGTGTTTGGTTCAGTTGCGCGTCGGGAAGAAAAGGACGACAGCGACGTGGATTTTCTGGTCGATCTTCCACACGGCTACGATCTGTTCACGCAACGAATGCCCCTTGCCGCAGATCTCGAAAATCTGCTGCACCGGAAAGTGGAACTGGTTCCGGAACACGAGCTCAACCGGCATATCCGCGAGCATGTGATCGGCGAAGCTGTGGAATTATGAGCAAACCCTGGCAGCCTTATGGGCTGCACATCCTGGATGCCATCGCGAGGATCCGGCGCGCCCGGATGCGCGGCAATATCGTCGAGGATGAAGTGCTGTACGATGCCGCGCTGCGAAATCTGCAGACCCTTTCCGAAGCCACCCAATTGCTGCCGGAAGATAAAAAGGCGGCCTTTCCCAATATTCCCTGGCGAGATATCAGCGGTTTTCGCAATATCCTCGTGCATAATTACCTGGGCGATATCGATCCGCAGACTGTGGCAGACGTGATCGACAAACACCTTCAAGCGCTTGAGGATGCCATCAAGGCCATGCTTGAACAGAATTCCGGCACAAATCGATAGAATCCTTGGGCTTGCCGGATTGTGAAGGCCATTCCCATCCACGCGTTGCGCGCAATTCCATATTCCCCCTGGTTTCGATTTCCTTTTGCATTTATTTTCCGTTTTCGGCAATGCTATCACGGCTTGGCATCAAATGGGGCGGCGGCATTGCCGGGCAATGCCCGATCGTGAAACAGCTGTTGAAAGGCAGGCTTCAGGCGAGCTTCAGCCTCATGCCCCTGTGGGGGATGCCGGCATCCATGAAAATCTCCCCTTCGGCGGAAAAACCCAGCTTCTCGTAAAAGGGGATCGAATCGAGCTGCGCATCCAGGATCGCTTCCGGAAAGCCAGCCCGGAGGGCATGCGCAAGCGCTGCTTTCATCAATTCTGTGCCGAGCCCCGTCGAACGGAGCTCCCTTCTGACGGCGACCCGCCCTATCTTGACGCAATTGTCTTGAGGGAGGAGCCTCAGCGTCGCAGCAACTTCTCCCTCCAGGAGCAGCAAGAAATGGATCGCCGCCTCGTCCATTTCGTCGATCTCCAGCTCCGGCGGCACGCTCTGCTCGGACACGAAGACCGCCTTCCGAAGTTCGAGCGACTTCGCCATCAGGAGCGAGCCCCAGCCGACCGTTCTGATTTCCATGGCATCATCCTACCACGGCCGAGGCTCGCCCCACATGCCTCGTCGCACACGATCCCTGCCCATAAATTGCCATGGCCGTTTCCAGGCCCCATAATCCATTCAGGAACTCAGTTCACGGAAAAACATGACAGGCTACGCACTCGAACTCGCAGCGATGCTGCTCGTCATCCTCGCGGCATCCGAGCTCTTCACCAATGCCCTGGAGCATCTGGGGGAGAAGCTGGGAATTTCGGAAGGGGTGACGGGATCGCTCTTCGCAGCCATCGGCACGGCGCTGCCGGAAACCATGGTTCCGCTGCTCGCCCTGCTCGCCGGGACCAGCGATGTCGATGTCAACGAGGAGATCGGCGTCGGCTCCATCCTGGGCGCGCCGCTCATGCTCTCGACGCTCTCGACCTGCCTCATGGCGCTTGCCGTGCTGAAGGGGCGCGGATTGCAGGGCCGGATCAGCCCGGAGCGGAGCGGCTTCGTGCGCGACATCAACTTCTTCCTGCTGGCATTTTCCATCTCGGCGGCTGCGATGTACGTTCCGCAGGAATTGCGCTACCTGCGCGCGGGGCTCAGTCTGACGCTGGCCCTCGTCTATTTCGTCTACATCATGCTGACGCTGCATGCATCGAGCCAGCTCGTGGAAGAGGGCCACGGCACCGAGGCGGGAGAGCGGATGTTCCTCGCCAGGCTCGGCCTGCCGACCAGCATCCCCACCATCCTGATGCAGCTCGGCATGGGGCTCGCCCTGCTCGTCTTCGGCGCGAAGGGATTCATTTCCGGCGTGGAGGGGGTGTCGCACATACTCGGCATCTCCCCGCTCCTGCTCTCTCTGCTCGTGATTCCGGTTGCGACCGAACTCCCCGAGAAGGTGAACAGCATCCTGTGGGCGAGGCGCGGCAGGGACACGCTCGCCTTCGGCAACATCACCGGCGCGATGGTGTTCCAGGGCACCCTGCTTCCCGCGATTGGCATCATGCTGACGCCCTGGCAGCCGCGCATCGAGGTGCTGAGCGGCGTCGCCCTCACCCTGATCGCAGCAGCATGGCTCAGAATCAGCGTCCGCCGGGCCGGACTTCCGGTCTGGTCGCTGCTTCTGAACGGCATGCTCTACGCGGCCTATCTCGCGATCACGCTCTAGCAAGAAATGGTGTCTGAGCCTCGACCCGTTGGCATTATCGGTCCGACGATGTATCTTCCAAACTTATCTCCCGCTATTCTCCACCGGTCAAAATCATTTAGTCAAGAAATATAGATTCGGCTGAAGGCGGAAATGCCATGAATGCACGATATTGTATATTATCGAAAGCCCGGCACAGAATCGGGACAATCGCGAATGCCTGCCCGAAAATTCCGGGGAACAATATGTATATCCATTGGGAAAAAAAGCTGGAGCTGGACAACGATCTGATCGATACACAGCATCGCATCCTGATCCTGCTCTGCCGCAAACTGGATATCGCAATCAAGACCGGAGAACCGGAGCAGCGAGTGCGCTGGATAATGGTGGAACTGAAGAAATTCACCGAATTCCATTTCATCAGCGAAGAGAACCTGATGCACGAGATCGGCTACCCCGGGGTCCACGAACACGCACTCATCCATACCGAATTATTGATGCAACTGAACACGATGCTGGCGAAAATCAGCCGCCGCAGAGAATCCCCAGAAGACCTGCTGTATTTTCTCAACAAGTGGCTCGGCCAGCATGTGGCGCATGAAGACCTGAAGATTGCGGAATATGCCAGAACGAGCGACAGGAACCCCATCGGCAAGAACCTGTACTCGGAGTACCTCCTGTCGAGCGAAGCGAACGAGAAACCAGGATCGCGAACCCCATGAAGACTCGATCCGGAGATGCAAGAGGCCATCAATGCCCACGTAGCGCTTGAGGGCGAATTGCGCAAGGCGCTCGAGAAGCGGCAATTTCATTTGCATTATCAAATTCAGGTGGATGGCTTACGCCGTCCGGTTGGCGCCGAGGCGCTGATCCGCTGGCTGCATCCTGAACACGGTCTGGTGTCTCCTGCGCAATTCATTCCACTGGCTGAGGAAACCGGGCTGATCCTGCCCATGGGTCTTTGGGTGCTGGAATCGGCTTGCGCACAAATCAAGGCATGGGAGGGCAATGAGTCGACACGAAACCTTGTCCTGTCGGTCAACGTCAGTGCAAAGCAGTTCCACCAGGCCGATTTTGTATTGCAAGTCCAGGCTGCGGTGCGGGATCATGCCATCAACCCCGATCTGCTCAAGCTGGAACTGACCGAAAGCATGTTGCTGGAAAACATTGAAGACACCATTAGCATCATGAACGCATTGAAGCGGATCGGCGTCGGGTTTTCGCTGGATGATTTCGGCACCGGCTATTCCTCCTTGCAATACCTCAAGCGGCTCCCCCTCAGTCAGCTCAAGATCGACCAGTCGTTCATCCGCGACCTGGCCGTCGACAGCAGCGACAAGGCGATTGTCAGCACGATCATTGCCATGGCGAAAAGCCTGGGACTGGACGTCATTGCCGAAGGGGTGGAGACAGCAGAGCAATGGCGGTTCCTCCAGGATAGCGGCTGCAATCACTACCAGGGATTCTTTTTCGTCAAGCCGGCCCCCATTGAGCAGCTCAAGATGCTGTTCAAAAAGGCGTGAACGGCAGTTATCGGAAGTTCATCAAAGTACCGGTTACGGACGTTCGTCATCGTTGCAATAAGAACGATTCAAGGTCATCATGATGGAAACAAGCTCGCGAACCCTTTGTCCGGGGAGAAAATGCATTTGAAGCAGGTCTTTTTCTGGCCGTTTCTGGCCTGACCATCCCGCATGCGCAAATTTTCCATCAACGCGATAGGCGCAGCCAGGTGGCTGTCTGCGCTGCTGCTCCTGACATTCATCTGGCTGCCCTGCAAAGCCCAGCCATTGAAGCTTTCCGGGCAATGGTATGAAGTGCCGCCATACTCGCATTGTGCCGAATCGGCGGAACTGCAATGCGCCGGAATGTCGCCCGTCGACAAGCTCGACAGAACCGGCGGACACTTTTTATGGCTGGGGAATTTCGAGATCGGGCAGACCACGCATCTGGTGGTGGATTTCAAGAATTCCAGCGTGATAGGCCGGTTCCATCACAGGATTTTCGACGACCGGGGCCAACTGGTTGCGGAAGCAGCAGGGGGCATTCAAAGCAGGGATCCCAGTCCCTTCTTTCTGCGGCACGGCCGCGAGTTCACGCTGCAACCCGGGCATTACCGGCTGGTAACCGAAATTTCCTCCCCTTTCTTGCTGGCGCAACCCGTGCCTTACCTGGATACGCTGGCGCATTATCGGCAGGCGATCCAGCCGGGTGACGCCGTGACGCTGCTTTGCATGGGCGTTTTGCTCGGCCTGATGTTTTATTATGCCGTGCTGGCAGGCATCCGGCGCAACGCAACGGACGGATTCTATGCCCTGTTCATCCTCGGAAATCTGCTTTACAACGGTACCGCACTGCTGGTTTACCCGGATTTGCTCGGATTTCACTGGTTCTACCTGATCAGCTTCCCCATCCTGCTCTCCAATTGCAGTTATGTGCTGTTCGTCTTGCGCTTGCTGGATGTCACAAGCGCATCCAATCCCCGGCTTTACGGGGCGGGCATGGCGCTGCTCGGCCTGTTTGCGGCATTCGTTCTTCTGGCGCTGTTCAAACCGAACTGGTCGCTGGAACTCGACCGCGCCGGGGTGGGACTGTTTCTGGGTTATGGTTTGCTGTCGGGCATAGTGCGCACTCGTCAGGGGCATTTCTCCGCGCCGATGTATCTGTCTGCGGTGCTGGTGTTTTTCGTATTGGGCGCATTGTCCATTTCCCTCGGCAGGCTGGGGGGAATGTATACGATTTATATCGAACATCTCGGCCTGCTGGCGGTCACGGTCGAAGTGCTGCTGCTCGCGCTGGTGCTGGCGAGGCAGTTTTCACAATTGCGCATGCAGTATGAGATGGCGCACGTGAACGCGACGCGCGATGCGCTGACCGACCTGCAAAACCGGCGCGGCTTCGTCGAGGCAGGCAATTCCGAAGTCGAGCGCTCGAAGCGTTACGGACACCCGCTTTCGGTGATCTATCTGGATCTGGACAATTTCAAGCAGTTGAACGACACGCGGGGCCATGACATCGGGGATGCAGCGCTGAGGGCGATAGCCGGTGCCCTGCGCTCCGTCCTGCGCTCGAACGACCTGCTCGCCCGGTTGGGCGGCGATGAATTCGCCATGTTGCTGCCGGAAACCGGCCCGGAAACCGCCACGGAAGTCGGCAGGAAGATCTTCGCTGCGGTGAACAGCGCATTGCAGGATTTCCCGCCCGTTACCGCAAGCATCGGCGTCATACGCTTCGCCAGGGTGACCTCGACATTCCCCGACATCATGAACATGGCGGACGAACTGATGTACGAAGTCAAGAAAACCGGCAAGAACGACGTGCGCTTCCGGCATTACGACTGACCGGGACGAGTTGTCCGGAAACGGGGCAGGCGTTCGCGATCTTTTCAGCCGCCAAAGTCGGATATTGGCCTGCCGGGAAGCATTCTCTTCAAGACGCCATCCCCGAGGATATAATGATGCATCAATGCCGCAACGGCATGCAGGCCGGCCAGCACGATAATGCTCCAGGCAGCGATGTCGTGAAGGTCGCCCAAGGTATGACTCAGGGCGCGATCCTTGACCGTTGCGAACTGTACCGGAAAGAGCCCGAAAAACATGAAGGCTTCCGCCTGCGCCCACCTCCACAGGAATCCCAGCACGATCTGGGCTGCCAGCAGCAAATATAGCGCATGGTGGACGGCCTTCCCGGCAAATGCCATCAATCCGGCGGACGCCGGAGGCAAGCGCCTGCCGCGCGTGGCGCGCCACCCAAGACGCACAGTCATGACCAATGCCAGCACGATTCCCAGCGAGATATGAATTGAATGCAATTCCTTCCTGAGCGGAGAGCCGTGCCGAAGGAAATCCCAGCTTTCCGCAAGAGCAAACAGCGCAACGACAAGGACAGCCGTCAGCCAGTGCAGCAAAATCGTGATTCGATCGTAACCCGCATCCCTTATCAATTCTCTTTGTGATGCCATCGCGTTGCTCCAAGAATTCGAATCAGCAGCGCAATGCCGCGTCCGAGAGAAGACCGGGTTCCTGACCAGGACCTTCTGCGACTGCCTGCTGTTTTGCTCATTTCACAGCCCCGGCATGCCGGGGCCCGCCCGCGCTTCCAACACCCAGCCTTCTCAGAAAATATCTGGATCATCCGCGGAAGGCAAGGTGGTAAGCGCCAATTCAATGCTCGCGGCGACGTCCCTGGCATATCTGGCAGCTTCAGCCAGATGCAGCGACTCGTAGTAATCCGCCTTCAATCGAAACTTGTCGACATCATCCAGCAAGATCCGCCTCGTTTCTCCAATTGACATGAATAATCCCCCTAAAATGGATAGTTGCGCAACAGAACCCGGCACGGAAAACCCGTGCCGATCATTGTATCAGGCACCTCAACCTTTTTTTCCATGCATGATTTCGTGAAAGAGGCCTTTTACCCGATCGAACAGATCGGGTTTGGCTTCGCCGCCCTTCACCCTGGTCTTGATGGAAGCAATTTCATTGCGGATAGCCTGGTACTTTCCATACCCGAGTGCCTCGGATTCGGCCAAGTGACTGTCCGCACTATCCAGCAATGACAATACCTTGTTTTTGTTGTTTACCTTGTCCTTTTCGAGGAGCTGCTGCGCCTTGAGCACATCCCCTTCTGCCTTCAGCGGAGGCAGTGGAATGACCTCCTGGGAAGTTACGATCGAACTCAATGCATCAGCCAGCGTGGATTCTGCCTCGTCGAGCCTGGATGCCTGAATTTCCTTGCTGGCCTGCTTGATGACATTCGGATAGATTCCCAGCGGCAGAAAGTCGGTGTCAATGTGCATTTCGCTGACCAGCGGAGCGAGCAGGATGCGTGCTGCCTGGATATGCCCATTGTCGAGTTCGGATTTTGCATCCCTCACTGCATTGTGAATCTTGTCTGGAGAAATCTCCAGGTCCAGCACATTTGCCCGGACATCGATAGGCGCCAGCTTAAGATTGGGATCCCGCGCCAACAGGACATCAAGCTGGCCGTCGGCTTTCTTGAGCATCGTGTAAGCCTGCCTGGTGTCCTTTCTTTCCAGGAAGAATATGGCATGGACAATTTCGTCGTTGGCGACAACGGCCTCTTGCATCAATGATTGGCGACGATTGCTCAACTCCTGCCTCGCGATATCCTTGACATGGTCTTCCTTGGCCGCAGTTGCCGGAACCGGCATTGTCGCAGCAGGCGCAGGCACCTCGCCAGCGCCGAAAGCATTGCAAGACATGCCCAGGATGGCAATCGAAATCAAGCCAAGAGAATATATTTTTGCTGCTTCCTTCATGATTTTCCCCAGTAGACTGAAACTGGCGGCTGCGTGCTGTCTCCCGCCCCGCTTTTAAAATGCCAGCCTCGGCCCCGGCAAACAGCACCGAAGCCGCGGCTGTCGGCCTCATTGCCTGCAATCAGAAATGGTAGATTGCTCCGATCGAGTAGCTGTTGATGCTCGTTTGCGCCACGTTGACGTTGTTCCCTATGGATACCCGGTCGACGCCTGCTCGAAGATCGAACTGGGAATTGATCGCGTACTGGACACCCGCGCCATACGCCAGATTGCTGCGATTCGCGGAGCTGCCGGCATCGACTGCAGTGTGAACCCGGGCCATGCCCAGCTTGCCATAGAGAGAAACCGCATCCGAGATGGTCGGAAGCGGCAGGAATCCGACTGCATAGATGCCCCAGGAAGTGTTCTTGTTCGTCAGGCCAGCAGCATCGATCTGATTGCCGTAGTCGGCATAGTTGCCTTCTACCGCGAAATACTGGTTGATCTGATATCCTGCAAGCAGCGAATAGTCCGTGTCGGAACTCTTGCTCAGCGTGGCGCTGTTGTCGTAGGCCTTGCCAATGGTTCCGCCGGCATAGAAGCCGGTGGCAGCATGTGCAGTTGCAATCGATGCAGCGATCATTGCAATGGTCGTTAAGCTCTTTTTCATTTCGAGTCTCCTCTTCAGAAATTGCCTCGCCGAAACGCTCGGCAGACACGTCGTCTGACTAAAGCGCCGCAAATAGGTTCCTGCTAGAACGT
The DNA here is from genome assembly GCA_021835845.1 of Pseudomonadota bacterium. Lineage (GTDB taxonomy): Bacteria > Pseudomonadota > Gammaproteobacteria > Burkholderiales > JABEVD01 > JABEVD01. The sequence goes on along the minus strand of JAKBJU010000015.1, from coordinate 48,890 downwards.
TTTCAGTCCAGGCGCAGAAGCCGCTGCCACGCCATGCTGAAAAGGCGAATCGGCGAAGGAAGAAATCAGCCGAATGCCGCGTCATTTGTGGGTTTCAAGCCATCTCCTCCGGGCCGGATCGCGCGCGGCATCGGGCAGCACTTCATGCTTGCATGAAACATATTTAATGATTGTTTCTGCGCGAATCCACGAACTATTGTGGATGCCCCCTTGTCAGTAGGGCTGAACGACTCGACGGCCCCGGAAAGACCGGGCCTGCCCGAACTTAGCCTTCTGCCGGGCTTGCATCCAGCCAGCCAGTTGGCCCATCATTGGAGACATATTGCATGACGCCCCATCCCGGATCCTTATTGCGCAAGGAAATTCATGACCGCCAAACCATCGCGCCCTTCATCGGCATTTTCGATGCCTTTTCGGCAACCATTGCATCGAAGCATTCTCCAAACCTTTTTTACAGCGGCTTTGGCTTTGCCGCCAGCCAATACGGCTTGCCCGACATCGGTTACATTGCGTGGAGCGATATGGTTCAGGCAGCATGGCGCATACGCCAGATTCTTCCGGAACACAAGCTGCTGGTGGACGTGGACGACGGCTACGTGGACGCATCGGTCGCCTGCCATGTCAGCGCCCAGCTCGAGCGCATGGGGGTGGCCATGATCATGCTTGAGGATCAAAAGCGCCCGCGCCGCTGCGGGCACTTCGAGGGCAAGCTGCTGCTGCCGCTCGAAGAGTACATGGAAAAACTGGAAATGGTTCTCGCGCAGCGCACCGAATTGTGCGTGCTCGCGCGCACCGACGCTGCCGGAGATGAAATTTACCGGCGACTGAAGCGCATTTCAGAAACCGATGTCGATGTGATCATGGTCGACGGGGTGCGCTCCATCGAAACCTTGCGGGAAGTACGCAAGATTACCGACAAGCCCCTCCTGTTCAACCAGATAGCCGGGGGCAAAAGTCCACGCGCGACCCTGTCCGAATTGCGGGCAGCCGGAGCCAGCTTGGCCCTGTATTCGACACCCTGCCTCTTCGCAGCACAGGCTGCCATCGACGACTCCCTGTCTGCCATTTTCTCCGATGACGGGCGGCTGCCCGACACAAGCTGCGGCGGGTCGGTCGGCGTTGCCGAGTGCAGCTCGATGCTGCAGGAAAACATGACCCATCACTTGCCTGAAGTCGATCTGGCAAAGTACGTGCAAGCCTGATCGTGCTGCACCAGATCCCGATGTACCTCATAACCGGTTGCGCGGCGGGCTACCTGGCAGGGCTGTTCGGCGTCGGCGGGGGCATCATCATCGTGCCGATACTGGTTATCCTGTTCAAGGCATCCGGGATATCCCCGGCCGTCCTGATGCCCCTGGCCATCGGCACGTCGATGGCTGTCGTATCCGTGACATCGCTGATGGGCGCCCGCGCCCATCACGCCAACGGCAACGTGGACTGGGAAAGCGCCAGGCAGCTCTTGCCCGTGGTTCTGCTCGGCGTGGTAGCGGGTGCATTGCTCGGCTCGTACATCCCGCACGGATTTCTGACTGGATGCGTCATAAGTTTCGAACTGGGCGTGGCAGCGCTGTTCCTGTCCCAGGCCGTGCGCAAAAGCGGCCATGAAGAGGCTATCCCGAAAGTCGCAATGCCTCAAGCTAGGATGCTCGCCATTTCCGGCATCCTCGGCCTGGTGTCGAGCGTAGTCGGCATTGCAGGCGGCACCCTGTTCGTGCCGTTTCTGAGTTTCTGCGGGGTCGGCCTGCGCAAGGCGATCGGAACTGCAACCGCCCTCGGCGCGCCGCTGAGTCTGGTGGCGGCTTTCGTATACGTCATGACCGGATCCCTGGGGAGCAAAGCGTTGCCGCCCTACTCCCTCGGATATGTCTATCTTCCGGCCTTTCTGGGTTGCGTGCTCGGAGGGATATGGACCACCAAGCATGGCGCAATGCTTGGCCTGAAACTGAGGCTGCGCATGCTGAAACTGTCCTTTGCACTGATCCTGCTTGGCGCCGCAGGGAAAATGCTTTTCATATGAGCGGTTGCCGCGAGGCTCCGTGCCTAGGATAGTCGCAATTCCGGGGAAATTCGGCAACGCGCTTCTCGTCAAAAAATCCGCCCCGCAGAATCCAGGGGCGGAAAACTCCGCCAAGCTGCTTGCCTCGATGCGCAATGGCGTCAATCCGATGAAATCGTGATGCATGACGCGCGTTGCTTTGACACCATGACGCGCAAGGTTTTTATATTGTATAAATATGTTTCATTAAATTCAATATAAAAACAGTTTTGTTAAAAACGGTCATGCTATGATATATACGCAATGTCACCGTTTTGGGAGGAGGAAAAATGCTGCCTTTTGCCGTCACCGAACAAACCGAAGAAAAGGATATCGAAAAATTGGCTGCAATCGTCGACGAAGCTATCGAATTGATCGCATCCAAAGCAGATTTGACGAAGGAAGAAACTCTCGGAATTCTGGAAGAGTTCAGCATCGCTGAACTCAGATCCGAAGAAGCTCTGTCCGGAAAAGGTTTCAGTGCTTCGAAATTCGTCAAGGCACTCGACAAGGGCGTCAAGGCGATAGCCTTTGCAACCGGCCTGAATTCGACCGAGATCAGCGCGATCTTCACGCAGGAAAAGCATGCTACGGCTATCGACGTTGTTCATCGGCTTCGCGAGAAATCGAAGCAAAACCGCTGGAGTCTAAGCCACTATTGACATCCGCCCGGCGCTTCCCCGCTCCCGGGTATCAGGGCAACACGCTTTGAACGAAGAACGATGGCGTGAGAGAATTGCTGCATTCTCAGAAAACGACCGAAACCGGGAGATAATCATAGCACCTGCAAAAACATCGGACACAGCCGCAGAGCCTGGATCCGAAAGGCATGAGGCACGTGCGCATGAAGTTTTGAGGAAATTTCGGGTTGTGTTCAGCACCGTAAAGAATCATTTCAGGGACGTCGAGTTGAAATGCGGCGTAAGCGGCGCCCAGCTCTGGGCCATCTCGGAAATCGCGGAGAGGCCTGGGCTGCGTGTTTCCGAACTGGCCCAAGCCATGTCGATACATCTGTCGACTGCCAGCAATCTTGTGGGCACCCTGGAAAAGAAGGGGCTCGTCAGAAAAGAGCGCGGACTGGATCAGCGCGTCGTCTTTCTGCACCTTACCCAGCAAGGCATCGAAACGGTATCCCGTGCTCCAAAGCCGATGATCGGCATATTGCCTGACGCCCTTCAAAGATTGCCGGAAGATGAACTCGATGCACTTGGCGACAGCATGGACAAACTGATTGTCATGATGCAGGTCAAAGACGAGACTGCGGCCGCCAAGCCCCTATCTGATATCTAAAATATTAGCAGGATACGGGAGCTGAAAGAATGGGTCTGATGGCCCCCTGCCACTTCTGTCAGGGCGTAATTGTCTTTTGTTTGGTCTTTTCCGACTCCAATGCGGCTTCTCTGGGTTCCTCGCCGGAAATGGAAACTTACTCGAACGGATGGCGCAGGATGATGGTCTCGTCGCGCTCGGGACCGGTGGAAATCATGTCGACGGGAACGCCGCAGATTTCTTCCAGCCGCCTGAGGTAATGCCGGGCGTTCTGCGGCAGATCATCGAAATGCTTGATTCCCGCCGTGCTCTCCTTCCAGCCCGGAACGGTCTCGTAGATCGGCTCGCAGCCCGCGATGGTCTCCGCCCCCACGGGAAGGATGTCGTATTCCTCTCCCCCGCAATGGTAGCCTACGCCGATGTTGAGCGACTCCAGCCCGTCCATCACATCGAGCTTGGTGATGCAGAGGCCGGTCACGCCGTTGATCTGGATCGAGCGCTTGAGCGCAGCGGCATCGAACCAGCCGCACCTTCTCGCCCGCCCGGTCGTCGAACCGAATTCGTTGCCGATTTTCGCGAGATGCTGCCCCACTTCCTCGGAAAGCTCGGTCGGGAAGGGACCGGAGCCCACCCGGGTGGTGTAGGCCTTGGTGATGCCGAGGACATAATGCAGTCTGCCCGGCCCCACTCCGCTTCCCGCGGCAGCGGCGCCCGCCACGCAATTGGAGGAAGTCACGAAGGGATAGGTGCCGTGGTCGATGTCGAGCAGTGCGCCCTGGGCGCCCTCGAAAAGGATGTTCCTGCCGTCTTCCATGGCGTTGTGGAGCAGCCTCGGGATGTCCGCCACCAGCGGCCTGATCCGCTCGCTCAGGGAAAGCGCCTCGTCGAGCGTTTTTCCGAAATCGACCTTCCCGGCATGAAAATAGTTCACGAGCACGAAATTGTGGAAGTCGAGAACGGATTCCAGCTTCTCGGCAAAGCGCTCGGGATGGAACAGGTCCTGCAATCTGAGCGCGCGCCTGCCCACCTTGTCTTCGTAGGCCGGGCCAATTCCGCGCCCGGTCGTGCCTATCCTGTTCGCCCCCTTGGCGTTTTCCCTGGCAACGTCGAGCGCGACATGGTGCGGCAGAATCAGGGGGCAGGCCTCGCTGATCTTGAGCCTCGCCCTGACGTCCACGCCCGCCTCCTCCAGCATGTCCATCTCATGCAGCAGCGCCTCGGGGGAAACCACCACGCCGTTGCCGATGTAGCAGGCGACGTTTCCGCGCAAGACGCCCGAAGGAATGAGGTGAAGGACGGTCTTTTTGTTCCCGATGACGAGGGTATGCCCGGCATTGTGCCCCCCCTGGAAGCGGACCACCCCGTGGGCATGGTCGGTCAGCCAGTCCACGACCTTGCCCTTGCCCTCGTCACCCCACTGCGTCCCGATCACCACCACATTCTTAGACATGCCAGATTCGATCCCTGATAAAAGTTATTCCGCTACCCACTTCCCGTCCCGAAACGCCAGCCTTCTGCCGGCTTCCGGTTCGTGTCCCGGCAGCTCGACCGCCACCCTTTTTCCCTGCCCGCGCAGCCTCGCCATTTCCTGCAGGAGCGCAGGATCCTTCGAATGGGGCGCGATTATGCAGTCCTCGTCGCGCGCGGCTGGCAAAATTTGCGCGATCTCCCTCAGGTCCATGCTGAAACCAGTCGCCGGGCGCGCCCTGCCGAAGGCGCGTCCGACTTCGTCGTAGCGCCCGCCGAGCGCCACCGCATTCGGGCAATTTTCCGCGTAGACCGCGAATACCATGCCGCTGTGGTAATGATATCCGCGCAATTCGGCAAGATCGAAGGAAAGGTCGGAAATGCTTCCGGCAAGCTCCGCTGCGACCGCTTCCAGTTCGGTCAGCGCTTCGAGCACGCCGGGAAATCCGGCAAGGGCTTCTTTCGCCCGCTGCAATATTTCCATTCCGCCATAAAGCTCGGGCAAAAGGCAGAGCGCATCCCTGACCTTCGCGTCCAGATGCGATGAAAGCTCCGCAATTCCCGGCAAATCCTTGGCCTGAAGCACCTGGAAAAGCTCGGATTCGAGATCCGCATCCATCCCGGAAACCCGTGCGATGCTCCTGAAGACCCCGACATGCCCGAGATCGAAATGGAGTTTTTTCACCCCGAGCAGGGAAAGGGCGTCGAGCATCAGCTTCTGGATTTCGATGTCGCTCTCGATGCCGGCATGGCCGTAAATGTCCGCGCCGATCTGAAGCGGCTCGCGGGTCCGGGTGAGTCCGAGGGGAAGGGTGTGCAGCACGCTTCCTGCATAGCAGAGCCTCGCAACTCCCTGACGGTTCAGGAGCTGCGCATCGATCCGGGCGACCTGAGGCGTGATGTCGGCCCTCAAGCCGAGCAGCCTTCCGCTCATCTGGTCGACCAGCTTGAAAGTCCTGAGGTCCATGTCGCTGCCGGTGCCGCTTCTCAGCGATTCGACGTATTCGATGAGGGGGGGCAGCACGAGGTCGTAGCCGTGGCTTCTGAAAAGGTCGAGCACCTGTCTGCGCATCGCCTCGATGCGGTGCGCATCCGGCGGCAAGATATCCTCGATATGTTCGGGAAGGATCCAGTTCTGCATCGTGTTCTTTTTGGAGTGTGTCAGGCGGGAAAGTCTTCCGCAGCCGTCAGGACGGGAGCCCGCGGGTTGCTGCGGGCGCTACCCTATTTCGCCTTTCCCCCGCCGTTCCTGAAATATTTGAAGAATTCGGAGTCGGGCGAAATGACCAGCGTGCTGTTCTTTCCGTCGAAGCTCCTGCGGTAGGCTTCCAGACTCCTGTAGAAGGCATAGAATTCCGGGTTCTTGGAGAAGGCCTTGGCGTAGATCGCGGTCGCTGCCGCATCCCCTTCGCCCTTGACCTTCTGCGCATCCCTGTAGGCATTCGCGATGATGACTTCGCGCTGCCGGTCAGCATCCGCCCTGATCTGCTCCGACTCCGCAGCACCGGTGGAGCGCAATTCATTGGCGACGCGCTTCCTTTCCGCCTCCATCCGCCTGTAGACGGATTCGCTCACCTGCTGCGGCAGATCGACCCGCTTGAGGCGCACATCGACCACCTGGACGCCGATCTTGCGCGCATCCAGATCGCTCTTTTCGCGCATCAGGGCCATGATCATGTCGCGCTGCCCGGAAATGACGTCATGCACCGTCCTGTTGCCGAATTCGTCGCGCAGGCTGGAATTGATCGTCTGAGAAAGACGCAGCTGCGCCCTCGCCTCGTCTCCGCCGGTACTGATGTAGTACTGCCTCGGGTCGACGATGCGCCACTTGACGAAGGAATCGACGAGCACGTTCTTCTTCTCGGAAGTGATGTAGCGCTCGGGCTCGGGAGATTCGAAAGTCAGTATCCTGTTGTCGAAATAGCGCACGTTCTGGATGAGCGGGATCTTCCAGTAGAGCCCTGGTGCGGTCTTGACCGAAACGATCTCGCCGAGCTGGAGCACCAGCGCGCTCTGCCTCTGGTCCACGGTGTACAGGCTGGAACTCAGCAGCACCAGGGCAATGACAATGGCGACGATGTATTTCATGGCCTGTCCTCCCTGTCGCGGTTGCGGAAGACATCCCTCGAACGGTTGTCCTGGGTGACGGGCGCTTTCGCCGCGGCCGCATCGTCTGGCAGGGGCGCAGGTGCGGCGGTCGTCGCCTGCATCAGCTTGTCGAGCGGCAGATAAAGCAGATTCCCGCCCTTCTGCTGGTCGACCAGCACCTTGTTGGTATTGCTCAGCACTTCCTGCATCGTCTCAAGATACAGCCGCTCCCGCGTGACGCCGGGGGCCTTGTCGTATTCGGTCAGGATCTGCTGGAAGCGGCTCGCATCCCCTTCGGCGTTGGCGATCACGCGCTGCTTGTAGCCCAGGGCTTCCTGGGAAAGCCTCGCCGCAGCACCGGCTGCGCGCGGCACGACATCGTTGGCATAAGCCTGCCCCTCGTTCTTCAGGCGCTCCCTGTCCTGGTTCGCCTTGACCGCATCGTCGAAGGCAGCCTGGACCTGCTCGGGAGGCTGGGCATTCTGCATCGTGACCTTGCTGATTGCGATCCCCGCCTTGTAGCGGTCGAGTATCTTCTGCATCAGGACGGAAGCCTGGTCGGCGACCTGCTCGCGCCCTTCGTAAAGGACGAAATTCATCTTGCTCTTGCCAACCACCTCGCGAATGGCCGTTTCCGCGACCTGCTTCACCGCATCTTCGGGGGCACGGTTATTGAAGAGATACGCTTCCGGGTTCTTGATGATGTACTGAACGGCAAACTGGATGTCGACGATATTCTCGTCGTCGGTCAGCATGAGGGATTCCTGCGGAATCTTGCTCTTGACGTTGTTCCTGTAGCCGATTTCGACTGTCCTGACAGTCGAAACGTCGACGATCTCGGCGCTCTCAATCGGATAGGGCAGATGCCAGCGCGGACCCGGCATGGTCGTTTCGATGTATTTGCCGAAGCGCAGCACAACGCCGCGCTGGCTCGCATCGACGATGTAAAAGCCGCTCGCGAGCCAGATCAGAAAGGCGATCGCGACAAATATCCAGAGCCCTCCGCCCAGACTGAAGCCGACTTTCGGACCCATCGGTGCACCGCCGCCCTTCCTTCCGGAAAAAAGCGATTCGAGCTTCTGGTTGAAATTGCGCCAAAGCTCGTCGAGATCGGGAGGCCCCGACTTGCCGCCCCCCCATTGTGGATCGTTTAATCCCATTTTTCAAAAACCCGTCATATAGATGCCGCAGCAAGCCGCCTGGCCCCGGAATCATGGCGCTCGCCAAGAAATTCACCGAGACACTGCCTGACCAGACCCAGACCCTCGCCGGTTCCGGCGCTCAGGTGAACTTTTTCGATTCTACCATATTCGTCCCGATCCGACCCGGCAGACCGGCCATTAATGTCTATCTTGTTATACACCAGAATCTGGGGAACGCTGTCGGCCCCGATTTCCGCAAGAACATGGTTGACTTCCCTGATCTGCTCGTCCCTTACCGGGTTGCTCGAATCCACCACATGCAGGAGCAGATCGGCATGGATGGTCTCTTCCAGCGTGGCGCAGAAGGAAGCGACAAGGGTGTGGGGCAGTTGCCTGATGAAGCCCACCGTATCGGACAGCACGACCTGGCCGCAATCTGGCACGAACATGCGCCGAGAGGTGGTGTCCAGGGTAGCGAAAAGCTGGTTTGCCGCGTAGGCGTCCGACCGGGTCAGCGCATTGAACAGCGTGGATTTTCCGGCATTGGTGTAGCCGACTATGGATACCGAGGTGACATGACCGCGCGCCCGCGAACGCCGCTGTACTTCGCGCTGCTGCCTGAGCTTTTTCAGCCGCTCCTTGAGCAGCTTGACCCTTTTGCCGATCAGCCTGCGGTCGGTTTCGAGCTGCGTTTCGCCGGGCCCCCGCAACCCTATCCCGCCCTTCTGGCGCTCCAGGTGGGTCCATCCGCGTATCAGCCGGGTGGAAAGATGTTCGAGCTGCGCGAGCTCGACCTGAAGCTTGCCTTCGAAGCTCTTCGCTCTCTGGGAAAAGATATCGAGAATCAGGCTGGTGCGGTCGATCACGCGGCATTTCAGCCTGTTTTCAAGATTGCGCTGCTGCGCCGCGGATAGCTCGTGGTTGAAGACGACAAGGCTGGCGCCGGTTGCAGCAAGCGCCGCAGCCACTTCCTCGACTTTTCCGCTGCCTGCAAAGGTAGCGGAATCCGGGAATGCGCGCCTGCCCGTCACGGTGGCAAGCACCTCTGCCTTCGCACTGGAAGCGAGTTCCCTCAGCTCCTGCAGGCTCTCAAGAAAGCCGGGATCGCCGAAATCCAGGGCGACAAGAACGGCCTCGTTGCCGCTTCTTTCACTCATCCAGCCGCAGGGGGTTCGAACGGAATGGTTACCGGACGGGAGGGAACCACCGTCGATATGGCATGCTTGTAGACCATTTGCGTGACCGTGTTCTTGAGGAGAATCACGTACTGATCGAAAGACTCGATCAGCCCCTGAAGCTTGATGCCATTGACAAGATAAATCGAAACCGACACATGCTCCTTACGCAGCGTGTTCAGGAACGGGTCTTGTAACATTTGCCCTTTTGCACTCATAAACTTCTCCGATGTTATTGTTAACCTTTCCACATTTTAGACTAGTGTACAGGTTTATGTTGAAAAACTTTGGAAACGCCTTCAAGGGATTTGACAGGTCCGCCATGAATAGGTTCATCAGCCGTATCTTTTTCTGCCGAGAATCCGCTTGCGATGGGCGGCCCGTTTTTCGCTTTCGGTAGGAGGAGCGGGCTTCTTTCCCGAAAACGGATTCTTGCCCTTCTTGAATTCCACCTTGAGCGGCGCACCCTTCAGCTCGAAGGCCTCCCTGAAAGTCTTTTCCAGGTAGCGCCGGTAGCTCTCCGGAACATGGTCCAGGGAAGTGCCGTGGATGATGATGAGGGGGGGATTCATCCCGCCCTGATGCGCGTAGCGCAGCTTCGGTCTGAATGTCCCGGTACGCGGCGGAGCCTGCTTTTCGACAGCCGCGATCAGTAGGCGGGTGAGCTTCGGCGTGGAAAGCTTCGCCATGGCTGCGGCATGCGCCTCGTCCACCGATTTCATGAAAGCGTCCAGCCCGGTCTTGTACAGGGCGGAAATGTAATGAACGGAGGCGAAACCGGTGAAATTGAGCTTCCTCGCGATATCCCTTTTCACGGTTTCCCGAGCGAACTGATCGAGACCGTCCCACTTGTTGACCGCGATCACCAGCGAGCGCCCCGCTTCGAGAATGAAGCCGGCGATATGCGCATCCTGGTCGGAAATTTCAGCCCTGGCATCGAGCACCAGCACGACCACATTGGCATCTTCCACGGCCTGCAAGGTCTTGACCACGGAAAACTTCTCCACCGCCTCGAACACCTTGCCGCGCCGTCTGATCCCGGCCGTATCGATCAGAGTATAGTGCCTGCCGCCCCGCTCGAACTCGACATGGATGCTGTCTCTCGTGGTGCCGGGCTGATCGAAGGCGATGACGCGCTCCTCGCCGAGCAGGGCATTGACCAGGGTCGATTTGCCTGCATTGGGCCTGCCCACGATGGCGATCCTCGGTCCTTCGACCAGGGAATGATCGGACTCCTCCAGGGGAAAGGGAGCAAGGGCGATCTCGACGAGATCGCGCACGTTGTCTCCGTGCGCCGAAGAAATGGGCAAAGGCTCGCCCAGCCCCAGCTCGTGGAATTCGGCCGAAACCACGTGGCGCATCATGCCTTCGGTCTTGTTCACCACCAGGAAAACCGGACGCCCGGTCTTGCGCAGCTGCTCGCCGATGATCCTGTCCTGGGAAGTCAATCCGTCCCTGCCGTCGACCATGAACAGGATCACATCGGCTTCGTCTATCGCCTGCAGGGTCTGGCGCGCCATCTCGTGCAAGATGCCGTCCTTCGCAACCGGCTCGAAACCTCCGGTATCGACCACGAGAAAAGGCTTCTCGCCTATCCTGCCATGGCCGTAGTGCCTGTCGCGGGTGAGCCCGGGAAAGTCGGCGACGATCGCATCACGGCTCCTGGTGAGCCTGTTGAAGAGGGTCGATTTGCCGACATTGGGTCTGCCGACGATGACCAGGGTGGGTTTCATCGCTCAGGGCACCGCCATCGCATACAGATGCCCTTTTTGGGTCTGCACCAGGAACATGTCGCTGTTGAGGCGGACCGGCTGGAAGCGGATGGGGCTGCCGTCAGTATCGATCCTGGCGACAAGATCGCCGTCGCTGCGTCTCATGAAATGAACATAACCCTGCACATCCCCGACGACCACATAGCTGTCCTGGACATAGGGTGCCGTGATTCCCCTGCCTTCCAGTTCGGACTGCTTCCAGATGGATGCACCGGAAGTGCTGTCCAGGCTGAGCACGTCTCCCTGGTCGTTGCTCACGAAGAAATTGCGCTTGTTGACGATCATGCCTGCATAGCTGGAAACATCGGTCGACCAGATCAGCTCTCCCTTGGCGATATCGAAGCAGGCCAGCCTTCCCTGATAGGCAATCGCGCAAACCTGGAGCTCGTCGACGATCGGCAGGCTGGTGACGTCGGCTATCCTTTCGAGTTCCGTGGTGCCGTGGGCCCGTGCCACCGTGCTCTCCCAGTTGACGGCGCCGGTCTGAATGTCGACCGAGACCAGCTTGCCGCCCGCAAATCCGGCATAAACCATGCCCTGCGATACCACGACTCCGGCATAGCTGCGGATCGAGAGCGCCGGATTGGCATGCTGGTAGACCCAAAGCTGCTTGCCGGTCTTTTCGTCCAGCCCGAAGATCCTGCCATCCCCCACGCGGACGACCACGACCCCGTCCGCTATCTCGGGCACGCTCAAAAGCTCGCCGATCACATGGAAATGCCATGCCGCCTTGCCCGATTCATCATAAGCCAGCACCTCGCCGTCCTCGCTGCACACGACGACCAGTCCCTCCCCCGCCCCGACGCCTGCCGAAAGCTTGTGACCGGTCTCGATCTTCCAGATCCTTCTGCCCTTGAGGCTCTCGAACCTGTACAGCTTGCCGCCACGGGATGCGGCGAAAATCGCACCGCCATCGACTGCGGGAACGAAAACGGAGTCGTCCGCGGAACCGACATCGTCATTCCAGAGAATCAGCGGCTCGAATGCCTGATGGATCTTCGGCAGTTTGGGTATCGTGGATTTAGAGCCGAAAAGATTGTGAATCGAAGCGCATCCCGAAACCGACGCGAGCAGAAGAATGCAGATCAGCTTTTTCATTTTTCGCCTCCCGCCGAATCGAGCTTGATGCTCACGATATTGCGATAGGGACTGGCCTTGTCGATCTTGTTGAGGGCAACCAGATAGGCACTCCTTGCCTGGTCCTTGTTGCCCTGCGCAGTATAGATATCGCCTTTGAGGTCGGAATAAAGTCCGTCGAAGGCTTCCCCGTGCTGTCCGTCAAGCATGGCTATCGCATCCTGATATTTCTTGTCGTCGAACAGGATTCCGGCAAGCCGTAGCCGCGCAATATCCCTGAGTTCGGGTTCCTTGCTGTGGCCCAATACCCACTGCAGCTGCAGCTTGGCGTCGTTGGCTTCCCCTGCCTCGAAATCGCGCCCCGCGATGATCATGGCCGCCCTTGCCGCATAGGGAGTATCGGGAAAGGATTCAACGATGTTCGAAGCGGCGAGCCTGACTTTCTTGAGATCGGCATCGCTGCCCATTTTCGCGAGCGAATCGTACAAGGCAGACGCCTTTTCAGCCTGGCCATGCTGGTAGTGGCGATACCCCATGAAGGATGCCGCTGCGATCGAAGCTGCCACGATCCCTATCGTCAGTTTCATTCCGTGGCGAGTCAGCCAGGCCTTGATGATTTCCAACTGCTGCTGTTCGTCCAGTTCGTACATAGTTTCCCTCAAATTGATTGTGAGCGCAGCCAGGCCACGGCTTCTCCGAGGCCCATCCTGAACTGCCCCGCCTCTTCGCGCAAAGGCTTCAGCGTGATCTCTCCGGCAACCGCCTCGTCATCTCCGACGATCGCGGCAAAACGCGATCCGCTGGCATCGGCCTTTTTCATCTGCGACTTGAAACTCCCCCCGCCGCAGTGGAGGATGACCGAAAAATCGTTGTCGCGCAAAAATTCCGCAGCGGTCACCGCGAACTTCGAGGCTGCCTGCCCCTGATGCACGAGGTAGACATCCCCGGCTTCCGGAAAAACGCCGGCATTTTCTTCCTGAATCAGCGCCAGGATGCGCTCTATCCCGACCGCAAAACCGCAGGCCGGCGTCGGCTTGCCGCCGATCTGCGCAACCAGCCCGTCGTATCTGCCGCCCGCGCAGACCGTTCCCTGCGCCCCGAGACGGTCGGTGACCCATTCGAACACCGTGCGATTGTAGTAATCGAGGCCCCTGACCAGCCTGGCATTGATCTCGTAGCGGATGCCGAGCCCACCCAGAATCGCCTGCAGGCTCTCGAAATGCGCGCGGGATGCTTCGTCCAGCTCGTCGAGCAGCTTCGGCGCGCATTCCAGCATCTCGCGCATGGCCGGGTTCTTGCTGTCCAGTATCCTGAGCGGATTGCTGTGCAGCCGCCTTCTGGCATCCTCGTCGAGAACATCCTGATGCTGCTCGAAATGCCTGATCAGCTTGCCCCTGTGCCTTGCGCGCGAGGCCGAATCCCCGAGCGAATTGATCTCGAGCTTCACTCCGGAAATCCCCAGCTTGCGCCAGAGCCTCGCCGCCATGGCGATCTGTTCCGCATCGATATCCGGCCCTTCGAACCCGAGCGCTTCCACTCCGACTTGATGGAACTGGCGGTAGCGGCCCTTTTGCGGACGCTCGTGGCGGAACATCGGTCCGCTGTAGGCAAGGCGCAGCGGCCCCGGGTAGAGCAGGTTGTGCTGCAATACCGCGCGCACGCAGGAGGCGGTTCCTTCCGGCCTCAGGGTGAGATGCTCGCCGTTCAGGCGATCCTCGAAGGTATACATTTCCTTCTCGACGATGTCGGTCACTTCCCCTATCGAACGCCTGAAAAGGGCGGTCTGCTCCACGATGGGAAGACGGATGGTGCGGTAGCCGTAGGCCGCCAGCCAATCCCGCACCGTTTCCTCGAAGAAATCCCACCAGTGCGCATGCTCGGGCAGGATATCGTTCATCCCCCTGATTGCCTGAATCTTTTCGCTCATTTCGCCCCGTACCGCGTGCTGACGTAACTGTCTATGATGGCCTGGAATTCGCGGGCAATATGCTCGCCCTTCAATGTCACCGTCTTGACGCCGTCGACGTAGACCGGCGCAACCGGGTTCTCGCCCGAACCCGGCAGACTGATTCCGATGTTGGCGAGCTTGCTCTCCCCCGGGCCGTTGACCACGCAGCCCATCACGGCCACGTTCATGTCCTCCACCCCCTTGTAACGCTCCCGCCAGGCGGGCATCTGATTCCTGAGATAGGACTGGATGTCGCGCGCGAGCTCCTGAAAAAAGGTGCTGGTGGTTCGCCCGCAGCCAGGACAAGCCGTCACCATCGGAGAAAAGGAACGGAATCCCATGGTCTGCAGGATCTCCTGGGCCACCACGACTTCGCGGGTGCGGTCTCCACCAGGCTCGGGAGTGAGCGAGACGCGTATCGTGTCGCCTATGCCGGCCTGCAGCAGCACGGCAAGCGCGGCAGTGGATGCCACGATGCCCTTCGAGCCCATTCCTGCTTCGGTGAGGCCGAGATGCAGGGGATAGTCGCAGCGGGCGGCAAGATCGGTATAAACGGTGATCAGATCCTGCACGCCGCTGACCTTGCAGGAAAGAATGATCTTGTCCGGGGAAAGCCCCAGTTCGACGGCGCGTCGCGCGCTCGACAGGGCCGAAACGATGAGCGCTTCGCGCTGCACGACATCGGCAGCCAATGGCTTGGGCAACTTCGCATTGTCGTCCATCATCCTGGCAAGCAGGTCCGGATCCAGGCTGCCCCAGTTGACGCCGATCCTGACCGGCTTGTCATGGCTGCAGGCAGTTTCGATCATGGCCGCAAACTGCTCGTCCCTTTTTCTGCCTGCACCGACATTGCCGGGATTGATGCGGTACTTGCCGAGCGCCCGGGCGCAATCGGGGTATTGCGCGAGCAGCTTGTGGCCGTTGAAATGGAAATCCCCGACGAGCGGCACGAGACAGCCCATCGCGTCGAGCCGCTCCCTGATCCGGGCAACCTGGCTCGCCGCTTCGGCAGTATTGACGGTAATTCTGACGAGCTCGGAGCCCGCTGCCGCGAGCTCGGCGATCTGCCTTGCCGTGGCTTGCGCATCCGCAGTGTCGGTATTCGTCATCGACTGGACGGCAATCGGCGCATCCCCTCCGACAGCGACATTGCCGACCCAAACCTTCCTGGATTTTCTTCTGGACAATTGCATGGTCTATTTGAGCGTCAGGCGCGCCACTTCGACTTTGATGTAGGGGGCAAGATCGACAGGCCTGCCCTGGTAGAACAGCTTGACACCATGCGCGTTGCCGATGACCAGGGAAAACGGCGCAACGCCCGCAACGAACTGCTCCGAGCCTGCCGGATTGAGCTTCGAGAAAACTATCTTGCCGCCCGCATCCCTGATTTCGACCCAGGAAGCAACGCCGAAAACCAGGTGGATGGGGCCCGATGCCGCGGCAACCGCGGCAGGCTGCGATGCCGAGGCAGGCTGCGATGCCGGGGCGGGCAAAAGCCTCGGCACTTCGGCGGGAACGGACGCAGACTTCTCCGCCACGACAGCGGGCTGCGACGGCCCGGCAGGGGCTTTCGAAGCGACCGGCGCGACAGACGGCTGAGTCGCTCCGGTGAGCGCAGGAACACCGGGCTTCGATTTGAGCTGCCGAGCGGGCGGCCTGGGAAGATGATTTTCCCGGTATATCTGGATTGCCAGAAGCAGAAACGCCAGCACCACGAACCCTATCGCGTAGTGCACCCAGCTACTCTTCTGCCCCGCAGGGAAGGGAATGCCCTCTACCTTGGGCGGCAGGATCGATTCCTCGGGCCGGGCCAGGGTATCGAGCAGAGGCTCCGGATCGATTTGCAGCAGCTTCGCATAATTCCTGATGAACCCCCGCACGAAGATAGTGCCGGGAAGCGCATCGTAATCGCCTCTCTCCAGCGCTTCGACCTGGTGGCGGGACAACCTCATCTGGCTTGCGACCTCTTCCACCTTCAGTCCGCGCTTTTCACGCTCGGCCCGAAGGACAGGACCGGGACTCGTTTCGTCGTTCGTCATTTGAATTTCCCGTCCATGAGATCCTGCGCCTCCCTGGAATCGGGGAAGCGATCCTTCAGCTGCGCCGCATAATCCGCTTCGGCATCCGAACCGCCCGCCGCATGTTCTATTCTGATGCCGAGCCAAAGACTTTCTGCGGTAGGTTCGGCCATTTGCATGTAATTCGAGAGAAAGCGCCTTGCGAGACTGTAATTCCCGGCCTGAAAATAAATCCCGGCGAGGCCGAGATTGGCCTGGGGCAACCCGGAACGAATCTGCAGCGCTTCACGGTAGTATTTTTCCGCCTCCTTGAAGCGGTTCATGCGCTGGGAGCAGATTCCCGCATTGAGATAGGCTTTTTCCGGGGTTGCATAAAGCGGATTCGAAAATGCGGTTCTGAAGTGCTCGATGGATTCCTCCTCCCGCTTCGTCTGGCAAAGGAACCAGCCGTAGTTGTTGTTGATGTCGGGATCCCGGGGGCCGAAATCCAGGGCGCGCTCGAAACTCTGCTCCGCCTTGTCATTCTCGCGCAGGGTCATGTAAACGAGTCCGCGCACGTTGTAAGCCGGCGCATAGGTAGGATCCGATTTGACTGCAGCATCGAGTTCCTGCAGGGCGACCGCATATTGCCCACGGCTGAAATAGCCGGCGCCGAGTTCGGTATGCACGGTTGCGCTGTCCCTTTTCTTCTGGGTGACATCGACATGCGTCGGCTGGGAAGAGCATCCCGCCAGGATAGCCAGAACCAGAAGCAACAGCCTTTTCATGCGGCAGCTCCGCTGCGTCGGGTCCTGTCCATCACCTTCCCGGCAAGCTGTCCGCAGGCCGCATCGATGTCGTCTCCGCGCGTCCTTCTCGTCGTCACGACGAGCCCGGAATCCATCAGAACTGCCTTGAAAGCCTCGATGGCGGGATCTTTAGAACGCCCGTATCCCGAATGGGGAAAGGGATTGAAGGGGATGAGATTGAATTTGGAAGGCACATCCTTCACCAGCTTCACCAGCTCCCTGGCGTGGGAAACCGAGTCGTTCACCCCGTCCAGCATCACGTATTCGAAAGTGACGAAATCCCGCGGCGCGTGCTCGATATAGCGGCGGCATGCCGCCATCAATTCCTTCAACGGATATTTCTTGTTGATCGGCACCAGAACGTCGCGCAATGCGTCGTTGGGCGCATGCAGCGAAACCGCGAGCGCGACGGGGCAGCGCTCTCCCAGCCTGTCCATCGCAGGAATCACGCCGGAAGTGCTGACCGTCACGCGGCGGCGCGACAGGCCGTAAGCCGAATCGTCGAGCATCAGGTTGAGGGAAGTCACCACGTTCTCGAAATTGAGCAGCGGCTCGCCCATTCCCATCATCACGACATTGCTGATGATGCGCTCGCCCCCCGGCTCGCGCCCCAGGGCGCGGTTTGCCCACCAGAGCTGACCGATGATTTCGGCAACGGAAAGGTTCCTGTTGAAACCCTGCCTGCCCGTGGAACAGAAGCTGCACTCCAGCGCGCACCCCACCTGGCTCGAAATGCAGAGCGTCCCCCGGTTCGCTTCCGGAATGAACACGGTCTCGACGGCATTGCCTTCGTCGACAGCGAGCAGCCATTTGCGCGTTCCATCGAAGGCGTCGAGCTCCCGTATCAGGCCCGGAGAGCGTATCTCCGCCTTTTCACCGAGCTTCTCCCTGAGACTTTTCGCAAGATCGCTCATGTTGGAAAAGTTGTCTTCCCCGAAGCGATGCATCCATTTCATCACCTGCCCGGCGCGAAAAGGTTTCTCCCCGATTTCAGAAAAAAAACCGGCGAGCTTTTCGGCGTCGAAGTCGAGCAGGTTTACTACCGTCATCAGCGGGAATATACGGCCAGCGCAGGAAAGAAGTAGGCGATCTCGTGCGACGCCGTCTCGGGCGCGTCCGATCCGTGCACCGCATTGGCATCGATGCTGTCGGCAAAGTCGGCGCGTATCGTACCCTTTTCAGCCTTTTTCGGATCGGTCGCTCCCATCAGGTTGCGGTTCGTCATGATCGCATTCTCGCCTTCGAGCACCATGATCATCACCGGGCCAGAAATCATGAACTTCACCAGATCGCCGAAGAACGGGCGCTCGCGATGCACGGCATAGAAGCCCTCGGCTTCGCGCTGGGATAGCAGCTGCATGCGCGCGGCGACGATTCTGAGGCCGTTGTCCTCGAAACGGGAAATGATTTTCCCGATGACATTCTTGGCCACAGCATCGGGCTTGATGATGGAAAGGGTACGTTCGACAGCCATGCAATTCTCCAAAAGCATTGAAATAGTCCGATATTTTATCAGGCTTTGCGCGCCATGTCGCAGTTTTAGGACAAAATCGGCTCCCAGCGTGGAACCCATCCCTTTTGCGCACGATATCGGGGATCGAGCCCTATTCCAGGCACCCAGACGAGGCGCTGGCCGCAATACAGCAGGGGAAGCCGGTTCCTTTGCCACGGCGGAATGCCGCATTCCTGGAAAAGACTCTTGAGGCTTTTTTCAGGCCGGTTTTGCGCGGGACGAAAGCGCTCCCCACCTTCCCTCACCCTGACCGTCACCGGTTCAACGAGCTTGGCCGGATCGAGCCCATCGCCCCCTTCCTCGAACAGGAGCTCCCCGCCAAGTTCCGGAACGGACACCCGGGATTCTCCATGCCAGACCCTGCAAAGCCCCGAGCAGGACGACAATGGTTCGACGATGCAAATCAGCCCCCTGTAGCACTTGATCTCCAACCCGTCATGAGCTATCGATATGGCGGCATCCCGCCTTGCTGCCGAAAGCTGCCTCAGCATCTCCTCCAGACGCCGGGCGGAAGGCATCCTGACGTCGTTTTCGGCAAGATAATGGCGCAGCAGGTTTTTCGCCCGCTCTCTGGACAGTTCCTGCAATCTCGATGCTTTCAGCGTCTTCCCGATTATCGCCCCCGCCGCATCGATTGCCGCAAGTTCGTCCAGCAGCAGGGCTGCTTCCGCAAAATGCTGGCTCGATCGGGCGAGCGTCTCCCTGAATCCGGGAAAGCGCTCCCTGATCAGGGGAACTAGGCTGTGGCGCACGAAATTCCTGTCGAAACGCTGATCGGAATTGCTCTCGTCAGAGATCCATTCAAGCTGGTTTTCGCGAGCATAGGCTTCCAGCGTCTTGCGCGAAATGCCGAGCAGCGGCCTCAAAACAGTCCTGTTCTCGATCCGTGTCGATTCCCCCATGGCGGCAAGCCCCTTCGGACCCGCCCCCCGGAAAAGCTGCAGCAGCAGGGTTTCAGCCTGGTCGTCCTGGTGCTGGGCGAGCACCACGTGCTCAGCCTCGACTTTTTCGAAAGCAGCATAGCGCGCGATGCGTGCGGCAGCTTCCATTCCTGATGAGAGATGCGGCGATATGTCGACTTCCACAACTTTCAGGGGAACATGCCAATTTTCGCAAAGATCCGAACAAAATATTGCCCAGGCCGAGGCATTCGGGCTGATTTTGTGGTTGACATGGAGGCAGGAGAGGCTTGAGTTCGCGACAGGCGAGATTCTCTTCAGGATATGCAGCAGGGCGACCGAATCAAGTCCGCCGCTCAAGCCCAGAACGAGGCGATCGCCGGGAGAAACCGTCCTCAACAGGATCGATTCGACGACCGCAACGGGATCAGGGAACTGCGACTTCCTTGAATTTGCCATAATTCATCAGCCGCTCGTAGCGGGACTTGAGCATGGCATCGAGAGATTTCGACTGGACCTGGCTCAGGGACTCCTGCAGGGCGGATTTGAGGGAGCGCATCATGGCCTGGTAATCGCGATGCGCACCGCCCAGCGGTTCAGGAATAACCCTGTCGACCAGCCCCAGCGTTTTCAGGCGGGTCGCGGTAATGCCCAGCGTCTCGGCGGCCTCGGAGGCCTTGTCTGCGCTTTTCCAGAGGATCGATGCGCAGCCTTCGGGAGAAATCACGGAATAGGTCGAATACTGCAGCATCAAAAGCACGTCTCCCACGGCAATGGCGAGCGCCCCGCCCGAACCGCCCTCCCCGATCACCGTGCAAATCAAGGGCACTTTCAATTCCGCCATCACATACAGATTGCGCCCTATCGCCTCGGATTGGCCCCGCTCCTCCGCGCCGATGCCGGGATAGGCGCCTGGCGTGTCGATGAAAGTGAAAATCGGCAGGCCGAATTTCTCGGCAAGACGCATCAGCCTCAGGGCCTTCCTGTAGCCCTCCGGGCGAGGCATGCCGAAATTGCGGAAAATCTTTTCCTTGGTGTCTCTGCCCTTCTGATGGCCGATGACCATGACAGGCTGTCCGTTGAACCTGGCCAGCCCGCCCACGATCGCATGGTCGTCCGCAAAAGCGCGGTCGCCGTGGAGCTCCTCGAAATCGGTGAAAAGATGCTGGATATAGTCCAGCGAGTAGGGGCGCTGGGGATGCCTTGCAACCTGGGAAATCTGCCATGCATTGAGCTTGGAATAGATCTCCTTGGTCAGCCCCAGATTTTTTTTCTGCAGGCGATCGATTTCTTCGGAAATATCGACAGCCGAATCGTCCTGTACAAAACGCAACTCCTCGATCTTGGTTTCAAGTTCTGCGATGGGCTGCTCGAAGTCAAGGAAGGTAATCTTCATATACGGGGTCGGAATGAAATGGCGTAATCATACCCGATTTTCATGCCGATTGGTGCCATAAGCAGGCACCCTGGCTGGCCTTGTCGATCTGCTCGAGCTGTTCGGCATGCGCGGCAAGTTCATCCGGATCCGCGCGCTGCACCACCAGCCGACGCTCGAACGATCCGACCTCGCCGAAGGAATCCGCACCATCGAGTTCGATGACCAGGCTTTCCTGGCCGCGTGTCATGGCAAGATAAACTTCCGCCAGCAATTCGGCATCCAGCAGCGCGCCGTGCAGGACGCGTCTGGAATTGTTGACCGCATAGCGCTCGCATAGCGCGTCGAGATTGTTCCGCTTGCCGGGATGGAGCTCTTTCGCCATCACCAGGGTATCGATCACGGGCGAATCGAGACCCGGCAAATCAAGCAGCCCGAGTTCCATATTGAGAAAGGAAAGGTCGAAAGGGGCGTTATGGATGATGAGCTCAGCGCCGTTCACGAAGTCCAGGAATTCGGGAGCGACATCCCTGAATTTCGGCTTGTCCTCCAGGAATTCCAGGCTCAGGCCGTGGATTTCCTGCGCCTTGGCGTCGATCTCGCGCTCCGGATTCAGGTAGCGATGAAAGCGGTTGCCCGTCAGTCTGCGGTTCCTCATTTCCACCGCAGCCAGCTCGACCAGCCTGTGTCCAAATTTCGGATCAAGTCCGGTCGTTTCGGTATCGAGCACGATCTGCCTCATCTCATTTTCCCTCCGAGTACGCTCTGAACTCCCCTGTTCGCCAGCTTGTCGGCCGTCTCGTTGCCGTCGTGTCCGCTGTGCCCCTTCACCCAGTGCCATTCGATCTCGTGCCTCGCAGCAAGATCGTCAAGTTCCCGCCACAAATCTTCATTCTTGACCGGCTGCCTGCTGGAAGTTTTCCAGCCGCGGCGCTTCCAGTCGTGGATCCAGGTGCTGATCCCCTGCTGCACATATTTGGAGTCGGTATAGATTTTGACCCTGACATGACGCTTCAGGGCTTCCAGCGCCCGGATCACCGCCAGCAATTCCATGCGGTTGTTCGTGGTGTCCAGTTCCCCGCCGAACAATTCGCGCTGATGCGCGCCATGGCGCAGCAATGCGCCCCACCCTCCGACGCCCGGGTTTCCCTTGCACGCGCCGTCCGTATAAATCTCGACCACTTCCATCACTTCGCTTTCCTGCATGGAGGTTTATTGAATTTCCTGACTACCGGGGCCAGCGAATTCTGCGCCGAAAGCTCCCAGCTTGGCCGGATCAGCCTGACTCCCCTGACCCGCTTGATCGCGACCAGAAAGTACACTCCCCCGGAGATGGGCCACCAGCGGTCTCCAGCCTTTTCCATGAAGCCGAACCGGCTCAGCCATTTTTCCTGATCGAAAGGCGGAACATAGCAGCACAACTTCCCTGCCGCGACCTCGAAACCGAGAAGCGCGAGCCAATCCTTCAGGCGAGACAGCGAAATGAAATTGCCGCACCAGGGGGCGACAATCGATCGGCTCGCCAGGCGCCGCACTCCCCACAGGCTGAAGGGATTGAATCCGCTCAGCATGATCCTGCCTTCGGGACGCATCACGCGCTCGATTTCCCGCAGAATCTGGTGAGGATTGCTGCTGAATTCGAGAAGGTGGGGCAAAATCGCCAGATCGATGCTGCCCGAATCGAAGGGCAGGTTGAAAAAATCCATCGCGAGGTCCAGTCCGCTCCTCACCTTGAGCTGCATGCGGCTCGTCCTGAGAAAATCCATGCGCGAAAGCCCGAGCTGGACGGCATGATAACCGAACACATCTCCCACGCCCTGGTCGAAGTAGGCATATTCCCGCTCGAGCAGGTATTGCCCGACAGGCGTTTCAAACCACTCTTCCAAACCGGTCATATCTGCTAAGCTATAATCTCAATTTTGCACGGGGTTGCTGCATGCTCTCGATCGAACCGATCCCCGCATTCAGGGACAATTATATCTGGGTAGCCAGAAATAACCAGCGCGCTGCCGCCATCGACCCGGGAGATGCCGCCCTCCTGCTGCATTACCTGGAATCCGAAAACCTCTCACTCGTCGCGATACTCAACACCCACCACCATGCCGATCATGTCGGCGGGAATCTCGAACTGAAGGCGCGCTTCTCCTGCAAAATCTACGGACCCGCAGGAGAATCCATTCCGGGATTGACCCATCCAGCCAGGGAAGGGGACAGGATTTCTCTCCCCGAGATCGGCATGACGCTCGACATACTCGACACTCCCGGCCATACGCTGGGGCATATCGCCTATTATGGAGAAGGCGCGCTTTTCTGCGGAGACACCCTGTTCGGATGCGGATGCGGCAGAGTATTCGAAGGCACCATGGCCCAGATGCATGCCTCACTGGAAAAACTGTCGCATCTTCCCGGGGACACGCGCGTTTACTGCGCCCACGAATACACACTGGCCAACATCCATTTCGCGAAGGAAGTGGAACCGGAAAACGAAGCCCTGCGCGGGCGCGAAGCCGAGGCGCTTGGCCTGCGAAAGAAGCATCTGCCCACCCTTCCTTCGACCCTGGACATCGAAAGGCAGACCAATCCCTTCCTGCGCTGCTTCATCCCCCGCGTTGCGGAAGCTGCCTCAAGGCATTCCGGCACGAGCCTGACGAGCCCGCTTGAAGTCTTCACGGCGCTCAGGCAATGGAAAAACGACTTCTGAATTTGATGAAAATGCGGCTGCTCATTTCATTGCTCATGGCGGGCTGGCTGATCCAGGCTCATGCTGCAGATGTCGCAGCACCCCTGCCGCCCGATGATCCGACAGCGCCTTCCGACCTGTGGGATCGACTCAGAAACGGGTTTTCCCTCTCCGAACCGGAAGATCCGGGCAATGTCCAGCAGATGGAAACCTGGTACGAGGACCACCCGAAAACCATCGAAACGCTGGCCGAGCGCAGCAAGCGTTACCTTTATTATATCGTGGGCGAAGTCGAGAACCGGGGCATGCCAGCCGAAATCGCGCTCGTCCCCATGATCGAAAGCGGGTTCAATCCGCTCGTCTATTCGCGCTATCATGCAGCGGGATTGTGGCAACTGCTTCCGGGAACGGGAAGGCACTTCGGGCTGCGTTCGGACAAGGGATACGACGGGAGGCGCGACATCATCGCTGCAACGAATGCCGCACTCAAGTATCTCGCTTACCTTCATGCGCTGTTCGGAGACTGGGCGCTGGCCCTCGCCGCCTACAATGCCGGCGAAGGCACTGTTTCCAAGGCACTGCACAGAAATCAGGAAAACGGACTCGAAACCAATTTCGCCAGTCTCGATCTGCCTCTTGAAACCAGGAATTTCTACACCAGGCTGATCGCACTCAGGAACGTTCTGAGCGATCCCGAAAAATTCGGACTGGATCTCTCTCCCATCCCGGACAAACCCTATTTTTCGGAAATCAGGACGCATCAGAATATCGACATCAGGCTGGCGGCCCATCTTGCCGAAATTCCCGTGTCCGAATTCGTCGCCCTCAACCCGGGCGCCACGAAGCAAGTGTGGCCGGCCGAAGAGGCCAGATCCATCCTGCTTCCCTCGGACAATGCCGCAATATTCGCAAGCAATCTGGAAGCGATGCCCGCTGCCTCTTCCTCGAAGCGGGAGAAGGGGCGCACGCTCTATCGCATACGCAAAAACGACACCCTGCTCGGCATCGCCCACCGTTTCGGGGTCAGCGCCACCGACATCGAACGCTGGAACAGCTCGGTGTCGGCACGAAACCTGCGCATCGGCGCAAGAATCGTCCTGTTTCCAGAAAAATAGCGCTCACCTGCCCACACCGTAGTAGGTGAAGCCGAACTTCTCCGCCTTCTCCGGATCGTAGACATTGCGCCCGTCGAAGATCACCTTGCCCTTCATCACCTGTTCCATGAAGGAGAAATCCGGGGTTCTGAAAGCCTTCCATTCCGTCACCAATACCAGCGCATCCGCACCGACCAGAGCGTCGTACTGGTGAGAAACGAGTTCGAGATTCCCGCTCCCGAACCACTCCGAAGGCAATTCCCTTCTCGCAACCTCCATCGCAACCGGGTCGTATGCCCTGACTTTCGCGCCTTTTTCCATCAGATATTCCAGCAGCACGATGCTGGACGCCTCACGCATGTCGTCCGTCTTCGGCTTGAAGGAGAGCCCCCACAAGGCAAAGGTCTTCCCTGCAAGATTTTCCCCGAAATGCATGGCGATCTTCTTCGAAAGATACCGCTTCTGCTGCGCGTTCCGCTCTTCCACCGCATTCAGCACCACAGGATCCAGCCCGCTATCCTTCGCCATCTGGATGATCGCCTTGACGTCCTTGGGAAAGCACGAGCCCCCGTAGCCGCACCCGGGATAGATGAAGGAATAGCCGATCCGCGCATCCGACCCTATCCCCACCCTCACCTTCTCCACGTCCACCCCCATCCTGTCGCACAGATTGGCGATCTCGTTCATGAAAGAAATCTTGGTCGCCAGCATCGCATTCGCCGCATACTTCGTCATCTCGGCTTCCTTGATGCCCATCAGGACAAGGCGCTCGTGGTTCCTCACGAATGGCCCGTAAAGCTCGCGCATCACTTCAAGCGACCGCTCGCTGTCGCAGCCCACCACGATCCTGTCGGGCCTCGTGAAGTCCTCGACCGCCGCTCCCTCCTTCAGAAACTCGGGATTGCTCACCACGTCGAAAGGAACCGCCACGCCGCGCTTCTCGAGCTCGGACTGGATCGTCCCCCTCACCTTCTCCGCAGTGCCCACCGGAACCGTCGACTTGTCGACGATCGCGCAATAATCGTTCAGGTTCTGGCCAATCTCGCGGGCCACAGCCAGAACATGCTTGAGGTCTGCAGAGCCGTCTTCATCGGGTGGCGTGCCCACTGCGATGAAGCAGGCTTGCGCCCCTTCCAGGGACTCGGGAAGGGAAGTGGTGAATTTCAGCCTGCCTTCCCGGTAATTGTTCCTCACGATCTCGTCAAGCCCGGGCTCGTAGATCGGCAATATCCCCTGCTTCAGATTCTCGATCTTGCCCTTGTCTATGTCCACGCAGGTCACCACATTGCCCATCTCCGCGAAGCATGCCCCGGTCACAAGCCCCACATAACCCGTTCCGACAACCGATAATTTCATCCGTCCGTTCCCAAGAATGTTGATGTCATGGTTAATTCTACCCTGAATACCTGTCGGGGATGAAAAACGAGGAATGTTCAGGCGCCATTTGTATCGAGATGCAGGGAAATCCATCCCAACGAGAGGACGATCATGAATGTTGCCGCATTCGCAGGAATCTGGAGGTTGAAATCGACAGAACTGTGGATCAGCAGCGCAATGATTCCCATCGCGGAAGAAAAGGCCATGCCTCTCTTCAATGGATCTCGCCTTCGCTGCTGCGCAAGCAGCGCTGCCGCAAACGATGAAAGGACAACACCTCCCAGAAGCAGCATCCCGACAATGCCGTATTCCGATGCGAACTCGACATAATCGTCATGCGCATGATCGTAATAATTACCGATGTCACCGCTGCGATATCGCGGGAAAACGGCGTAGAAGCTTCCGCCCCCGGACCCGACAAGGAAATAATCCCGCCATTGGCTCAAAGCATTCTCGCTGACATCGACCCTGTCGGCATCGCTCGCGATGGAAGTGTTCTCGATTCTCGCCACCACCTTTTCGACTCCGAACCAGGTTCCCACGATGAAAATGTCGATCACGACTAGGCTGACCAGGAGCACAACCGTGGCGCGCGACGCATTCCTGGACAAGGCTAGGCCGATGATACCTGCGACGATCATGCTCGAAAAAAATGCTGTGTTCCCCATCCTCGAATGGGTGAGTACCAGAGCAATCACCATCACCGCAAGATAGAGTCTCAGGCGGAGCTTTTCCCCCAGCAGGAGCGTAATGAAATTCCTCAATTTCTGCCGTCGGGTCATGGCCGGTTTCCCCCCGAGGCTGGAGATCATGAGCCCGATTCCGACAGCCAGGCACATTTCGAGGTAGCCTGCAAAATGGTTGCGATTGACGAAAGTGCCCGTGGCATTGCCGACATAGGCGAACTTTTGGATGAAGAATCCGTACTCCAAACCAGAAAGCGTCATCAGGCTACCGTAAAAAGCCTGCAGAAGTCCGCTGAAAACGAGCGCATGGGCCAGCAATTCGAGACGCCTCCGGCTTGCCACAACAAGCAGCGAGAATCCAAAAACCAGCACATAGGCAAGGCTCTTGAGCCACGCCACGGTGCTGGCATGGGGATCCACGGAAAGCGGAATCCATCCCGACTGACTGGCCAATGCATGCATTTTCGCGGACTCCGGAGAGATCAGCGAAACCATGGAAATCGGCAATGGAACGATCTGGATCAAGGTGTAAACCAGCCAGCAGCCCAGCAGGACCAGGATCGTCTTCGCATTTCTGAAGGCGGGGGACAGATCCAGTTTTCCCCTGTAGAAGCCCCAGAGCCAAGCCATCGCCAGCGCATAGACCCCTATCTCCAGAAGGGCCCATGCCCAGGGACGGTTGCTTCCCATGGGAAGCGGTATCCACACGACATAGGCCAGAAAAGAGCGGAACAAGTAGTCTCCGAAACTCGCCTTGCCAGGGTCAACTTCAGTTGCAGGCATATTTCCCGGAACGCCTGCCCCCCCCGGCCCGGCTTTGCGTCGCGATCCGGACCATCTCGCCAGGCTGGCGCGTCATTCCCCTCTTGATATCTTCGAGAATTTTCCCTTTCTGCGAATCGTTCAGCACCGCCCAGACATTCAGTCCGGCATCGGCAACAGCGCGCTGTATTTCAGGCTCCCATGGACCCAGCATCAAAGCATTGTCCAGAGCATCCAGGAACTCCTGGTCGATTTCCCCGAGACCCATTTTTACCTGCATCAGCATCGACCAGGCATAGGGAGAAACCGGCCTGAGTCTGATCGCTTTCCTGATCTGGAATAGCGCATCATCGAGCAGTTCGGCCTTGCGCGCGCCCTCCGACCGCTGCGCTTCCAGATAATCCAGGCGGCTCCTGTCTTCCCTGTAATTGGGATTCTCAGGATCGAGCCTCAAGGCAATATTCAGCGCTGCGAGTGCATCGCCCTCGCTGCAAAAGCCCCTCCCTTGAGCTGGCCGCTCGTCCATTGCACCGGACGGGCGTAGCGAATAAAGATCGGCTGCGCCCATTCCGGCTGCGCAGAGCGTCATGACAGCCAGAAAGGCGAGCGGCAGCAGGACAGGTTTGCTAGGCAGGATGGCTCTCCAGGATGGATGCAGGGTTGTCGCGCACCATCGCCCAGGATGCAGCGCTTCCCACGATTTTCTCGGCCGCAGCCCGCCCCGTTTCAAGTTCGGGAGGGCGATGCGACAGATTGTGCGCATCCGATGCCATGGCCCAGACCAAGCCCGATTCCAGCAGCTTGATGCATGCCGAACGGCATAACGGGCCGAAGTTTCCCGCCATTGATCCTGCCGTAACCTGAAGCAGGCAGCCCATCTCGATGAAAGGCACGATTTTCGAAAGATTCCGCATGACATCCTTGTTTCTTTCGGGGTGGGCAATCACCGGGCGAATTTTCCTCAACAGAAGCCAGTTCACCATCTTTTCGCTCCCCAGCGGAATGTGGCTATGGGGAAACTCCAGAAGCAGCAGCCTGCATCCGTCCCGCATCCCGAGGAAGGGAAGTTTTTCGCTTTCGGTCAATTCGATGATCTCGGGACCCATCCTCACTTCCGCCGCGAAATCCAGCCTGATCGGGACATCTCTGGCTTCCAGCTCCCTGGAAAACATTTCGAACACGGGGAGAATCGAATCCAGATCGTTTTCATATCGACCGCAGTGGATGTGCGGCGTCACCACCACCCTGCCGATTCCGTTTACGGCAGCCTTGCGCGCCAGCGCGATGCCCTCCTCCAGAGTCGCAGGACCGTCGTCGATCCCGGGGAGAAAGTGGCAATGCAGATCGACCATGGATGCATCGCGCTCAGGCTGCTGCGTAGCCGTATCGGTAAGCGCCATATTGTTCCGATTTTCTCAAGTCGACCTGATTCAGCACCACACCCAGCAAGGGCGCATTGATTTCGCGCAAGCGCTTGATTCCGGAAAGCACCAGTTGATAGGGGGTTTCATCCGCCTTGACGACATAGATTACGGCATTGGCATGCCTGGAAAGCACCAGAGCATCGCTGACCGCAGTCACAGGCGGGCAATCGATCAGGACCATTTCGAACATTCCGCCAAGTTTTTCGATGAGCTCCCCAAAGCGCCTGGACGAAAGCAATTCGAGCGGATTGGTCATCACTCTTCCGGAAGGAATCAGGGAAACATTGGACTCAATGGTCTTGTGAATGCAATCGGCAATCTCCGCATTTCCGGCAAGGTAATCCAGGAGCCCCGGAGCCGAAGCATCATCGCTCAACAGTTTCCCCAGAGAGGGCCGCCTCAGATCGGCATCAATCAGCAGCACTTTCTTCATCTGGCCGAGCGAGAACGCCAGATTCATGCACATGGTCGATTTCCCTTCCTGGGGTGCGCTGGAAGTAACCATCACCACTTTGTGCGGCGCGTCGAGCGCAGAAAGGATGACGCTGGTGCGAATGGAACGGATCGATTCCGAAAACCCGGAATTCGGCTCTTCGATGAAGGCTCGGGCCGGCTCCTGCCTGTCGAGTATTCCCACTGTACCGAGCAGATTGAGCCCGAGCTTGTTTTCCACGTCTTCGCCATCCTTGACCGTGTTATCCAGATATTCGAGCAGGAAGGCGAGCAGTGTTCCCAAGAACAGTCCTGCCATGACGGCAAGCAGCACAATCAGCCCTTTCTTAGGCTTGTACGGCGCATCGGAAACAATGGCCTGATCGACCACGCGTGCTATCGTGGACTGAAGATTGGCGCCGATATTGGTTTCCTTTGCTCGATTCATGAAAAGGTCGTAAATCTGCCTGTTGCTGTCCACATCCCTTTGCAGCACGTTCAGTTGGAACTCCTTTTTGCTGATGTTCTGGATGTCAGACCTGACCTGGCCCTGGGCGCGCTCTGCCGCGATCTCGTTAGCCTTCGCCATTTCATACTCATTCTGGATCGCGCCGACCACAGCATTGATCTGTCTCCCGAGATTCTGTTTTGCGGACTTCAGGTCGGATTGCGCCGCGATCATTTTCGGATGCAGGTTGCCATAGCGCTGGCTCAATTCAGCCACCTTCTGCTCGGCTCTGGATTCGCTTTCCTTTGCCTGCTGAAAAAGAACATTCTTGAGCACGGCCGGAACCGCTTCGTAGGCGGAAAGGGGTTCCCCCTGAAGCCCTCTGACCTGGCTGTAGGCTGTTTCCGCTTCGGCGAGACGCTGCCTGGCCGCTATCAGATCGACGGAGATCTGATCTAGCTGTTTCCCGGCACCGTTCAATGCGATTCCCTTGGTGTCCACGATATTCGCCTGCTCGCGGTATGCCTGAAGGGCCTGTTCCGATTCCTCGAGCTTCTGGCGCAACCCCACCATTCTTTCGGTAAGCCAGGCATTCGCCTTCTGGGTCATCTGCACCCTCGCCTCCAGGTCGTTGTCGATATAGGCATCGGCAAATGCATTGGAAACTGCGGCAGCAAGCTTTCTGTCGACTGAATCGAAGCTGATTTTGATGATTTGGCTGTTTCTCACCAGCTCGATATTCAGTCCGCTGCGCAGTTCTGCCACCACGCTTTTGAGCACCTGGTCATCGGAAGGTGCGCTTTGCGCAGATCCAAGCCATTTCTTCCAGAAGGGCTGCTTCTGCTGCCTCGGATCCATGACCGGATTGTGCACAAGGTCGAGCCTTCTGGCCACTTTCTCCGCAAGCCCCCTGGATTTCAGTATCTCGGACTGGGTCTGATAAAAGTCTGTAGGCGAGCCCTGCTGGGCATTGTACATATCGTCCATGGAAAGCATTTTCGGCCTTTCCGTCTGAATCATGATCGTGGCTGTGGAGCGATAAACGGGCGTCATGTTGAAAACGACGAGGATTGCCAAGGCCCCTGACAAGAGGGAAAGCCCGGCAATGCTGCGTTTATGCTTGACCACTGTGCGCCAGTAATCCAGAAGATCGATTTCTTCTTCCTGATCCGGCTGATTTTCCTGATTGAATACGAATTCGTTCATGGCTAAAAAAAGCTTTCCTCGACGGTTATCGTATCTCCCGGCTGCACCGGCGTACCGAGCCCCTCATTGTGGGGCGTTTTGTCATTGTCATGAATGACCGCGATCTTGTCGCGGTCGGCTCGATCCTGGAAACCGCCCGCAAGGGAAACGGCCTGGCGTATGGTCAATCCCGGCTGATAGGCAAACCCGCCGGGACTCTTGACCATGCCGTTCACGAAGAACTGCCTGTATTCGTCGATGGTTACGGTTACCTTGGGGTCAACCAGATAGCGCCCCTTCAGCTGGTTAGTGATCAGATTCTCCAATTGCGATACCGTCAGTCCCATGATCCTGATTTCTCCCAACATCGGGTAGGAGATGGTGCCCGCATCACTCAGGCGGATCTTTTCCAGGCTAAGTTCTTTCTCGTCGAAAACAGTGATGCTGATCTTGTCTCCAGATCCCAGCCGGTAATTGGAAAGGCCCTCATCGGAAGCCAGGGCACTCAATTGAAAACCGGCCAGGACAAGTATCCAAAGCAGCCTGCGACAGCGATATAGCATTTCTTTTCTCTAAAATTGGCCTGGCCCGAAAAACTCAGAGTGTCCCCGTAAGGGTCAGCATCACGACATTGCGGTTGTAATCGAAGAAGGTGGGGGCATAGCCGATGCCGGGAATATTGATCGGAGTGGCTGTTTTGGCCCAGGTCGTCCATCCGAGATTGGCTTTCAGCCAGCGGCGGAACTGATAATCGGCCGAAACGCCGTAGCTGTTGTTTCCAGTGGAAAGTCCCAACCCTCCGAAATTTTCCGTAACCCGGGCCAGGTTCACATGGGAAGTGAAGCGGCTGCTCCATTCGTAGGCCCAGTCTACGGAACTCGATGTAACGATGTAGGAATTCGAACCGGTAAGGGTCGTTTGCTCAGGCTGCTTGGTGAGATCCAGCTTCACTCTCGAATACTCCCTAGGCGTCCACCGGATGGTCCCGTTCCATCCGGTTCCAGTGAAGTTGGGGAGCGTTCCGTAGTCATATCTCTGCTGGACCTGGCCGATCCTGAAGTCGCCCGTGGTCTTTGCCGTGGCTTCCCATTTCGCACCGACCATATAATTTCTTACCGTGTTGTTCGGAACCAGGCTGCCGCCATTGTCATAGGCATAGCGGGTGTTTGACGCCTGAAAAAGCAGGGAAGTCTTGGGCATCACGCGGTAAAAGAATGTGCCGCCCAGATCGGTGGCGTTCTTGTCGTAGGCGAAGGTCAGGTCCCTGTTGTTGAGGTATTTGGTGGCGAGATAGCCCGCAGCGAGTTCCACCCTGCCCTTCGCCCCTTCCGAACCGTAGCCGAAAACGCCAGAGATCCCCGTATTCCGCCATTTGTTCGGCACAGGAGTGAACTGGATCCCGCCATAAGTCGTGCCGATCGGATCATGCCCGATCACGAACTCGGGCTGCAGCTTGAATACCGCTCTGGTAGAGGCGACGATGCTCGCTTTGCCCACAAGGCTCTGGTCGTTGTAATTGTTGTTGGACGTTCCGCTGGAATTGTATCTCCCGAGATTGGCCTGGTAATCCAGGGAATAGACATCGTCCCGGTTCTGGGCCAGGAGCTTGACTCCGGGGCTGACGATCTCGTAATTGGCCGACTGCCTGGCGGCATTGTTCAGATAGATATTGTCGTCATGGGCCGCAGATAGGCCGATGCTGGGATAGACCGTGACCGGGCCGTAGGGAATCCCTGCCGCGCCGGCCGCCGTACCCGCATCATCCGCATACACACTGCCAAACGCGGACAGAACCACTCCTGCGGCGAGGATTCTCTGCAACATGACGCTCCCCTTTCTTTGTGATCCAAACTATCAGGCAGGACTGGCGACCCCGCCACCGCCACCCGCCCCGCCACCTGGAGCTGCAGCGGCTGCAGTCAGCGCAGCGATCGTGCCTGCAGCGACGGGACCGGCCGCCGTCGCCGCCAGCACGGTCGCAGGATCCACCCCTGGAACGGCAAGTGCAGCCGTGGTGATGGCCTGGGTCTGATCCGGCGCCAGGGCATTCGCCACCCTGATCACTTCCGAAACTGCGCTGGGCGCAGCTGCAATCGCAGCAGCAGTGATCGCAGGCGCATCCGCCTGACCCCATGCCGCGATGGCTGCGGTCACCGCAACCGCAGGATTAGTCCCTGCGGCGATGACAGCAGAAGTGTATTCGCCAGCCTCGACTCCAGCCGTCTTTGCGGCATTGGCAACGTCTACCAGAGAATAGGGTTTTCCCGTCTGCGGATTCGTTTGGGAAAGCATGGCGCTGATTTCGGCTTGAACCTGCGCCGGTGTCATGCCAGCATTGAATGCCGCCTGAACCGAGATCGAGAATATACCCAAAGCCAGCGCCAGCAGCGCCTCTTTCCAAGTAGGCCTCTTGAACATGACTCTCTCCTTGTCGATTGATTTTCCCGAACCCGAAGCAATTTCGTTATAGTTTGGAGATAGCCATAATGCAAAAATATTTTTTATTCGATTTTCGACAGCTATCGAACGAGATGGAGGTCAGTCCAGAGAGGAAGGTTTGCCGATCAGGTATCCCTGCAATCCATCGACATGGAGCTTCGGCAGGATATCGCGCTCGGCCTCGGTTTCGACGGCCTCGGCAATCACGCGAATGTCGAGGCCGTGCGCGATACTTGCAATGGCCTGAACCAGAAACTGATTGCCCCTGTCTCTGTCGATATTCCTGACATAGCTCCCATCGATCTTGAGATAGTCTATCTTCAGGAAAGAGAGGTAGCCGAAGGATGCGAAGCCACGTCCGCAGTGATCCACGCCGAACCCGCAGCCGAAGGGGCTGATGCGGGCAATCATCTCGCCGATCCCGGTTTCGTGCCTTGCCACGTCGTATTCGGAAAACTCGAAACTAAGCCGGGCAGCGTCCCTCCCAACTCCTGCAAGCTTTTCTTCGAGCCAGCCGACAAAACCCGCCTCGCCAACCGAAAAGGCGGAAAGGTTGATCGCGAATTCTTCATTCCTGTATTGGCTCAAGAGCTCCAGCGTCCTGGAAATGACCAGGCGATCGAGGTGCCCGGCATACCCCAGACTCTCCGCCATAGGCATGAAAATCCCGGCATTCAGAAGCTCTCCCTCATGCGCCATCCTGAGCAGGATCTCATGATGGATCATTCCCGCCTGTCCGATCACCCTCTGAAACTGAAGCCTGATATCCCCTGTCCCTACCGCTCTTTCCAGCAACTTCCGCCAGAAACCAGCGCCCCTCACCTCTTCTGCGGCAAGTTTTCCCTCGAACCTGTTCCAGCCCAGAGGGCCTCTGCTCTGCGCGCTTCGCAAAGCCATGTCGGCCTCGGAAAGCAGGGAAGATGCGCTCATTCCCTTTTCGAACAAGGCGATGCCGACATGCAGTGCGCCTTCCTTCCACTGCTGATCCCGGGGGATCAGAGGGCCGAGCTTTTCGATCAACTGGTCTGCGATGCTCTCAATTCTGACCAGCCCGACATCGGGCGCAAGGAGTACGAAATTGGCACCCCGGAAGCGCGCAAGAACCGCTCCCTTCATGCCCGCTGCAATCGTTCTCAGGCCGCCGGCCACATCGCGCAACAGGACATCTCCGGCTTCGAAACCTGCCTTCACGTTGTAATCTCCGAAGCCGGCGAGCGTGACCATAAAAATCGCTCCGCTGTGAAATTCCTCGTGCGAATGGATCAGGCTCGCCAGTTGCACATCGAAATGGCGCCTGTTCCCGATTCCAGTCACGGGGTCGAGGTAGGATTCGGCACGAAGCATTTCGGCAAGCTTCTGCTGCTCTTCGAAACTCTGCCTGACCTTTGCGGACATCCTGTTCATGACTTCGACGACCTGCCTCAGATCCTTCGTCCAGGGCAGCTTTTCCTGAATCCGGTAGTCCCTGGCGCTGATCGCATCCGCCTGCTTCTCGACCGCCTGCAGCGAGCGCAGCATGAAATGCATCGCGATTGAACCCAGGACTAGGGTGAACGAGGCAAGCGCCGCAAACCAGACGAGTTCGTCCATGCTGTTGCGCCACAACTGCCGGTAGGCATAGCCCGGGTGGCTCCTGACTTGAACGACTGCCGCCTGGCGCCATCCGGACATGACCAGCGCTTCTTCCCTGGGGGTGTCGATCGAAACCAGGTTAACGAACCAGCCCGGGACCCCCTCGACCTTGACCAGAAGGTTCCTGCGGATCAGCGTCTCGCCGTGGATGGAACGGACCGTGATTTCCCTGTAATAGCCATGATCGAAGATCGCATCGACCATCGAAGTCATGGTCGGCAAATCGTTCCGCTTCATCGGCGGAGACAGGGAGAGTCCTAGGGAAGTGGCGGTATCCTGGGCGTGCGAAGCCAACTGCTCCGAGAGGTAACGACGTGCATTGTCGACGCTGATGGCCGACATCCCGACAAACGTCAGCAGAAAAAGCAGCGCGACCGTCAATGTGAGTTGCATTCTCAGCGTCATCAATCCCTCCGGATTTCATTTTTCCGCTTCCGCATTCATGCGCGCGAGCAGGTCGTTCCAGAGACTTATCCTGTCGGCCTTGCCCACCTTGCGTCCTGCTCCCCTTTCCTTGGCGAGCCACAGCCCTGCGCCGTTGAAGCTGTAGACTGGCACCAGGTCGTCGCGCTCGGAAGCAGGCCAGATCGCCTTGTCCAGATTGTCGAGAATCAAGGGATCCGCGTCCGGTTCAGTATAGTAGGCGAGCACCATATGCGCCTGATCGACGGGATTGAAGCGGAGCGCACGAACATAGGTGATCCGGAGCGATTCGACCGGGACTCCCATTGCCAGCAGGGTGAAGTACTTGCCGATGGCGAAGTCCTCGCAGTCCCCGCCGTTCGTGGCGAGCATTTCGACGGGGGTCGCCCAGTAATCCGCCTTTCCCCAATGTCTGAGATCGGACACGAATTCGACCCGATTGAAGAAATCGTTGGCCAGCTTCAGCTTCTCCTGAATAGGAGCGCTTTTTCCCGTTGCGATGAGCTTCTGCCAGTCAAGAATCCGCAGTTTCGCGTTCTCGCCGTATTGCTTTCCCACATAGGCGATCAGCCTGTTGCTCAAACCAAACTGAGTATCGGCGCACACTGCTCCGACAATAGGCAGCAGGAGCAGCATCCAGGCGAGCGGTTTCATCGCTTCAATCGCCGCTTCCGGCAGAATCCTTACCGTAAAGGTGGCAGCGCACCTGGTGCGATTCTCCGAGACGGATTGACTCCGGATAACGGATTTCGCATTGCGGCATGCTGTTCGGGCAGCGCAAGTGGTAATGGCAGCCGGCAGGCGGATCGGCCGGGGAAGGAAGGTCGAAGCGGGCCATTGCCTGAGGGGTCCGCCTTGCTATCGAGGGAACGGCAGCCAGCAGCGCTTGCGTGTAGGGGTGAGCGGGGGCAGCCAGAATATCCTCGGCTTTCCCTTTTTCCACGATCCTGCCCAGATACATGACCGCAACTTCATGGGCGAGATATTCGACCACGGAAATGTTGTGCGTGATGAACAGGAAGGAAAGCCCGTGATCTGCCTGAAGCCGCTTCAGAAGATTCAGTATCTGGGCTTGGACGGACACGTCGAGGGCGCTGGTCGGCTCGTCGCAAACGATGAGCCTGGGATTCACGGCAAGCGCCCGGGCGATTGCTATCCGCTGCCTCTGGCCGCCCGAGAATTCGTGCGGATAGCGGTATTGCGCATCTTCGGAAAGGCCGACCTCTTCGAGCAAGCTGGGGATGCGGGCATTCCTTTCCTCGCTTCCCATTCCCGGCATCCCTTCCTCCATGATTTCGCGAATACGCATCCTCGGATTGAGCGAAGCATAGGGATCCTGGAAAATGATCTGCAATCCCTGCCTCGCCCTTTTCAAAGACTGCCTGTCGAGACCTGTAATCTCTTTCCCGTCATAATTCACGCTGCCCGATGTGGGCGCGAGAAGCTGGAGTATCGCCTTGCCCAGGGTAGTCTTGCCGCAGCCCGATTCCCCGACGAGAGCGAGCGTCTTCCCCTTCTCAATCGAGAAAGAGACGCCGTCGACTGCCGCAACACGGCCCGCAACGCGCTTGAACAATCCCTTGTGTATGGGAAAATGCACGCTCAGGTCCCTTACCGAAAGCAGGATTTCTCCCGGGACATCGGGTCGGGACACAGCCTGCGCGACATCCTTCTTCTCTTCAGTCGGACCGGGCTTGCCATCGGCATAAAGATGGCAGCGCACCAGGCTGCCGCCCGAATCATGCCAGATGGGCGAGACGTCTCGGCAAAGGTCGAAAGCATGGTCGCAGCGCTCCGCAAAACGGCATCCCGAAAATTTCCGGCTCAATGACGGCACTACGCCCCTGATCATGTCGAGCGCCTCCCCCCTTTTCTCTCTTCCCGGAAGGGAAGCAAACAGCTTTCTCGAATAGGGATGGGCAGGGCGAGCGAAGAAGGCATCGCGGGAAGCAGTCTCGACGATTTCCCCGGCATACATCACGGCGACGCGGTTCGCCATTTCTGAAACGACGCCGAGGTCGTGGGTGATGAGCAGTATCGCCATCCCCAGCTTCTTCTGCAGGCTGCGCAAAAGATCGAGAATCTGCGCCTGGATCGTCACGTCCAGCGCGGTGGTGGGCTCGTCCGCGATCAGCACATCGGGTTCTGCAGCCAGCGCCATCGCGATCAGCACACGCTGCTTCATCCCGCCCGAGAACTGGAAAGGATAATCCCCGGCACGAAGTTCCGGATCCGGAATGCCCACCTGATCGAGCAGTTCGACGATGCGCCTCTTTCGCGCCGCCCTGTCGAGATGGGCATGCCTGACCAGCACTTCGCCGATCTGGTCCCCAACCTTCAATACCGGGTTGAGGCTCAATCCCGGTTCCTGAAAAATGATGCCTATCTTTTTCCCCCTGATGTCGCGCATGCCCTTCTCGGGCAGGGAAAGCAGACTGGATCCCTGGAAAAAAACGTCGCCGTCGGCGATCCTGCCTGCGTCCGGCAGGAGGCGCAGTATGGAAAGCGAAGTCATCGACTTGCCGCATCCCGATTCACCCAGAAGCGCGAAAGTCTCCCCCTTCCCGATGGAAAAGGATACGCCGTCCACAGCGCGCACGGTGTTTCCGTTGTTCTCCAGGAAGGTGCGCAGATTTTCCAGTTCGAGCAGGTTCATGCCTCATCCCTTTCCGGCAAGATGCGGCGCGATGCAACCCTGGTTCTGGGATCGAAGGCATCCCGCACTGCATCGGCGAAGAGATTGGCCGAGAGCACCATCGCGAACATGAACACGAAGGCTGCCGCCAAGGGCCACCACACCATCGGCTCTCGCGCCATTTCGAGCCGGGCTGAATTGATCATGGTGCCGAAGCTGATCATCGAGGGATCGACCCCCACTCCGACATAGGAAAGCACCGCCTCGGCAAGCACCAGGGACGAGAATTCCATCACTACGGAAATCAGCACGATATGCATGACGTTCGGCAGAATGTGGCGCGTTACGATCCGAAGCCGGGACACGCCGAATGCCTGCGCAGCCAGGATGTATTCCATTTCCCTGAGTTTCAATGCTTCCCCGCGCAGGAGGCGGCAAAGCCCGGTCCAGCTCGTCATGCCGAGAATCATGCAGAGAAAGATGAGCCTCAAATCCGCCCGCTCGGCCATGGTTTCGAAAAGGGCAGGATGGGCATCGATGTAGACCTGCATCATGAGCACCGAAGCGGCAATCAGGAGGACTGCCGGAATCGAATTGAGCATGGTATAGAGATACTGGATGACATCGTCCAGCCAGCCTCCCAGATAGCCCGCCATGATGCCGAGAAAGATCGCAAATGGCAGCATCACCAGCGTCGTCAGGGTGCCGATCACGAGCCCGGTTCTGATACTCTTGAGCGCAAGATAAAACACGTCCTGCCCGACCTTGTCGGTGCCGAAGACATGGTAATGGGAACTCAACGCAAAGGCAGGAAAGGCGACCAGAAAAATCGCCAGCAACGTGCCTAACATGGCATTCCAGGGAATTTCGGTCTTTCCTCCGAGGACAGTGGATGCGGTTCCGATGAACCCCTTCCCTCTGGACAGGGAAATAACGAGGATGCCAGCTAGCAGCGCCCAGGCTCCAATTCCTTCCAGGGCTGCGACGAAAGAACGCCTGAGGATATCCGGAATGCGCTCCTTGTCTGGATCCACGAGGTCCGCACCGCCATATCTGAGCCTGGGGTAAACCCTGCTCTGCCCTCCAGCGCCGGCCACCGTCTCTTTGGAGAAGGCATAGGCCGAAAATGGACTGGAATAGGTTCTTTCCGTGTGATCCCGCATGGTTTTCACCAGCGCATCGAATGCGCTCAGCACTTCCACGGAATAAACCAGCTTTCCCTTGTCGATTGCGATTTGCGGCCTGAAATGGAAAGAATCCAGCAGGCCTACCGAAATGAGGCAGATCAGGATCACTGCGGAAATCATGCCGCTCCTGCTTTGTCCGACACGCCGCCACGGCAGGGATAGATGGGGGCGGCGGGAAGCGAATGCCGCGAAGACGAGAATCAGCCCGAGCAGCAAGAAAACCAGTCCGTCTGTCCAGAGAATGACGACCATCACTGCAACCTGATCCTGGGATCGGCCAGGGTGTAGGAGATGTCGGTCAGCATCAGTCCAATGATGTAAAGCACCGAACCGATGAACACCATGGAACGCACGATGGCGAAATCCTGGGAATTGATCGCATCCAGCGTATAGCTGCCGAGCCCCGGAATGCCGAAAAAGGATTCCATGATCAGGCTGCCCATGAAGAGCGAAGGGATGATCACGACAGCTCCGGTCAGGATCGGGATCAGCCCGTTTCTGAGCACATGATGAAAGAACACCCTGATCTCGGAAATTCCCTTGGCTTTGGCCGTTCTCACGTAATCCCTGCCGACCTCCTCCAGAAAAATGGTTCGGTACCACCGCGCCCCGCTGCCGAGGCCGCTCGCAACCCCGATGATCACCGGAAGGATCACGAACTTCAGGGAGGAAGTCCCCGCCTCGAATCCCGAAATCGGCACCCAGTGCCATAGTTTCGCCACCAGAAACTGTCCGCCTATGATATAAAACAGGCTGGAAATCGACATCGCTGCAACGCACAATACCACGCCCCAGACGTCCACCAGGGTCGCCCTGAAAAAAGCCATCATCAGCGCAAAGCTGACGTTCGCCATCATGCCGATGACAAATACCGGCAGGGCGATCTCGAGGCTGGGTCCGGCGCGGCTTTCGATTTCCTGTGCAATATCCCTTCCGTCGTCCGAGCGTCCGAATTCGAAGCGGAACATGGGCACGGACTTCTCGAAAAATATGGTATCGGTGAAGAATTTGGCGCCCGATTCTCGCGGATTGTAGAACAGCGGTTTGTCATAGCCGTGCGCGACCTTCCAGCTGTGGATGGCATCCGGCGTCACCCGCTTGATGCCGAGCTGGATTCTTGCCATGTCGTCAGGCGTGTTGACCACGAAAAAAAGCGCGAAGGTGAGCAGATTCACGCCGACCAGTATCGGCACGGCGTAAAGCAGCCTCCTGATCAGGTACGCGATCATTTCGCGCGTCCCTCCTCGCGTCTGCGATAGTATTTCAGCGCAGGCACAACGATCAGCCCGATGCCCAGGACGGCGAATGCAAAGGGCCACAGCACCGGCCCGTTCCATTCCCGCCGCATCCTGTCCCTCAGTTTTGCGTCGATGCGCAGATACTTGACGTTGTTCCTCGCCATCTGGTTGGGTTTGAGATTCGAAAGCCAGACGTGGTTCAACTGGTAGTCCTTGGGATAGAAGCCCCACATCCAGGGCGAATCTTCCCTGAGAATGGCGACCATCCTGTCTATGATGGCCTGTCTCTCAGGAGAGTTTTCCATGTTCTTCATCTTCTCGAACAGCCTGTCGTATTCGGGATTGTCATAATTGGCCGAATTCTCACCGCCATATTTCACCTTCCCCTGCGGTCCGTAAAGCAGGAAAAGAAAATTCTCGGGATCGGGATAATCCGCATTCCACCCCCAGGTGAATATTTGGGCAGATCCCTTCCTGATTTTTTCCTGGAAACGGTTGTAGTCGGTCGCCCTGACTTCGAGCTGGATATTGATCCTGGCAAACTCCTTCCTGTACCAGTCGAAGCGGGTCTTGTCGTCCGCGCCTCTTCCCGTCGAATCGAGGTAAAGCACGAGAGGCTTGCCCGTGGCGGCATCGCGCCCATCGGGATAACCCGCATCGGCCAAAAGCTTTTTCGCCGCAACGATCGATTTTCGCTTCGCTCCGCCGTCAGCCCAGTCGTAAACGACCGGATTGATGCCTTCCTGCCCCCAATGGTAGCCGAAGATCCCGGGAGGCAGCGGCCCCTGTGCGGGAATTCCGCGCCCGTTGGCAAAAATCGAGATATTTTCCTCGAAATCCAGTGCGATCGAAATGGCCTGCCGCAACAGGCGAGCCCGTCGGCCATAGCCCCCCACCACGGGATCGAGCATGTTGAAAGCCATGTAGCGTATCGAAGGCGCAACCGAAGTTTTCAATTCTATACCCTGCTTCGCCATGTCCTTCGATACCTGGGCCTCTCCCTGCACCGACATCATGATTGCCTGGTCGAAATTGTCGGAAGTGATGCCGGAAACATCGTAATAACCCTGCAGAAACTTGTTCCAGTAGGGGATGCTTTCCTTCTCCCGCGAAAAAACCACCTCGTCGATGAAGGGCAGGGTTTTCCCCGCATCCTTCAACACCGATCCATCCTCCGGCATGCCGCTTGAAGGATAGGTTTCGCTGTGGAAATTCGGATTTCGCATCAGCACCATCCGGCTGTTCGGATTGTTTTCAGTCAGCATGTAGGGGCCTGTTCCGACGGGATGCCAGTCGAGCACCAGATTTTTCCCGGCCAGACCCGCCTGGGAATAGAAATGATCAACTTCGGGCGGAACGGGGGCGAAGAACGACATTGCCAGCCAGTAAGCGAACTGGGGATACTTGCCCCTGACCTTGATCGTGTAGGTATAGCGATCCCTGGCCTCGACCCCGGACATCTCGCATTTCGACAAATCTGCAGCCGGATCCTTTTGCAGCCTTTGCGAAAACGCCCTGAATCCGAGGATGTATTCGCTCATCAGCCCAGCAATCGGCGACTGGATGCGGGGATCGGCAAGGCGCTTGATCTCGTAGACGTAATCCGAGGCAACCAGTTCCCTGGTTCCGGTCTTCCCGAAATCGGCAAGATCGCCGATGGATTCGAGTTCCTTGCGGGTCATATTCTGGTAAAGCGGCTTGCCA
The DNA here is from genome assembly GCA_021835845.1 of Pseudomonadota bacterium. Taxonomy (GTDB): domain Bacteria; phylum Pseudomonadota; class Gammaproteobacteria; order Burkholderiales; family JABEVD01; genus JABEVD01. The sequence goes on along the minus strand of JAKBJU010000015.1, from coordinate 6,978 downwards.
TTCTCATCGCGGGCGAATGCCGGATGAGGCTGGTAATAGATGCCCGGTTTCAACCTGATTTCATAGAGGCTGTAAGCGATGGATTTGGCATCGGCGTCATGCGGCAAAAGGCGGTTCTGCGCATCGTAATACTGCGGGTGGGGCGCTGCCGCCGCCGTCAGGGGAACGAGGGTATAGGGACGCTTCAGGTAATGGTACTGCAAGGGAGGCTCATAGATCTGGGCATTGATCGATGCCTCGTCCTCGCTGTAGGACCTCGCCGGATCGAGATGCCTGGGCCGCTCGGTGAAGGCGAGATAGAGGATCGATTTCCCCCTGTCGGATGCCGGATAGGGATCGTTCCAGGTGCTGCCGCAGCCCGCGATGCAGAGTATGGGAATAATGACGAGCCAGATTCGCATAGCGCACAGTTTAGCCCATTCGATAGTCCCACCACCACCCATGCTATAATTCGCCGATCCATCAAACAGGGAGAAAACATGGGATTTCTAGAAGGCAAGCGCATCCTGATCACCGGACTCCTGAGCAATCGCTCGATCGCGTACGGCATCGCAAAATCCTGCAAGGAACAAGGCGCTGAACTCGCATTCACCTATCAGAACGAAAGGGTCATGGAGCGCGTCCAGAAGCTTGCGAGTGAATTCGACAGCCAGCTTGTCCTTCCCTGCGACGTGTCGAGCGACGCGGAAATCGCCACCCTTTTTTCGGAACTGGGCAGGCGCTGGTCAAAATTCGACGGCCTGGTCCATTCCGTCGCTTTTGCGCCCAAGGAAGCGCTTTCGGGCGACTTCCTGGAAGGGCTGTCCAAGGAAGCTTTCAGGATCGCGCATGATGTCAGCTCCTACAGCTTCGCTGCGCTTGCAAAAGCCGCTCTTCCCCTCCTCACAGAAAATGCTGCGCTGCTGACCCTTTCCTACCTTGGCGCAGAGAAATCGGTGCCCAATTACAACATGATGGGGCTGGCCAAGGCGAGCCTGGAAGCGAACGTGCGCTATCTCGCCCAAAGCCTGGGCGGGAAGGGAATCCGGGTCAATGCGGTTTCAGCAGGTCCGATCCGGACGCTGGCAGCCAGCGGGATCGAAGGATTCGGGAAGATTCTGGATTTCGTCGAACAGAATGCGCCCTTGCGGCGCAACGTCACCATCGAGGAAGTCGGAAACGCATCGGCTTTCCTGCTCAGCAATCTCGCCTCGGGGATCACCGGCGAAATCACCTACGTAGACGCCGGCTTCAACACCACCATAGGCGGGATGGGTTAACAGGCTGCTGAAAATGTCATGATTATTTCCCCGCCCCCCAGTCGCCTGATAGTGGCGGGATGAACCAGAACAGCACGGACCTGATGGGCGTGGCCCGACTGATGCGGCGCACCGCAAGCGGCGAAAGCCTGGCGGACCTCGTCAACCTTGCGGCGCAAAACCCCGACCCGGCGAACATGCTGATGGGGCTTTCCTGCGCCTTCCAGCTTCTCGGCAACAGGGAGGCCGCAATCGAAATGCAGGACAAGGCGCTCGCCATCAGGAGAATCTACCTTCTGTCATCGGCGCACCCTCAGGCAATCCGGCTGCTCGCCCTGATGCGGCCGGGCGACCTGCAGGACAACACGCCCCTCGATTTCCTGCTCGAAGCATCCGACGTTGAGCTGATCCTGCTTTATGTTTCAAAGGAGCATCCGATCCCGGAGGAAATTCCGGAGCACGACCTGCTGTTCGTCGCGATAGGAGAATCTTGCGAAAACGCTAAGCTCCTGGCGGACATCGGCGAGCGCATCGAGACATGGCAGCGACCGGTCATCAACCGCCCGGAAAGCATCATGAGGCTTTCACGGGATCGGGCGAGCAGGCTTCTTTCCTCGACAGACGGGCTGGTCATGCCCGCCACCAATAGGATGGGAAGAGGCGAGCTGGCAGGAGTCGCCGAAGGCTTCCCGTTCATTCTAAGGCCGCTCGATTCCCATGCCGGGCAGTTTCTGGAGAAACTGGAGAACGCATCGGATATCCAAGACTATCTCTCGCGGATCGGGGGCGATGAATTCTATCTCACGAAATTCATCGACTACAGCAGTCCCGACGGGCTGTTCCGCAAATACCGGATCGCGATGCTGGACGGACGCGCGTTTTCCTGCCACATGGCGATATCGGGCGAGTGGATGGTCAGTTACAGGAATGCCGGCATGACGGAGAGCGCCGAAAAGCGGATCGAGGAAGAAAAATTCATGGCGGAATTCGAATCGGACTTCGCGCTGCACCACGAAGCTGCGCTGCGGGAAATCCACCGGCGCATCGGGCTGGACTACTTCGTCATCGATTGCGGCGAGCTGGACGGAAAGCTGCTCATTTTCGAACTGGACAACCGCGCCTTCGTCCACGACATGGATTCCCGCGAGATTTTCCCCTACAAGGGACCGGCCATGCGCAGGCTGCTCGCAGCGTTCAGGAGCATGCTGGAAAACCGGCTCTGATTCAGGGGACGCCGAAGAGCTGCGCCTTCAGGGCATGGAGCTCGTCCCTGAAATGCGCCGCCTTTTCGAATTCCAGGTTTTTCGCGGCATTCAGCATTTCCTTCTCCAGCCTCCTGATCTCCTTCGCAAGCTCGGCTTCGGACATGGCATGCATTTTCGCCTCGGCCTTTGCCGCCTGGGCGGCCCTGGCTTCACCTTCCGCATCGTAAACCCCGTCTATCATGTCACGGATGCCTTTGGAGACGCCGACCGGGGTGATGCCATGGGATTCGTTGTGAGCAAGCTGCTTCCTGCGGCGGCGCTCGGTTTCGCCTATCGCGCGCTGCATCGAGCCCGTCATGGCATCCGCATAGAGGATCGCCCGTCCCCCGGCGTGCCTTGCCGCGCGCCCGATGGTCTGGATCAGGGAGCGCTCCGATCTCAGGAAGCCTTCCTTGTCCGCATCCAGTATCGCGACCAGCGAGACTTCCGGAATATCCAGCCCCTCCCGCAAGAGATTGATCCCGACCAGCACGTCGAACACGCCCAGCCTCAGGTCCCTGATGATCTCGACCCGCTCGACCGTCCCGATATCCGAATGCAGATAACGCACCTTGGCGCCATGCTCAGAAAAATAGTCGGTCAGATCCTCCGCCATGCGCTTGGTGAGGGTCGTGACCAGCACCCGCTCGTTCTTCGCGACGCACAGCCTGACTTCCGACATCAGATCGTCCACCTGGGTGGAAGCCGGCCTCACTTCCACCTTCGGATCGACCAGCCCGGTGGGGCGGATCACCTGCTCCACCACCTGCTGCTGGTGTTCGGCTTCATAGGTCGAAGGGGTGGCGGAGACGAAGATGCTCTGGCGCATCACGCGCTCGAATTCGTCGAAGCGCAAGGGGCGGTTGTCCAGCGCCGAGGGAAGCCTGAAACCGTATTCGACGAGATTCTCCTTGCGCGACCTGTCTCCCTTGAACATCGCCCCGATCTGCGGGATGGTGACATGGCTCTCGTCCACGATCATCAGTGCATCCGGCGGAAGATAGTCGATCAGGGTGGGCGGAGGATCCCCTGGGTTCCTGCCGGAAAGATGCCGCGAGTAATTCTCGATTCCCTTGCAAAATCCGAGCTCGTTGAGCATCTCGAGATCGAAGCGCGTCCTCTGCTCTATCCTTTGCGCTTCCACTAGCTTGTTTTCCCTCTGGTAGAAGGCGATTCTCTCGCGCAATTCCGCCTTGATGGTCTCTATCGCGCGCAAGGTGGTGCTTCTCGGCGTCACGTAATGGCTGGAAGGATAGACGGTGTAGCGGGAAACCTTCTGCTTGACATGGCCCGTGAGCGGATCGAAAAGGGAAAGGGACTCGACCATGTCGTCGAACATCGAGACCCTGAGCGCGAGTTCGCCGCTTTCCGCCGGAAAGATGTCGAGAATGTCTCCCCTCACCCTGAACACCCCGCGCCTGAACTCGATGTCGTTGCGCTCGTACTGCATGGCGACCAGGCGCTTCACCGCATCTGCCTGAGCCAGCTTCTCGTTCTCCCGCAGATGCAGGATCATGCCGTGATAGTCGACCGGGTCGCCTATGCCGTAGATGGACGAGACGGTGGCCACGATCACGCAGTCCGGGCGCTCCAGCAGGGATTTCGTGGCGGAAAGGCGCATCTGCTCGATATGCTCGTTGATCGATGAATCCTTTTCGATAAAGAGGTCGCGGGAAGGAACGTAGGCTTCCGGCTGGTAGTAGTCGTAATAGGAGACGAAATATTCGACCGCGTTCTCGGGAAGAAAATCGCGCATTTCCGAATAGAGCTGGGCGGCGAGCGTCTTGTTCGGCGCCATGACGATGGCCGGACGCCCCAGCCTCGCGATGACGTTCGCCATGGTGTAGGTCTTTCCCGAGCCCGTCACGCCGAGCAGGGTCTGGAAGCGCATGCCCGACCTGACCCCATCGACCAGTTTTTCGATCGCTTCGGGCTGATCCCCAGCAGGCTGGAACGGCTGGTGCAGGCGATAGGCGCTATTGGGGAAAGTGACGATCATCAGTATAATTCGATAGCAGCAAAGGGCAATTTTAACATAGGGATCACCGTGAAACTTTCGACTCGCGTCCAGGCCATCAAACCCTCCCCCACACTCGCCGTCACCGCAAGAGCCGCGAAGCTCAAGGCAGAAGGCCGGGACATCATCGGACTCGGCGTAGGAGAGCCCGATTTCGATACCCCGCAGCACATCAAGGACGCCGCGATAGCCGCCATCAGGGGCGGCTTCACCAAGTACACCGCGGTGGGCGGAACGCCAGGACTCAAGCAGGCGATCGTGAACAAGTTCAAAAGGGACAACGGACTCGACTACACGCCGAAGCAGATTCTCGTTTCATGTGGGGGCAAGCAGAGTTTTTTCAACCTGGCGCTCGCGACGATAGACGAAGGAGACGAAGTCATCATTCCCGCGCCCTACTGGGTATCCTATCCGGACATCGTCCTGATATCGGGCGGGAAGCCCGTGATTGTCGAGGCCGGGATCGAGCAGGGCTTCAGGATCACCCCGGAGCAGCTGGAAGCTGCCATCACCCCGAAAACCAGGATGGTGGTGTTCAACAGCCCGAGCAACCCGAGCGGCGCGGTCTATTCGCTTTTGGAGCTCGAAGCGCTCGGAGAGGTTTTGAGGAAGCATCCGCAAATCCTGATCGCGACCGACGACATGTACGAGCACATCAATCTGACAGGCTCGAAGTTCGTCAACATCCTCAACGCCTGCCCCGACCTCTATCCCCGAACCGTGGTGCTGAACGGGGTGTCGAAAGCCTACTCGATGACGGGATGGCGCATCGGCTATTGCGCGGGCCCGGAAGAAATCATCACGGCGATGGAGAACGTGCAGTCGCAAAGCACCTCCAACCCGACCTCGATTTCCCAGGTCGCGGCCGAAGCCGCCTTGAACGGCGACCAGAATTGCCTCGCCCCGATGCTGGAAGCCTTCAGGAAAAGGCACGTTCAGGTGGTCGAGAAGCTGAATGCGATTCCCGGGGTGAAGTGCCTTCCGGCCGGGGGAGCCTTCTACGCTTTCGCCGATTCGCGCGGCGCGATCGCGAAACTTCACCGGGAGGGAAAGATTATCGACGCCACCGACATCGCCTTCTGCGAATACCTGCTGGAAAAGGCGGGGGTTGCGGTGGTGCCGGGTTCGGCCTTCGGCCTGGAAGGCTACATGAGGCTTTCCTTCGCCACCTCGATGGAGAACCTGGAAACGGCGCTCTCCCGCATTCTCGACGCCGTCGGGTCTTGACCTGATGGCCCCGAGCCATTAGAATCTCGCTTCTGTTCCCTGATAGCTCAGTCGGTAGAGCGACGGACTGTTAATCCGCAGGTCCCTGGTTCGAGTCCAGGTCGGGGAGCCAAGTTAAATCAAACAGATAGCCCGGTTCAACAGACCGGGCTTTTTGTTGCCTGCGGTCCATGTAACCCCCTTGTAACCCGATTTCAGAAATACTGGCACATTTCCCATACTGAAAGTCATGGCATCCTAGTCGGTAGCAGCATCACTCACAACACAATTTCTCTGCTAGCATTTACAAATCGATCGAGAATTGGGGGGGGTATGTACAAAAATACTACATCTGCTGGAATATGCCTTTTTATTCTTGCAATCTCAGGATGTGCCACAAATAGCGGTGTAATGGCATTAGGTCCTGATACTTATCAAATTTCAACGGGCGCTGATAATTTTAGAGGCGGTGAATCAGGGGCAAAACGCATGGCTCTACAAAATGCACAATCCTATTGCGCAAAATTGGGTAAGGCCCTACTAGTAAAAAATATGTCCACTGGATTTTCTGGCAACTTAAGACAAGTAGACGTAACCTTCATGTGTATGAATAAAAACGACCCTGAATATACACGTCCAACTTATGAAAATACGCCAGATATCGTTATTGAAGAAAAGAAGTAATTTACAAACTAGGTTATTACCAACGGCAGCACACGGATGGCTTACGCCTAGTTTTCACATCCTAGGCCATCATCCGCTTCAAGGCGTTCTTGCATTGCCGCAAAAGGGCATTGATACGCCTTGCGTCGTTCTTCGCTTCGACGGAATAGAAACCATGCTGCATCGAATTTGCCGCAGCCTTGGTCTTGCCCTCAGGACTGAGGGTGTCCGGAATTTTGTGTAAACGGGATTTCGGTTCAACGCTGAGGCATCCGCTCCTCGAACTGGATGGTAAACCTGTTTAGAGCGGCTTTCCAGTCCCTGATCGGCATGCCCCATTTCTTGCTGATGTTGTTGAGCGCTAGATAGAACAGTTTGACGAGCGCCTCGTCACTGGGGAACGAGCCCCTGTTCTTGGTGATTTTCCGCAGGCTCATGTTCACCGATTCGATGGCATTGGTGGTGTAGATGACCTTCCTTATTTCTGTCATTTTTCGCCCCAATGGCGCCACCAATTTTCGGCGTAATGGAGCCACTTGGAAAGGGTGTTTTTCGGGCTCGAACGAGGGTTAATTCTGGTGGGTTTTCGGGCCTATTTCAAGTGTCGTTT